>JBBRPL010000060.1:0-47447 GCA_038228205.1 Chthoniobacterales bacterium
TGCACCCGCCGCGACTCGAACGCGGAACCTTCTGATCCGTAGTCAGATGCTCTATCCAATTGAGCTACGAGTGCTGTTCCAAAGGCCGACTGGAAAGTCGGGAGCGGGATAAAAGCACCGTTCCCAGGATGTGGCAACCATTTCGTTGCGAAAAATGTGGCCGCGGAATCCGGCCGGGCGCGCTACTGTGCGAGGGCTTTCCGCAGGTAGTACAATGTCACCGCGCCGATCGTTTGCATGCTCTCGGGCGCGATGTGGTCCAGGGTATCGTCGGCCGTATGCCAATACGGATAATCGAGGTCGATCAGATCGATGGTCGGGATGTGGGCCTGATGGTTCAGCGGTTCGTGGTCGTCCTTGATGATCCGCTCGAAGTATCCAAAATGCTGGCGCGATTGCAGCGCATCCGAAGCGGCGAGGATGTCGCGGGCCAGATCGGCCGGCGAATCGGGCGGCAGGGTGATCTTCAAATCGCGATCGCCGATCATGTCCCAGAGGATGCCGAACTTGAATTGCGACGCGCGCTTCGAGGCGTTGAGCTGCCCGGCGTAATACCGGCTGCCATAGAGGCCGTCGGGCGGGTCGTCGGTAAACTGGACCACCGCCTCTTCACCGTCAAAAAAGACGAGCTCGATTTTTGCGGCGAGGGCTGGGTCGAGCGCGAGCACGCGGGCGAGTTCCAGGAGCGCGCCGGTGCTGGACGCGCCGTCGTCCGCGCCCGTGAATTTGATCGTGCTGAAGCGCTTGGTGTCGTAGTGCGAGCAGAGGATGGCGCGCTGGGTGGTCTGCGGCGCGGGCCGGGTGGCGGCGGAGTAGCGGGCAATGAGATTGACCATCTGCAGCGGGCCGCGGGGCGTTTCGCCGGTGAAGCTCTGGCGCGTCACGTCCCAACCGGAACGGCGCAACGATTCCTCGATCAGGACGCGCGCTTTCTCCAGATCCGGGGAACCGGCTGGCCGCGGGCCGACTTCCACCTGTTTGCGCGCTTCGGCGAACGCCTTGTCGCCGGAGAATTCCTTCCAGATTTCCGCGGGAACGGGCGGGCGCTTGATCGTCGTAATTTTTGCCGCGCTACTGCCATCGGCGGGAGTGGCTTCCGGTGGTTTCGAGCTGCCATCCGCGTTGGTATCCGGGGACCGGTTACACGCGGTCCACGCCATCGCGGCGAGCAGGAGGCAGGGCAGGCGAAAACGATCCAAGGCTAATTTATTGTTCAAGCGGCAACCCCAACAGGCCGAGCAGGCGCTGCAAGTCGTCGTTGCCGTAGTACTCGATTTCAATGCGACCCCGCTTGTCGTTGTGGTGCAGGACGACGTGCGTCGCGAACCGTTCCTGAAGACGGTTCTGCACGTGCTGGAGGGCAGGCGCCAGGGTGCTCGGGGTAGGGGACGCGCCACCGCCGCCGTTGCGGGTGGGTTTCGGCGTGCCGCTCTGGGCGAAGTGCTGGGCCACGAGCTTTTCCGCGGCGCGCACGGTCAGGGCACGGCGAATGATGATATCGGCGAGAAGCGCCTGCTCGTCGCGCGACTTGAGCGAGAGCAGCACCTTGGCGTGCCCCACGGAGATGCGATCCTGCGTGAGCCAGCTTTGCACCTGCTCGTGCAGATCGAGCAGCCGCATGCTGTTCGCCACTGCGGCGCGGCTCTTGCCGACCTTTTGCGCGATGTCTTCCTGGCGCAGTCCAAATTCGCGCGCCAGGCGGGAAAAGGCATTGGCTTCCTCGATCGCGTTGAGGTCTTCGCGTTGCAGGTTCTCGATGAGCGCGAGTTCGAGGACATCCTGATCGGAGGCTTCGCGAACGATGACCGGCGCTTCGCTGAGGCCCACCCGTTGCGCGGCGCGCCAGCGGCGCTCGCCGGCGATGAGCTCGAATTTGTCACCGCGCTGGCGGGCGATGAGCGGCTGGATGATGCCCTGCTCGCGGATGGACGCGACGAGTTCCTCGAGATGCTCGTCGCGAAACACGGTGCGCGGCTGGAGCGGCGTGGGAACGATCAGGTCGAGGGGAATACGTTGCACCCGCTCGCCGCTTTCGACGGCGGGCGTAGGCGAGGCGACGCGCGTATTGATGAGCGCGCCGAGACCTTTGCCGAGTGCAAGTTTTGCCATAGGAAGCGCCGAGTGTAATGACCGCGCGCCGAAAGGCAAACGTCGTTCGAGGAAACAATGGCCGCGAAATCAATGGGGAGTTTTGCCCCCAAAAAATGGGAATGGGATAACGCCGCTCGCGCGAAGTCACCGGCGGCCACCTGCACCTTCACCACCACTTCGGAGGGCGCAGAAATGCGGAGGGGAAAGAAGGGAACGGAGGAAGAATGGCCGCAAAAAGGCGCAAAAGGCGCAAAAGGGCTTTGGATGAAAACTCGTGGGTTCTGGGTGTGAACATTTGATGTGGCGTGGGCCCGCTGCGCGAGAGAGACTTTCCACGAGACGCTAAAGCGACTGGTCGCCTGGAGTTATCTGCCTTGACCGCGGCCTCGGCGAGATGCCTGAACCCTACGACGCAAGCTTCCATCGCCGAGCGACTGGAGCGCGCATCCGAAGTCAAAAGCCCTTTTGTGCCTTTTGCGCCTTTTTGCGGCCATTCCTCCTCCGTGTCCTTTCGTGCGGCCCGGTTGCGCACGGGTCCGTGCGTTTTCTTTTCCTCGTGGCATTTCGGGTTAGCATGCCGCCGTGCTTTTCCCGGAACTCCTCGAAGTGCTCGATCCCGAGCCGCATTCCGCCCCGCTGAATATGGCGATCGACGAGGTCCTGTTGCGGGAGGTGGCCCTGCCGGCGCTGCGCGTTTACCGGTGGCGTGAAGCGGCGTTGTCCTTCGGATATTTCGGGCGGATCGCTGAGGTGGAGAGCGTGGCCGCCGGGCGTCCCATGGTGCGGCGCTGGACGGGGGGCGGCATTGTCGAGCACGGCGAGGATGTGACCTACACGCTCCTGGTTCCGCGCGATCATCCCTTCGTCCGCCACACCGCGCCCGAGTCGTATCGATTGATCCACGAGGCCATCGCGGCCCTGCTGACGGGTGAGGGGATTGCATCCCGCGTCACGCCGGTGGCGGCCGTGCGATGCTCCGGCGAATGCTTCGCGAATCCGGTGCAGTACGATCTCCTCACCGGGGAGGTGAAGATTGCCGGGGCCGCGCAGCGGCGGACACGCTGGGGCCTGATCCATCAGGGAAGCATTCGGATGAATACTCCCGCGAAGCGCTTGCGCGAGAATATGGCGGGCGCGTTCGGCCAGGAGGTCAGTCCGCTCCCATTCACCGCGAAGGCTCACGATGCCGCCCGCGCGCTGGCGGGATCCAAATACGGGACCTCCGCCTGGCTGCGGAAGTTCTGAGCGAACCTACGACGCCGACGGCGCGGTCGCGCCACCGGGCAGCGACAGCACGTTCGACGACCAGTAATCAATGATGTCGAGCGCGGCGAAGCGGAAGACGATGAGCAGCGCATCATTGAGCGGGATGCCGATCTTCTTCGCGATCGATTGGAGCGACTCCGCGCCATTGATGGCCGTGGCGAAACGCGCCTCGACGTCGTTCAACTTCAACCGCTGGATCAATTCGTAGCCCTTCCGCGTGTAGGCGGGGCTGCCATTCGGGTCGGGCCGTTGGCCGCCCATCAGGTTGTCGTACTTCACGTGCCGCAGGCTGCCGAGAATCCAGTTGTCGGGGTCTTCATTTCCCGGCGGGAAGTTTTTCGCGTATTCCGGGAACTCATTGAGCTCTTCGAATTCAAACGTGACGCGGCCCGCCGTCCACAGATTCGAGAAGACGCGCTGGCCGTGGTCGCGAACGATTTGCACGACGTCATCGTGCGGAAAACCATTGCGCACGGAGAGGAAAAGAAAGATCGGGCACCCGCTGGCGGCCTGCGCGATCTGGCCCTCGATGATCAGCCCAAGATTGGTCGCCGAGAGGATGACGGGGGATTCGCGGCAGTAGAGTTGGAAGTTGCGCGAGGTGGCGAAAAGGAATCGGCCCTTGCTGATGAAGAGCTCAATGGGAAAGCGATTGACGAAAAAGCGCAGCACCCCCGTGAGCCGATCGCCGTAGGCCATCTGGAGCGCGGAGCGCAGGGAAAAGAACGCCGTGTGGCCGCTGAAGATCGTGCGGGACGGATCGTGAAAGAGCAGTTGCTTCGCCGGATGCACGCTCGGCGCGGCCTTCGAAAGCGTGGTGCCCACGATGTCGAGCAGCGATTCCGGCGTGACCGGCTTGGACAACACGCGCACGACGTTTCCGTAGCGTTCTTCGATCTTGTCCCCGTTGCCATTGCTGGCGAGCAGGACGACCGGAACTTTGGCCGTCGCTGGATCGTTGAGCAGCCGGTAGCAGATCGCTTCCGCATCCATGTCGGGCAGCGACTCATTGAGGACGATGAGATCGGGCTGCGCGACGTTGAACCGATCAAAGGCGTCGCCACCGCGTTGCGCGAGCAGGACATCAACCCCATGGAAGTTCTGCGCGAGCACATTTTCGGTGAGCTTGGAGGCCACCAGACTGTCGTCGATCACCAGAATTTTATGGGACATACCGTTGTGCTAAAATGCGCGTAGGAAAGTAGGCTGAGGTTGCGCGCGAGCCCCTCTACGGGCGAGCGCAGGTTCAGACGGCCAAAATAAGGAGTTGTGGGGTGCTGTCAATCAAACTCCCAGAAGACCTTGCAAGTCCCGGTTTTCTCTTTTCAAGCCCCGCCACGATAATCCACCTTCCTCGCCCCTTATGACTGCACCCGTTCGCGTTCGCTTCGCCCCGTCTCCCACCGGCTATCTTCATGTGGGCGGAGCGCGCACGGCCCTGTTTAACTGGCTGTTTGCCCGGCACCACGGCGGAAAATTCATCCTCCGGATCGAGGATACCGACCGTGCCCGGCACAACGAGGAGGCCGTGCAGGTGATCTATGATGGCCTCCGCTGGCTGGGCCTCGACTGGGACGAAGGGCCGGAGATTGGCGGCGATCACGGCCCCTATTTCCAGAGTGACAGGAATGCGATCTACGAGCGTTATTTCGAGCAGCTCCACGCCGGCGGCCATCTCTATAACGATGGCGGGGCCTGGCGTTTCCGTTTCCGGCGCGAACTGGTGGAGGTGGACGATCTGATCTGCGGCCGGGTGCCCGCCGATTTTACGAACGTGGAGATTTCTTCCGACATTACCATCCGCCGCCCGGATGGTTCGTGGATCTTTCATTTCGTGAATGTCGTGGACGACATCGAGATGAAGATGACGCACGTCATCCGTGGGGAGGATCATCTGTCCAACACGCCCAAGCACATCCAACTCTTCCGGGCGCTCGGGGTCGAGCCGCCGCGCTACGGTCATATCCCGCTGATTCTCAACAAGGACGGCTCGAAGATGAGCAAACGCGATCAGGGCGCGAGCATCACCAGCTATATGGAGGGCGGGTACGTGCCCGAGGCGGTCTGCAACTATCTGTGCCTCCTCGGGTGGTCGCCCAAGGACGACCGGGAGGTCATGCCGCGGGAGGAGATTGTCGCCCGGTTCGATCTGGCCAACGTGAACCGGAAAGGTGCGCAATTCGATCTGGCGAAATGCGACTGGTTCAATGCCCAGTACCTGTCGCAGATGCCCCTCGACCGCTATACGGAATTGTGCAAGGCCTACCTGCAACCCAAAGATTCCGCTTCCGGAGCGGCCGCGCTGTCGCCGATTTCGATCCCTTCGGGAGGCGGTGATTCGTATTTGCAGTCCGTTCTCGCGTTGGAAAAAATGAAGGTGACGCGCCTGACGGAGGTGCCGGATCGGGTGTCGTTTTTCTTCACGGAGGAATATGCCTACGATCCTGCCGCCGTGGACAAGACCCTGCGCAAACCGGGCGCGCTCGAGCGGTTGGCCCAACTTGGCGCACTCTACGCGTCCCTCGATGGGTTCGATGCCGCGACGCTGGAGGCGAAACTCAAGGAACTGGCCACCTCCCTGGCGGTGAAGCCTGCCGAGTTCATCCATCCTGCCCGGGTGGCCGTGAGCGGGCGCAGCGTCGGGCCGAGTCTTTACCACATGCTCGAAGTGCTCGGCAAAGAGCGGGTGCTGGCCCGGTTGCGCCACACGGGCGAGCGCTTCGCGGCTTGACCGCCGCCTCTCGATGAGACCGGTTTATACGTTCCCGGATTTGCAGAATTGGGCGGCGGTGACCGCCGATGAGCGGCCGCCGTTGCGCCTGGCGGTCATCGGAGACCCGGTGGCACATTCCGCGTCTCCTCCGATGCACAACGCCGCGCTCGCCGCCTGCGGGATCGACGTTCGCTATTGCCGCCTGCACTTGCGTCCGGACGAATTGACCGCCGCCCTCCGGCTCCTGCCCGAGCGCGGATTTCTCGGGATCAATTGCACCATTCCCCACAAGGCGGCCGTGCTGGCCGCGGTGGACGAGGCGGACGAAGGCGCACGGCGCGCCGGCGGGGTGAACACGGTCGTCGTCGACGCGGACGGAAGGTTGCGCGGCTCCAGCACGGACGGTCCCGGCCTGGCCCGCGCCGTGCGCGAGCAATTTGACGTGGAGTTGGGCGAATTGCGGATCCTCGTGCTGGGGGCCGGGGGCGGCGCCGGTCGCGCCGTGGCCATGCAATGCGCCACCAGCGGCGCCAAACGACTCACGCTGCTGAATCGCAGCGTCGATAAGCTCCAGCCGTTGCACGAGGCGATCGGCGCCATCTTTCCGCGGGATCTGTTGTCGATCGAGCCGTGGGATGACGCCACCCTCGCAGAAGCGCTCGAGGTTTCCGACCTCGTGGTGAATTGCTCGGCGCTCGGCATGCAGCCCGGCGATGCGTCGCCGATTCCCGCCGCGCTCCTTTCCCGCCGGCATCTGCTTTACGACACCATCTATACCGCGGGTCGGACGCCGCTCATGCTGGCGGCGGACGCCGCGGGTGCGCGCTCCGCGAACGGGCTGTCCATGCTGCTCCACCAGGGAGCGCTGTCGTTCGAGAGATGGTTTCAGCGTCCCGCCCCGGTCGAAGTCATGCGCGCGGCGCTCCTGGCGCACGCGCAGGGGGATTAGCGTTCCGAGAGTCCGTCAGTCCAACTTCTTCTTGGGCGGGTCGATCTTGATGGGCGCGGGAGGAGGCGCCACCTTGGGCATCGGCGGCGCGGCGACCACGGGCTTGGGACGGGGTGTTCCCGGGGGCGGGGTGCGCGGGGGCTCGGGCTCGATCATGCGGTTGACCTCGAAGTCGTTGAGCGGTTCGGTGTAAACGGCGTTGGTGATGAGTTCCCAGCCGGCGGCGGTGCCGATCGATTCGCAGACTTCGCGGGTTTGCAGGTAGGTGTCGAACGCGCCTCTGGTGACGTTGAACCATGCGATGATGTTCCCGGCATGGAGGCGGCGCAATTCATCCTGAAAATGGGAACCGAATTGCGTGACCTGCTGGAGCGGGACGCCACCGCCGGGCTTGGGAACGAGTTCCAGGGTAAGCTTGGTCCCCGTCTGGTTGTAGGGCACTTTCAATTCGATGCCGTGCAACATCAGATGTTTCTGCTCAAAGTATTGCACCACCTTTTCCTGGTCGTAGATGATTTGCGTGGAGCCATCGGCTGCCCGGTTTCTTTCCTTTTCCAGCTTTAAGCGGGCGAGCTGGAATTCCTGGGTGAAGAGCTTTTTCGCGCCTTCCGGATCGTAGCCGTAGATCTCACCGGCGGTGACGAGGTAGCGCTCCATCTTCGCGCTCTCGGCGAGGGGGCGGCTGTTGGGGATGCGGACGATCTTGTCGGGGGGCTGGGCGGTGGCCGGAGTGGTGTCGAGCGCGGCCTTGAGGCGGGCTTGCTCGGCGAGCAGCTCCGCCATTTGCCGGCGGAGGGAATCGACTTCGCGGGAACTATCGAGATTCTTGTCGCGAATGCTGGCCGCCGCCAGAATCGGGACGGTGGGCCGTTCGGCGGTGGTCTCAAGAGTGGTGAGCAGCGGGTTGAGACGCGCCAGTTCTTTGTGATCGGCGTCCGCGTGAAGGCGCTGTTTTTCGATGACGTCCTGGAGCTGATCGTGCTTGGCTCGCATTTCCTCGGACTCCTCCTTGATCCGCTGCAATTCATCCGGGCTCACTTCTGGAAGGTCGCTGAGGACCTTCTTCAAGGATTGTCCCATGCCGACCTGCATGAGGATGAGGATGATGATGAGAATGCCGACCACGTTGGTCATCGTGTCCATCAGCGCATCGAGGTTGCTGTTGAAGAGGGGGTTTCTGCGACGTTTCATGGGGTCGGTTTGCTAGGGGGGACAGGAGGCTGGAAAAGGCTGAGGTCGACCGCTCCCTGGCCGGGCAGCGGGAGCTTGCCATGGCGGACATTAAACCGGCTTTCGGCCCAGCCGGCGGCGCGGTTGTAGGACGCGAGACCGTCTTCCCGGAGGAGAAAGATGACGACGGCCTTGGGCGTGGACGCCACGTGACGGAGGAAATCGTCGTAGGTCGGATCGAGACCGATGCTGCCGGTGGAGAGGTGCAAAGGGGCGGCGGGATTGTGCACGATGATGCCCGAGGCATTGCACTCCACGAAAAAGAGCGGGGTGGTGACGGCGGCCATGCCGGAGCCGGAACCACGAACGACGAGGCGCGGCTTGGCATCGAGGCCTGATTTGCGGGCGGCCAATTGCTCCCTGAGCCTTTCGACCTCGGTGCGAAGTGGGGTCTGTTCGCTCTTCAGCATGTCGATCTGCTGGAGCATGTTTTCCAACTCCTTTTGCTTGGCTGCCTGCTCGAAGGCGATCTTGCGCTTTTCATCCTCGACTCCCTTAATCGTTTGGGTGAGGAGCACGAACCTCTCACTCTTGGTGCCGATCTCGGCGTGCAGAGCGTCGCCTTTTTCCTTTTCGCTGTCCCACTGCTTTATCTCGCGCGCTCGTTCATTGGCTTCGCGCAGCAGGCGGTCGGCCTCGGTGG
Source organism: Chthoniobacterales bacterium (assembly GCA_038228205.1). Classification (GTDB taxonomy): domain Bacteria; phylum Verrucomicrobiota; class Verrucomicrobiia; order Chthoniobacterales; family Chthoniobacteraceae; genus Chthoniobacter. The sequence goes on from JBBRPL010000060.1 coordinate 8,893, forward strand.
CGCGGGCCACTTCCGAGACCTCACGTCGATTACCCAGCGCGCCCTGCGCGAGGGTGAGGACGAGGATGAGCAGCATGAGCGCGCCGATGATGCAGACGAGAATGCTGAGAAACGGGAAGAGGGAAACTTCCGGATCGGAGCGTGTACGTGCCTGGCCCATGGATCAAGATTTGCGGTTGAAAAACCAGCCGCGGCTTTGCGGCCGATGGAGGACGATCCTCTTTTCTCCGAGAACGGCAAGGGCATTGTTTAACGACTCGATACCGGCGGCCAGGCGGCCCACATACTTCTCCACCCCGCGTCCGCTCGTGGCCACGGACTCGCTGGTCTTGGCCATGAGTTCGTCCATCGACTTGCCGAGCTTTTCCTCGACGCGCTGCTGGTGCGCCTTGGAGCGATCGTCGATTTGCTGGGCGGCGTATTTCACGACGGTCGTGAGGTCCTGCACGGATTCCGCGATCTTTTGCAGATCGGTGACGAATTGCTTCTGGATCACGGCGATCTCGCGGAACATCTCGCCCATAGCCTGGGGCGTGCCGGGCGCGGTAGTGGTGGTGGCGCTCGTCCCAGTGCTGCCACTACCGCCGTCATTCAGGCGTGGGAGGAGGTGCTCATTGCAAAAGGCGTCGATGTCGGTGAGGCAATCTTCCTCGCGCTTCTGCGTGGCGCTCATGGGGAAGATGAGGAGCATGCTCAGGAGGAGACCGAGCAGGGTCGTATTGAAGGCGCTGGAAAGGCCGGCGGTGATCGAGCCGACGGCGCCCTTGAGGGCGTTGACGTCCGCAAGATCGGTGGAGCCGAAGCCCGCCATGGCGTAGGACAGTCCGAGCACGGTGCCGATGAAACCCAGGATGGGCAGCGCCCAGAGGAAGACCTTGAGCAGGGCGTAGCTGCCGGCGATGCGGTTGGCGTCCACGTTGGACTGCGCGTTCATGATCCCGGAGACTTCGCTGTTATTGGTCCGCGCTTCGAAGAGTTCGAGCGCTTTGCGAATCCGGTTCACCATCATGCTGTCGCGCAGATGCTCGGGGAGACCATAGAGATGGGCGATGAAACGGCCGACGTTGTCCTGCTTGATGTGGGGGGCGATACCCTTCGGGAGGACGTCGAGAAGCAGGGCCGCTCGCTGGAGCTTGTTCTTCCGGTTTTTCAGGAAGAGCATGCCGAGGCCCCAAAAGAAGAGGACGAACTCGGTATAGGTGACCCACCCGCCGGAAAAGAAGATCTGCCCGACGAAAGACTGTCGCACGGCCTGGAGGATACCGACAGCCACGGCCATGCCGATGAGACCAAGGAAGAGGCTGCGCCACATGCTGACGTTGCTGGGATCGGTCTCGTGCCAGCCGCCCCGCTTGCGGGTGTCCTTGGCGGTCTCGGTTCCGGCGGGCGGGGGCGTCTCCTTTGGGACGCTGATGCGTTCGCCGCAACCCGGGCAGTTGACGTTGTGCCCAGCCATGGAAGGCTCGGCTTGGAGGGACATGTGGCAATGGGTGCAGGCGAAAAGCATGGGAGGGACGGGGGACTGGCGGGGGGATTGGGTCGGGACGCTACCAGAGCGGGTGGGGGTGGGGAAAGGATGAAGGCAGAAGGATGAACCGAACGAAGCGAACCGAGTGGAACGAGATAGCCGGTCGCAGACCGCATGGGCGGCGGTTTGGATGCTTGGCGGTGGCCGGTGACTTCGGGCGAGAAAGGGCAGCACCGGCGGGTGCTGGCAGATAGCCTGCCCCGCGACTGCAGGGCAGCCCGAAGGGCGGGAGCGGATGCGACTGGCGACGATGAAGAAATTGGAGGGCGAGGGCGGGTACGAATCGGGATTTTGAGCGTATTCTGCACTTTGGACGCCGGCCTGCACATTGGACGCCGGAGGCGTCCCAGCCATTAGCCCCGGGTCGAGCGAGTCTGCGAGCGAACACCCGGGGTTCCCACCCGACAGCGAATGCTCCATCCGTCCCGGCGAAGCCGCATCTCGGTCGAAACCCCTGACGACAGGCCGGTGGTGAGCCGTATTTACAGAGAAAAGCGCTCTGAGTGCTCTCCTTGGCAAAATTCCACAAACTTTTCTATATTCTTCTTCCTGGGGAAGTTTGTGGAAAAAGGAGAATATGAGCACTGAGAGCACTTTGGAGGAGTTCGCCGCACCGCGATTCTCTCCCAAAACAGCGTTCGGATTGAGGATTCACCACGGATGGCACGGATACGCCCTCGAGGTGGACTGCGATTGCATGAGCGACGGCGACACGGTCGTCATCGGCGCCATCAGCCAGCCCGGCGATCCTGAAGCGGCGTCCGCTCGAAACTCCACCCGCTCGCTTGCAGCCGAGGTTCCGCGAATGAATTCGCGGCTACGTAGCGGCGAATTTATTCGCCGAACCGCGCGTGACAGCAGAAGCCACTCACCGGAAGCGAGAGCGTAAGAACCCTCGCCAGTGTCTCTTCATCCGTGCCATCCGTGAAATCCGTGGTTTCCAAAGTTTGGAGGGGCGTTTTTTGCCCGGATCGCTCCGAATCTTCCACAGTCAACCCGACCTTTTGGACGCTTGGTTTGCGGACGATGCGTCTTGTTTCCGAGTCCTCCCGAAAACTTCCATTTTTTGAACAGGGTTATTTTTCCGAGTTACTCTGAGAGCAGCGGATTCCGCTCCGCGAGCTCTACGGCTGAAACATAAAGCCGTGCTTCCGCCGGTTGGGCGGAGTAGGAATTCTCGATAGATCGTAGAAAATGGCTTTTGGATGGTCCATAGCTTCTGGCGGTAGCTTATGGTAGAATCCGGCAATGAGTCGAACGAGATTGGGCGACCGGAAAGCAATTTTGCCGCTAATGAACACGGCCGAAGCTGGAACTTTCAGCATGTGCAACCGGGAGTCGCGGAGCGAAAAGATATAGATAGCATGGCGGTAGGGAAAATGCCCTTCTCCGTTGACTACTGCGATGACAAAAAACTCGCCCGACGGACTCCACTCTGCGTTGACCGCACGATCGCGGTAGAGCGTACTGCGATCACGAAAAATGATACGCCGCCCAGCATCTCGAATCGCCACGGCCGTCCCGATGCAATATTTAAGCTCCTTGGGTGTGAAGTCTGTCAGTGCGGCTTCGTAGCCGCGCGAAGAGCGGAGGGAAAATGGCAGGACCCGTTCGGATTCATCGGCGTGCGAGAGCAATGCAAATGCGAGATGGATAAGAGCTATCGCGATTAAAGTTTTCATGGGGAGCTTGAGCCAGGCGGAACCAGCCTAACTGACATGCACGCCACCGCAAAGCGACAGGACCGAGGAGGCGGAGGGGACTGGCGGACGGGCGAGAAACGCGCCAGCAAGCCCCGCGAAGCGAGGTGGTCGCGGCGGCGACCGTCAATTTATTCGCGGAACCGTTCGCAACGCCTGCGATGCCCCGGCCCGCGGAACCTGCCCAGCGAATGAATTCGCTGCTACGTAGCCGATCCCGCGACAGCGGGAGAGCGAACACCCGGGGTTCCCACCCAACAGCGAACGCTCCATCCGTCCTGGCGAAGCCGCATCTCAGTCGAAACCCCTGACGACAGGCCGGCGGAGGGCCGCGTTTACAGAGAAAAAGTGCAATCAGTGCAATTATCGGCGAAATCCCCCAAACTTTTCTATATTCTTCTTCTTGGGGAAGTTTGGGGAAAAAGAAGAATAATTGCACTGATTGCACTTTGGAGGAGTTCGCCGCACCGCCTCTCACGCCCTCGCTTCTTTTTCGAGTTTCAGCAGACGTTCGGACAGGTCGGTTGGGGCAATGAAAAGCAGCGGATTCCCTTTCTTTCGTTGTTCCAGGACCCCTCGTGCCTGCTGTGATTTTGCCAGTCAGCGGGAGCAAAATGCGGCTGAGCGGGCGGCTGTGGTGAGGGCCGCGATACCTCTTTGGCATCTCATGGACACGGTGAGGGTTTCTCGCTAAGCCTCGGATGGTTCCGTTGCACCCTTATGCATGCCCCTGAGACCGAGATTATCGTCAGCAAAGACGGCGTGGAGCTCTTGCGCAGAACCATGCCACCAGGGAAATACGTATTGGGACGTGATGCGGACTGTGACGTGCCGCTCGATGTGGATCTGGTCGCCGGTCGGCATGCTCAACTGACCCTGAACTACGAGCATGCGTTGATCGAAGATCTCGGCAGCAACAGCGGGACCTTTGTGCATGGCGAACGGGTCGTCGGTTCTACAAGGCTATGGCCCAATCAGAAGATTCAGATTGGGGCGGCTACGGTGGAACTGCGAAGAGTGAAGGCAGTGCTGGAGGACGACATGACGCTTGCCCCGCATACGGCTACGGTGGAGCGCCTTTTACCCGAGGAGTTTCTGCGGGACAAGAAATACGACATCGGCAGGGTCGTCGCACAAGGGGGGATGGGAGCCATTTTGGACGCCAGAGATACGACCACAGATCGGTGTGTGGCGATGAAAGTGATGCTCGATGGCTCCAGACCCGCTGTCATTGCTCGCTTTATTGCAGAGGCCAAGGTGACCGCACAATTGGAACACCCAAGTATCGTTCCCGTATACGAATTGAGCGTGGATGACATCGGCCAGCCATTTTACACGATGAAAATGGTTCGAGGGATCACATTGCGTAAAGTGCTCGAACTACTCGCAGAGGGCGTAATGGAAACGGTCAAGAAATACTCGCTGCCTGCACTTCTCACCATTTTTCAGAAGGTTTGCGACGCGATTGCTTTTGCCCACAGTAAGGGAGTAATTCACAGGGATCTCAAGCCAGAAAACATCATGCTGGATGATTTCGGCGTCGTTCTGGTCATGGACTGGGGTTTGGCGAAGGTCATCGGTGTGGTGGAAAAGCGGGGTTCTGACAATGTGGTGCGCACGTCGCCGCCCGAGGCAACTGGTTCAACGCTTGCCGGGACTATAATGGGCACACCGCAATATATGAGTCCTGAGCAGGCGAGGGGCGAAGTTGATACGCTTGATGCCAGGAGCGAAATTTACTCACTTGGTGCCATCCTGTATCACATCCTTTCTCTTCGCCCCTCGGTGACCGGAGCTGACGCGTGGGCCATCGTCGACAAGGTCGCCAAAGGTGAAAGCGAGCCTATAACTGGAAGCAAGATCCCAGACAGCCTTGCCGCCGTTGTTCGCAAAGCGATGGCCTTGGACAAAGCCCAACGCTATACGAGCGTCGAGCGTCTCCAGCGTGACATTACAGCTTATCAAGCCGGATTTGCCACCAGTGCTGAGAACGCTGGGCTGGGTAAACAGTTCATGCTTGCGCTCAAGCGCCACAAAGCAGTAGCCGTGAGTGCGGTCGTAGTGCTGCTCGTCGGTGCCACGCTGGGCACGAAGGCTATCATCGAAGGCAGGCGCGCGGAACTCGCCCTGGTGCGCGCGAATAACGCCCTCGCCAGTCTCGCGAAGACGGCACCTACTTTCGCCGCGAATGCGAAAGATCTGCTCGACGAAGGGAAAGTGGAACAGGCATTGGAGAAGATCAATTATGCCATCGAGCTCGTAGACGGCAACGCCGACTACCACCTTTTCCGCGCGAACCTCCTTGAATCAGGCCAGCGTCTGGCGGAGGCCGGAGCAGAGTATCGCCACGTCCTCATATTGCGCCCGACGGATGGCGCGGCGAACGCCAACCTCGCCCTTTGCGAAATACTGCTCCATGAAAGCGGGGGCGCGGCACTGACCAAGCCGCAGCAGCACCAGCTTCTCACGGCTTTGCGCGAGCAGAAGCGGCTCACCGAAGCGGCTCCACTGGCGGCTTTGATCGATCCGGATGTCAAATTAGCAATGGCTGCGCTCCGAACGCGCCTCCGGGAATACACCAGACGCCCCGGATGGTCGGATGGGAGGATTAGCGCCCAGCCCGACGGCACGTTCAAAGTGAATCTCACTGGCCTCGCAATAGGTGACCTTTCCGTCCTCAAGGGTCAGCCGGTTTCCGTGCTGTTACTTGATTCGTCCGACATCACTGACCTCAGTTCCATTGCCGGGCTTCCGTTGAAAGAGTTGAGCCTCTTAAACGACGCGAAAGTGACGGATCTCTCGCCGTTGCGTGGGATGCCGCTTGAAGTTCTCAATTTCCCAAATACTCAGGTTTCCGACCTTTCCCCACTGACGGGCATGAAGCTTCGCTGGCTTGCTCTCTGCGAGAGGGTAACCGATCTGCGGCCGCTTGCGGGCATGCCGCTCGAATTCCTACGGCTTAACAGCTACGTTTTAACGGATCTCTCACCGTTTCGGGGCGCGCCGCTCACGGAGGTGGACCTTTCCCACTCCCGAGTCACCGATCTTTCCGCGTTATTTGGCGCTCCACTGGAAAAGTTGAATCTCGATTCCACGAAGATCACCGACATCGCGCCACTGGAGAAGTTCCCGAAACTGAAAGAGCTGGATCTGGAGGCCATGAAGGTCACCGACCTCACTCCGTTGCGGACACTGCAACTCACGGTCCTCATTTGTCCACCACGCACCACCGACCTCACGCCCCTTCTCGGTCAGCCCCTGAAACAGATAGATCTCATGTTTTCACGGGGGATCGATGTCGGCCCCCTTGCTACGTTCGCCACGCTTGAAGAAATCGTCCTTCCCGAAGAGGCGAAGAATGTTGAGATGCTCCGAAACCTCCCCCATCTGCGGCTCATCTCCGTGCGCCGAGGCATAGCCAAACACCCCGCACAAACCGCCGCCGAATTTTGGGTCGAATACGATGCGAAGCAGAAGGGCGCTGCACCAAAATGATGAGTCCGTCTGTGGATGGAACGCAGACGGGTTAATTTGCCGATCTGAGCCTATGAAAAACTTTTCATACGCTGAGACATTGAATTAACGACCGGTGAAAGGTCCGGCCCACCGCGAAAAATGAGCTGCCCCATGTTGCCATGGAGCCGTTTGGCATCGCGGATCGGAAACAGACTCAAAGACGACCTTCTGCCGTCCATTCATTGCATCGTGAGCAAATCCCGTAGCCGCCGGTCGAAGACGGCCCGGCGACAGGGAAGGGAATGCTTGCGCATGCCCGGTTCTCGCTTCAATCTGAGGGCACGGTGGAAACGAGACAGGTCGCAATGCGCAAGTTATTCTTCGGCGGTTTTCCTGCCTTCGCAAAGGGTCGTGGGCATTTCTGGCGATGAGCAAGACGCAAGTACTCCTCGTGGAAGACGATGCGGATGCGGCTCTCGCGGTGACCGTACCGCTGGGCCGGACTCCCGACTTTGAAGTGAAGCGCGTCGCGTGCCTGAAAGAGGCGGAGGCATGCCTCCAGCAAATGACGCCGGATGTCCTGCTGCTCGATTTGATGCTGCCCGATGGGCATGGATTGGAGACTTTTCGGCGAGTCAAGAGCGTGGCTCCCCATGTCCCGGTGATCATCCTGAGCGGACTCGACGACGCCAAGCTCGCGGAGACGACGGTGAAGGAGGGGGCTCAGGACTACCTGGTGAAAGGCGAGATCGACCGGCGCATCCTGGTTCGGGCCATTCGCTACGCCGTCGAGCGGGAGCGCATCCGCCGCTCATTGGACGATGAGCGCGTGTTTACGCGCGCCTTGCTCGATGCCATCCCCGAGCGCATGTACGTGAAGGATGCGCAGAGCCGCTTCCTGCGCATCAACCGGCAATGCGCAACCATTCTCAGCCTGAGTCATCCCAGCGAGGTCGTTGGCAAGTCGGACTTCGATTTTTTCGAAAAAGCCCATGCCGAAGAGGCGTTTGCGGAGGAACAACTGGTCATGCAAACGGGGCGTCCGCTCATCGGCAAGGTGGAGAAGGAAATCCTCCTGAATGGTGAGTGCACCTGGCTCCACACGACCAAGATGCCCGTCCGCGACGCGGCCGGCGCGATCGTGGGCACATTTGGCATTTCCAAGGACATCACGGAATTGAAACAGGCGGAGCAGGCTCTGCGGCGCAGCGAAGAGCGCTACCGCGGCCTGCTCGAATCCGTCATGGATTACATCTACACGGTGTACCTCGAAGCGGATTCACCCGTCACGACGGTGCACGGCGATGGTTGTCTGACCGTCACCGGCTACACTCGGCAGGAGTACAACGCCGACCGGAATTTGTGGGCGCGGATGATTCATCCCGACGACCTCGCCATGGTGGTCGAAAGTTTCAATCGCCTCGTGGCCACCGGCATTGCGGCGCCTGTCGAACACCGCATCGTCCACAAGAACGGAACCATCCGGTGGATCCGCAATACTCCGACCCCTCGTTTCGATGAACAGGGCCGGTTGACCTCCTACGACGGTGTCGTTGCGGATATCACAGAACGCAAAGAGGCCGAGTTACAGGTCCTGTCGGCGAATGCGCGTTTGCGCGAGCTCGTCGGTGAACTCACGCGCTCCCACGAGGATTTGAAAAATGCCCAGTTGGAGTTGATCGACGCCGCCAAGATGCAATCCGTGGGCGGTCTCGCCGCCGGCGTGGCCCATGAGGTGAAGAACCCCCTCGCGATCCTGGTGCTGGGTCTCGACTACCTGAACAAGCACTCGTCCGCGGCGGGTCACGACATCTCACCCATTTTGCACGAGATGGAAGTGGCCGTGGAGCGCGCGAACACGGTGGTCACCGGGCTGCTCGATTTCGCGGCTGCGAGCACGCTGGAACTGACCGAGAACGATCTCAACGCCATCGTCGAGAACTCGCTCAAGCACGTGCGTCATTTGCTCATTCAGGGGAGAGTCGAGGTCGTGCGGAAACTCGGCGCCAATCTTCCCGCGGCAGTGCTCGACGCCCGGAAGATGGAGCAGGCCTTCATCAATCTCTTCAGCAACGCCTGCCACGCCATGCCGCACGGCGGAGGCCTCACCGTCGAGACATCCCTTCATATGCTCGGAGCCAATGAAGTGCAGCGTGATGCGGGCAGCCGCACCGGCTTGCGCCTCAGCCCCGGCGATCCAGTCTTGCGGGTGGAAATCCGGGATAGCGGCACGGGCATTCCCACCGACAAACTGGCCCGGATTTTCGATCCGTTTTTCACGACCAAGCCCACCGGGCAAGGCACGGGCCTGGGCTTGTCGGTCACGCGCAGCATCGTCCAACTCCACGGCGGATTCATCGATATTTTCAATCGTGCCGGAGGCGGCGTGACGGTGACGGTGACCTTGCGCTGCGGATCGCAGAAAGCGGCAAGTCACGAGCCTCCAGTCGCGGATGACGCCATTCCAGCGAAAACGGCGTGATCGCCGGCCGCGTAACTGCTGCCTCGGCCTGTTTCCTATAAGAAGGCCCTGCGGGTGGGGGTCATCGTTCCAGATGAAGCCCCCTCCGTTCCTCCCCGCCGCGATATTCCTTTGTTTGCTCATTGCCCCGTGCGTATCGGGGCAGGAGGTGAAGACCTTGCTCGATTTCGAGACCGACGCGGACCTCAAGTTTTTTGAGATCAAGAACAAATCCGCCGTCATTTCCGAGGCCCACGCCACGCATGGCCAGCATAGCGTCAAGGTTTCCGTTAATGAGTACCTTACCACCTTTCGCATGCCGCGCGATTGGTCGGGCTTTGACGCGCTGGAGCTCGACGTCTTTGTCGAAGGCGAGTCGCCCGTTTCCGGTTCGTTGCTCATCGCCGACGCGACCTGGGATATCTCCGGCAAGTCGTATTGGAACCGCCACAACGGCTCGTTCAACCTGCGGCCCGGTCCGAATGTCGTGAGCATTCCCGTCGGCGGTCTGTATCGGGGCGAGGCGGGCAGCCGCAACAACGACATCAAGACCAATGTCGATCCCCGGCAGATCACCCGTTTCGACATCGGATTCAGCACCAAGGACAAGCAACCCGCCGCGCTCTATCTCGATCACCTTCGCTTCACCAAGGAATCGCGCCCGCCGGGCATCCTCGCCTTCGATCTCGGGCCGGCCAGCCAGACCGTGGCCGCGGGTTTCACCCCCATCGATCCCGGCACGGTGTATGGGAAAGATGGTCACACCGCCGGGCTGAATTTCGCCGGCGGCGACAACCAGGCTCGTGCGGATACTTTTCCCACCAGCCTCTACCGGGACTACATCGCCATGGACGGCACGATCTTCGTCGTCGATGTCCCCGAGAAATCCGGAAAATATCACGGCTGGGTGATGTATGACGATCTCGGCTATTGGGGAGGGGAGGCCTCCCAGTATCGCCAACGTTCCATCCTGGCCAACAACGCCCCTGTCTTCACCGAGGATCGCGGAGCCGCGGGCCCCACCGACTTTCTCTACCATTTCGAGAAGACGGAGCCTCACCCGGGCGACAGCCTTTGGGAGGTCTACATGAAACACCTTTTCCAGCCCCGCCGGTTCGACTGCGAATCGGATGGCGGAAAAATCCGGCTGAAATTCACCGCCGACACCGGGAACTCCAGCAAAGTCGCCGCGATCATCCTTTACCCCGACAGCATCAAGGCCGAAGCCGAAAAATGGGTCGAGCAAGTCGAGGCCCGCAACCGAGCCGAGTTTGAATCGCGTGCCGTCTTCCTCGGCCCCAAGGCGCAAAAGCTCGACATCCCCGCGGATGCCGCGGCTTGTGGATTTTGGCTTGGGTTTCCCGCCCTGGAAAAGGAGATTTTCCTCACCGACGCTCCCGGCGCCGCCACGCCCGCTTCGCCCGCCCGTTTCGCGGCTCGCGGTCAGCGGGTTTCCTTCACCTTCGCGGTGCGTCCGCTAAAGGAATTTCCGGCTCCGGTCCAGCTCGCCGCCGGCCCGCTCGCCCCGGTCGGCGCAGTCGCCGCCCCCCGCGCGCCCATACCCGCGAGTGAAATCGACCTGCGCTATGTGCGTCACGGGACGCACCGCTCCTCCACCGATATCGCTTACACGATCGCTCCCGATACGCTCCGTTCCGTTGCCGGCGCGGACCTCCGCCTCACCAAGGATTTCACCCGGCAGTTCTGGATCACCATTCCCATTCCGGACAACGCCGCTCCCGGCCCCTACACCACCTCCATCACTCTCACCGCCGGCGAGCTGCAGACCGTCGTCCCGCTCACCGTCCAGGTCCTTCCGTTCACGCTCGATGAACCAGATTTCGAGATGGGCTTTTACGGCACCGAAGTTCCTCGCCCGATCCTCGAAGCCCGCGGTGATGACGCCTGGCGCGAGCTCTTCGCCGTCCTTCGTCAGGCGGGCATGAACTCCTTTTCCGGTGGGCCGAATATTCACTTCGAGGGCATTGACGCCGCGGGTCAACCGATTCTCAATTTCGCCCCCGTCGATCGCTTCATGAAGCTGTGCCGCGAGGCTGGCTTTACCAGAGAGCTCAATGGCTACGGCGGTCCGGGCCTGGTCACCGGCCTGCACGATTTCCACGCCGTTGGCGAGATCGGCCAGAGCTGGGAAAAGAAAATCGGCAAACCCTTCGGCGAAATCCTCAAGATCGTCTGGTCCGCCGTCCGCGATCATGCCCGTGAAAACAACTGGCTGCCCGTCGCCGTCAGCATGATCGACGAACCCCGCGTCCTCGACCAGGCGCGCGCCAACCTCGAACTCATCAAGCTCTACCGCGAGCACGCGCCGTGGGTGAACGTCGGCGGCTCCTACTCCGTGGATTGGCACAAGACCGATCCCTTCGACACCGCCGTTCAGGACCTCTTCAAAGCCGCAAAATGGTCCAGCCTGAACCTGCATAGCCAGACCGATCTCGACAAGGCACGGGAGTTTGGCAGCGAAGTCCAAATCTATAATCAGGCCACCACCCGCTACAGCTTCGGCGCCTACCAATGGGCCGAGATGCAGAAGGGCGTCCGATCGAGAATGCAATGGCATCTGCTCGCCCTCCACGGCTACCAATTCTTCGATCTCGATGGCCGCGAGCCGGATACCGCGATGATCAACTGGACCAGCCAGGGCATCGTCCCGCACCCCGCCCTGCACCGCTGCCGCGAAGGCGCGGATGACCTCCGCTACGCCGTGACGCTCTGGAACCTCGCCCAGAAAAACAAGACCACGCCCGCCGCGCAGGATGCCATCACCTGGCTCGGACAAGTCGGCCAGCAAATCCCGCTCAATGCCCGCACCCGTCCCGAAGGTTTCATGGATGACGAGACTTTCCGGACGACCTGCATCGCGAAGATCCTACGGATTCTTCCGGCCCGCTGAAGTCATTGATGCGCCATCTCTTCTCAACATTCCCCCATGAATCCGTCGCAATCCTGCCTCTCTCGTTTCTGCCTCGTCAGTATGGTCTTCGCAACATTCCTGCCCATCCCCGTGATCGCCGAAGATTGGCCCGAGTGGCGGGGTCAGGGCCGGCGCGGGATCTGGAATGAAACGGGCATCCTCGAAACATTTCCTGCGGCAGGCTTGAAGGTCGAATGGCGGACGCCCATTCGTGCCGGCTACAGTGGTCCATCGGTCGCGGGTGGACACGTCTTTATCAGCGATTTTTCGCCGGGCAGCGGAAATGCCCGGCGTGGTGTCGAACGAGCGCTCTGCCTCGATGAAAAGACCGGCAAGGTGCTTTGGACGCGCGAATGGGATGCGGACTACGCCGGCATCGCTTACGAGGTTGGCCCACGGGCCACGCCCACGGTCGATGGGGATCGCGTCTATGTGCTCGGCGCGCGCGGTCTCTTGTATTGCCTCAACTCCGGGACTGGCGAGATCGTTTGGAAAAAGGATTTCGTCACCGATTACGGCATGGTTCCACCGCATTGGGGCACCTCCAGCGCTCCGCTGGTCGATGGCCAGCTCCTCATCTGCCTCGCCGGTGCGGGAGCCCAAGGCGCGACCGTCGTGGCCTTCGACAAGACGACCGGCGCGGAAGTCTGGCGCGCCATCAAGACGGAGTCCGAGCCGGGCTACGGACAACCGATCATCGTGGAGGCTGGCGGCACGCGGCAGTTGATCGTCTGGCACCCGACGGCTGTCTATTCACTCGATCCCGCCACCGGCGCGATCCATTGGCAGGAGCCCTTTCAGATTCAAGCCGGTCTCACCGTGGCCACGCCGGTCGTCAGCGGTCGCCACCTGCTCGTGTCGGCGTTCTACAATGGCTCGCTCATGCTCGAACTCGACGCCGCCAAGCCCGGCGCCCGCGTGCTCTGGCGTGGGCAGAACCAGAGCGAGATCAATACCGACGGCCTCCACTCTCTCATCACCACGCCCGTGATTCGCGAGGGCTCCATCTTCGGGATTTGCAGCTACGGCCAGTTCCGCTGCCTGAACGAAGCGACCGGCGAGCGCGTCTGGGAAACGCCGGATGTCACCAGGGAGAAAGCGCGCTGGGCCACGGGATTCATCGTCCAGAATGGAGCGCGGTCATTCATCAACAACGACCGCGGCGAGTTGATCATCGCCGAGTTGAAATCCGACGCCTACCATGAGATCAGCCGCACCCCGCTCCTCAAGCCCACCACCGGGCGCGGCGGCCGGCGCGAGTTGAACGCCGTGAATTGGGTCCATCCCGCCTACGCAAATCGCCACCTCTTCACCCGGAACGACGAAGAGATTCTCAGCGTCTCGCTCGAAGCGGCGAAGTGATGCAAAAAAGTTGATCTCCGTGGCGCGCGAGCGACAATGGTTGTGCGAAGGATCTTTATGGTGAACCAAAAGTTTCCACCCGATTTGCTCTACCTCGTCCGCGAGTCGATCGAAGAGCAGGGGTTTTGCGTTTTCGGCATGGACGAGATGGAGCGGCTTCTGTCTGAGGTCGGAAAGGATCGAGTGGCGAGGCGGCAGGCGCTCGACGAGTTTGCCGCGCTCACCGGCGTCAAGATGGAGACGACGCCCAATTTGAATTCCGCCCGGTTCGCCAGTCCGCCGACGCACGACGGCGCGAAGCTGATCTTGCACAGCCCGGCCAGCCCCGGCACGACGATGGATTTGAGCGAGATCGAGCCCGGGCTCTTTGCCTATACCTGTCCGAAATCCGGTGGCATTTGGATCCCATTTCAATCCTATCTCGATTGGAAGGAACATCACGGCCACGATCAGCGCGAGCTACCGGCCGCGTGTCCGCCGGTGCAAGCCGACGATTCCCGGCAGCGGACGCTCATCTGCCCGGAGTCCGGCCGGTTGCTGATTCGCTACCGGGTCGGCCACGGCTTGAAATTTCACGTCGATGTCAGTCCCGATACTGGAGGCATCTGGCTGGATCGCGGGGAGTGGGAAGCACTGAAGAGCAAAGGGCTGCACCTCGAGTTGAATCTCGTCTTTACCGCACCGTATCAGCGGCAGATTCGCGCCGAGGAACATGAGAAAGTTCTGGACGAAATGTTTCGCACGCGGATTGGCGCCGCGGATTTCGAAAAGGTCGCGGCCTTCAGGCGATGGCTCGCCGACCACCCCAAAAAGAGATCCATCCGCAGTTACCTTTTGTACAACTTCAAGGACGATCTCGACGAATGAGGCGTGCGATGCCGTCAGCCAGAAGTAGCGCGTGGAGTCCTGGCGGGTGCCCCTCTTCCCGTCATTCTGAGCGAAGCGACGAACCTCTGATCTCCTCCGGGCATCTACAATCTGGCTGGTGAGGAAAGGCAGAGATCACAGGTCCTTCGCTTCGCTCAGTTCAGGATGACGGACGATGGGGAGCGCATCAGTCTTGTGAAACGCCACTCCGGGCCATGTAGATTTGAAGTCCATTGCTGCCTGATCTCAGCGCCTCAGCGCCGCTGCGTTTTAAATCCTGGAGCGTGTTCTAATGCTCATTCGAGGCTATGCTCTATTTCTCCTTCATTTCCTGCCAAGAATGGAGACTCTGTAAGGTCACTAATAATAGCACCCGGCTTTCCGGGTGACCCGCCATTGCTCCATGAGTTCACGCCTGTTCCATCCCCCGATCAACCGGCGCGCCTTTCTCGTCGCGTCGACCGCGGGCCTGGCCGGCCTGCGCTTCCTGCCGGGAGCCTTGGGGGCTGTTCAGCCCGCGCCGGTGCTGCCCACCGTGCGCAAGCCCGCGAAATCCACGATCCTGTTCTTCCTCTGCGGCGGGGCCTCGCACATCGACATGTGGGACATGAAACCGGAGGCGCCCAGCGAATACCGCGGTGAATTCCAGGCGATCCGCACCACCTCCCCGGAAATCCACCTATGCGAACACCTGCCTTTGCTGGCCCGGCAGGCCCATCGGTTTTCGCTCGTCCACGGCGTGACGGACGGCGGAAAGGCCACCGGCGATCATCATGCGGGATACTATTACAATCTCACGGGCCATGCCCCGGATCCCACCTTCAAGCAGCAGGGCAACGATCGCCGCCCGTATCCGGATGACTGGCCATTCATGGGATCGGTCGTGGCGTCGCGGCGCCCGCTGCATCCCAACCTGCCGCAACTCATCTCCTTGCCGCACAAGCCGAGCAAGCTGCCTTACACCCGGCCCGGTCAATTTGCGGGCCGGTTGGGACTCGACCACGATCCTTATTATCTCAACGGCAGCTTTGAGGAGCCGTTGAAGTTCACGGCTCCCACGCTTACCATGGAGGGCGGAATTGACGGGGCTCGCATGGACACGCGGCGGGAGTTGTTGCGCGCCTTCAACGACGCGCGTCGTGAATTGGATGGCGAGATGCAGGTCCAGAACTATCTGCGCCAGCAGGAGCGCGCCTTCAGCCTCCTGTCATCGAGCGGTGCGGAGAAGGCCTTCGACATCGCGTCCGAACCGGCGGCGCTGCGGGCGCGCTATGGCCATACGATCAATGGCACGAGCCTCCTCATGGCGCGCCGGCTCGTGGAGGCGGGGGTGCCGTTTATCACCGTGTTCTGGAAGGAGGACGAGAGCATCGCCTCCCAGTGCAAGAGTGCTGGAGGATGGGACACCCACGCGGACAATTTCAATTGCTTGAAAAAGTACCTATTGCCGAAATTCGACCAGGCGTTCTCCGCGCTCATGGAAGACCT
This sequence comes from Chthoniobacterales bacterium, assembly GCA_038228205.1. GTDB lineage: Bacteria > Verrucomicrobiota > Verrucomicrobiia > Chthoniobacterales > Chthoniobacteraceae > Chthoniobacter. Next base: position 24,687 of record JBBRPL010000060.1, read on the forward strand.
CGGCCAGCGGGGGCTGCTCGATGACACGCTGGTGATGGTCACCAGCGAAATGGGACGCAAACCGCGGGTCGGCGACGTGCGCTCCGGCGGCACGGTGGGAGCGGGCCGCGACCACTGGACCTCGTGCATGAGCGTGCTCATGGCCGGAGGCGGAATTCGTGGCGGCCAGGAAGTCGGCGCCACCGATGCCCACGCGGAATTTCCCAAGGATCATCCCATCGCTCCTGAAGACGTGGTCAAGACCGTGTATCACGCGATGGGCATCACCAACCTCGAAGCCACCGACATGCTGGGCCGTCCCTACAACCTCCTCGACGAGGGAAAACCGTTGATGGATTTGTTCGGCTGACCGGAATTTCGCCAGGGCAGGTCCGCCAACGCAGCCAGCGCAACACCCGCTGCGTAGGCGGCAATATCCGGCCAATTGAACGTGTCGCCGAGAGCCAGAGCCCCAAGCCGCGTATGCCGGACCGCGTCGATCCACGGGGCGTGGTAGATCTGGCTGAATTCCACGATCACCGCGATCCCAAAAGCCAGGCCGGCGCTGTTCATCACCCTCACGGGTGGCCGCCAGAGGCGAATCAAAGCATAAACCATCGCGGCCCACAGCGAATCACCCCCATACTTGCGCAGGAATGGGGACAGCGGAAGGAGGTGGGAACGCCAGAGGAGTCCCAGGACCACAATCGCGCACGCGGCGATCGCGTAAGGGATTCGACGGCGCCCAGATTTGGTTTCACCACGCATCGTGGCAGTTCAGCGGCGCGTCTTGGTGCGCGCAAGGAGCATCGCGGATTCGCCGTGACTTTCGCCTTTCACGACCAAAAGGTTTGATTCCATGAACAAAACGCTGCTCGCCATCGGTGCGCACTACGATGATTGCGTCTTCGGAGTTCCAGGGATTCTTTTGCAAGCGGTGAGGAAACACTATCGCGTCGTCGCTCTCGCCGTGATCGGCGACTATTCGAATTGGCCGCCGGTAAAGGGCCGGGATCAGGAACTGCGCAAGGTGACTGTCGAACTCGCGCGCGAACGGGGAATCGAAATGCGTTTCCTCCCATATGCGTCGATGCACTTTGAGACCAATATGGAAGCCAAACGCGCTGTGGCCGAGGTCGTCGCTGACGTGAAGCCGGACACGGCATTGCAGCTATGGCATCGAGACCGGCACCCGGATCATGAAGCGGCTTCGGCGCTGGCGAATATGGCATTGCGGCAACCCGGCGCGATTCTCGGGGAAGCCGTCCACGCGCCGCGCCAGATCTACGCCTTCGACAACGGGCCGGGGCACACGATCGGATTCGAGCCGAATACCTTTGTCGACGTGACTGCCGATTGGGCCGTGGCGATGGAATGGCTGGGTCGATTGATGGCCTTTGTGGGAAATCGGCCGTACGATCCGCAGGTGCCCGATGCATCCCAAAATGTGAAGGAGACACTCGGCCGTTATCGAGGGCTGGCCAGCGGGGTCAAGTATGCGGAAGCGATCTGGGCGACTGGCGCCTACCCGCAGGACATGCTGTGACCGCGCGTTCGCCATTGCGCGCTTATGCAGGATGATTGCGTGAGTTTAGGGGCCACGATGTAACAATTACGCTGCCAAATGTTTGCGAAGTGGAGGGTCCGGTTTATCGGATTCACTTTCGAAGCGAGATATTTTGGGAATTCACCTTGAATCTACGAGAGGCATCACCTTTCTTCCGGCGCATCTTCCCCGATACCCCTTATACCGCATGAATCAGCACCAGATCGACCAACTCGAAGCGGAAATCCTCAATGGACTGGCCGAGATCGAGTCACTGGAGTCGCGCAGAACACCGGCCCTCCTCGCTCCTGCCACGAACCTGGGCGGAATCCTGACTTTGAATTTCGACGGCGCGAATGACACCATCGTCGTCAGTCAGGATGATGACTCGATTTCCGTGGCGATCAGCGACGGGAAACACAGCGATACGCTGGAATTCGCGGCCGATGGGACTTTTCATGGCCTCGTCATCAACAGCGGCGAGGGGAATGATTCCGTGCGGATCGACGGGCATCTGGACCTGAACTACGATCACGACGATACCGATGACCAGGTGGTGATCAATGCGGGGGCCGGGAAGGATGTGGTTTCGGTGGTTTCCAACAGCAGCTACATCACGATCGATGGCGGTTTCGGGGATGACTTGCTCGATGCGGAAGGCTCGCACAACTTGCATGGCATCAGCATCGTCGGCGGCGCCGGCAGCGACACCATCATGGGCGGCGCCTATGGAGACCACCTCAGCGGTGATGCGGGAAATGACCGGATCGTTGGTGGTGGTGGCAATGACACGCTCTTCGGCGGCTTGGGGAATGACGTCATTTACGGTCGGGCCGGGGATGACTCGATCGTCGGTGACGCAGGAAACGACATCCTCACGGGTGGCTATGGCAACGACATCATCACCGGTGGCGTGGGAAACGACCTGCTCGATGGCGGTGTCGGGAATGACTCCCTCCTCGGGGGCGATGGCAGGGACTCCCTCGTCGGCGGGGAGGGCAATGACTACCTCTCCGGCGGAACCGGGGACGACAGTCTGCTCGGCGGAGTCGGCGATGATTCCATCAGCGGAGACGAGGGGAACGACCGGATTTTCGGCGGAGACGGGAACGACATGATCGCGGGCGGCGCCGGCAGGGACTCGATCGAAGGCGGAGCGGGGGACGATTCCATCGGAGGAGGAGCGGATGCCGACAGCATTCTCGGCGGGGCAGGAAATGACCACCTGAACGGAGGGGATGGCAACGACACCATCAGCGGCGGCCTCGGGAACGACACCATTTTTGGCCATGCCGGCAATGACAGCCTCGCCGGTGACGACGGCAATGATTACATCAATGGCGATGGTGGGTATCTCAACAGCCAGTCCACCGTCCTGTCGGCCGACGGCCATGACCGAATCAGCGGTGGCGCCGGTGACGACACGATCGTGGGCGGCGGCGGCAATGACACCATCGATGCCGGCTCCGGCAATGATCTTGTCTCGGCCGGCTTGGGGAACGACAGCGTTCTCGGCGGACTCGGGGCGGACACGATCCTCGGTGGCGATGGCAACGACATGATCTTCGGCGGTGATGGTTACAACGTGCTCTCGGGCGAGGATGGCAATGACACCATCGTGGGCGGAAGCCAGGGAGACGCCATCTCCGGCGGGGACGGGAACGACAACCTGTTCGGCGGCAGGGGTGACGACTCGATCTGGGGCGGCGCGGGCAACGACCGGCTCGATGGCGGCGATGGCCGGGACGCCCTGATGGGCGGCGATGACAATGATACCCTGGTAGGCGCTGGCTCGAACGACTACCTCCACGGCGGAAATGGGTTCGACAACCTGAACGGTGGCTCCGGCGACGATACGATCTTCGGCGGCCTCGGCCACGACACCCTCACAGGCGGGGTTGGCAATGACATCCTGGACGGCGGCACTGACGGCGGAGATAAGGCGACCGACGGTATCTTGCAGCCCTCTGGGTATTCCGGAAGCGCGGGTGTGTACGGAGGCACGCTGACTCTTGGGACCAGCGGGTCCAGCGTCAGTGCCGTGACCATTAGCAGCGGAGGAAGCCTCATCCTCCATAACACCGTGGACCTCCCATCCGGAGCGATCTTGACCGTCAACGGGGGTGTCACCACCGGCTCCGTCGGTGACCTGATCAAGACTGGCAGCGGCACGCTGGTCCTGACTGGCGGGACGCTGGGCACGGGAACGGGAACGGGCACCGGCCTGGGGACGGGCACCGGCGTGATCGGTGGCACACTGACGTTAGATACGGGCACCATCATCAATCTGGGGGGCGGCACCATCACCGCTGGAGGTGGAGGAACCCTTACCCTGAACGGCGGCTTCGGATCTCTCGGGATACCGATTGGGAGTGGTGGCGTCTTGACCGTCCAGACCGGCCATACCATCACCGTCCTGGGTGTGACTCTCGGCCCGGGGCAGTATGTCCTTGGTAGTGACGGCACGTTCGTCCCATTCACCCCGCCGTAGGATCAGGCTCAGATCACCCGGTAAAGTTGCACCGGCTCGCGGCGTCCACGAATCGGCATGGGTGCAATGGTCTCCGCGTCCTCGACGCCCGCGGCCTGCCGCACCGGCTCCGAGATCAGCACCGTCGAGCCCAGTTCCTTGTTCAGCGCCTCGATGCGAAAGGCCACATTCACGACGTCGCCGATCACGGTGTATTCCTTGCGCTCGCTGGAACCGATATTGCCGACGACAGCCATGCCGGAGTGGAGCGCGATCCCGACCCGCGTCGGTGGAAGGTTGCCGGCAGCGGTGAGGTGCTCGGTGTCGGCCACGATGCGCCGCGCGGCGGCGAGCGCATTACGGCAATCGTGGCCATCGGAGAGCGGTGCGCCAAACACCGCGAGGAAACCGTCGCCGAGGAATTTATTGACGATCCCGTGGTGCTCATTCACGGCCAGGACCATGGTGCTCCAGAGCGTGTTGAGATACGCGACCACCTCACCCGCGCCCCGGGCCTCGGAAAATGCGGTAAAATTTCGGATGTCCAGAACGAGGATGCAAACGTCGCGCTGTTCGGAAGTTTCGCCCAGGGGTTGGGTGAGCAACTGATTGACGACGGCGGGCGAAACGTGCTGGCCGAAGAGATCGACGATGCGCGCGCGCTCCTGCGTTTGGCGGACCGTCTCGAGCAGCGTGGTCTTCATCCGCATGCTCACAAACGCGGCGGCGAGCCCACCAAGGAAGAGCAGAATTACCCGCAACAGCAGGTTTAGCCGGAGCAATGATATGGATCCGGCCCACACGGATTCGAGCTGGGGCCAGTAGATCAGAGCCATCGTGCCATAGGAAAGTGCCGCCACCGTGCCCGCGAAAAGGCACGGGCGATACTCGAGGCGCAGTGCCGAGAGGATGATGTAGAGAAAATACCCGTATGGTGCGGCGCTGTTCATGGCGCCGTGTGGGGTGTCGGCCCGGGCGATGATCAGGATCGCGCACGTGGGAAGCGCCATCTCGATGAACGAACCAATGTACGGCGCCATCGCGGGCCGGGGACGGCCGTGCTTCAGCAGCCGGGTGATAAACTGTCGCGTGCCCCACTCGAACGCCGCGCCAAAACCTACGACGATCATGACCCCGCCCATCCCCGGAAGCTCGCCCGGCATCTGGCTCAGGGCCACCCAGTAAACCAGGATCACTCCGAGCAGCACGGCGAGCACACCCGCTAGAACCGTGCAGCGCCAGCGCTCGCTGATCAGCGTCTGATGCGCGAGTTCCTTTTCAAGATCGGCGAGGGCGTGGGCGGGCACATACACGCGGGAACCGTTCCTGATGTCCGGCCAAATGTGGAGGCGAAAACTCGGGGCTGGCGGGTTCCCTCCGTTCAACTCAAGCGAGTCAGGCGGATTCCTGTCGGCTTGCGTTCGGATCGGGCAAGATGTGCGACGCAGATTCTGCCGTGTCGCTCTCAGCGCCAGCGCCGTCCAAAACATTTTGTCATCCTGAGCGGAGCGGGGAAGCATGGGCGGAGTCGAAGCTCCAATATCCCGTGGGTTCCCGAGCGGAGCTTCGTCATCGAAGACCTGATCCTCGTACGAGCCGCCAAGAATGTCTGTGATAGGTCGTGCCATACTCGAGAATGAGGCCGGTGGCCTGCGTGGACGCCTTGACCGCTCCGCGCGAGAACCCGCGGAGATTGGAGTTCCTTCGACTGCGCCCATGTTTCCCCGCTTCGCTCTGGATGACAATGTAGGGAAACGGCGCTCGCGCTTAGCCCGACACGGCAGATACTTCTGTGCTCCGTTTGGTCCGATCCCAACGCAGTCCCACGGGAAATGTGCAGGACTCGACTGCGATCTCTCTTTCGGACGCCTGGAGTTGTGCCGAGTTTCATTCCGGGATGCGATTCCGCGCCAAGACGGGCGGCTTCGCTGGGATAGTCTTCATGGGAGGTCCGCTTCCGCCGAGCGCCTTGTCCCCCCGCGCATGCACTCTCCATGAAATCCAAACTACTGGCTCTGTTCCTATTTCCTTTGCTCGCAGCCGCGGACGTCAAGCCGGCGGCATACCCGGGCTGGAAGCAGTCCGGGGAGTTCACAATTCTGACGACGCCCGAGGGCGCAAATATACCCGCCTCGGCAGCCGTGGAGGGCTTCCCATTGCTCGTCCGTCTGGACAAGGACTGGTTCGACTTTAAGCAGGCAATGGCTGGCGGAGAAGACATCCGCTTTTCCGGCAGTGGCGGGGAGACGCTCGCCTATGAAATCGAAGAGTGGGATGGAGGAAAGGGATCGGCGAGTATTTGGGTGCGCATCCCGCACATCGCGGGGAACGCGCGGCAGACGATCCGTGTGCATTGGGGAAAAGCCGACGCGGTCAGCGAATCGAACGCGCGAGCGGTCTTCAACGAGACCAATGGTTACCTGAGCGTGTGGCACCTCGGGGAGGTGGTGGGCGACGCGGTCGGCACGCTCGAGTCGAAGGATGCCGGCACCACTATCACGCCCGGGATCATCGGGGCGGCGCGGCATTTTCCTGGGAAACAGGGGATCTTCTGCGGGGACAAGATCGGCAACTATCCCTCGGCCGATGGACCGCATAGCACCGAGGCGTGGTTTCGCGCGGAACGTCCGAATGCCACGATTCTCGCCTGGGGCAACGAGGGTGGGGGACGAGGAACCAAGGTGCGCATGCAGTTCCGAAGTCCGCCGCACGTGCATATTGATAGCGGTTTTGCCGACGTGAACGGCGAGGGCCGCCTGCCGATGGCGGAATGGATTCACGTCGTGCATACCTACAGCAGCGGGGACGGGAAGATCTATATCAACGGCCAGTTGGACGGCGCGAGTAATCCGAAGCTCGACATCAAGAGCCCCGGCCGGATGTGGCTTGGTGGGTGGTACAACAACTACGATTTCGTCGGCGATCTCGACGAAGTGCGCGTGTCGAAGGTGGCGCGCTCGGCGGATTGGGTGCGGCTGGAGTTTGAAAACCAGAAACCCCTGCAAACGCTGGTCGGACTTGTGGCCCAGCCCGGCGCCGCTTTCAGCGTTTCGTCCGCGCAGGTCACCGTGCTGGAAGGAAAGAGCACCACGCTCCATGCGCAAGCGGGGGGCGCACAAAAGGTCATTTGGACCCTGCTGCGCGACGGGCAGGAAAAGGTGGTGGCAGTGGACCGCTTTGCGTTCACTTTCGACGCGGGCCGCGTCACGGGAGATCGCACGGCGACGCTGCGCTTCAAGGCGATCTACGCCGGGGACGTGAAGATAAAGGACATCCCAATCACCATCAAAGAGGACATTGAGGAGCCGGTCTTCACCCTCCAGACCCCGCCCGCCTGGGACGGACGCACGCCGATCGAGCTGACGCCGCAGGTCACAAATCTGAGCGCCATGCAGGCCAAAGGGGCGGCGGATCTGAAGATGAAGTGGGACGTCTCGCCCATCGCGGTCGTGAAGGAAATGACGACCGGAAAACTCATTCTTCATCGCGCGCAGAATAGCGGGAAAATGACCGTGACTGCCACGTTGAGCAATGGCGGCGATCCGGTCACCAGGAGCGCGACCATCGTGGTCACGGAGCCGAAGCGCGACGCCTGGATTCCTCGCACTCCGGCGAAGGACGAGAAACCCGAGGAAGGACAGTTGTATGCCCGCGACGACCACAACGAGGGGACGCTTTATTACAATGGCGCGCTGAACGAGCCCGCGGATACGGTCTTTCTCAAGGTGTACGCCAACGACCAGCCGTACCAGACGGAGACCAGCAAGCTCGGCGCGGATCGGTCCTATGCCTTCGCGGTGAAGCTCAAGCCGGGGCTGGTGCGCTACAAAGTGGAATTCGGCACGCGGACCGGCGGAAACGACACGGTGCTGAACACCGTTGGCAATCTTGTCTGCGGCGATGCGTATATCATCGACGGTCAATCGAACGCCGAAGCCGTGGCCTTCGGAAAAGAAGATTACCTCTACACCAATGAGTGGATCCGCAGCTTCGGCAGCATGGATGGAAGTCCGCAAGGTTCTCGCGCCAGGCTGTGGGGCCAGGCGGAGGCACGGGCGCGGGGCGGCACGCTGCAAGTAGGTTACTGGGGTCTCGAACTCGCGCGCCGCCTTGTGGAAGGCCAGAAGATGCCCATCTGCATCATCAACGGCGCCGTCGGCGGAACGCGCATCGACGTGCACCAGCGCAACCCCTCCGACCATGAAGACGTGTCCACGATCTACGGGCGTTTGCTCTGGCGCGTGGAGGAGGCGCGGCTGACTCACGGCATCCGCGGCGTGCTGTGGCATCAGGGCGAAAACGACCAGGGCGCGGACGGGCCCACCGGCGGCTTCGGCTGGGAGAACTACCGGCAGTACTTCATCGAGATGTCCGCCGCGTGGAAACAGGACTACCCGAATATCCAACACTACTACCTCTTCCAGATCTGGCCCAAGTCGTGCGCGATGGGCATCAACGGTTCCGACAATCGACTCCGCGAGGTCCAGCGCACCTTGCCCTCCGCGTTTTCCAATATGGGCATCATGTCCACCCTCGGGATCGACCCGCCGGGAGGCTGCCATTACCCGCCGGAAGGTTACGCTGAAATCGCCCGCCTCATCTGTCCGCTCGTCGAGCGCGACAACTATGGAAAACAATTTCCCGCGTCCATCACACCGCCCGATCTCGTTCGCGCCTATTACGCAAACAACCAGAAGGACGCCGTCGTTCTGGAGTTCGACCAGGCCGTAAAGTGGGACGACACCCTCGCCGGCCAGTTCTATCTGGACGGCGAAAAAGGCAAGGTCACCTCCGGCGCCGCCGCCGGCAACGTCGTGACGCTAAAACTCGCCGCGCCCTCCGCCGCAAAGACCATCACCTACCTGGATAGCAAGGAATGGAGCCAGAAGACCCTTCTCCGAGGAGAGAACGGCATCGCGGCCCTGACCTTCTGCGAAGTGCCGTTGTTGCAAGAACCGGAGCGCTAGGGAGTCTTTGAAAGTTCCGGATCCTGTTAATCGCGCGCGAACGCGCGAGTTTCTCACAATTGTCGGCCACAGAGTATGCGGGTGGATCGGCTTTTAACGATCGCCTCCGCGATCGCCCTATCGGGCTCGCTCCGCGAGTTCTGTCGCTCCGCTCCAGTCCGAAGACGATGGCAAAAGATGGGCGGCAAAGCCGCGATTCTTTTTTCCCATCGCGTTGCGGAGAACGCGATCCACCTGCTCTGCATCCGCCCGTCGATCCAATTCCAGACGCTCGCTGCATCGCAACCGGAGCGCTCATGGCGATTGGCGTCCGTATGCCCGCTCCACGCGACTGATCCGCAGTTGGTAATCCGAGTACCAAAGATTCTTTCCGGCCTCTTGCGCGGCCTGATGCTCGGTCTCCCGCTTCCAGGCGGCGATGGCTTCGAGGCTGCTCCAATAGGAAACGGTAATGCCGAAACCATCCACGCCACGCACCGTCTCGACGCCAAGGAAGCCCGGTTGCTCGGCTGCCAGTTCGACCATGCGTTCGGCAATGTGCCCGTAGCCTCGCTCGCCTTCGGTGCGCTGCGACGTAAAGATGACGGCGTAATACGGTGGTTCGGGAGTCGCGGCGATGGAACTCATTTGGTCATACCTCTTGCCACTGTTTCGCCCGCTGGCTCTTGAGGATCGCTTCGCAGAGTTGCACTTCGTGATGCCCGTCAGCCGCTGTGGCGAACAGGCCGGGCGTTTTGCGTCCACGGGCGATATGCTCGTAAACCGCCCGATACTGCATCTTGTGGGCATCGGCAAAGCCCTCCGCATGCCCGCCCGGATAGTCGGTGAATCCCGCGACATCGACGTCGAAACCCGCGGTGCCGCGCTGGAGGATTTGGTTGGGTTCGTCACGGCGGCCCACCAGGATTTCGTTCGGTTGGTCGATCGTCCATCGCACGCTCGCCTCCGAACCGTAGATGCCGAGCGAGAGGCTGCATTTCATCCCGGCGGCGACCTGCGAGATGAATGCGTTCGCATGCACGCCGCTGGCAAAGCCATGTTTCGCCCGGCCAAACTTCAGCAGCAGGCTGCCGAAATCCTCGGTATCCACCTTGTAGCGGATCATCGTCGCGGGGTCGGCCTTGGCAAAGGTCTGCACCTGGCCCTTCGGGCGCAGGCGCGTCTTGTGAAAAGTCTCGGTGTGGGCAAAGACACTCTCCGCCTTCGTCCCGAGAATGAACGACACGGCGTCGACCCAGTGCGTCCCCACGTCGCCCACGGCGCGCAACTTTCCGCCTTCGCTCGCCAGCACCCGCCAATTGTAGTCCGTCTCGTGGAGCAGCCAGTCCTGGAAAAACTGACCCTGCACATGGATGATCCGGCCCAAGTCGCCGCGCTGCACCATGGCGCGCATCTGCAATACCGCGGGAAAGAAGCGGCACATGTAGTTGACCGCAAAGACCGGCGCGCCTTTCTGCTTCACGGCCGCGACAACCTTCGCCGTCTCACTCGCCGTCATTCCGAGCGGCTTCTCGCAGACCACGTGTTTGCCTGCGGCCAACGCGGCCAGCGATTGCTCGACGTGCGCTTTGTTTGGCGACGTGATGTGGATGACATCCACGTTCGGCGACCGCAGCATCGCCTGATAATCATAGTCGCCAAACACCTCCGGAATACCCCATTTTTCCGCGGTCCCATGGGCGCTCTTCGTCGAACCGCAGATGGCGGTGACTTGCACGCCGAGACGTTTTAGATTCTCGATGTGGACCGGGCCGATGAAGCCCGTGCCGATCACGCCGGCGCGGAGATGGGAGAGGGAGGGAGACGTCATTCCCATTCCTCTACCGTGATTGTTTCCTCCTCGTCCATGCCGATCATGCGGATGAGGTTTGCGGCGGACGCTTTCCGCGCCTACAACCGCCAGGCCCCCATGAAGCATCTCCTCATCCTTGGTTGTGCTCTTCTCGCCGGCACGATCCTCATCGCCGCCGAGCCCGCTGATGCCAGCAGATCCATCCCGCGGGGAAATCCGCCGCTCGATCCATCGCGTGCCGTCCCTCTGGACGTGCTCGTCATTGCGCCGCATCCCGACGACGAGGTGATCGGTTGTGCGGCGGTCATCATGGAGGCTCTTGCGCGACGCCAGCGTGTCGGCGTGGTGCTTCTCACCAGCGGCGACGGCTATCCTGCCATTGCCGCTGTTGTGGCCCGGAAAGATCGCGCTGCGCTCACGCCCGAGGATTTTCTGCGCGTCGGGGCACTGCGTCAGCAGCATTCCTTGACGGCCATGGCGCGGTTGGGCGTCGGCAGCGACTCCTTGATGTTCCTCGGCTATCCGGACAGCGGTTTGGAGAGCATGTATCAGCAAGACGACAGCGCGCCATTCACGCAGAAGTTCACGAGCAAGAACGCCACCTATGGTGTCACTCAGCCGGACTATCATTCCAGCGTTCATGGACGCCCGGCGCCTTACCTCCGGGCAAATGTCATCGGCGATATCGCGGAGATCATCCACGACCGCCAGCCGAAGGAAATCTACATCACGAATGAAGCGGATGCCCACAGTGACCATCGGGCGGCTTTCTGGTTCGTGCGCGATGCTGCCCGCGCCGCGCATTACGATGGCCCCATCTTCACCTACGTCGTCCACGGGAAGCCGCTGCTCCAGCCACCGAGTCGGCGAGTGGTTCTCACCAAGGCGGAGATGGATGCCAAGCGAGCCGCCTTGGAAGATCACCAGGCCGGCACCTCACCGATCCATGACCAACTCGCCGCCGAGTACACCAAGCCGGAAGAACTGTTCTGGATGATCCGCGTGGACGCGGCGGTTCCGAAATGAACCTCACTTCGCCGCCACACCTTCGGCCACTTGCCGGCCGTCGATGTAGAGCCGTACGATCAGTTGGCCGTTGCCCGGCTTTGCCGTCATCGCCACGTGACACCAGCGTTCGGCCTCGATCTGCTTTTCGCTCTGCACTGTCTGCTTCGATTCATTGAATCGGGCCAGCAATCGGTACGGCGGCCCATCCGTCAAGGTCAGGATAAACTTCCGATTCCCATATCCCATAATATCGCCGCCGACGCCCTTGATGGGCTTCATTGCTTCAGCCGGCTTGATCCAGGCGGCCAATGTCAGCTCGCCCGCCACCAGAGGCGTCGCATTTGCTGGCGCGGCGGGAATGCCGTCCCTGGCCAGGCTCGCGATTTCCTCGGGCGCGAGCGTTCGGCTAACCACCAGCGTGCGCCCCATCAGACCCCGGTAATAATTGTCATGGAGGTAGTACCGCTCCGTGCCCAGCACCAACGCGCCGTTCAGACTCATCGCAAACGGCGTCGCTTCCCGGCCTGCATACGATTTGTACGCGCTGAGATAGTTGAAATCCCGCGCGTAGCCGAAGATGTTGAGGCCGATGTAGCGGTCCTTGCGAAAGTCCCTGCGCTCCAGCGCGGTGTCCGCAAAGCGAAGCGCCGGGCGGCCCGAGTCCACCACCCAATCGAGATTCGCGAGATCGAGGTGCGCCCCTCCGGCATGATTGAACACCACACCTCCACTGCCTTCCTCCAATCGGAAATCCGCCACCGCGTCCGCGATCTTCTCTCCGTACGCCGGTTCCTTTTCCGTGGGGGTCGCGCTCACGCCGGCGGGTAAGGCTTCCCCGTCGTTGAGCCGCCGAAACTCCACATCGGTGACGAGCATTTCGCCAGTGCCCGCGTTGCCAAAGGCCACGGACAGCGCCCCGGAGCCCCCGGGCACCTCAAAGACGAATCCCTCCTGCTTCCAGTCAAACGTACCGTTGCCCACGAAGTGCTTCGCGGCCGCGAGCACCTTGTTCGTCCTGGCCTCGGTCGCCTCCAGTTCGATGCGTCCTCCAGGTCCGTGTGCATTCACGGACTTCACCAGCGCGGTCACCGCGTAGCGGCCCTTCGCGAGCGGAGCCGCTTTCGCGAGCGTGGCTTTGCCAAATGAAGCCGGGCCCAGTTTCATCGCAAAGCCGCTGCCCGCGCCACAGTTCTTCACGAGATCGTAGCTGGGCCGTTGATTGTGGCTGGTCATGAAGGGGGTGCGCCCGTATTGCCACGTCTCGCTCATGGGCACGAACTGGCTGAAAGTCAGTTTCGGCCACTCGTCGGCGAAGATGTAGTGGTGGTCCGGATCGAGGGTGGGGGAGTCGTACGGCTTCGACGCCTTGAACAGCGCTTCGGCCTCGGCGGCAGGCCAGCCCGTGTAGCGGTATTTCACCTCGATGCGCGTGCCGGCCTTGGCCGTCTCCGGCGGAAAACTCACCCCCGTATCGTAAAACGCGGCGCAAACCGCGGTGTTCAGTTTGCGCCCGAGACTCTCGCCGGCGCTGATGTCGTATTCCACGGCCGGGGCGATCTGCATCGTCTCACCGTGGCGGCCAAACCATACCCGCGCGCCGCCGCTGGTCTCCAGGTCGTACTGCACGCCGGGATCCACCGGATACACCGGCCGGTAGTACGTCGAGCCATCGGCCTTGCGCGCCACGAGATATTGCCAGCGGAACGGATCCAGCGGCGTGTGATGCTCGAAGTCATACCCGTAGCGGAAATGGAACTCCTGCTTCACTTCCATCACGGAATCGACGTCGTACGTGTAAACCTGCCGCTTCGCATCCCAGCCGACAGTCATGGTCGTCTTGACTCCGAAGGCCCCCTTCACGTGTTCCGAGGTCCAGTTCGCCTTGATCTGCGCGCCACCGCCGGTCCACGTCGGCTCCGTATTCGTGTTGTCCGCCTCCTTGTAAGCTCCCTGGTTTTGTACATCCCAATGGCTGTTCCAACTCAGTTGCGGCTTATAGCCGGGGCGAAGCTTCACATTATTAATGCTGTTCGCCTTTGGCACCGGCAGGAGCAGGATCGGTTCATCCCCATCGAAGACCCACGGGCGTCCACCAAGAAACGTCCGCACGGAAAAATTTGACGCATGGTCGGTGACCGTCGGCGGCGGCCCGGCTTCCGGTTGCTCCACAGACACGTCGCTGAAAGAGACCTTTGCCCCGCTGCTAACCCCCAACCCGACGCTCTCGTTCGTGAGCGGCAAAATCGCGTCCCGCCACAGGATCTTGGCCACCCCATCGACGCGCACCGCGATCTCTGCGCCTCGCACGCAAGCGAATACACGGATGGGCTCATTCAGCTTCACCGCGCACGGAACGACGCACACGTATCCGCCCTCAGGCCATTTTACGAGCGCGAGCACCTGATACTTGTGCGAAAGCTGGATCCGGTAACCGCTCTCCGTTCCAGCACGCAGGAGCAGCGCGGCCTCAAACCCGCCGTCCCCGAAAGTCGCGTCGGGCCACACGCTCCACGACTCGCCGAAAAACCGAAACTGTTTGGCGGGTTCGGTGATCGTCAGTGTCGCGGCAACTTCGACGTCCGGCATCTCTTTGGGCGACCGCAAGTAACTCCACTTCTCACCGCTCAACGTCGCCGTGGTTTCATTGACAGACGCCCCCGTCCAATCAAGGAGAGAAGACGCCCACTGCTTCAGCGATTCCGCCGCCCATACCGTTCCCAGCCCCATCAGCAGGAGGATCGAGACAACGACCATCGGCGCCCTCGCAAGCATCGACGCCGCCCGACGGGCGGACGATGATTCAGGGATCGAAGCCACGGGGGAAAGTCGCATGCCTTCAACATAGCCGACCTTCGTCGGCATCGTCGAGGGTGTTGAACCGACGAGGCAGGGCGAGGAGATCTTTGAGCAGACGACGATCGACGACCGCCATGCGAACCCGAAGGGTTCGAAGCCATTAGCCGGGGGTCGAGCGAGCCTGGCGAGCGATACCCCCCGGAATTTCCACAAGGGATTGACCCAGAATGGGTCGCAGCCCCGTTTCGTGCTCATCGGTGCGCTTTAGGTCGTCACGCTGAACATGCGGGAAGGGCTGCGACACCCTCCGGGGTCTTGCGCGGGAGGCGCCAAACCGGAGGTATCGCTCGTTCCTCGCTCGACCTCCGGCTAAGGGCTGGGAACCCTTCAGGTTCAAAGGCACCGATTTCAAGATTCTGCCGCCAATCTCGCGGCGTCGGGGATGTGGGTCGTGCCTGGACCTTGCCACTGTCCTCCGGCCTCTGCGCTCTCGCCCCGCCGCTTCTCCCGTTGCAACCCGTCCCATTCCAGCGTAGAGTCCCTGCCTCGGGCCACGCCAGGCAGGATGCCAGTCACCAGGAATTTGCTCGTGAAAGCAGGCATCAGCGAAACTTGTACCGATCGGCTAAAACCACCGCCGCTCCATTAGACTCCATACTCCTATTAACGCTCCTCTCACGCCGGCACTTGAACGGCACACCTCCTTTTCCCGGGCTGAATTCGACCGCTGGCTGGCCCAGCGCCGCGCCGATGCCGGCCTCCCGCCCGCCACCCCCCACCGCGGACGCCCCATTTTTAAATCGTGGTTGCGCGACACCTGGCCCGACATCCAGGATCTGCCCGAAGCCCGCGGCCTGAGCCTCCTCTGCGAGCGCGATGTCACCATGGTCGTGGCCGAAGTTTCGGAAACGGTCGTCGTCGGTGGCCAATCGTGCTCCTTGAGCGTCTTCGATATTCTGCCGCTGAATCGCCCGAAACGCGTCGAAGTATTGGGCCAGCGGCTTCGCCAGCTCTCTTCCGATGCCGAACGCCGGGTGCCGGTCATCCAGAACGAGATTCGGGCCCAGATCCCGCGCATCGAGCAAGCCATCGCCGAGCACCGGGATCGCTTGAAGGAGATCGATATCCAGGAAGAACTCCGGAAAATCGACGATCGCCTATCGCTGCGCCAGTTCATCGACCGCTGTTCCCGAATCATTCGCGAACTCTCCCTGCGAGCGGCCAATCATCGCATGGCCGAAGGCATCGCCCTGCATCGCTTTCATGAGACCTTCCCCGGCGCCCGCGCCCGCGGCCGCCAGCTCCTGCTCATCGCCGGACCGACCAATTCCGGCAAGACCTACGCCGCTTTTCAAAAACTGGCCGCCGCGAAATCCGGCGTGTATCTCGCCCCCCTGCGTCTCATGGCCGCCGAATTCTGGGACCGCATGCGGTCGGCGGGAATTCCGTGCTCGCTCATCACCGGCGAAGAGCGCTTCCCCGACCCCGAAGCCAGGCACGTTTCCTCCACCATCGAGATGCTGGCCACCGATGCCGAGTACGATGTGGCCATCATCGATGAAGTCCAGATGATCGCCGATCGCGACCGCGGCTGGGCCTGGACACAGGCCATCGTCGGCGTGAACGCCAAACTCGTGATCTTCGTCGGCTCACCCGATTCGGAGAATGTCCTGCGCGAAATCGCCACTCGTCTGGGCGAACCGTTCGAAGTCCAGCGCACCGAGCGCCTCTGCGCCCTCGAAGTGGCCGAACATCCCCTCGATCCCGATCAAAAGGCGGAACCCGGCTCGGCGTTCATCTCCTTTTCCCGCCGCGACGTTCTCGCTTGGAAGCAGACCCTCGGCACCACGGAATGCGCCGCCATCTACGGCGCGCTCTCCCCGGAGGTCCGCCGCGAGGAAGCCCGCCGCTTTGTCGCCGGCGAGGCGAAGATCGTCTCCGCGACCGATGCCATCGGCATGGGCCTCAATCTCCCCGTCAAGACGATCGTCTTCACCACGCTCACCAAGTGGGACGGCGAGAAAGAAGTCACGCTGAGCGATTCCTCGATCCGCCAGATCGCCGGCCGCGCGGGCCGCTACGGCATGCACGAAGCGGGCATCGTCACCGCGCTCAACAAGCGCGACCTGGCGCACATCCGCGCCGCGATGGCCTCCGCGGCGGAACCCCTTCCGATCCTCGCCCCCATCGCCCCGCACATGAAGATGCTGGATTTTCTCGCCCAGGAAACCGGCCGGAACGATCTTCCATCGCTCCTCGATTGTTTCGCCGCGCTGCCGGGCGACACCGATCTCTTCGCCAAGGCCGACGTGTCCTCGATGCGCGATCTCGCCAGCCAGATCGGCGACTTCAGTCTCCCGCTGGCCACGCAATTCGCACTCTGCGCCTGTCCCGTCGATACGCGCAGCGGAGATCACATGCGGACCTGGCGCCAGTGGGTCGCTGCGGTCGCCGAGGAAGTCCCATCGCCGATGCCACGCGGGGAGAAATTCGTCGCCGAAGGTGGCACCACCTCCCCGGTCAAGCTGCAAGGCGCCGAGGGCCGCGTCCGTCTCCTCGCGGCCTATCGCTGGATGCACCACCGCATGCCCGAGCTCTTCCCGGACATCGAAGAGGCCATCGCCGTCTCCTCGGCCGCGAATCAATTCATCTCAAACTCGTTGAAGAAAAGCAGCGTCCGACGCTGCCGACGCTGTGGCCACGGCCTGCCCGACCGCCACAAGTTCTCCATTTGCGAGCCGTGTTTCTCGATGCGTTTCGAGCGTAACGACTGAGGCGAAACCTGTAGCGGCGGTCTATGACCGTGGGGCGCGGGGTCAGAGTTGCAAGACGTTACGCAGGCTGAAAGGACACTCCCAACTCGACGGCAGCCGCCGCGAGTTTCTCACAATCTTCGACCACAGAGTGTGCGGGTGGATCGGCTTCTCCGAAGACGATGGCAAAAGATGGGCGGCAAAGCCGCGATTCTTTTTTCCCATCGCGTTGCGGAGAACGCGAATTGGCAGCCTCGTTCAGGGCAAATCGAATAGTAGCTGTAGCCCTTCTTTATCTCGCCGATATCCTCATCTGAACGGATGAAAATTCGGAACAATCCGGGTTTTTCTGGTCGGCCTCGACGGTGACACGTGACGACATTGGTTTACTTGAACCGGCCAGCTCCGTGCCCATGATCTTGGCGAGCATTGGGGCTGGGCTACAACGCACAAATCGCCGTCGATGCCCCCATCGCGGTTCCCCTCTTCCTCCGCGAGAGGGCGGCATTTCTTGACGCCACAAGACGAGCCCGGGATGCTGCCAAAAGACCAGCCGTTGCACCGCCTTTGTCAAAATACGACGCCCCCATTTCCGCCCAGCCACACACCGCACCAATGAAAACGCCAATCGCCGCCACGCTGCTCGCCTGTCTCGCCCCAATGTGGGTCGCGGCCGGAGACCCGCTTCTACCCATCGCCAAGGCTCCCTTCGACACCGCCCAGGCCCAAGCCCATCAAGCCGCCTGGTCCAGACGCCTCGCCACGCCGGTCGAGACGACGAACACCGCCGGCGCGAAGATGCTCTTGATCCCACCGGGCGAATTCCTGATGGGCAGCACCGATGAACAGGTCGCGGCGGCGATGAAAGTGGCCGAGGAGATCAACGCCGATGCCTCTCTCAAGGATCACATCCAAAACGGGGAGCGTCCCCAACACCGGGTGGTCATCGCCAAACCCTTCCTCATGGGAGCGACCGCGGTGACGATCGGCCAGTTCAAGGAATTCGCCGCCGCCTCGGGTTACGTCACGGAACCGGAAATCGATGAGAAAAAAGCCGCAGCACCCGCACCAACCGCTCCCGCTCCGCCGAACGCCGCACCCAAGCCGATACTCACCTACCTCCATCCCGGCTACCCCATCACCGACCATCTACCGGCGTCCCGCATCACGTGGAACGATTCGGTGGCCTACAGCAACTGGCTCTCCGAACGCGAAAACCTCCACCCCTGCTATCGACAGGAGGCGAATGCCTGGGTCCTGGCGCCGGGGATGAACGGCTATCGTTTACCGACTGAGGCCGAGTGGGAGATGGCCTGCCGCGCGGGCACGACGACACAGTATTCCTATGGCGACGACGCCGGAAGGCTCGACGATTATGCTTGGTACAAGATGAACTCCGAGGGTCGGGCCCATCCCGTGGGCAAGAAGCTGCCTAATAGTTTCGGCCTGTATGATATGCACGGCAATATCCAGGTTTGGTGCCAGGATTTTTACGACACCAAATGGTACACCGCTTCCCCCGTCAACGATCCGTCCGGCCCCGACACCGGATCACTGCGCGTGCTCCGCGGCGGCAACTGCACCAGCTTCTCGTCGAAATGCCGCAGCGCCACGCGCAACCTCTCAAAGCCCTCGCCCCGCCTCTGGACCAGCGGCTTCCGCTACGTGCGCACTTTGCTTTAGTAGAAGTTGGGCAGTAATGCGTTCGGAGTTCCGCGTTTACGCGGCCGACGCCCCTAACTCGCGCCGGACCGCCTGAGAGCAGATCGGTCACTAGTGCTTTGTCACGAGGAAAGCGCCGGTGTAAGCCTTTGATGATTCGCCATCACCTCACGCGTGACAGAGGGCTAGCGCCCCGGCGCCACCACGATGTCAAAATCCGCCTGATGACTGACCTTGTTCAACTGCGGCACCCGATGCACATCGTCCACCACCACGCGTAGCTTATGTTTTCCAGCCTCGAGACTCACTTCGCAAGTGACCGTTAAAGTAAGTGCGCCACCCGGGGCGATCACCGTCCGGCCGATATTGTAGCCGAGCTGTTTCGGACTCTTTTCATCCATGCTGTAGAGGTTCGCCGCGATCCCCACGCCCGCCGGGGTCGCCTCGCTTCCTTCGTTCGCAACCGTAACATCAGCCACCAGCGGCTTGCCCGACTCCGCCTGCACGATCTTCATCTCCTTTACCAGGAGGTCCGGCCCCGAGCCGGTCGTCAGCCCGATCGTCAGCCGGTTGTTAGTCTCATTCGATTCCACGATCCGGTTCACGTCGTCCACAAACGCCGTAATATTGTGGCAGCCGTGGGTGAGCACCCACGAGGTCACGCCGCTTGGACCGCTATTCGGTTTGACTTCGGCATGCTGCCCGGGTGCGAGCGGTCCGCGCAACTGGTCGTTCCAGCAGATGGTCTTTCCATCCACGGAAAACTTGGTGCCGATCAGCACACCCGGTTCGGTCGCCGCTTGTCCGCGGTTTTCGACCACGGCGGCAAAGGTTACCGTGTCACCCTCCTTCGGCGATTCGGGAATGACTTTCAGGCTGCTCACCACCAGGTCCGGGAAGGCATCCGACGTGGTCGCCGCGATCTTCGCGGGGGCGGAGACGCCTCCGTCAACGGTGGCGGCCACCACTTCGAAGGGATACGTGGTGGCGGGAATCAGCGCCGGGACCAGGAGATGCGCCTTGCCGTCCGATCCTCGCCGCGCCTGCCCCATGTTGCGCTCGTTGAGCGTCACCCAGTAGGCATCGACATTCTGTGCCAGTGGCAGGGTCAGTTCCACGGAAGTCGGTGTCGTTTTCGCCTCGATCGGCGCCGGCGCAGCGAGCGTGGGCGGATGCAGCGGTGCCGCGAGCTTGATATTCAGAACGATTACTTCGTCCGGCACTTGCACATCGAGTTCCTTCACCGACTGAAACTGCTGGGCGGGCGCCGCATCCGGGCCCAGATGCAAGATGGCAATGGACTCCGCTGTCTCCTTCAAGACGAGGTGCACCTTCGCTGCCGGCGGAGTTAGATCGCGCCTGGCCTTGAGATCGAAGCTGGGCACCTCGTTCCACAGGAGAAGCTGAAAGGAACCATCCGCTCGTTGAAGCAGAGTGTGGTGCACGGTTTCCGGCGCGCCTTCCAGGGCAAAGGTGAGAGCGCGCGCCGGAGACGATCCCGCCCGGATCCACGTCTGCACCGCGGCGTCCCAATGCGATTCGGTCAGCGCTTTGATCAGATCCTTCAAGGCATGGTAGGCTGGCTTCGGAATCCCATCGGGTTGGAGCAGGCCGAAGGCGGCTTCCGGATCTTCCTGCTCCGCCTTCTTCGGGCGGCCCACTCCGAACTCATAAAGCACCGTCCATTGCAACCCGGCATTGAAGTATTCGGCGACCTGCCGCGGCAGATACTTGCGCTGCGCCGCGTGGGACACGCCGAACTGGGCGCCGGCCACCACCTTGGTATTGCCGCCCGTGCACGTGTGGTAGCCACTTTCCGTCGCCGCCAGTGGCGGGCAGACCGCCCCGCGTCCGAGAAGAAGATACGAGTCCCGAAAGTCCAGGCTGAGCGACGGCATCCCGCCTCCCGCGTAGCAATGCGCATTCGCGCAATCGAAACTCCGCAGCGGCGCGAGGCTGACCCCCGCGCCTTTGTAAGCCGTGCTCAGCGCGAGGACGGGGACGTCCTTCAAGTCCGCATCCGCCTTGATCGCCTTGTAGAAATCGTCCTGAAAGAGATGTGGACCTTCCGGCCAGGACTTCCCTTGGTAAGTGAGACCCGCCTTGACCCAACCGCCGTTCACTTCGTTGGGACCTTCGATCGCCGCGATCAGGTGCTTGTTCGTCTTCCAGAGATCGACCTGCGTGCCCAGCGGCAGACGCGGCTCCGTCACCAGGATCGCGCGGATCCCGTACGCTTTCCAAAGATCCTCGAGGCGCGGATCGAGTGAGTCACGCACGTTGCGCACCCCGAGATCTCCCAGCAGCTTCTGCAACTCATCCCACTTCGTCCCATAGATCGTATTATGAAATCCCCAATGCGTCGCCACCCCGATCCGCTCCACCAGGAGATCGGAAGAGCGAGCGGGTTCCGGGGCCAACTCCGTGGCTCTGGCTCCGGAGTTCGCGAGCAAAAGCACCATTTCCGCCGGCAGTAAAAAGCGGCGCGCGATCGCCGGGAGGTGAGGAAGAGACAAGGGGCGTGCGCTGTTTTTCATGGGTCGGCGAATGAATGGCCGCCGCGCTTATAGGACGTTTTCGGGAGGGTGTTTAGGGAAATCCGGAGGGGAGGGAGAGCGGGTAGTGACGGAGCTAAAGCGTTCCTGACAGTTCGCGCTCGCGCGCTCGCACCCAAACTCCATTTGAGTGAGAGCGCAGAATCGGCTGGTCTAACCCAGCCGGCCCTTGTGCGGGTGCGCCGGAGCATCTTTGGCCGAAATCCAAAGCGCGGTAATATGATCGGCGCCATATCCGACTCGGGCCATCATGCCCGCCCGCAAATCCCGGGCAAAGGATGGAACGCCGTCCAGCTTCACCTTCGTCGTGTCTGTGATCTTAAACGCCTCGTGCGTGTTTCCATCTTTGCCCACACTCAATGTGATGGCCACGGCATTCGCTTCGAAAATGCGGCATTCAGCCGTCTCATGAATAACGGGAGCTTTTCCCTTCGGAGCGGGAGCAGCAGCTTGTGCCGACAGGTGCGAGATCATCGTGAGAACCGAGAAGACGGCAACGAGAGCTTTCATAGGGGGGCGGTAACTCGCGCATTAGTTAACGTCGGAGTGCCGGAATCAATCCTATTTTTCCCTCTGCATCATAATCTTCATCCCCCCAAGTTCCGCGCTCAAAGGACACTCACCCCCTTTTCATTCCCCACCGCCCGCTCGCTCGAGACGCCAGCCCTCAGCCCACCCTGTGCTTGTGCGGATGCGGACTTGGATCCGTTGCGGTTATCGAGACCGCGGTCGTGTGGTCGGCGCTGGATTCGATCCGCGCCATCATACCGGCCTTCAAATCCCGGGCAAACCCGGGAGCGCCGTCCAGCTTCACTTTTGTGGCGTCTGTGATCTTAAACTTTTCGTGGGAGTTTCCGTCCTTGCCGATGTCGATCGTGATGGACACGGCGTCCACCTCCGTGATGCGGTGTTCGGGAGGTTCAGCGCCTCCTCCTCCCTTTTTCTTGGGTTCGGCCTGCGCCGGCAGGCTTAAGGTCATCGTGAGAACCGAGAGGACGGCGATCAGAGTTTTCATAAGAATGGAGGGGGTATGACCGTGACATTCAGGGCCATCGGCGAGACGCATTCAATCCAATTTTTTGCACACCCAGAGGGGGGCGTGATTCAAACCCGGTCCAAGGGAGTTTTGAGCCAGTGAATATTCTATAATTTTGAGATTGTACGAATAGAGGGAAGGTATAGATGAGGTGGTCAATGAAGCGAAAACCCGACACGAAAACGCAAAATGAAGAA
>JBBRPL010000061.1:0-47167 GCA_038228205.1 Chthoniobacterales bacterium
CAAGGCGGCATCGCAATGGGCGCGCCAGTTTAAGAGCAATGCGCCAGCGGGATACACTTGCCCCAACACGTTCAAGCCCGGCGTGTTCTCTCGGTCGAACGCAAACGTTGTGGCCCGGCGCTACCTGGTCGTTGAAAGCGATTTCCTCGATCACCGGGAGATCAGCGCCATATTCCGCTATCTGCGTGAAAAGCTAGGCATGCACCTGGCCGCGGTGATAGACACAGGGGGGAGCAGCCTGCACGGCTGGTTTGCCTTTCCGCCCGCAGACGCGCTCAAGGTGCTCGTACATGCACTCCCGGCCATGCACTGTGACCGGGCAATGTTTGTCCCTCAGCAACCTGTTCGGCTCCCCGGCACGACTCGCGAGGAAACCGGACGGCCGCAATCGTTGCTCTACTTCGGAGGTGCCTTGTGAGAGTCATTTCTACATTACCGCCCGCAATCCGCGTCTTTAATCCAAATGCGGTGTCGGAGTTGACGACGCCAGCCGGTGAGGACTTGGCCGGCGTCTCCCTCATGGATCTTGCCGAGATGGATATTGACCACTCCCAAACCCTGCTAGGCAATCGCTTCCTGTGCGTTGGTGGAGGGATGCTCTTTGGTGGGCCGTCCGGAATCGGCAAAAGCTCCGCGCTCGCACAAATGGCAACACGCTGGGCGTGCAATCGCGATGCATTCGGAATCAGGCCCTCGCGGTTCCTCAAAATCGTCATTGTCCAAGCCGAGAACGACCAAGGCGATATGATCGAGATGGCGCGCGGAGTATTGCCGGAGAACTTGGGTGAAAGCGACAAAACGACGTTGCGGAATAACACCCCCGTGTTGCAGTACCGCGGGGAAGGTGGGGAGCCGTTCTTGAGCTACCTGCGGAGAGTTCTGGAGAAGCACCGGCCTGACATTCTCATTATAGACCCACTAATGGCGTTCTGCGGATGCGCGCCGACAGACGAGGAACGAATTCCGAAGTTCTTGCGCGGCGGGCTCAACCCGCTCATGGATGAATTCCCGTGCGCAACGCTGGTCAACCACCACACGCCGAAGACAAACAGCCGCAACACGTCCGAATACAAGCCGTCCGACTGGATGTATACCCTTGCGGGATGTGCCGACATCACAAACTGGACTCGCGGGCAAATCGTGATCGAGCCTACGCACGATGTTCGCTCGTTCCGCTTTCACGCCGCAAAGCGTGGGGGGCGCCTTGGGTGGGAGTCCGCAGACGGCAGCGCGACAACTACCAAAGTGTTTGTTCACAGCGTAAAAAAGGACGAGATTCGATGGTATCCCGCCACCCTTGACGACGTGAAACGCATCGATGAGTCGCGCCCGGTCAAGGGCAAGATGAAGATTGAGGCCCCCTCGGCAGAGCGAGTGCTGGACTTCCTTCCGATCGATGGAAGCGCCCTCAAGACCGAACTGCTGACCAAGCTACGGACTGAGCTATTGCTCACCTTCCGAGGGGCTGACGACCTACTCACCCAGGCTGAGTTCAAGGGCATCGTCCATCCCCATAAGGTTCCAAATCCCAACGGCTGCAAATCGTTTGCTGCAATTGGTAGAAATCCACAAGAGCTTTTTGGCGTTCCAAAAGAGAAGAACCGCAAAAGGAAGTAATTTAACACCGTGTATTTTTACGCCGTTTGTTTTCTAACGCCGCAATCCGATGAGAAACAAACACACGCCCTTATTCCTATAAGGCGTGTGTGTTTGCTTTCGATGTTGTGAATGAAGAACCAATCACCCATCGCCTCGCCACCCGCAATCACAGCCTAAGCCGCACCATGGTTCGCCGAGTCGTTGCGGCCTACAGCGGGGAGCGGGGCGCACGGGCTGGGCATCGTAGAGCCGGGTGGCATCAAGGAATCTTTTTTCTCAACTATGAGAAAGGTGGGTAGTGAGTCCCCCGTCACTTTTTTACGAAAAGTCGTAAAACCGAACTGTCCCGGTCAAACGAGCCCCCTGGGTGCCCCGTGGCAGTGCCTCCACTGACCGTAACCGTTGTGGTTACATTTCTCACTGTCCCTTTTTCGAGCCCCCTGTGGCGAACTGTCCGTTTCCCCAATTGGGGAACAGCCTAACAACGTATCCCGTCCCACGGCATGCCGTCCCACGGTTGACACGACCCGGTAAGCGTGACGACCGAATCCAACCATGAGCCAGTGGAGCTAATGACCTCATCCGCCGTGGCCCGTGCTTTAAATCGGCCTGAGATAGCGATTTCCCGCGCGATCCGCAAAGGTCTGAAGGTCGATTACGTCTCTGGCCGCACCAAGCTCTTCCTTGCCACCCGGCTAATGCAAATCGCCGATTCTATCCGCAGTCGCTAAACCACCAACCTAACACCTATGTTCACCATTCCGTTTCGTCCAAAATTGACCACGACCGCCGCCCTTGACGCAATCGAGGCGCGGATTACCGCTGTCCCCGCGCACCTCGCCGCAATCTTCACCGTCACGACCGAGCTTCAGAATATCGTCACGACTCGTGAAGGCAACCTCATTCAAGCCGCTCTCGGTCAGCCTTTGTCCCCGCTGAACGCCGGCACGGCTCACGGCACAGCCCACAATCTCGCGTTGAACCAGCACGCAGAGACCGCTACCATGCGGACCAACCTCGACACGTTGCTTCGCAGTGAACGGTTCAAGGAAGCCGCGGCGATTATCGCTCCCCTTTTGGCTGAACGCGACAAGGCCCTGGCCGCCGTCGAAGCCGAACGCATGACCATCACGGAGAAGACTCGCGCGCTTCAGGCTGCACAGGCTGTGGCCCATGCCAAGGCACAGGCTGCCGCCGATGCTGACCCCGCGCTCGTGGCCGCGCGCAAGGCTTTGGAGCAGCACCGGGCCGCCTAACACACCTTCGGTGAAGCTGGGTCGAGAACTCATAGCCCTCGATTCTTGGTAAAGCACCCCTTGCCGGGTTTGTTTAACGAGTTCATTTGACCGGCAAACGGGTGTCCAGCAAATGGCGCGGGCCAGGCATGATACTGGCCCGCGCTCTTTCTTTCTACTGACACGTTCCCTAACACTCATGACCCCTCTCGAATCACCCGCCAGCCTCGCCATACGCGAACGTCTGGCAGCCGTCCCGCTCAAACTGCGCAACCTCTACGCCTCTGCCGTCGTCCTGGAGGGTGCCCTACAGTCTTTGGTGAGCCGAGCGGAGTCGGCTATCGAGACCATGAAGCCCGGTGGCAATATGGCCACCTATGGTGCCCTGCTCAAGATTGGTCGCAAGTGCGACCGCATCCCGCAAATTGCGATGCTCCTGAGTATCGTGCGAACGCATCCCGACTACGTAGAGGACATCGATGTCGTGGGTAACCTCAAGGCGGAATTGGAGGCCAGCCGATGAGTGAAGGTTCCATCGAAATCCCGGTCACGATTAAGAACGCCGGCTTTCGCACCGGGCTGGAGGGGATGTCGCAAGACGCGAAGAAATTCGCGCATGAGGTCGGGCATAATGTAGGGCACAAGCTCAAGGAACAGTTTGAGGAAGTCGGCAAGGCGCTAGTCGGCGCGTTTGCGCTGGAGAAGCTGTTCGAGTTTGGGCGCGGCATCATGGAACTTGGGCACAAGATCGAGAGCACATCCGAGCGGCTGGAGATGAGCGTTGAGGCGGTGCAAGGTTTGGGCTTTGCGTTCGCGCAGGGCGGCGCCGATTCGGAACATTTCGAGCGCGGCATGGTGAAGCTCAATCAGAGTCTCGAAGCGGCAAGGCTCGGCAACATCGAAACCATTGAAGCGTTTGAGCGGCTCGGATTGACGTGGGACGACATCAGCACGAAGAACCCGGAGCAAATTCTGTATCTCATCGCGGACGGGATGCACAACGCCACAGACCACACGGCGGCACTCGCGGCTGTAATGACGTTGTTAGGGAAGCAGGCCGCCAAGCTTGTGCCGACTCTCCGCGAAGGCTCGGAGGAATTGAAGCATCATTCCGAAGAGGCGAAAAAGCTATCCGAGGAGGAAGTGAAGGACTTGGCCGAAGCGGAAAAGTGGTGGGAGCGGTGGTACCACAATATCGAAATTGCTGTAGCGAAGGCGGGGTTGGCCATTGAGAAGCACATCAGGTCGATGAAGAAAGTCAGTGACATGATAGCGGACGCCAAGGCGGAAAACGGTCCCGCCACGCAAGAGGATATTGATTTTCACAAACACGCGCAGGAAACCCATGTGCCGCCGGGCGCGCACGAAAACCAAGGCGAGGCGTTCGGCCCAGCCGCCCCCGAAGATCCGCGTGCCGTCAAAGCTCGCGAAGAAGCTGCCAAGGTCGAAGAGAAAGCTGCCGAGCGCCGGGCCGAGCTTGCGAAGGACATCGCCAAGCTGGAGGAAGAGGCGCACATGGCTGGTCTCACGGCGGCGCAACAGGCGCTAGAGCTAATGGAGCGCCGCGCCGTTCTGATGCAGCAACTAGCGACCACGGACGACGGGAGCGAGGCGCGGCTGCAAACCGAAAAGGATATTCTCGAAATCTCCAAGCGCATCCGTGAGCAGACGGAAAAGGCGTATAAAGAGCGTGACGCAAAACAGGCGAAAATCGACGGACTCCGCGAGCGCGGCAACAAAGAAGACGAGCATTACGCCCTCTCGAAGATGAGCAAGGAGGAGCAGGTAAAGTTCCTCAAAGAGAAGCAAGCCGGCGTCGTGAAAGAGGCAAATGCCGCACTCAAAAAGGGCGACATGGAGACGTACGAGAAAAAGGCGAACGAGGCGCGAGAGTATCGCGGTGAGATTGACCGCGCCGAGACGCCCGATGCCGACAAGACCAAGGAGGGCAAGGGCAAACTCGCCAGCGTCTCCGTGTCCGCCCTCCAACGAGTCGGCGGCGGCGGTGGCATAGGCGGCGCATCAGACCCGCATCTACGGGCGGCAGAGCGTCAGAATGCACTGACTGAGCGCGTGGCACGGGCGGTAGAGACGATTGCAGGAAAGACGGAGCAGAAGCCGCACGCGGATTTCAAGTAATTGACTAGCACCTAACACCGTATGCAACCCGCCAACCTCGACCTAACAATTTACAAGGGCATCACCTTTGGTCCAATCCTGATTACGTGCAACGACTCGGAAGGCGCTCCCGTGGATCTCACGGGCTATACCGCATTCGCCACGGCTCGCCCGCTCGCCCCAGGCTGGCCGGGCGAAATCAATCTCGTTCCCACTATCACCGATGCCGCCGCGGGACAACTCACTATCACCATGACGGACGACCAGACCCAGGCACTCACCACCGGCAAGTGGGGCTACGACCTCGTTTTGCAGAACCCCGCCGGCGAGCGCCTCGGACCCTACCTGGCCGGCACGCTGCACGTCCACTCACTCAATACCCGCCCCTAATATGCCCGATATTATTCAAATCACGGTCTCTTTCCCTGACCCTATCATCGCCTCGGTCGTATCGAACGTGGGGCCACGCGGTACAGCGGGGACAAACGGCACCAATGGTACAGACGGTGCGGATGGCGAAACTCAAACGGCAGAGAGCCTCGGCCTTGACCTCGTGGATAACACGAGCGACGCGAACAAGCCGGTCAGCACCGCACAGCAGACGGCGCTCAACCTGAAGGCAGACAAAAGCGCTATCTCGAATATTGATAACACGAGCGATGCGAACAAGCCCGTGAGCACGGCGCAACAGACGGCGCTCAACCTGAATGCAAACGCCGCGGCCATGGCCACGGCGCTCGACCTGAAGGCAGACAAAAGCGCACTCGGAACGGCGGCAGCCGCGGCCACGGGCGACTTCGCCACAGCGGCTCAGGGAGCAACGGCGGACTCAGCAGCAGCTGCGGTCTCCGCCGCGCAAGCGGAGCTTACAGCCTTACACGCGGCCTTCGACGCGTACGTGGCCGGGCACCCGTAATAGCCTTCCTTGACACCCAACACCCACAACACCCTATGAGCCTCAATTCCACTCAACAGAAAGCTGCTTCCGATAGATTTTGGCAGGCCGCAGCCGACCGCAACGCATTGATTCTCGCGGAGGCCGACAGGATCGAGGCTGCGTCTTTCGAGCCGCACACCGCGGAGATCGAGGCCGAGACCGCGGCCCTGGGCAAGCGCAACCCCGGCGCCGCGAAGGCTATCCTCGACGCGCGCGCACACATCGCATCCCGCGAAGCCGCAACCGCCCCCACTATGAAAACCGATTCCTTGACCCTCGTCCGTTCCGCCTTCAATGCTCTCAACCTTCGCGCCCAGGCCGTCTTCGTGCGCGGTGGCGGCAAGGTCGTGGATGACCCCGCGAAGACCAAGGTGGAGCCCGCTCTGCCGGCGAACACCGTCACTCGCGCCGCGTTCGATTCGCTGTCTCCGCGCGCGCAGTCCGAGCACTGCCGCAACGGCGGGCGCATCGCGTAAGGCAGAACGGCCCGGCAGCAACCGTTGGACGGTCACTGCCGGGCGCTGGAGAGCAGGACGGGCGGAATTACGCCGTCTCGAAGAACTCGGCGTGCTTACATTTCCACCCAATGTTGTAGAGCCGTCCGGATTTTGTGCGTTTAAGGTGGCCGTTTTGCGCGCGGAGTTGAATACGCTCGCAGATCGCCCGATGCACGAACTCCTCGACCGACTCACCAAGGCACAGCGCAACCTCGCCCACGGCCCGCCTAACTTCGTGATCGCGCAAGCTCACGGTGACCTTGTGGGCGCGCTTGTAGAAGCACCCCTCGGGAAATGGTCTCGTGCGGTTCCCGCTCTCAAGTAGCTCCTCAAACGTAATGCCCGCATCTGCGGCAATTTTTCGTTGCTCTGCCTCGCTCTCCTTGTCGAACGTATAGGCGTAGATCCCGCCTTTCACGGGAATCTGGTAGTGCGTGAGTTTCAGGGGTAGATGGCTCGCCTTGGCCGGTTTCTTGGGGGTGGATGCACGCTTGGCAGGTTTGCGAGACGTGGATGGGGCTGGCGCGAATGCCGCGCTTATGTCGTCGATGGTCATGTTCAGTTTGCAAAAAAAGGCAGCCGGGAAAGGCTTGAACCTTGTTGCCGCAGGGTACGACCCCAAACGGCTATTCCCGACTGCCTTTGATATTCTGCGTTTCGCCTCGGGTTCGTGGCCCGTGTCTGAATTGGCGGCCACTGTTCAAGCAGTGACGTGGTGAAAATGGGGGAGCACTCGGACGTTGGCGAGAGAAATCGCCTGGACAGAATTTCACGGTCGTTTTCTACGGTCGCCGCCGTTTTTCACACATCGCCGCGCAAAACTACGCAACGCCAGACCGCCCGCGAATCATTTGCCAGTCAGGGTTTGCGGCGATGTGCAAAACTTTGCAAACCTACGGAAAAGGCCCATTTATGGATTATGAGTCCCCTGCTCTAACCATTGAGCTACAGGCCCGTTTACGGAGGATCTCGAACGCAAAATGGATTGCGGTGCAGAATCTGCCGGAGCGCTACTATGCCTGCGCGTTTGTGGCCGGGAAAGAAATTTGGAAAATTCTCATGGCCGCGTGCCGGGCTTGCTTCAGTCCACGTTTTCCGCTGATTTCCGGGTCATGAGCAAGTCTCGCCAGTATTGGTTGGTCAAGCAGGAGCCCACCTCCTACCCGTGGAGCGCCTTCGTCAAGGACGGTCGTGCCGTCTGGACGGGAGTCCGCAACTACGCCGCACGCAACAATCTCCGCGCCATGCGCAAGGGCGATGCCGTCCTCTACTACCACAGCGTTGTTGGCAAGGAGGTGGTCGGTCTGGCGTCGGTCGCCGCCGAGGCTTATCCGGACCCAACCGCGAACGAGGGAGATTGGTCATGCGTGGATCTCATCCCGACCAAAGGCCTCGCCCACCCTGTGCCGCTGGAGTCGATCAAGGCCAATTCGAAGCTCAAGGAAATGATCCTGCTAAAGAATTCGCGCCTTTCCGTCCAGCCCGTGACCGCCGCCGAATACGCGGAGATCGAACGACTGGCGAACGGCTAGGCGCGATTACGCGGCTTGGGATTTATGACACGCACTTGGGAAAAATCGGTTGACGATCCGGGGAGCGCTCCCTAATTTCACGCCCACTTTCATCAAGAGTGACCGAGGGACTGGCCCGTTGAAGTCACGGCAACCGCTCGATGCGCAAGCGTCGAGGACCAGGTGCCAAATCCAGCCGAAAGCGCGCCGCAGCGAAAGCTGCGACGATGCCGGAGGAAAAGATGAGACAAGATTCCAGACCAAGACCCGCCCGGAGTCCCGCCTCGTCGCCACTCGATCCTTGATGGAAGGAGTCAGCTTATGGACAAACCATCGCCCTATTTCTCCAGCCTCAAGTGTCGCGAATGCGGCAAACTGTATCCCAAGCAGGCCATCCACGTCTGCGACTTCGACTTTGGCCCCCTGGAAGCGGCCTACGACTACGAGGCGATCAAGCCGGTGCTCACCCGCAAGGCCATCGAATCGCGCCCGCACACCATGTGGCGCTATCGCGAATTGCTGCCGATCGACGGCGAACCGACCGTCGGCACCCAGGTGGGCTTTACGCCGCTCGTGAAGGCAGATCGGCTCGCGAAAGCCCTGGGTATCCGCGAGCTCTATGTCAAGAACGACACGGTCAATTACCCCACCCTTTCATTTAAGGACCGCGTCGTTTCCGTCGCCCTGAGCCGGGCCCGGGAACTCGGCTTCACGACCGTGGCCTGCGCCTCGACCGGCAACCTGGCCAACTCTGTCGCCGCCAATGCCGCCAGCGCCGGCCTGAAGAGTTACGTGCTCATCCCCGCCGACCTCGAGCAGGGCAAAGTCCTGGGCTCCCTCGTCTACGGCACCAATGTCATCGGCATCCACGGCGCTTACGACCAGGTCAATCGCCTCTGCTCGGAAATCGCCGGTAAATACAGCTGGGGCTTCGTCAATGTGAACCTGCGCCCGTATTACGCCGAGGGCTCGAAGTCCATGGGCTTTGAAATCATGGAACAGCTCGGCTGGCGCATCCCGCAGCACACCGTCATCCCGATGGCCTCGGGCTCACTCCTGACCAAGATTCACAAGGCCTACACCGAGTTCACCAAGCTCGGCCTCGTGGACGCCGCCCCCTTCTCCGTCTATGGCGCCCAGGCTTCCGGCTGCGCCCCGATCAGCCACGCCATGAAGCGCGGGACGGACATCGTGAAACCGGTGCCGAAGCCCGACACCATCGTCAAGTCACTCGCCATCGGCACGCCAGCCGACGGTTATTACGCCATTCATGCCATGAAGCAGACGGGCGGAAGTGCGGAAGACGTGACCGATGAGGAAGTCGTGGAGGGCATCCGCCTGCTCGCGGAGTGCGAAGGGATCTTCGCCGAGACCGCCGGTGGCGTGACCACGGCCTGCGCCCGGAAGCTGATCGCCAGCGGGGCCATCCCGCGCGACCAGAGCGCCGTCCTCTGCATCACCGGCCACGGCCTGAAGACCCAGGAAGCAATCACCGGCAAGTGCGGCGAACCGCGCTTGATCAAGCCGAGCCTCCGGGAATTCGAGGAGCAGATCTACAATAAGGACGTCGCCAATGCTGCCGCCTGAGACGCCAGAGAGCGCAAGTCAGAGATCAGACCGCCAGCCGACACGAATCCGCAACCGCTGCTTTTTCATCCCCGAACTCCAACCGACCAACCAATAACTCTATGCCCAGCGTCCGTATCCCCACCCCGCTCCGCAAGCTGACCAACGAACTCGAAGTCGTGGAAGCCGGCGGCGCCAATATCACCGAAGTCATCGCCAGCCTTGATTCCGCCTTCCCTGGTCTCAAGGAACGCATTTGCGACGATTCCGGCCAGGTCCGCCGTTTCGTGAATATCTTCGTCAACGACGAAGATATCCGCTTTCTCGAAGAAAACGCCACGCCGGTCAAGCCGACCGACGAGATCAGCATCGTTCCGGCGATTGCCGGCGGGTAGACCGGCGGAAGGGAGGGTTGATAGGGGATGGTTGATAGTTGATAGCCACGTCACGGCTGCAATACTGCGCCAACAGCCGGCCCTTCCATTTTCAATCAAACGACCCATCCCTGGTCCCGCTACCGCCATCCCAGCGATTATCAATCAGAAACCGGCGAGGGCTATCCGCCATCCACTCTCAACTATCCCACTTCCAAAAATGGCCTCCGACAAACAACGCCTCTGGCTCATGTTCCCGACCAAGCTCATCACCCGCCCGGTGATCTGGGAGCTCGGACGGAAGTTTGAAATCATCACCAATGTTCGGCAGGCCAGCGTGACCGACGAGATCGGTCTCGTTTCGCTTTCGCTCGAAGGCGAGCGGGAAGAAATCAAGAAATCCATCGTCTGGCTGGAGGAACTCGGTATCAAAGTCGAGCCGGTCGAGATCAATACGATCGAAGGGTAAGGCGAGTTCCGGACTTCACTAATTTCCTAGAACTCCAGCGGCGGCGGGGGCGGAAGCTTGATGGTCGTATCGAGCACCGCGGCCTGTTGATCCGTCGGTTGGACGGGCCTTGTGGCACGACGCACCTCCGGCGCCGCAGGCGCGCCGCCAGCTGGGGCCGCGGTGACCACGGCAGCGCTGCTCACTGGCGCGGTCTGTCCGCTGAGGCTTTTCATGGCGATCACGTTATTAACGGCCTGGATGGAATTGTAGGGATCAGCGCCGAGAACCGTCGGCGCCTTCATCACCACCACTTGCACCGCCGAGACATCCACCGCCAGCGCGGCACGCGGCCATTCCTCGCCGGGGATGACTTTGACAAAACTCTTCACGGCGCCCGCGCCATGGACATCGCAGCCGTTCTTGGGAGCCTGATCCTCGGTGAGGATTTCAAAGAAGGTCGTCCGGCGGTTCACTTTGTCGCCGGTGTCCTTGTTCTCCACCGTCTCGAAACACTTGTCGGTGGCAAGCAGTCCTGACGAAGAGCAGAGCTCGACCTTGATGATGCCTTTGGGCTGGACGATTTCCTTGGGGCGATAAGTGGCAAAAGTCGCCTTCATCACGTTGGTCCAGATCGGGAGCGCAATTTCGTTGCTGAAAGCTCCGCGATAGATCGTCTGCGGCTTATCAAAGCCGGTCCAAACGCCGCAGGTCACGGCGCTGGAATACCCGACAAACCACGCGTCGGTGAAGTTGTAAGCCGTGCCGGTCTTGCCCCCGAGCGGGAATTTTTTCACCCCCAGTTCGGTAAACGTCTTGTCCGCCGTCCCCCGCTCCAGCACCTCCGCCAGGCAGGAATGCACCTCATAGGCGGTGGTTTCCTTGATGACTCGTTTGTGGGTCGGCTTGGCCTGAAAGACGATCTGTCCCCCTTTGTCTTCGATGCGTTGGATGATGAAAGTCTTCTCTGGCCGGACGCCTCCGTTGGGGAAGATCGTGTTGGCCAGGGTCATCTCCATGAGCGTCACCTCGCTGCTCCCCAGGAACGTCGCCGGGAATTTTCGCAGGGGGCTCTCGATCCCGGCGAGTTCGGCCAGCGGCATCACGCGGTCAAGGCCAGTCATCATCCCCAGCCGAACGGTCGCGGCATTCTTCGAATTCACGAGCGCTTGCCGGGCGGTGATCGCGCCTTCGTACTTGTTGTCCACCCGCTCCGGTCCCCATTCGCCGAGAATCCCCGTCACGCCACCGATCATGACCTGCCGGTTATCGATGACCGCATCCTGCAGGATGGTGCCGGGGTGAAAGCCTTTTTCAAAGGCCGCGGCATACACCAGCGGCTTGAAAGCCGTCCCCGCGGGGCGCCGCGCCGAAACAGCCCGGTCGAAAGCGCTATGCGCAAAATCCCGGCCCCCGACCAGCGCGAGGATGCCCCCCGTGGAGTTGTCGAGGACAACCACGGACCCCTGCAGATAGGCCGGAAGGGCGAGGACCGGCACGTCCGCCCCAGAACTCGCCGCCGCAGTCGCCGCACGCTGATGCGCGCGGAATTCGGCATCGTACTTCGCGTAGGTCTGGTACTCAAAACCCTCATGACGCTCGACCACGTCGAGCTGCTCCCGCATGGCCTTTTCGGCCTTCTTTTGCAGTTCGCCGTCCAGCGTCGTATAAATTCGGTAACCATCGCTGATCGCGGAATCGCGCCCGTATTGCGCGATGACCTGCTGGGCGACGAGATCCATGGCGTAGGATTCCTGGTGGATCGGCCGGCGATTCTTGACGATCAGGTCCTGACCGACGGTGGTGTCGTATTCCTCCTTGGTGATCTGCTGGAGCTCGACCATCCGCCCGAGCACAAAATTGCGCTGCTCGACACAGGCCTTGTTGTTGCGCCAGGGCGAGAGCTTGTTCGGGCTCTTGAGCAAACCCGCCAGCGTCGCCGACTCGGAAAGGTTCAGATCCTTGGCGTGCTTGCCGAAATACCCGCGCGCCGCCGCTTCGGCCCCGTAGAAGCCATCGCCAAAGAAGACCCGATTGAGGTAGAGTTCGAGGATTTTTGACTTGGAAAAACGCCGCTCGATTTCCTGGGCGACGAACATTTCGAGCAGCTTGCGACCGTAGCCGCGATCATTGCTGGGGAGTTCAACCGGAAAAGAATTGCGCGCCAATTGCTGCGTGAGCGTGCTCGCACCCTGTCGTGTCCGTCCCGCCTGAAAGTTCTTTTTGGCCGCGCGCAAGATCCCGAAATAATCGACCCCCGAGTGCTGGTAGAACCGATTGTCCTCCGCGGCGACGATCCCCTTGTAGAGCCAGGAAGAAAGGTCGTTTGCCCCGACCTGGTCGCGGTTTTGGATGAAAATCCGACCGATCGGCTGGTTGTTGCGGTCGAAGATGACGCTGGCCGACTCCATTTCCTCCAGTTTCGCGTAGTCGAAGGCCTGGGCTCGCCGCTGCCATTTCGCTTTTTCGACAAAGAAGAATGTCCCCGCCACGATGCCCACGGCAAGAAACAGCACGACCAGCGCGAGAAACCAGGCGCGGAAGTAGAATGGCTTACGGTAACGGGGCAAATCCCACATGAATAATGGCGGAAAACGGGTGGTTAAGTCCCACGAAAGCGCGGGACGCGCAATGCGCAAATTCTTCCGGGCGCTCGCCTTTGTCGTGCCTTCCGCTAAATACCCTGCGACATGCCCCACGCCGCTACCCTCGCTGATGCGCTCCGCGACGAGATCGCCCGACGCGGGCCGATCTCATTTCGGGATTTTATGGACCGGGCGCTCTACGACCCGGTACATGGCTACTACGGTTCAGGGCGAGTGCGCATCGGGAGGGGTGGCGATTTTTTCACCAATATCAGTGTCGGGCCGCTCTTTGGCCGCCTGCTGGCCCGCCAATTTGTGGAAATGTGGATGCGGCTGGGGAAGCCGGCGGAGTTCGCCATCGCGGAGCAAGGCGCCCACCACGGCGATTTCGCCGCCGATGTGCTGACGGCATTGGGAGAATTCGCATCACCCTGCCTGGCCGCGACCTCCTATTGGATTATCGAACCGCTGGCTGCGCTCCAGAGAATGCAGCAGAAAAAACTCGCCGCCCTGACCGGCTCGCGGGTGCACTGGGTGGATTCCCTGACCGATCTGGCCCCGTTTACCGGCGTCCACTTTTCCAACGAACTGCCCGACGCCTTCCCCGTGCACCGGGTAGTCCGACGCGGCGACCGCTGGCTGGAGCGCTCTGTGGACTTTGACGGAGCACAGTTTGTTTTCGTCGATGCCCCACTGTCGAATACCGCCCTCGGGACGGCCCTCGACCGCCTTCCCAGTGTGGCGGACTGTTACGAGACGGAAGTGAACCTCGCCGCACCCGCGTGGATCGGGGAAGTGGCCGCCCGGCTCCAGCGCGGCTTTATCCTCGCCATCGACTATGGATACACTCGCGGCGAGTACTATCGGCCCGAGCGCGACCAAGGCACGCTCTCGGCATACTCCGGCCACCAGCGCGCAGGCGATCCCCTGGCCCGCCCCGGCGAGATCGACCTGACTGCCCATGTCGATTTTACAAGCCTCGCAGAAGCTGGCATCGCCGCCGGACTCGATCTCGCCGGGTTCACCGATCAGCACCACTTCATGGTCGGGCTTGGGCAGCTCCATTTCACGGGCGACAATGCCAGCCCGCAGGAAATCCGCGCCTTCAAGACCCTGATGCACCCGAACCTGATGGGGCGCAGCTTTCATGCGATCTGCCTCGCCCGGAAGGTTGACGAACTGAAGCTGAGCGGATTTCGCCACAGTGGCGACCCCAACCTCGCGCTCTTTTAGCCAATGAGGTGAAGGGAGAAGCTTCCGATCGGACCAGACATCGCGTGTCGAATCCGGTATGGGCAAGGGACGGTCGCGACACGGCAGCGTGAGCCACGACCGCATGCCGCGCGCATCCGTTTCGGGCCTCGCTCTTGTCATGATCTCTTGCTAGCCCGCAAAGCCCCGCAACTGCTCGCAGAGCGCGCTGATTTGTTTCGTGGTGTGGCGGGCGGAGATGGTCACTCGCAGCCGCGCGGCGTCCCGCGGCACCGAGGGGTAGCGAATGGCCGGTACGAAAAAACCGCGGTCGCCCAGGACCCGGGCCGCTTCGACCGCAGATTCCGCTCGTCCGATGATGATCGGGATGATCGCGCTTTGAACCTTGCGATCTCCCTGGAACAAGGCCGGGAATTCATTCGCGAAATGCGCGAGGTTCCTCCGCAACAACTGCCGCCGGTTCTCCCCGGCCGGCGACATCATGAAATCCACTGCCGCCATCGCTGCCGCCGCCACGGCGGGCGGCGGCGCGGTCGAATAGATAAAGCTCCGCGCACGATTGATGAGAAGATCGATGAGGCGCCGGGCGCCGCAAATGTAACCGCCACTCACGCCGAGCGCCTTGCTCAATGTGCCCATGTGAATATCGATCTCCCCGGTCACCCCGAGTTGATCGGCCAACCCGCGTCCATTGATGCCGATAACGCCGACCGCATGGGCCTCGTCGAGGAGCAGCATCGCACCATAGCGACGCTTGATTTCGACGATTTCCGCGAGCTTCGCCCAATCCCCATCCATGCTGAACACGGACTCCGTGACCACCATGACCCGGGCTTCGGGAAAGGTTTCACCCGCCCACTGGAGATGGCTTTCGAGCTTGCCGAGGTGGTTGTGCGGGAAGATGCGGATGTGAGCGCCGCTCAGCCGCGCCCCGTCGAGAAGGCTGGCGTGGCAGAGCTTGTCGAGAATGACCACATCGTCCTTGCGCAAGAGAGCTCCCAGCGTGCCGACCGCCGCCGCATAACCGCTGGAAAAGGTCAGCGCCGCCTCGGTGCGCTTGAACTCCGCGAGCCGCTCCTCCAGGCGCATGTGCGGTGAGAGCGAGCCGCAGACGAGCCGCGACGCCCCGGACCCAACGCCGTATTGGTCGATCGCCAGTTTGGCCGCTTCCCGCAATGATGCCTCGGTGGCCAGCCCCAGGTAGTCGTTCGACGAGAAATTGACCAATTTCTTGCCGGCAAATTCGAGCGAGGGCTGCTGGGGCGAATCGATTTCGCGCAACTGCCGCAAGAGCGCTTGGGAGCGCAGCTCGGCGAGTTCGGAATCGATCGAAGCGGACATGGGGAAGTGAACAGTGCTCAGTTCTCAGTGCTCAGTTCTCAGTGCTCAGTTCTCAGTGCTCAGTTTTCGCCGTTCGTCGGGATGGGGATTTACTGAGAACTGAGCACTTGAAGACTGAGCACTTCCTCTAAGGCGACAGTGCCCAGGACAGCAACCGGTAAGAGTCATTCCACACATTCCGATTGTCGCCCAGAACCACGACGATGACGTCGCGGCCGCTCCATGACGCACTGGAAATGAGACAGTGGCCGGCAGCATCGGTCGTCCCGGTTTTCATCCCATTGCAGGGAGCGAAACTGCGGAGGACCCGGTTCGTGTTGTCGAATACGTGGGTGTGGCCGTCCGCGTAGCGAAAATCGAGCGATTTCTGGCACACGATGCCGCGCAGCAGGCGATTGCGATAGGCAAACAAGGCCAGCCGGGACATGTCGCGCGCCGTCGAGTATTGGCCGGGTGCGGGCAGGCCGTTCGGGTTCACGAAGTTCGACTCGCGCATACCTATCTGCGCCGCCTTGGCGTTCATCTTGTTGGCGAAGGCCTCGACGCTCCCGGCATTGTCGCGGGCCAGGGCGCGTGCCACGTCATTCGTGCTGTGAACAAGCAGAACGTTGAGAAAATCGATCCGCGAATAGACGTCACCCGGCTTGATGTAGAGCTTCGTCGGCTCGGCCCAGGTGTCGCTCGCCACCACGTGAACTTTTTCGTCGAGATTCCCAGCCTCCGCGATGATCAGGGCCGTCAGCAATTTCTGCGTGCTGGCCACCGGTCGCCGTTGATCGGCATTCACCGCGTGCAGGACATTCCCGGTGGCCGCGTCCACCACCAAGACCGACCCGGCCGACACGGCGGGGACGCCACGTTCATCGGAGGCAGCGGGCGGCTCCGGCAGACTCTTCGGCGGAGTCTTGCTTTTCGCCGGCGTCGACTCGCTCGCCGCGGGAGCCTTTTTTGTGGCAGCCGGCGCCGACAGCAGGGAGCCGAGCACCAGCAGAGGTGTCAGGAAAAATGGAAGAATGCGCTTCATGGCGGGCGCTACTAAAGAAATCCCCCGCGTTTTCGCAAGTCGCGATGTGGCCCAGGGCCTACGGCTTCGGCGGCGTGAGGCCGCGCTCCACGTCTGGGTCCGGCGCGGCGCCCAGCTCCAGCGCGCGCTGGTAGTGGCGGCGCGCGAGTTCGACCGCCGGCGGGCTGCGCTGCAAATAGAAGACCGAGAGATTGAAATGCGCCTCGGCGTAGCTCGGATCGATTTCCAGCGCCTTGCGCATCTCCTCTTCCGCTCCCGAATACCAGCCCTTTTGGCCCAGAGTGACGCCAAAATATTGATGCACCATGGCATTCTTCGGCTCCAGAACCGCCGCCTGCGCGAGCGAGGCGAGAGCCCGGTCGTATTTGGCAGCTTCGTACTGGACCACACCCAGGATGAGCCAGCCCGTGCCGGAGTCCGGCTCGAGGCGTACGGCGATTTGCAACCGGCTTTCCGCTTCGGCGTAGTTTTTCTTCCGATACTCCACGAGGCCCAGGTTGATCATCGTGGGCACGTTGTCCGGCACCTGATCCAGGACCTTGAGGAACGTTTTCTTCGCGGTCTCGAGATCTCCCTTGTTCATCGCCGCCACCGCTCGTTTGGCCAGCTCCTGCGCTTCATCGGAAGCTTGCTTTTTTCCCGGCACATTGAGGTCGATGGAAGGGGCGAGGCGGAACCTCGGGTCGGCGGCCGGTTCGGCAGCCGCGGCGCAAAGACTGACCGCCAGCAACGGGGCGAGGAAAGCTGCGGGTTGCATGCTTACTTTGTCGCGCCGAGCGCCCGTGATCGCTCGGTCGCGGCGCGCACGGCGCTCAGGAACGCCGAGCGGACGGCGCCCGCTTCCAGGGCCTCGATCCCGGCGATCGTCGTGCCCCCCGGGCTCGTCACTTCGTCGCGGAGCGCCGCCGGGTGTCGCCCCGTCTCGGCCACCATCTGGGCCGCGCCAGCAACGGTCTGCGCGGCCAGCTTGAGTGAGAGGTCCCGAGGCAGCCCCATGAGCACCCCGGCGTCGGAAAGCGCTTCGATGACGAGATACACATAAGCCGTGCCGCTGCCGCTGAGCCCGGTCACAACGTCGAGCAATTCTTCCTTCACCCGCACGATCACACCCACGGCGCCGAAGAGCTTTTCCGTGATCTCCGCGTCCTCGGAGGAAACATTCGTGCCGGGAGCGTAAGCCGCCGCCCCGCGATGGACGAGCGCCGGGGTGTTCGGCATCACGCGCACGATGCGCGCCGAGGGGCCAGCGGCGGACTGCAAGGCGGCCAAAGGCAGGCCCGCCACAATCGAGATGATCAGTTTATTGGCCGCGGCGCCCCCGAGCGAGCGCAAGGCGTCGAGAGCGTCGTTCGGCTTCACGCACAGCACCAGCACGTCGGCCTGCCTGACGAGTTCCGCGTTTGTCGCCACCGGAGTGACCTTGGCCGCGGCCGCGAGCTTTCCCGCCACGCCAGGCACCGCATCGGTCACGAGGATGTCTTCACGCGCAAAGACGCCCGAGTCCGCCGCGCCCGAGACGAGCGCGGTGGCCATTTTTCCAGATCCGACAAAGCCGAGTTTCATCGCGCCATACGTAAACCGCGCCGCGCCCTTGGGAAGCGGATTTTTCGGATCACTTCGGCTGGAACACACGCTCGTATTCCTGGCGACGCAGCCCAACGATGAGAAAGGTCGCCCCGATGAAGACGAGAAAGATCGAGAGAAACTGCCCGGCGGAAATGCCCCCGACATGCCAGGCGGGATCGGGTTCGCGGAACATCTCTCCAATGATGCGCAACACGGCATAAAGGATGAAAAACGACCCGGTGAGGACGCCGCGCGGCACCCGGCAGCGTGTGCGCAGAATCCATAGGGCGACAAAGAGGACCACGCCTTCGAGCAGCGCCTCATACAACTGCGACGGATGCCTCGGGTAAAGGATTTCACGGAGGTGCGAGCGCACTCCCTGATCGTGTTGGATCATCTCCAACGGAAATGGATTGGGATCCAGTTCCTTGGGAAACAGCATCGCCCATGGCACCGACGCCGTATGGCCGGGCGCGCCGGCCGGCCGCCCGTATAGTTCTCCGTTGATGAAATTGGCCAGGCGCACGAGGAAGAGCCCGATGGGTGCGACGACCACGAGACTATCGCCGATGCTCGTCCAGGACACTTTGTACCGCCGCGACCAGTAGAGCGTGAACAGCACCAGACCAAGAATCCCCCCGTGGCTGGCCATCCCACCGCTCCAGACCGCCAGCGGCCAATACCAGGGATCGTTGGCGTGCCCCTCCCAAAGTCCGTAAAAAAGAACCCAGCCGAGCCGACCCCCGAGCATGACACCAAAAACCGCCGCCCAGCAGATGAAATCGGACACTTGCTCTTCGGGCAGATCCGTATAGCCGCGCCGGGCCAGGTAGCGATACAACCATCCACCGATGAGAAACGAGAGCACGTAGGCCAGGCCGTACCAGTGGAGACCCATTCCATTCGAAAATTGGACGATATACGGGCTGAGGTCGTTCAGATAGTAAGCGAGCACCGGGCGCTTGTGCACGGGCAAGGCGGCGGGGGCAAGAAATCAGTGATCAGCGATCAATCACTCCGTCATCATTATTTCACAATCCCCACGCCCGATTGCGCGCCGTCCAGGCATCTGGAAACTGATGACTGGCGACTGATTACTGATCCCCTCCCCCGTCTTGTCTTGCCGCCAACGCGCACCGCATTCAACCTGTGCGGATGAACGGCCCATCTGCGCCGATCCCCTTTCTCATCGCGGCGCAAGCGGACGACGACGACATTCTTAGACCGCTCCTGATCGGCACGGCGGTCATCGCGATTGCCCTGGCCGTGTTTGCACTGTGGATGCTCTGGCGGCGACGCCGGGAGTGGCGGCGCACCCGGGTTCGCGAACAATGGCTCGCCACCATCCTGCGCAGCATCGGCGACGGCGTCATTGCCACCGATGCCGCCGGACGTGTCACTTTCATGAATGGCGTCGCCCAGGAACTCACGGCCTGGAGGGAAGCAGATGCCGCCCAGAAGCCGCTCGTCAAAATCTTCCAGACGCTGGATCGCAACACGCGGCAGCCCCGTGAAAATCCCATCGACCTGGTAGTCCGGGAGGGCCGAAGCGCCAGCACCCTCGATCCGATCCTGCTCGTCGCGCGTGACGGCGCGGAGCGACTCGTGCTGAGCAATGCCGCCCCTCTCCGCGACGCCGACGGAGCCGTATCGGGCGTTGTCTTCGTTTTCCGCGATGTCACGGAGCGGGAGTTGGCGGATTCCGCCTACCGCGCGAGCCAGGAGATGTTCCGCATCATCACGGATCACATTTCGGACTACATCGCCGTGCTGGACCGCGAAGGCCGCCGGCTCTTCACCAGCAACTCATTCGAGCGAATCCTCGCGCCGCCGCGCGAACTTTATCTCACGGATTCGTTCACTGAGGTGCACCCGCAGGATCGGGACCGCATCCGTGCCCTCTTCACCGAAACAGTCCGCACCGGCGTCGGCCAGCGCACCGAGTTACGCCTCATCGGCCGCGATGAACGGATCATCCAACTGGAATCGGTCGCAACGGTCATTCGCAATAGCGGTGGGGAGGCGGACAAGGTGCTCGTGGTGTCCCGTGACATCAGCGAACGCCGCAAGGCAGAAGAACGCAGCCGCTTGGAACGCGAATTCAGCGATACGCTGATCAACTCGATGCCGGGCATCTTTTATCTCTATGATGCGCGCCGCAAGATCCTGCGTTGGAACAAGAATCTCGAAACGGTCACAGGCTATTCCGCGAGGGAATTCGAAACTCTCGATCCTCTCACCTACTTTCCCGAGGACCAAAAGGCGATGGTCCATGAACGGATGCTCAAGTGCTTCGCGGAGGGCAAGGCCGATGTGGAAGTCAACCTCCTGGCCAAGGATGGGCGCCGCACGCCGTATTACGTCACCGGCTTTCGGCTCGATGTCGAGGGCCACCCCTGCATGCTCGGGATCGGCATCGACATCACGGCGCGCCTGACCGCCGAGGAGACGTTGCGGACGACGATGCACCGCTTGCGCCGACAAAATAGCGTCCTGGCGGAACAGGCGCGCAGCCCGGAATTGCTCAACGCCAGTTCCGAGGACGCGCTCTCGATGATCACGGAACTCGCCGCCGAGACGCTGGAAACGGCTCGCGTCAGTGTCTGGCTCTACAACGACGAACGGACAAAAATTCGCTGCGCCGACCTCTACGAAAGAGCCGGGCGGCGCCATTCGTCGGGCGCGGAACTGACAGCATCTGACTATCCCGCCTATTTTCGAGCGCTCGCCGAGGAACGGGCCATCGCCGCCGACGATGCCGTGGCCGATCCACGGACCCGCGAGTTTTCGCCCCATTACCTCGAGCCCCATGGGGTCACGTCGATGCTCGACGCGCCCATCCGGGGCGGGGGCCGGATGGTCGGGGTCATTTGCCACGAGCACACGGGGCCGGCGCGCGTATGGAAGCCGGACGAGCAGAGCTTTGGCGGGTCGATGGCGGATCTGGTGGCGTTGAGTCTCGAAGTCACCCAGCGCCGCCAGGCGGAGGCCGCGTTGCGCGAAGCCCATGCCAACCTGGAGATCAAGGTCATCGAACGCACCCGCGACCTCGAATCGGCCAACGACCGCCTGAAAGGGCTCGACCGTCTCAAATCCGAATTTCTGTCTACGATGAGCCACGAACTGCGGACGCCCTTGAATTCCATCATCGGTTTCACGGGAATTCTCCGGCAGGGCCTGGCTGGGCCGCTCAACGATGAGCAAAAGAAACAGCTCGGGATGGTTCATTCTTCGGCCCGGCATCTGCTGGGAATGATCAACGACCTGCTCGATCTCTCGCGGATCGAATCGGGCAAAATGGAAATCTTCCGTGAAACCTTTTCCGTGGCCGATCTTGTGAATGAAGTTGTCGAAAGTCTCACGCCCCTGGTGGAGCAGAAGAAGCTCCGTCTCGAATCCACGCTCGACGAGC
Source organism: Chthoniobacterales bacterium (assembly GCA_038228205.1). Classification (GTDB taxonomy): domain Bacteria; phylum Verrucomicrobiota; class Verrucomicrobiia; order Chthoniobacterales; family Chthoniobacteraceae; genus Chthoniobacter. The sequence continues at coordinate 21,426 of JBBRPL010000061.1, forward strand.
CGGGACTGACATTGCATTCCGACCGCAAGCGCTGCTTTCAAATTCTCCTCAATCTCGCCAACAACGCGGTGAAATTTACCGATGTCGGCCTGATCCGCCTCTCGATCCAAACGACGCCTGCGCGGGTGGAAATCGCGGTGAGCGACACAGGCATCGGCATCAAGTCAGAGAACATGAGCCACCTTTTCGAAGCATTTCGACAGGTAGATGGCTCGGCGAGACGTGTTTACGAAGGGACTGGGCTTGGCTTGTATTTGTGTAAACAACTGGCCACCATGCTCGGTGGACACATGAAGGCAGAAAGTGAATTCGGCATTGGCTCACGTTTCAGCTTCACCGTGCCCAGAGCAGTCGCCACCGCGGAGCACATCGCATGAGCGCCAAAATCCTTCTCGCCGAAGATAACGCCTCCAATCGTTATCTCGCGACCTACCTCTTGAGAAACGCCGGTTATACCGTTCTCACGGCGCAAAATGGCCATGACGCCGTGCGCCTCGCACTGGCGGAGAATCCCGACCTCGTCCTGATGGACATCCAGATGCCGGAGATGGATGGCTACGAAGCCGCACGGCGAATGCAAGCTGACCCACAGCTCGCCAGCATCCCGATCGTCGCGGTCACGAGCTACGCCATGACCGGCGATCGTGCCAAAGCCCTGGAAATGGGCTTTGTCGGCTACATCGAGAAGCCCATTCAACCTCTCGGCTTTGTCGCACAGATTTCACGGTTCCTGCCTGGAAAGGCGGCGCACGCATGAAAATCCTCAGCGTCGACGACAAGGCGGAGAATCTCTACATGCTGGAGGCACTCTTGCGCGGATACGGACACGAGGTGGACTCCGCGAGCAATGGTCTCACGGCCTTGCAGCTCGCCGAGCGTGGTGCCTACGACCTGATCATTTCGGATATCCTCATGCCGCGGATGGACGGCTTTCAGCTCTGCCGGGAATTGAAGAAGGACGAGCGCCTGCGGCTGATCCCGTTCATTTTTTACACCGCGACCTATACCGACCCGCGCGATGCCGCGTTCGCCCTCAGCCTCGGCGCGGATCGCTTTCTCATCAAGCCTCTGGAGCCGGACGCCTTCATGAAAGCCGTGGATGAAGTCGTCACACAAAAGCTCAGCTCCGCCCCGCCTTTGGATCCCGACGGGATGCCCGAAGACGAAGCCATCTACCTCAAGGAGTACAACGCGCGTCTCGTCGCCAAGCTCGAGAAGAAGATGCTGGATCTCGAGGCGGCCAATCGGGCGCTCATCGAGGACATCGCCGAGCGCGAGCGGTCCGCCATCGAGCGCGCCAAGCTCGAGGAGAAACTGCGGCAGGCGCAAAAAATGGAGGCCATCGGCACTCTCGCGGGCGGCATCGCCCATGATTTTAATAACATCCTCGCTGGCATCATTGGCTTCGCCGACCTCGGCATCCAGGAAGTCTCCGACCCGCTCGCTTCCGACCAGCACTTCCGCGAAATCCTCAAGGCTGGCCAGCGCGCCCGCGATCTCGTCCGTCAAATTCTCGCCTTCAGCCGGCACCGCGAACAGGACCGCAAGCCGTTGCATCTCGATGAGACGGTCCATGAAGCATTGCGGATGCTTCGCGCCACCCTCCCCTCATCCGTTCAGATCGCGACGACGTTCGAAGCGGAGACCCCCAGCGTGCTCGCCGACAGCTCGCAAGTGCATCAGATCGTCACCAACCTGGTGACCAATGCCTGGCACGCCATCGGCAGCGAAAGCGGCACGATCACCGTGCAACTCGCCGTCTTCCAGGTGGATGAGGATTTCGCCCGGACGCATCCGGACCTGCGCCCGGGCCGCTATGTCCGGCTCTCGATCAGCGACAGCGGCCACGGCATCCCGACGGAGACTCTCGATCGCATCTTCGAGCCGTTTTTCACCACCAAACCACCTGGAGAAGGCACCGGCCTCGGGCTCTCCGTGGTGCACGGACTCATGAAGTCCTTCGATGGCGCGATCACCGTTTACAGCGAGCCCGGGACCGGCACGACATTTCATCTCTATTTTCCCGCGCTGGAATTCGGCGGCACCACCGCGCAAGCGGAGGAACGCGTGGAGTGCCGCGGGCACGGGGAACGGATCCTCTTCGTCGATGATGAGCCCGTCCTCGCCATGCTGGGGGAACGCTTCCTCACGCGCCTTGGCTACACGCCCGTGATCCAGACAGACTCCCGGGCCGCCCTCGCGCATTTCCAGGATCAGCCCTTCGACGTCGTCGTCACCGATCTCACGATGCCGCATCTCGGTGGGATCGAATTCGCCCGACGCGTGTGGGAATTACGCCCCGGCACGCGAATCATCCTGACCACGGGTTACAGTGCCACGCTCGACTCGCAGCGTGCTCGCGATCTCGGATTCCGGGATTTACTGCTCAAGCCCTACACCGTACACGGCTTGGGCGACACGCTTCAGCGCGCACTGAAGAGTTAGGCCGCAATGCCTTTGCCGCCAGAAATCTCTCAGATCGGCATCGGCGTATTCGGAAGCGCAGTTGAAGAATCCCGCTGCATCGCCCGTAACCCGCCAGCACCACCTTCGATTCTTCGATGCTCCTGGCAAATGACCTTTCAGGCGCGGATTGCGAGCAACCACGCGACAGCGATCAACAGCAGGACGGAAAGCGCCGCCAGTCGCTGCCCGCCCGTCGAGATGTGCTTGCTCAACCGGCATCCCTCCGCGATCCCGCCCTCGCCCAACCCCGCCAGAAACCCCCAGCAGTGCGCCATGTAATCGATCTTTTTGCCCTCGTCCCCTACCCCGAGGAAGGCGAGTAGAGCGAGCCCCGCACCGATGGGCAGGATGAGTTGCCAGCGGCTGCGCGTGCGCGGCTCCCGCCAACGCGAGACCCATTCGACGCCGACCAGGATGCCGAGCGCCCCGAAACACGCGGTCGATGCGCCGATGGATAGATGGGGCTCCCCACGGTAGCCCCAGGCATTGAGGGCATTGCCCAACGCTCCGCTGAGCAGGATGGCCAACCACGCCAATCCGCTCCCGAGTCGCGGGATGAGGAACGACGCGAAGAGCAGGCCGGTGGCGAGGTTGGCGGCCAGGTGCGGCCCGTCGCCATGCAGCATGAGCGCGGTGATCGTCCGCCACCATTGGCCCGCGAGGATGGCGCCGGCGTCCGCAACACCGCTCTCTTCCCATTGCTCCGGGGCCATTTGCTGCGCCAGGAAAAAAGCGCTCAACAACCACCCGGCGACAAACAGCGACAGCTTCGGAATCGGCCCCGCCGGCAGCAACTCGCCTTCGGTGGGCCGCCGCTGCTGCTCCTGCTCCATTTCAAAGGCCGCCAACTCCCGCCTCACCTCATCGATGGCCGGCTCTTCGACAAACAGCACCCAGTCGTCCTCCTCGCGTTCGATCCAATGGGGAAAGCCCCGAGCCGAAACCACCAACGCGCGCTCGCGCGCGTCGGCGAGCCGCTTATAACGGCCCGCCTCCACACGCGGGAGATCGGGGTCGATCGATTCAGACATGCGGCGAAGATTGCCGACCGGGCGTAGATTGGGACAGTTTTCTCCGCCGGCTTCCACTTCTGCTCCCATTCACTCGCTCCTTCAAAACCTCGTCATCCCCGACCTCTGGCAGCAGGACGCCGTGCGCGCCCTGCGCGAGGGGCGCGATGTCGTCGTCCAGGCGCCGACCGGCGCGGGCAAGACCTACATCTTCGAACTCTATCTGCCGGCCCTGAAAGGCCAGGCCGTGTTCACCGTTCCCACGCGCGCCCTGGCCAATGATAAGCTCGCCGAATGGCAGGCGCGCTGCTGGGAAGTCGGCATTGCCACCGGTGATCTTGCCTACAACCTCGAGGCCAGAGTGGTCGTCGCCACCCTCGAAACGCAGAAGGGAAAATTCCTCCAGCGACTCGGCCCACGCCTTTTGGTCGTCGACGAGTATCAGATGATCGCCGATCCCATCCGTGGAGTGAACTACGAGTTGGCGCTCGCCCTCGCTCCACCCGAGACGCAACTGCTCCTCCTCAGCGGCAGCGTGGCCAATCCCCACGACATCGTCGCCTGGCTGCGCCGGATCGGGCGCGATGCCGTGCTGATCTCGCATCCGGACAGGCCCGTTCCGCTGGAGGAAGTGGATCTCGATCTGCTGCCCAACAAGGTTCCCCCAACCGTGCGCGGACGCTGGCCGCGGCTCATCGGCAATGCCCTGCGCGCGGATCTCGGACCGATCCTCCTTTTCGCTCCACGCCGCAACGCGGCAGAAGACCTGGCGCGCGACCTCGCGGCGGCGTTGCCGGCGGAGGCGCCACTGCGCCTCACTCTCGAGCAGCAGCAACTCGCCGGGCCGCGCCTGGCAAAGTTCCTCGCCGCCCGTATCGCCTTTCATCACAGTGGCCTCAGCTACGCGCAGCGCGCCGGCCTCGTCGAGCCCCTGGCGAAGGCGGGTCAGCTCCGAGCGGTGGTTGCGACGATGGGACTGGCCGCCGGGATTAATTTTTCCATGCGCTCCGTCGTGATTACGGACACCCGCTACATGGTGGGAAACTTCGAACGGCAGGTTCAGCCCGACGAAATCCTCCAGATGTTTGGCCGCGCCGGACGCCGGGGTCTCGATGAGATCGGATACGCCCTCATCGCCGACCAGCCTCCGCGCCTGCACGATGGACGCCCGCGCCAGCTCCGGCGTCCCGCGCAGGTCGATTGGCCCACTCTGCTGGCCGTGATGCACACCGCCTCCCAACACGGCGCAGATCCATTCGCCGCCGCGCTCGATCTAAATACCCGCCTCTTCACAGCACAACCCGTCCCGTTGGGGATCGAGCATGCGCGCGTCACCGGCCCGATGCCTTGCCGCCTTGAGATCGACATGGAGCGGGCCCGCTTTGCCAGACGGGGCATCACGGAAATACGCAACTCCCGTGGAGAATGGGAGCAGCGGCCCGCGTCGGCCACTGCCACCCATCTGGGCGATGCGCTGGTCCTCACGAATGACCGTTGGGCGCCGGCGCTTTCCCTGGCGCGGACCCTTGATGGACTCGGCTTTGGCAACCTGTGCAGGCTCGAATCGGGACGCACCAAACGCTATGGGCGCGAAGTATCGCTCGGCACTCGGCGTGGGGAAGACTGGTTGCAATTGGCTCCGTGGTTGCGGCGGCTCTTGAATAAGCCCCGTGTCGAGGCGGCGGAATTTCATGAACAACTCCTTCCGAATCTTGCCGACCTCCTGCGTCGCGCTGGCGCCAGCGTTCCTGGTCAATTCGCGGGGCTCGACGCCCGCGGCGACCAGCTCTTCGCGCGATTCGATTTCTCCGAGGTCGAGGCGTCGGGCTATGTGGACCGGCACGGTGCCGCCTTGCTCGATCCCCCGGAACGGCGGGAGCTGCCGGTTCCCTGCCGGACGTGCCCCGAACTGGCGGCGTTTTGCGAGACCACGACTATCGTCCCAACGCCGGCCTACTCGTGGCGGGAACTCGGACTGATCGAGGCCAATGGGACGCCAACGACGCGCGGAATCCTGTTCAGCTTCTTCCACCACGGAGAAGGCCTCGCTGTCGCCGCCGCACTCGAAGACGGCGCCTACCCCCTCGACGAACTGCTCTTCGATCTCGCCAACCTCCGCGCCGGCCCCCGCTTTGCCGGCGACGATTCACCCTACGGCGGGCGCCTCGGCGCACTCTGCCAGCGCGTTTACGAGCGCGCGGATCTGCCCGGCTACCTGGAAATGGGTGTGCCGCTCGACTATGGCGCCGGAGCGAGCGAGATCGTCCGCGAAATGGTCGAACACAGCACGGCGCGCGTGAAGCTCCTCACCGATTCCCTGCGCCAGGGCGACATCGAGCGCGCCCTCGTCGAATGGCGCAGCCTGCTCCGCCACATCGTCTGGGCGCCGGATTACGAGCACGCCCGCTGGAGAGCCTTGAAAATGGGCGCCGCCTCGATGTTGGAAAAGTCCGTGTCCCCGAGGGCGGCAGTGCCTTCGCCAAAGACTGCGCATTGACGGGAGGGAACCGGATTTCACGGGTGGGCTCGGCCATGGGGGGATTTTATCCGCGTCATCCGCGAAATCCGCGGTAAAAGCCATCACACTGGACGATGCCGCCGTTTTTTTTTGCCGTTCGCTCCCAGATTGTGTCATCTCCTAAGCCATGATGAAAAATTCCCCTACCTCCGGATCACTGTCGCAGCGGCGTCTGCCTTTTCTGATGATGCTTGCTACCGTCCTCGCCGCCGTGACGCTGAGCGGCCCCGCCATGGCGGACGAGAAGTCCCCGCAAGTCGCCCTAAAGACGAGCCTCGGGGAAATCGTCCTGGAGCTGGACGCCGCCAAGGCGCCAGTCACGGTCGAAAACTTTTTGCACTATGTGAAGAGCGGTCATTACAACGGCACGATCTTCCACCGGGTCATCGAAGGCTTTATGATCCAGGGCGGCGGCTTCGACGCGAAGGGAGCGGAAAAGGAAACCGAAAAGCCGATCAAGAATGAATCTGCCAATGGCTTGCGCAACGCGACCTACACCATCGCCATGGCGCGGCGGCCCGATCCCAATTCGGCGACCGCCCAGTTTTTCATCAACGTGAAAGACAATGCCTCGCTCGACTACCCAGGGCAGGATGGCCACGGCTACTGCGTTTTCGGCAAGGTCGTCAAAGGCAAGGAAGTGGTGGACAAGATCAAGGCGACGCCAACGGCCGACAAGGGCGGGGCTTTTGCCAGCGCGCCGGTCACGCCCGTGGTGATCGAATCCGCGACGCTGCTCAAATAGCTCACACTTCCTCCGTCGAGACCGTCCCCTCGCTCGCGTCCTGAGCCAGGGCCTGCTCGAACGCGCGCCACGCCAGCATCGCGCACTTTACGCGTTGCGGGAATTTCCGCACGCCCTGGAGCAGCCGTAGATCTCCGAGCTGTTTGGGCGGTTCGGGGACCTCTTTCGTCACCAGGTCGTGAAATGAATTCAGGAGCGCTTGCGCCTCCGCGCGTGGCCGGCCCTTGATCTTCAGCGTCATGAGCGAGGCCGATGCCTGGCTGATCGCGCAACCCTGCCCGGTAAACTTCACGTCTTCCACGCCGCCGTCCGCACCAAATTTCACCGCCAGGTGGATCTCATCGCCGCACGAGGGATTGTCCCCGTGGACCCGCGTGGCCTCGCCCTCCATCGGACCAAAGTTCCGCGGACGGCGGGAATGATCCAGGATCACCTGTTGGTAAAGTTCTTCGAGTTCGGTGTTCATGCGGCAAAAAAGCGCACGGCAGCTTCCAGGATTTCGATCATGCGGTCGATCTCGGTCTTGGTGTTGTAAAAATAAAAGCTCGCGCGCGTCGTGCCGGGCAGCCCCATCTTTCGCATGAGCGGCTGGTTGCAGTGATGGCCGCCCCGCAGCGCGAGACCGTGCTGATCGGCGTAAGTAGTGAGATCGTGGGGATGCGCCGCCTCCATGACAAATCCCACCAGCCCCGCGCGCTGACGCGGACCGAGCACGCGCACCCCGGGGAGCGAGGCGAGGCCTTCCTGGGCGTAGGCCGCGAGTGCGGCATCATGGTCAAAAATCGCGGTACGTCCGATGGCTTCGAGGTAATCGATCGCCGCGCCGAGTCCCACGGCGTCGGCGATATTCGGCGTGCCGGCCTCAAACCTGTGCGGCGCCTGCTTGTAGGTGCTCTTCTCATACGTCACGCTCAGGATCATCTCTCCGCCGCCATGCCATGGCGGCATGGCATTGAGCAACTCCGCGCGGCCATAGAGAGCGCCGATCCCGGTCGGCGCGCACATTTTGTGGCCGGAAAAGGCCAGGAAGTCGCAGCCCAGCGCCTGCACATCGATCGGCAGATGTCCCGCGCTCTGCGCGGCATCGACGAGCGTGACCGCGCCGACGGCGCGCGCCGCCCGGCAGAGTTCCGCGACGGGATTGATCGTCCCGAGCGAGTTGGAGATGTGCGTGAAGGCGAAGATTTTGACCTCCTTCGTGAGCAAGGCCGGCAGGTCCTCCATCGCCAGAGTCCCATCCTCTCTCACGGGCACGAAACGCAACCGGGCGCCTGTCCGCTCGGCGAGGAGCTGCCACGGAACGAGATTACTGTGGTGTTCCATCTCCGTGAGCAGGATCACGTCGCCCGCACGCACGAATTTTCCGCCCCACGCCTGGGCCACGAGGTTGATTCCCTCCGTGGTGCCGCGCGTAAAGACAATCTCCTCCTCGCTGGCCGCGCCGAGATACCTGGCGACTTTCATCCGTGCATTTTCGTAGGCTTCGGTCGCGCGGGTACTCAGGGCATGCAGGCCGCGATGCACGTTGGCATGGTCATGCTCGTAGTAATGGCGCAGCGCTTCGATGACGTGGCGCGGCTTTTGCGAACTGGCGGCGCTGTCGAAGTAGATGAGCGGCCGTCCGTGCACCTGTTGGTCCAGGATGGGAAAATCTCCGCGGATGGTTTCCCAGTCGGGAGTCGCGGGTCGAGGTAATGTCATAGTTAGAACTTGCGCTGCTGGGACGGGGCCGCAACTCGGAACGGTGGAACGTGAATGATACGGAGCGGTGAATTTATTCGCCGAACAGCGGGTGGCCGCGGGAGACAGCTTGCTTTCGAGCAGGTGGCGTTTTCGAGAATTCCAGGCGTGGTTCGCTGCCGAGGTTCCGCGAATCAATTCGCGGCTACGTAAACGCCGCTCCCAGATCGATGGCCTCCCCCGCGATCATCCCGGGGATGCCTTCGCGGTTCGGATAAAACAGCGCGTCATCCGCCGTCACCAAGCCAGACTCGACCGGATGGGAAAAGAGATTCCCAGCCCGGTCTCGCAAGTTGCCTTCGACACGCAACGATTCCAAACGGGCGATCAGATCCGAAGTGGCGACAGTCAAAGGCTGCCGCGTCTCCGGGCATCGGAGCAGCGCCAATAATTCTTCAGCAACCATGGCACGGGAAGCCGCCTAGTATTTCGGAACGCTGGGGTCGATTTCCTCGGCCCAGGCCGTGATGCCACCTTCCACGTTGGTCAGCTTGGCGAACCCGGCCTCCCGCAAGAGCTTGAGGGCGCGCGCGGAGCGTGTGCCACCCTTGCACTGGAGGGCAATCTCGTCGGCACTGTCGAGTTCACTCATCCGCGAGGCCAATTGGCCGAGCGGGATGAGCTTGGCGCCGGGGATACGGCAGATGTCCCATTCATACGGCTCGCGCACATCGATGAGCTTGAAGTTGTCCCCTCGGTCCAGCTTGGCCTTGAGTTCCTGCACCGTGATGTGCGGGACGTGAGCTTCCTCTTCCTCGGCCGCCTTGGCCTGCGGGATGCCGCAGAATCGATCATAGTCAATCAATTCGGTGATCGTCGGGTTGGCCGAGCAGACCGGGCATTTCGGATCCTTGCGCAGCTTGAATTCGCGGAACTTCATCTTCAGCGCATCGAAGGCGATCATGCGGCCAATGAGCGGCTCACCAATGCCCATGATGAGCTTCACGGCCTCGATCGCCTGCATGACGCCGATGATGCCCGGGAGCACGCCCAGGACCCCGCCTTCGGCGCAACTCGGGACCATCCCGGGGGGCGGCGGCTCGGGGAACATGCAGCGATAGCACGGCCCGCCCAGATTGGGGGCGAAAACAGTGCACTGCCCGTCGAAGCGGAAGATACTGCCGTAGACGTTCGGCTTTTTCAGGAAGACGCAGATATCGTTCGACAAATATCGGGTGGGAAAATTGTCGGTGCCGTCGATCACGATGTCGTAGGGCTCGACGATCTTGCGGGCATTTTCCGAGGTGAAAAACGTGTCGTAGAGATCGACCTGCACGTTCGGATTCACTTCGCGGATGCGGTCCCGGGCGCTGTTCAGCTTCTTGCGGCCCACATCCTTGGTCCCATGCAGGATCTGGCGCTGGAGATTGGAGAAATCCACGGTATCGCCATCGACCAACCCCATGCGACCGATGCCGGCGGCAGCGAGGTAGAGGGCGATTGGCGAGCCTAGTCCGCCGGCGCCGATGCAGAGGACGCTGGCCGCCTTGAGGCGTTTCTGCCCCTCGAGCGTCACTTCGGGCATGATGAGGTGCCGCGAGTAACGGGCGATCTCGTCGTTGCTGAATTCGATGCGCTGGAGGCGACTGGGGTCGATAATGCTGCTGATGGCCATAGGTAAAGGGATGGGGAGCCTAGCACGGCTCGACGCCTTGCCAAGCACGGGCCATGTCATAGGCCGCTTGCGTCGCGCCGTCCGCCTCCGTCATGCTCCGCGCGCATGTTGAATTACATCTGGCTCGCCTTCCTGCTCATCGCCGTGCTCGTGGGCGGATTCACCGGGCGCCTTCAGCCCATGACGACCGGGGCATTCGATACCGCGAAAACGGCAGTGATGGAGATCGCCCTGCCTCTGGTCGGAATTATGGCCATTTGGCTCGGCATCATGCGCCTCGCGGAACGGTCGGGCCTGGTCCAGATCATCGCCCACATCCTCAAGCCGGTGCTGCGCCGCCTTTTTCCGGATGTGCCTCCCGAGCATCCGGCGATGGGCGCCATGGTGATGAACATGGCCGCGAATATGCTCGGCCTGGGCAATGCGGCGACCCCGCTCGGGCTGCGCGCGATGGCGTTGCTCAATCAGCTCAACCCTCGACCCGGCGTCGCTTCGAACGCCATGTGCACCTTCCTGACGATCAACACTGCGTCGATTCAACTCATCCCGACGACGGCCATCGGCTTCCTCGCCATCGCGGGCTCGAAGGACGCGACGGCCTTTGTCCCGGTGGCGGTCTTGACTACGGGTATCGCTCTGACCTGCGGAGTGACGATGTCCAAACTGTTGGAGAAGTTGCCGATGTTTGCGTTGCCGCCGATCGACAGGGCCACGCTGGCGGCGGAAACAGCAGAACCCGCCACCGCGACGGAAGCGACTTCGGTGGAACAAGCGCCAGCGCCACCGATCACCCCGTGGGGACGCGTGGTGCTCTGGCTATTTCTCGCGGCTTTCGCCGGGATGTTTGTCGTCATTGCCTTTCCCGATTTTGCCAATCGGTGGCCGGTGATGATCGGCGCCGATTGGCGTTTCGCGGAACTTTTCCCGGATCTCGTGAGCCGCGTCGTCGATGGACACATCGAGAACCACAAACCGGTCATGCGGATCGTGAAAACCCTATCGGTGCTCGCTGTTCCATTTCTCCTGACCTTTTTCCCGCTCTACGCGGTGCTGCGCAAGGTAAAGGTCTATGAGCAATTCACGGAGGGTGCCAAGGAGGCCTTCGGCGTTGCGCAACGTATCATTCCCTTTCTGGTGGCCATGCTCGTTTCCATCCGGATGCTCCGGGAAGCGGGCGTCATCAAAGCCATGACGGACACAATCGGCCCCATGCTGGCGAGGATTGGATTTCCGGCTGACCTGCTCCCGATGGTCCTGCTCCGACCGCTGAGCGGCAGCGCGACGCAAGGGATCTTCGTCGAACTCATCAAGACTTTCGGGCCGGACACCCTGATCAGCCGCATGGCGGCAACCATCTATGGAAGCACCGAGACGACATTTTATGTCATCGCCGTCTATTTCGGCAGTGTCGCCATCAGGCAAACCCGCCACGCCATCATCGCCGGCCTGACGGCCGATACCGTGGCGGTCATCGCATCCATCATTCTATGCCGCCTGTTTTTTTCCTAACCGGGGCTACGGACCCTGCACGTTCGCCACCGGCAACAAATCAGTCCCCGCCACCAATGCCTGCCCCTTCTCGCTGAGGAGAAACTCGAGGATCTTTCGCCGGTTGCCGCCCGGCCGGTAGCCGACGACCGCAAAAGCCGGGCGGGTCAGCGGATACTTGCCCGCCGCCACATTTGCCGGCGTCGCATCGATCGCGGCGCCTGAATCATCCACGATCGCCACCGGGTAAACCTCGCGGCGGTCGGCCCATCGCACCGCGGCCACCGTGGCCGCGCCGCTGTGAAATTGCACCGCATTCTGCGCTTCGAGACCGTCCGCCACAACCTCCCACTGGACTGCGGGAGCCTTCCGCAAATCCCCATAGAGCCAGGAGGCGAAAGTCTCCCAAATACCGTGACCGTGTGCGGGTTCATAAAACTTCACCGATCGCTCTTCACCCCCGAATTGCTTCCAAGTGTCGATTCGACCCTCGTAGAGTTGCGCCATCTGTTCCCGCCTTAACGCCCGCACCCCACTTTGCCAAACGGTCCGTGGCACCATCAGGACGATCGTTTGGGTGCCAATTTTCGTTTCCTCGAAGGCCTTGTCGGGATAGTTGGCTCGGTCCTCGGCAGTCAGCATCCGTCCCAACAGTGCGATATCGATCTCGTCATTGCCGAGCGCCGCAATCGCCTGCGTGTTGCCGCATTCCTCCCCCACCTTGAGGTCGATGCCCATCTCGCGGAGCTGAGGCGCAGCGGCCTTCAAGACCTTGGTCACCGCCGCCACGCCCTGCACTCGCACCGGTGCATCAGCCAGGGCCGAAAGCTCACCGAAGCCGAGCCACAGACTCGCGACGATCGTTAACTGGGAAAGATGATCCATCAGAATACGGAAGATGAACATGACGGTAAAACCACCCGAACGCCGAGTCGAGCGCGTCGTAAACGTCCGCCACCATCCAAAAAGAAAAAACCCGCGCTGCGCGCAAAAGGGGGGCGCGCAGCGCGGGTCTCGAGGAGGAAAGCGGAAAAGCTTTCGAAAAAATGATTAGCGCTTGCTGAACTGGAAGCGCTTGCGGGCGCCGGGTTGGCCGGCCTTCTTGCGCTCTTTCATGCGCGGATCGCGCGTGAGAAAACCTTCCGCCTTGAGGGGGCCGCGGAGTTCGGCATTGGTTTCGGTCAAGGCACGAGCCACGGCCAACCGCACGGCGCCAGCCTGGCCGTTGATTCCACCACCGCTGGCATTGACCGCGACGTCAAACTGGTTCAGGGCTTTCGCCGTTTCAAACGGCTGCAGCACGGTATTCTGCAGCGCTACCGTCTTGAAGTATTCCTCGAACGGACGGCCGTTCACTAGAATTTTGCCCGTGCCGGGCGACATACGAATGCGGGCGACAGCTTCCTTGCGGCGGCCAGTGGCGATGAATTCTTGGGACATGCGGATAGGGAAACGTTACGGGATGTGAGTGACGGGGACCGGCTGCTGCGCCGAATGGGGATGCTCGGTGCCGGCATAGACCTTGAGCTTGGTATAGACTGCGCGGCCCAGCTTGTTGTGCGGGATCATGCCCTTGACGGCGTGCTCGACGAGGAGTTCAGGCCGACGGGCCCGGCGTTGCTTCACGCTCTCGCTCTTGTGGCCGCCGACGTAGCCGGAGAAGCTCATGTAGGTCTTCTGTTCTTCTTTTTTGCCGGTCACGCGCACTTTCTCGGCGTTGATGACGATGACGAAATCGCCGGTATCGCAGTGCGGGGTGTAAATGGCCTTTTCTTTGCCCCGGAGGAGGTTGGCGGCCTTGGCTGCGACCCGGCCCAGGACCTGGTCGGCAGCATCGATCACCCACCACTGGCGTTGCACTTCGTTGGCTTTTGCGGAAAATGTCTTCATCGGTATCGGTTCGGTTCCCTTGTTGAAAAGGGTGCGCAAACTAGGCGGGCCATTTTCGGGTGTCAACCGCTTTTCCTGTGATCTTGCAGGAAATCGCACGATTTTCGCCCGAGGGCGTCAAAGCTCCCGACTCGTCTCTTGACCTGACCGCGCTCGCCACGGACTCTCCCGCCGCCATGGCGATTCCTGTCCCGACACCTCCTCGTTCCGCCGGATCACCCCCGGTCGCGTGCCACGAGGTGCTCGACCTCGATGGCAAACCTCGCCCAGCTTATGCCCACCTGCTCGGGGAGTTCGACCGCCTGCGGCCCACGGACCTCCGGGCGCTCGATGACCGGATGGCAGCGACGCTGCGTGAAATGGGGGTGAATTTCGACATTATCCGGAACGATCCGTGGGGCCGCCAGCCCTGGACGTGCGACGTGCTGCCTCACATTTTCGCCGGCGATGACTGGGCGCTGTTGGTACGCGGCTTTCGCCAGCGGCTGAAAGCCTTCGAGCATTTTCTGACCGATATCTACGGAAAGCGGGACATCCTCCGCGCTGGCGCCATTCCCATCCATGCGGTGCTGGGGAGCCCGCATTTCCAAAATGCCTCGATCGGCCTGCCGCGCCCGCGCAATGCCTACCTGCACCTGAGCGGGCTATGTGTCGCCCGCGATTCCCGGGGCTCCTGGCAAGTCAAGCACCACCATTTCGGCCACGCCACGGGCATTTCCTACATGATGCAGAACCGCCGCGCCCTGGCCCGCGTGCTCCCGGAAATCTTCCAGGAGTCCCCGGTGCAATCGCTCGCCGAGACGCCCCTCACGATCATGGAGCGGCTGCGGGAGACGGCGGCGGCGTTCGCCGGAGAACCGACCGTCGTTCTGCTCTCCCCGGGCGCCGGCAGCGCCGTATCGAGCGAACAAAGCTTTCTCGCCCGGCGCATGGGTATCCCTGTCGTGCAAGGCGGCGATCTGCTCGTCCTCGACGATTGCGTTTATCTCAAGACCGTCCGCGGCCTCGAACGCGTCGAAGTCATCTATAATCGGGTAGCCGACGCCTGGCTCGATCCGCTCGTCTTTCGCTCGGATTCGTATCTCGGGGTGCCGGGGCTGGTGCATTGCCTGCGCAAGGGCACCGTCGCGTTGGTCAACGCCGTGGGCTCCCAGCTCGCCGACGACCGGTCGCTCCTGGCCTTTGCCCCGCAGATCATCCGCTACTATCTCAACGAAGCCCCGATCCTGCCGACCGTGCCCACATTCTGGCTGGGCGATATCGATCAGCGGGAAATGGTCATCGAAAATCTCGACGCCTACCGCATCCGTCCCATCTCGCGCGAGAACACTTCCGGCTCATGGGAACGCGCCACCGTCCGCAATGACGACGCCATTCGTCAGGAAATTCGGAAACGTCCCAGCCATTATGTCGCCCAGCCCTGCGAGGAAGGTGCACGTACCATCTGCTTCAGCAACGCCCTGCGCGTCGAGCACCCGCAGGATCACATCCTCTTTGCCGTGCGCAGCGGGCTGGACTTCGATGTCTTTCCCGGCGCCCTCACGCGCGTCTATTCACGCACCGACCCGACCGGCGAATTTGGCTTTGGCTGGACGAGCAAGGACTCGTGGGTGCTGAACGACGAGACGACTGAGTCGCTGTTGCCAACGCTTTCACGCCGCACCGCTTTCGCCGACACCGTTTCACGCCAGGTCACCAGCCGTGTCGCCGAATCGTTCTACTGGGTGGGTCGCTACCTCGAACGCGCGCACCACCAGGCAAATCTCATCCAGGTCGTCGAGACACTCGAAACGGAGGAACTCAATAGCGCGGAACGAAAATCCTATCGCCCGATGTGGAATCGCCTTCTGCCGCCGTTGGAAAAGAGCGCGGGCACTTCACGCCGCTCCATCGCCAATCGACTCGACCGCTACCGCCTCGTCGTCCTGCCGGAACCGGGCAGCGTCGTCAGCACCTTCCTCCGAGCCATGTACAATGCGGAAAGCGTCCAGGATTCACTGAGCCCCGAGGCCTGGGCCACCCTCAGCGAGCTGCGCTCCCGTTTCCAACGCACCCGCTACCGCAGCGAACTTGGCGAACCCGAGGCCGTGCGGCTCACCCGGCGCATGTCCGAAGCCGCCACGCAGCTCATCCCGCAGTTCTTCGCCATCGCCGGGAATACCATGCTGGCCGATGACGGATGGCGTTTCTGCGAAATCGGGCAGGCGCTGGAACGCGCCATCATCACCGCCAATTCGGTGCTCTCGATCAGCCGCACGCTCACGGCCCGCTCCAGCGCCGCGTCGGAACACGCCAATGAGATCGAACTCAGCGCCTTCCTGCGCCTGCTCGGCTGCCGGGACGCCTACCGCCGCATTTTCCAAATGCGCGCCGAGCCCATCCCGGTCCTTGAGTTGCTCTGGCAGCATGATGAAGTGCCTCGCAGCGTTCTCCGCTGCCTCGGCCGATGCGGCGCGCTGCTCCGCGCGAGCCTTGCGCCAGAGTTGCTCGAAAAGGCCAGCGCGCCCGTGGCCATCGATGCGCTCGTCCAGCGGGTGAAACGCATCGACTGGCAGGCCTTCGTCCGCCCCGCCCAGGACGAGGACCTGCCCAAACCCGATCCCTCGAACACCCCGCACGTCCGCGCCGACGAACTCGAGCCTCTCCTCAGCGGCCTGCTCCGTTCCACGATGGAGGTTCACACGCTCATCGCCGACAGCTTCCTCAACCACCAGGCCCACATCGCCCAAGTCGCCCAGCCTTTGCTCCGCGGCTTTTAGCTACTCCTTTTGCTTCCAGGCAAATTTTCCCTCCGCATCCGGCACTTCGATCCACTCCCCCGTAAACGCATTCTTGTGGAATAGTTCCGCCTGCTGCCGCTCCGTTTCCGCCACTGAAAGGTTCTTTTCCTTGGCGAGCTTTTCGATCAATCGCGCACGGTCGGCGTTTTCCCCATCCACAGTTGTCCTGACATAGTCGCCGTATTCGCCGGGCGGCGAATTCCGCACTTCCAGAAAGCCCGCGTGGTTCTCACCTACGATCCGGGAGTTTTTCAGGATTTGAATTTCTGCCATCCGATTGCGCCGGCTCTGGGCGACATCCGTGGGCGGCGCTTGCACCACTACCTTTTTCGCCGCGCCCGCCTCGGCGTGCTGATAGACATCGACTTTCATCGCGATGTCCACTTTCACCGGCTCGGTCGTGCCGACATTGATCGGGATGGAACTGCAGCCTGCGAGACTCAAGATCGCGAGTGACGAGAAGGCGCGTCCGATCATGGCTCGTTGGCCGCCACCGGGCCGGGGACGGCTGAAGATGGAGCTTCGCGGAAGTTCATGTCGATCTTCCGAGAACCATGAGAGCTTCGCAAATCGACTCGCACGGCTCCGACCAGACCGGTGAAATGAAAATCGCCATGGGCCGTGTCATAGGCGAAGTCGCGCAGGGTCTCAAGGCTGATACGCGACAAGCCGCGTTTTACCCCTGACCAATCGCCGGGCAGATCCTTGATGAAATCATCGAGTTTGCCGATTCGCAGGTTCCCCGGGGCTCGTGCCTTGAAATCGCCGTCCACCTTGAGGATTTCAGGCCCCCGAGCTTTGACAGCCAGCCGAAAGTCCGCCGGGCTGTTCAGGGAAAACTTCTCCGGAGCCAGTGCCGCCGTGATTGGTTTGAGATCGATTTGCGCGCCCGAAACCCAGCCGTCCCAATCCGATTCCGGGGTTAGCAGGAAATTGAACTGCCCGTTGACGATGCCCGAGTAGCCCTTGCCGGAGAGTTTTCCGTAGATGCCACGCTCATCGTAGGTGACATCGAGAAAGAGATCGCGTCCGCGAAAGTTCTTCCACTGCACGCCGCGCAAATGGAGCGTGTTGACGACATTGTTATTCGCCTCCGCCGGAGGCAGGCTAAACTCGATCCGCCCCGACACGCCACGCAAAGCCAGCTCGTAGGCCGGGTAGTCGTAATCCTGTTCGGGCATATCGATCTGCAACTTCAGCCGCAGATCGCTCAGCCGGCGAAAATTCAAGTTTTCCGCGTGGGACTCAAATGGCATGGGCAAGGCGAGCTTTCCCTGGCCCTCCAGAGCGAGCACGAGCCGTCCTGCCTTGGCGGAGAAACCTTGAATCGACCACGGCGGCCCATCATCCGCAGCGGCTGGCGCATTCGCAACCTGGTCACTTTGGTTCTGCTGGACACGGTCGATATACCAAAACAGGTCCGGTCCGATGGTGAGCGTGGGACGCACGATGGCGACCTCCTCCACCTGCCGCTTCCACAGTCCCGCCAGGGTGAAACGAACGAAGACCGTGTCCAGATCGAGGACCGTGACGAAAGGATCGAGCGGCGACCGAAGCGCGATTTGCGACAGCTCGATGGTCTGCAATTCCTGCCCGCCCTGGCCGCCTCCCGGTTCCAGGGCCAGGTCGCGAAACGCGGTCTCAAGCCGGCATTCGATTCCCGGAATGCCGATCCCGAGATCGTCCAGATGGACGCGGCCCTCGAGCAGGCGCAGTTCTCCGATCGTGGGTGACGGCGCTTTTTCACCGCCGGCGACCGCCGGCTCCGCACTCACCGGCTTGGGCTTCGCGCCGCTGGCGATCATCTCGCGGAACGCAGTATTGTAACGGAAGTCGAGATTCTCGATCCGCAGCCGTGCCAGGCGTCGCCTTTGCAAAAGCTCAGGAACGCGGAATTCAGCGCGAATCGCCGGGACACGGAGAAACGGTTCGACTCCCTCGGCACGCGTGCGTAAGGCGAGATCGTGGAGTTCCACCGACTGCAGTTCGCCCGCCCCTGCGTCACCCAACCCGGCATTTTGCAACCGCACGTCGAATGAAAATCCCGCCAGTGGCGCCCCCTCCAGATCGATACCCACCTGCCCCCGCTTGACCGTCAAACGCTCCACCTTCCATGGAATCGGCTCCGGCACTGCATCTGGAGCGGCGCTCTGGCCGGGCGGGCGCCAGGCCACAAGACGATCTGTGACGTTGATGATCGGTTCATCGATCGCGACCTCCTGAATCGCACCCCGAGCCAGGCCGCTCACGGTCCCGGCGACCCTCGCGGAAGCAATGGATAGGGTGGAATGTGTCTCGCCGCGCAAGTGTGCCGTGAGACCCGCGAGCGAAAATTCGACCGCCCCGCCCCCCTCCGCCGCGACATGGTCCGCATGGACGGCAAACTCGAACTCTGCCTCGGGCCACTGGCTCACATTGAGTTTTGCTTTTCCCTTCTGGATCGACACCCGGTCGCAGCTCCAGGGCAGTGTCGAATTCCCCTCGGCAGATGACCCCGGCAACATCGCCAGCAAGCGATCGTTGACCTCCAAAAACGGCGCATCCATGACGACTTCACGGAGCCTCCCGCGTCGAAGCTCTTCGAGAGACGCGCTCAGTTTCAATGCCGGGAGCGCCAGGAAATCCGGACCGCTCTCGCCGTCCCGGACGCGGAGCGAAGTAATCAGGATCTGATTGCCTGTCGGCATGCCCTCGACCATCTGCATGGCAAACCCAAAACGCACAGCCGGCTGGCCGGCCAGTCCCACGTGGGCCACACCGCCCTTGATGGTCACCTTTCCAATTCGCCAGGGGGCACTCTCTTCCGATTCACCCGCGGCGTCGTCCGCCGATCCCACCGCAGCCAGCAATGCATCGCTCACCCGCACGTTCGGCTGATCGATGACGATCTCGCGGATGTAATGCTGCCGAAGCTCCGGCCACGAAAAGCGCACTTGCGCCGAGGGGATGGATACCGCCGTCGAACCATCGCGGCGAATGCGCAACTGGACTGCCTTCAAATCGAGCACGCCGGCTGCGGAGACACCCACGGTTTTTGCCGAAAGTTGCAGATCGGGGAAAGCGCGGTTGACCGCCTCAACGGTGAGGCGCGTGAGATGGCTGTGCGCCCACCATGCGCCACCGGCGACGAGGATCAGGAGCGCAAGCACACCAAAGATAAAGATCCGGAGGACACGCCAGAGCCTGCGGGGTTTCTTCATACAAGACTGATCAACACCCTGTTCCGGCAGATTGCCGAGCAAAAACGGGCGACCAAGCGCCGCCCCCCGCGCCAGCGACCAACTCTAAACACGGTCGCGGCGCTGCAACTCAGCACGCAACCAACTTGGGTTTCGCCGCAAGTCCAAAATAGCGATCACCTGAATTTCATCAGGTCCCGAGCGCCCTACTCCTCGTTTAGCTCGCCCCATGGGCTGTGCGGCAGGAACGCCTGATCCGTCCATTGGGATAGCGTCCGATGTGCCATAAGATCAATTCTGCTTCTCGCGCTCGTCGGATTTAGACCAGCAACCGGTCGAGCAAAATGCCGAGCACAAAGATCACCCCTACCACGGCGTTGCTCGTGAAGAACGCGCGGTTGATCCCGGCGACATCGAGCCGAGCCGCGCTTCGGTGCTCAAAAAGCACCGCGCCGGCAATCAATACCAGGCTGAGATAAAATGCCGGCCCAAGGTGCGCGAGCCAGCCGAACGCGATCAGCACCCCCAGCATCAGCCAATGCAAAGCCTGCGCCCAGGCCAAGGCGCGACGGACGCCGAATCGGACCACCAAGGAACGCAACCCCTCGCTGCGATCAAACTCGTGATCCTGCGTGGCGTAGATCACATCGAACCCCGCCACCCACATCAAAACGGCGAGGGCCAGCACCAGCGGCGGCAGAGCAAAACTACCCGTCACCGCGAGCCACGCGCCCACTGGCGAAACAGACAGCGCCAGGCCGAGAAAGAAATGACTGAGCGACGTAAATCGCTTCGTCAGCGAGTAAAAGAAAACGATCAGCAGGGCTACGGGCGAAAGGGAAAAGCACAGCGGGTTGATCCACCGCGTCGTAAAGACAAAGGCCGCCGATGTGATCACCAGCAGCGCGATGGCAGCGGGCCGCGAGACCAGGCGATGACGCTCCACGGTCCGCGGATTGCGCTGGTCGATGTGCCAGTCGGCCAGCCGGTTGAAGGTCATGGCGGCCGTCCGCGCGAAGACCATGGCGACGATGATGAGGGCGACGGTTTCCCAAGCCGGCCAGCCCCCAGCCGCGACGAGCATCGAACCCAGCGCGAAGGGCAGCGCAAAAACGGTGTGGGAAAAGCGAACGAAGCGCAGCAGCCGCGCGATCACGGCGGCGTCGCTTCCGAGGCCTTGGGCGGCTCCTCGGACTCGTCAAAAATCCCAGTCAACTTGTCATCCACCCTCATGTCGATGAGCCGCCAGACGTCTTCCGGCTTGTAGAAATAGAACCGCCAGCGGAGCGGAAAGACCTTTCCCAGCGAAACGTAAGTGGCCCGCACGAGGCGCTGCCCGATCGCGCGCGACTCGACAAAGTCGAAGCCGTTGATATTGCCAAAAACATCGATGGCCTCGCGCGTTTTCGCCTTGAGCTGGCGCAGTTCTTCCGGCTTTTCCGCAATTTTCGACCCTTTGGTCAGGGTTGCGTATCCCTCATCGATCTTGCTTTCCTTCAAGGAGGCAAAAAAAGTGGACACGATCTGTGCCGGTCCATCGAGCATCGGATTCGAATGGACGGCCCGCTGCACCACATCGCCCTTGGCGACGCCGGGCTCCGTCACTCCGTTCGGCAGCTTTTCCCCAGGTTGAAAAATCAGCACTTTGGGTTTCTCCCCTGGCTTCTCAGCCGGGGCTGCGGGAGCTTTTTCCTGCGCGGACAGAGCGCAGGCGGTGGCGCAGGCGAGGGCGAAAGTGGTGGCGATTCGGCGATTCATGCGAGGAGCTGGGAGAGACGCTGCCGGGCGTGGGCCACGATCGGCAGACCATGCGCGAATGTCAGGACTTCGAACGGAAACCGCAACAGTTTTTCCACCGACTGCCGCAGTTCTCTCGGATCATCGCAGTATTTGTCCGGGAGCAAGCCGAATCCGATGGGCGGCAGATGAATGAGCGCATCCCCCAGATGCCACGTGTCGTGGGCATGCAAGGCAATCTCCCCCGGCGTGGAGCCAGGCAACGCCACCGCGACTAGTTCGTCCATTACCGTTTCCCCATCGGCAATGAGATGATCGACGGAAATTCCAAGTTCCGCGACGGCGGCGGCATGCGCATGGATGGGAACGGAAAAGCGCTTCCGGTATTCAGCCGCCGCGCGCGCGTGATTGCCACCCGTCAAAATGATCGCCGCCGGCGACCCGGCGACCATCAGTTCTTCGAGCGCCGGTTTAGCCAGTGGGATCGGATCGATCAAGACGAGCCCGCGCGCTGTCCGGCGGGCACAACAGGAAAGATCGACTTTTACCGCCGGCTCGTAGGCCTGCCAAAAAAACAGGCCCGGACGAACTTCGTGAATTTCATCGGCACGCGCCACGAAAAGGGAGGGTGGAAAAAGTGAGGGCGGACGAACTCGGGAAAGCTCGTCCACCCTCGGAGGGGAATTTGTCGAACCCTTAGCTCGCTCCCGCGGGCTCTTCCTTGACCGGAGTCGTCGCCTTGAAAGTCAACTTGCTCTTGTCCGCGCTGACTTCCGCGGTATCGCCGGGCTTGAGATTACCCCGGAGGATCTCCTCGGCCATCGGATCTTCGAGATAACGCTCCACGGCGCGGCGCATCGGACGCGCGCCATACGCGGGGTCGTAGCCCTTCTCGATGAGCAGTTCCTTGGCTTTCTCGTCCAGCTTTAGCGTGATTTCCTTGTTCTTGATCCGGATGGCAACCTTGCTGATTTCCAGGTCGACGATCGTCAGCAACTCGGGCTTGCCAAGGGTGTGGAAGACGATGAGATCATCCAGGCGGTTCACGAACTCCGGCTTGAGCACGCGTTTTGCCTCCTCAAGGATTTTGTCCTTCATCACGTCGTAGGCCTGCTCGTCGCGAGCACTGGCGCCGAAGCCCATGACGCTCGACTTCTTGATCAACTCAGCGCCGATATTCGACGTCATGATGATGATCGTATTACGGAAGTCGATCTTGCGGGCCAGGGAGTCCGTGATCTTGCCTTCCTCCAGAATCTGAAGGAGCAGATGCATCACATCGGGGTGCGCTTTCTCGATTTCGTCGAAAAGCACCACGCTGTATGGACGCCGGCGCACGGCCTCGGAGAGCTGTCCGCCCTCCTCGTAACCAACGTAGCCGGGAGGCGAGCCAATCAGGCGGGAAGCGGTGAACTTCTCCATGTACTCCGACATGTCGATCTGGATGAGCGCGTCGCGGTCCCCGAACATGAATTCGGCGAGCGTTTGCGCGAGGAAGGTTTTGCCGACCCCTGTCGGGCCCAGGAAGATGAAAGAACCGATCGGACGGCGCGGATCCTTGAGATCTGCACGCGAACGGCGCAAGGCCTTGGAGATCGCGATGACGGCTTCGTCCTGGCCGATCACCTTGCCGCGCAGCTCGCCCTCCATCGAAAGCAGCTTCTGCGTCTCGGCCTGCTCCATGCGGTTGAGCGGGACGCCCGTCCACTTCGAAACGACATGCATGATGTCGTCCTCAGTGACGAATACTTCCTTCTCCTCCCGCTGCTCGCGCCATTCCGTGAGGATGCGCTCGAGCTTTTCCTTGGCCTGCTTCTCGGTGTCGCGGAGGCCAGCGGCTTTTTCGAAGTCCTGCGCCTTGATCGCCGCTTCCTTCCGGCCGCGGATTTCTTCGATTTCCTTCTCGATCTCCTTCACGTCCGGCGGGCGGGTCATGGCGCCGATCCGGGCACGAGCACCCGCTTCGTCCATGACGTCGATCGCCTTGTCGGGCAGGAATCGACCGGTGAGATAGCGGTCGCTGAGCTTGACGGCCTGTTCCAGTGCTTCCTCGGTGTAACGCGCCTTGTGATGCGCCTCGTACTTCAAGCGGAGACCCTTCAAGATGAGGATGGCCTGATCCACGGTGGGCGCCTCGACCTTCACCTGCTGGAAGCGGCGTTCGAGCGCGGCGTCCTTTTCAATGTATTTGCGATACTCGTTGAGCGTGGTCGCGCCGACGCACTGCATCTCGCCGCGGCTGAGCGCAGGCTTGATAATGTTCGACGCGTCCATCGCGCCTTCGGCCGAGCCGGCGCCGACGATGGTGTGCAGCTCGTCGATGAAAAGGATGACGTTTTTGGTGCGCCGAATCTCATCCATCACGGCCTTGATGCGCTCTTCAAACTGTCCGCGATACTTCGTTCCCGCGACCATCAGGGCGAGGTCGAGCGTGATCACCTTCTTGTCGCGGAGCAGTTCAGGCACGTTGCCCGTCGCGATTTCTTGCGCGAGTCCTTCGACGATCGCCGTCTTACCCACGCCGGCTTCGCCGATGAGCACAGGGTTGTTCTTTGTCCGGCGGCAGAGCACTTGAATCACGCGCTCGATTTCGCTGGCCCGTCCGATGACCGGATCGATTTCCCCTTTCTTCGCGAGCTCCGTGAGATCGCGGCCGAAGGCGCGCAACGCGGGCGTCTTCACGTCGCGTTTTCCCCCTGCCGAGCCGCCGCCACCGGACCCTTCCGACGACGATTCCTGCTCGGCATCGGGAGGGGTGAAATTTGGATCGAGTTCCTTGAGGATCTCATTGCGCGTCCGCTCAATATCCACTTCGAGATTCTTCAGCACGCGCGCCGCCACGCCTTCGCCCTCGCGCAGCAAGCCGAGGAGGATGTGCTCGGTGCCGACGTAGGAATGATTGAGCGACTTGGCTTCCTTGCCCGCGAGGGCGAGCACCTTTTTCACGCGCGGCGTGTAGGGAATGTTGCCGACCATCTTGGTCTCCGGGCCGCTGCCGACTTGCTTCTCTACTTCCATGCGGACGGTCTCGAGATCGAGCCCCATTTTCTGGAGCACGTTCACGGCGACGCCCTGACCGAGCTTGATCAACCCGAGCAGGAGGTGCTCGGTGCCCACGTAATTGTGGTTGAAGCGATCGGCCTCTTTACGAGCGAGGGCGAGCACCTGCTGTGCGCGTGGTGTGAAGTTATTCATCATGGGTTTATGGCTGCCGTTGGTTCCCAATCGGTGGGGTATTCGTATCGAGCTCCTTCGGCACTTGCAACTTGGCGCGGCAAAAACCCGGGCGCAAGCAGTGTCGCATCCGCGAGGGCACTTTTTCGGTCATCAACAGTGTCATAGCAGCGTTGATGCCTCTCACGGGGCGAAGGTCGAACATCTACTTATCTACTACGGTCACCGGGAGGGCGTGGACGTAAAAGCGGATTTCGTTTTGCGCAAAAGCCTCTGGGTGATTCGCGAAGCCTCGCTTGAGGCTCGCGCAGTTAAAATTGTGCCCGCCGGCCTGCACTACGTCCGGGCCTTCCGCCGCGATCTGCGCCGCGGTCTTGGTCCCCGGCCGGATGATCGCGATGTGCCCGGACTTTTTTGGGTCGTGATTTTTGCACACGGCGACGACCAGACTCCCGCGATTGGCGAGATCCTGCGCGGCCACACCATCGGCCACGGCACTCCATCCGGCGTCCCTCCCCTTTGCCGGCAGCCAGTCATACTGCGCATTCGCGAGGAGCACGGCGCTGTGCTCCGGCGGCCGCAGCAGATAGACGCCGAGCCGCTCGCACGTCGCCGCGGCAAACTGGCTGCAATGCGTGTGTTTGCCGTCGTCGGTCACGGCCTTGCCGGTCGGCTCGCCGGTGCGCCAGTCCACGATCACGCCGGCCGGCCAATGCTCTTCCACGTGCATGGAATCGAGAATCTTCGCGAGCCTCTCGGCCTCGGATGAAAGCGGCTCGCGCGCGATACAGAAAACGGGAATGGCGCACAGGAGCGCGGCGAGAACGGGGGAAATTTTCATTGGTCTTGAAACCCAGCGGGCCAGATTTGGTTTCCGAGCGCGAGCATTTACGAATTTTTTGCTCCGGCCGGGCTTCGCTGTTTCGCTCCGGGCTTTCCATGTTATTCCTGACCGCGAGCCATCGATGGAAGCCGCCCCGCACCCACCCACCCCGCCGCTTTCCACGCTCCGGCTGTTTCGCTTGCTCACCTGGGTCCACTGGCGCTCGCTGCGGGCGCGGGTGAGCGCGGGCTGGCGCGAGGCTCCCCTCCTCTTCTTTGTGCTCGGCAGCTTCATGCTCGGCTATCTCGCGGTCGGATACTGGCTCTTTCACGCCGGGCTCGGTTACCTGCATCACTTCCCGCTCGTCGGCACGCTGCTCTCGCAGCGCATCCTTCATCTCATCTTCGGATTCTTTTTCCTGATGCTGGTTTTTTCAAACCTCATCATCGGCTACTCGACGCTCTTCAAAAACCGCGAGACGACGTGGCTCCTCTCGCTGCCGCTCCCGCACGAAAACATCTACCGCTGGAAATTCCTCGAGGCGCTCGTCGTCTCGAGCTGGGCGCTTATTTTCCTC
>JBBRPL010000062.1:0-46626 GCA_038228205.1 Chthoniobacterales bacterium
AAAGGCCACGAAGCTTGGCGGCTCCGCCGCGATTGGACGGTCGGCGGTTGGGAAACCGCCGCTCCTTGGGCTCCACTGCGCGCGACACGTCATCTCCGCACTAATCATCACGTCCTCGTGTTTGGTTCCTCAGGATGACAGGCAGTGAAGGAGGCCGCGGGCGTTATCCGAATTCGAAGGTCAGTGGCGTTTTCCACGGCCCCTCCGCATCCTCCTCCTGCCGGATTAACCGCACTTCCCAGCACCAGCCGGGACCATGGCAATGGCTACGAGTGGCTGAATTTTCAAGGTCTCTCTTTCGGTGGCAAACCCGCCGGCCTGTCTGTATGCTTTCACCAAGGCTTCCTCCGTGAGGTCCATTGGGGTGTCGAACTCCGCTCCGCAAAAGAGACCCCGTCATCATGGCCTTCTCGGGAGGAGAGCGACCAGGAAATCGCCTTCGTGCGAAGTGTCCTGAGTGGCGCCCTTTCCCGATCGTTCACCTCGGGGCAGGAGCGCTTCCCGTCGGGCGACGTCTGGTCTGCTTTCGACGAACGCGGAGGTTTCGCCAGCGCGGGGCTGCGCTATGACCGCCGTGCGTAAGTCCCCAGCACTGGTCGTTAGTCATCTGCCTTCCCGCCACTGGAATTCGGATTCAGCGGCGCATCCTTTTGCGGAAACCACTTTTGGAAATCCGCCTTGACGCTCGCGAACTCGGGCCTTGCCGCGACGTTGATCTGCTCGAGTGGGTCGGCGTCGTGGTCGTAGAGTTCCTCGGAGCCGTCGGCGTACTTGATGTAGCGCCAGCGCTCGCTGCGCAGCGCGTGATTCTTAAAGCCTTTCGTGGTGAGCGCCGGACGCTCCCATGGCGCGGAAGGATTCTTCAGCAGCGGAACGATGCTCAGGCCTTCCAGGTCGGGGCGCGCGGGCAGGCCGGCGAGGTCGAGCAGCGTCGGGTAAAGATCGATGAGGCCCACCGGGCGCGTCGAGGTGCGACCCTCCGCAATTCCCGGTCCGGCCATGACCAGCGGTATGTGGGCCGAACCTTCCCACAACCCGCCTTTGGACCAATGGTCCTTTTCCCCAAACTGATAGCCGTTGTCGCCGAAGATGACGACGATCGTGTTCTCGCGCCGCGGGCTCTTATCCAGCGCATCGAGAATGCGCCCGACGCAATCGTCGGCGAAACGCGACGCGGCGAGATAGGCCGCAACCAGTTCGTTGCGCCGGGCCCGGATTTCCGTCTCCTGCCGGACCTGCTTCGGCTTCACCCGCATCACCGCCGGCACGCCCGCGCTCTCGTCCGCGGCGAGGGCGGGGATGGTGATCTTGTCCGGTGGGAAGAGATCGAAATACTCCTTGGGCACATACCACGGCGTGTGCGGTTTCACGATGCCGCACGCGAGGAAGAATGGTATCGGCTGCGGTTGCGCGAGGAACTCGGCGACCTTCCCGGCGAGCTGCCAGTCGGCCATTTGCTCGCGGCTATCCGGATACGGACCCCAGTCGTGTTTGCCGCGGAGCCCACTGAGCGGGAGCTTGTCCGCCGGCGGTCTCGCGTCCTCGTCCCGGCCCCTGCTGTTCGAATTCAACTCGTGATCCCACACATTATGCTTGAGGAGGCGGCCGAAGCTCGCGCCGAAGATCTTGCCGCCACCCGCCGTCGTGTATCCTCGCTCCTGAAAGTAAGTGGGCAGCGACGTCGTGTGCGCGAGGATGTGGCCCGGGGGAGTCGTGCCCTGGGCGTCCTCGTAGATGCCCGTGGTGGACGGACGTAATCCGCAAAATATCGCGGTGCGCGATGGATTGCAGACCGGCGCGGGACACTGTGCATTGGCAAAGAGGACGCCGCGTTTGGCGAGCCGATCAAGATTCGGAGTGACGGGCTGCGGTGCAAGATCGGTGCGGCCGGCAAAGGCGTTTTCGTCGTCAAGGACGATCACCAACACGTTGGGTGGCGGATTTGCCACGGACGCCGCTTTTGTATCGGCGGCGAAGCAGGCGAACGCGGTGAGTCCACAGATCAGGACGGACAGGAGGATGAGTTTTTTCACGGTGGATGGGGCTTGGTTTCCATGGGTCCGTTTCGGCGCTGGCGCTAGCGACGAACGCGGGGCAGGGAGAAGCAGTTCGATTTCACTCACATACAAAACCGCGCTCGGCGGCGGAATTCGGACAATTTGCTTTTTCGACTGGCTCTGTTGATTGGCAGTGATCGGAAGTCAGAGGCTAGTTTTCGTGCGGAAGTCCTCCCTGGCTGTAGCCCGCCCCCTGTGCGGGGACAGGGTGTTGGAGTGATACATCGCACCTTTTGCCACGGGATCTTTCGACTGCGCTCCGCTCAAGATGACAGGCGGGTTGGGCGCATGGGGTTATCCAACAGGCTGATGAGCGATGTGACCTGTGGCTGCTGCCGCTGATCGCTGGCCTCTCGCAACGGGCCTCGCGCACCAGGTGCCCGTATCGCACTAAGTTCCCGCTTCTGGATCGGTCATGCTATTCACGTATGCCCGCTCGCTTTCCCCCGGCGCTCTGGTTGCTACTCGTTTGCCTGCCGGCGCTGGCGCAGAACGATCTCCCGACGCAGCCCACCAATACCTGGACCAAGCGCTCGCCGCTCGCAGGCACACCCGTTTCGCCGCGCCTCGGCTACGAAGGCGCTTGTGTGTGGGACTCCAGGCATCGCGTCGTCATTCGCTATGGTGGCCACAATCAGGGCGGCGGTGGCGAGCAGGGCTCGGAAGTCTGGACGTACGATCCGCTCACGGTGCAATGGACGCTGAAGGAAACGAACCTCTCGCCGCCTGGCGTCTGCTGCAACGCGCAGAATGTCTTTGATCCCGTCCGTAACCGCTATGTCCGGTTTCCGTCCTTCAGCGGCAGCCATGGCTGGCAGTGGTGGCGCGAAATTTACCTCAACGACGCCTCCGTATGGACCTATGACCCCGGCGAAAACAAATGGCGGAACATGCGCCCGCTACCCGCACCGCACGTCGCGCCCCTGCGCTGTGCCACCTGGGATAGCGACGAGGACGTGGTGCTGGTCTTTGGCGGCGAGGGTGGGCCGCGCGAGACGATGGCCTACGATCCGCATCGCAATGAATGGCGATGGCTGAAGCCGCCCGTGCAGCCCGAGGTCCGAAGCGGAGGGCAGATGGCCTACGATTCCGAGCACAAAGTGCATGTCCTTTTCGGTTCGCAGTTCACGAACGACGCGCGCACCTGGGTCTACGATTTCCGCAAGAATGAATGGCGTGACGCCCAACCGGTTGTCACGCCGCCGACCGACAAGAACGACGCGGTGCTCACCTACGATCCTCTGCGCAAGCGGGTGCTGGCGATCGTCATGATCACCGAGGGCAAGGACGAATCTGCGACGCACACGCTCGAAACGTGGTCCTACGACGCCGGCGCCAATCAATGGCAGAAGCTGAATCCAGCCTCCGAGCCGGAGCCTTCGGGCAATCGTGCCCGGCAACTTCTCTTTGCGCCCGAGCTGGGCCTCGCTTTCCTGGAAAATTGTACGAGCAAACCACGCGAGCAGCAAATCTGGACCTATCGCCTCGAAGGCGACAAGTTCTGGACGCCACCCGCGCCCAGGCCGCGGGCCGAGCCACGCGCGATCGAGGATGGCACGGCTTCCGTCCTCTCTCCGAGCCGCGTGGAGCTTCGCTGGAAGGGAGCGGATGGTCTTGGCTACCTCGTGGAGCGCGCGCCCGTCGAAGTGCTGAGTGAGGATCAACTGACGCGGTTGAAAAAGCAGACCACCCCGCTGGCGGAGCCATCGGTTGGCGCGATCCGGCGCATCGGCGCATTTGAAGTGCTCACCAAGGAACCGTTGAAGAATCCCACCTTCACCGACACGACCGTGGACCTCAGCAAGCCCGGACCAATCGCTGGAGACCCAATTTTCGAGCGCAGATACAGCCTCGAACAACTGGACCCGTCAGGCCGCCCGTATCGCTATGCAGTCCATGCCTATCGCATCCGCGCGGTGAACAAGGAGGGCGTCACGAGCGGACCGTCGCCTCCTTTCTTCACCATTCCGTCCTCGCCGCAATCGCTCTTCAGCCGCGAGGACGGCGCCGCCTGCCAACTCAAGTGGGAAACCAGTCCCGAGCAGGGCCTCAAGGGCTACCGCGTCTACCGGATGGATGGCCGCTACGACAAAGACGCCATCCCGCGCCTCACGCCGGAGCCGATCCCCGCCGCGACCTGGAAGGACGAAACCGCCGGGAAAAGCGCGCGCCGCTACTACGTCGTGGCCGTGGACGCGCTCGGCCAGGAGGGATTTCCCAGCGCGCCGGTGTGGTTCGAGCGGGAGTGGAAACAGTTTTACCAGCCGTTTACCGGCGAGTGGCATCAGTGAGCGGACATGCGGAAAGCACGCGCCGCTCGCTGACAGGCCTGAAGGCGTGTGACAGGCCCGAGAACATGTCACGAACTTCTGAACTAAGTTCGCAGGAGTTTCCGCATCGCTCCCAGCGCGAGCGCCGTCACGCCTCCTTGTCATCCTGAGCGGAGCGGGGAAGCACGGGCGGAGTCGAAGGAACTCCAATATCCCGTGGGTTCCTGAGCGGAGCTTCATTAGTCACCGCGTTGTACCCGATATCCACGAGTTCGCGCGCAGAGTTGCCTCTGCGTTGCAGCACCACGTCACGTCGCCCATAGCCAGCCGCGCACTCATATCCACTCCGACGCCAAATCCTCCGACCGAGGATTATCCCGCTCGATCAACGCAATCTTCTTCACTCCGCGCCCACCCTTTGATTTGCTTCTCCCGTGCGATCGCCGCGTTCACATCGCCATAGTGCTCGATGTGGACCAGTAAGATGCAGTGGTATGTTGCGAAAATGAATTCCGCTCTGGATTGCGATGCTGCCACAGCCGGGTGGCCATGTCATTGGTCACGCCGATGTAGAGCGTCGGGCGGCTCTTGTCGGTGAGGATGTAAACGAAGTAATCGTGACCCATGCGGTGGGAGCCCATGGGCGATGCTAGTTGCGAAGCGGTGGCTGGGGGAGGCTCCGCTCAAGAACCCACGGAAGTTGGAGGTCCTTCGACTCCGCCCATGATTGTCTCCACGGCACCACAGACTTCTCGCAAAGCCTCGAATCCCCGCTCCGCTCAGGATGACAAAGAAATGAGGGGACGGCGCTCCGGCTAAGTGTGAGGCGCCATTGCTGTCCAGACTTCTCAACATATCAGAGACGCGCGCCGGATTCACTTGATGACCAGTTTCGCTGAGGCGCCTTCACGCGTCAGCGCGATCGGCTGCGAGGCGCTTTTTCCGTCGTGCGTCGCGGTGATGATATAGTCCCCCAGGAATCCGCGGATCGTGACTTTGCCGCCGACGTCGGCGGGGGAGGTCTGGTCGGTCCACCACTGTTTGAAAACCAGATCCTTGTACACATTCCCGCTCGGTTTCAGGCTCCAGTCCTTGTGGAAGATCGGGGCGTTCTTCCGCCAATGCTGGCCGTCCCAGAAGCCCCACATGACAAAGTTTGCGACCGCCGGATGGCTGAAGCAGACTGTTAGGTAATCGCGCGTCATGTCGGCCTGGAGTTGCTCGTCGTCCACGCTCGCGTCGAACTCCGTGATATTGATCGAGCCGAACTCTGCGTAGCGATCGAACTGCTTCAAGATCTCCACCGGCGGGGTCATGCGGGCGAGGTGTGATTCCAGCCCGAAGCCCGCCAGCGGAGCACCGTGATCCTTGAGGTATTTGAGGTAGAAATAAAAGTCGTCTTCCGGTGGGACGGCCGAACCGCCCGGGCCGCCATTAGGCATGTGCAGCACGATGTCATTCGCGATTAGCTGCGCGTTGGGATCAATCTCGTGGACGAGCTTGAACCATTCGACGATCGCCTGTTGGCCTTGGAAATTCAGGAAGTCCTTGTGCGACATCGGCTCATTCACCACGTCCCACTGAAAGCACCGGCCGACGAGCGGCGTGACTTCATCGCGAATATGATCGAGCACGAGCTTTTGCAGATCCGCCGGACTGTGCCTGGCGAGCTTCACCGCGGCTTCGTCGGGGAACGTGAGCCGGTTCCATTGCGGCCACACGAGGTTGTGCCCGCGCACGCGGATGCCATGCGCGTCCATCCACGCGAGCGCCCGCACGGGAATGTCGCGGTTCTTCACCCACTCGCTCCATTTCAGCCCGCTCTCGATCGTGCCGCAGTTGAAGAGCTTGGGGAACTCTTCGCGATAACGATCGGCATCCGCGTCCTTCATTTTCACGATGCGGTTATCGGAAAAGGCCGAGCCGAAGCCGAAGGCGTGCCGCTTCATCTCCACGCGCACCAGCGCTCCGGGAACCGCCTTGCCGGCCGCATCCACGACCTGGACGGTGATATCGCCCTTGCGATATTTCTCAATCCGTTCCGCTGCGGCGGTGCGCCAGGCCGCATCCGGCTCGCGGCCGGCATAGGTATTTTCCTCGTGTGGCAGGGCATCGGCACTGACACCGGCGGGGAAGCGCAACACCCGGACATCGGCAATCTGCACGATCTGCGGCGGGACACCCAGCGCGAGCGAGAGGTACATTTTTCCCGGCTGGACTGGCGCCGGCTGATGCTTCATGAAGGCCGTCCAGCGGACATAGTATTTCTTCCAGTCGGCATCGACGAGCACTTCCGCCCGGCCGACGCGCTCGCGCGGCTCATCCGTGGTGAGGAAGGAGACGTTTACCTGTCCTACGCCCGTTTCGGCGATGTTCTTGATGGCCCGCGCGTAG
The DNA here is from genome assembly GCA_038228205.1 of Chthoniobacterales bacterium. Classification (GTDB taxonomy): domain Bacteria; phylum Verrucomicrobiota; class Verrucomicrobiia; order Chthoniobacterales; family Chthoniobacteraceae; genus Chthoniobacter. The sequence goes on from JBBRPL010000062.1 coordinate 6,722, forward strand.
AATGTTAGCATCAGCACATCCCCGGTCTTGACCTCGCCGATGCTCGGCCTGGTGAACTGGATCATGTAGTCACGATCGACCCGTTTCTTTGTCTCGACCTGAAATGCCATTTTGAACGGCATGTCCGGGACATCCGCCACGCTCCAGGCGGAGTTATCGTTGCTGCCGTTGATCTGTTTCCAGCCGGCGGGGTCCGTGGTGACCAGATCCGCCGGCTTGGGGAGAGCTGCCATCCTGGTTTCGTAGGCGGCATTCTCGGCCGGTTCAGCCAACACCGGAAGAGCCATCACGAGCAGCAGGAAAAGGAGGATCGATCGCATTTCGAGAAAACTGTGCCTCCGCTCAAGAGTCGCGTCGAGGCAACAACTTTCCGCCCTCGTCATCCATCCAGGCCGAGCGACTTACTCGCTACAGCAACTCGTCGATCGCGCGCCCGCCCTCGGTGACGATGGGTCGCGGGCGGCCTTGCGGATCGATCCACTCGGAGTTTTGATTGATGCCGAGATGATGGAACACGGTGGCCGCCAAATCCGACGGTCCCACCCGCCGACTGTCGATGTCGTAGCCCTTGCGATCGGTGCTGCCGATCACCTGGCCATGGCGCAGGCCGCCGCCGGCCATGACCATCGACATCACGCGCGGCCAGTGGTCGCGACCGGCTTCCGCGTTGATGACCGGGCTGCGGCCGAATTCACCCATCATGAGAATGAGCGTGGTCTCCAGCAGACCGCGCGCCTCCAGGTCCGTGACAATGGCGTGCAGGGTGCGATCCACGACGGGGAGGAGGGGTTTGAGCCCCTTTTCGATGCCGCCCCACCGGACATTGTTGCCGTGATGATCGAAATAGCCCCATGCGCCGCTGACGGTGACAAACGTTACCCCGGCCTCGATGAGGCGCCGCGCCAGGAGGGCCTTCTCGCCCAGGCTATCGCGCCCGTAGGCATCGCGCAGCGCGGGTGTTTCCTCGTCGAGATTGAAGGCGCGCTGGGCCCGACCGGTGAGCAGCACTTCATAGGCTTGCTGGGTGTATTGGTCGGCGGCGATGATTTCCTGGTTGGTCTCAAGCTTTCGTTTCCATCCATCCAGTTGATCGACGAGGGTCCGCCGGTCGCCCAGGCGCTCGACGGTGAGGCCTTCCGCCAAGGCCAGCCGCCCGGCGAGTTCCTTGCCATCGACCGGTTCGTACGCGCCCCCCATGTGGCCGGCGCCCCAGATGTCGGACTTCAGGGAAGGGGCCAGCGCGATAAAACCGGGCATGCCCGGGGCGTTGGCCCCGCGAAACTTCGCCGCGATCGATCCCATGGACGGATATCCCGCACCGTCCTTGCCGTCATCGGTGCGGCGGGCGAGGGGATTGCCGGCCTGCATGGTGATGGGCGTGTGGTTGCTGGCGGTGCAATCCACGGACCGAATGATCGTCAATTTATCCATGAGGCCCGCCGTGAGCGGCAGATGCTCGCAGACATGGACGCCGGGCAGCTTCGTGGGGATGTGACCGAAAGGGCCGCGGATTTCGCGCGGGGCATCCGGCTTGGGATCCCACATATCGAGGTGGCTCGGTCCGCCGGACAGCCAGAAGAGAATCACATTGGTCTTGCTCTTCGCCTTCCCCGCCGAGGCGGCCAGGGCCTGCTGGCGCAGGAGCGCCGGGAGGGAAATCCCCGCGAGCCCTGCCAATCCCGTTTGCAGAAAACCCCGCCGGGTGGAGCCGACGCGAAGCACATCACCCCCAGCCGGACTGAAGTGTTCGGTTAACGTCGGGTCTCTGGAGGGTGGATTCATCAGGAGATCGCTGATGGACGGTGCGTTACAGCGGGACAAGTCCCGGATCGGACGTTTCTTAGCGCATGTCTCGAAGACACGCCAATCTTTCCGCAAGTAAGTTAAGTTCCCATTCCAGCGGACTTCCAGTAAGAATCGCCGCATGACGGAATCCCCGGGGCAGACCATCTCCGTTTTCGCTATCGCCGACCGGCTGGTCTCCATTGATGAAGTGATCGCTGCCGCGCATTTCCGTGGGCAGTTGGTCGATTGGTGGAATCGCACCCTCATTCTGGACGAATGCGAAAGACGCGCGGCGGAGCTGGGCGAGGTCAATGAACTGGCAGTCCAATCGGCAGCGGAACAGTTTCGCTATGACCGCGAATTGATCACCGCCGAAGAAGCGGAGTGCTGGCTCGAGGCGCACGGATTGACCGCGGATGAATTCAGCGACTATTTCGTCCGGCAGTACTGGGCCGAGCTGCTCGAGAACAAGGTCGTACCGGTCCCCGTGGACTATCTTTCGGCGCCTGTAGAGTTGAGCAATCTTCTGCGCGTTGAGTTGCTCCTCTCCGGCGGGTTCGATGCGATGGCGCGCACTTTGGGCTGGCGCTATGCCGCACTCACAAATGGCGCCAGCAAGATCACACCCGAAATGATCGATGCGGAACGCGCGGGTTTCCTCGAGCGGACTGGCCTCGATGCGCAAACCTGCCAGGATTGGCTCGCCTGCACAAACCATGACGAACGCTGGCTCAAGGAGATGCTCGCCCTGGAAGCCGCCTTCAGGATCGAGAGGGATTCGGTGCTCACGCCGTCGCAGTGGGAGGGGATGTTGCAAACGATGCGCATGGCGCTCACCGGCGTGGATCTGGAAATCCTCGAAGTGGATACTCTCGCGGCCGCCCGCGAGGCGGCGCTTTGTGTCCGCGAGGACGGATTGGCCATGGAGGAAGTGGCGCGCGAGGGCGGCTATCCTCATCGCCGGCAGCAGAAGTTCGTCGAAAGCCTCGTGCCAGAAATGCAGCAGAAAGTTCTGTGCGCGATCCCTGGAGAAATCCTGGAGCCCCTCGCGCAGGGCGATGGATTCCACCTCTGGCGGCTGAGGGAAAAGATCGAACCCAGCCTGGACGACGCGGGGATTCGCGCCCGAATCGAGCAGGAGATTGTGGATCGTCACTTTTCGGCGCTGGCGTGCCGTCATGTGCGGTGGCAGCCCGGATTCATGCCGCCATGAGGCCCGAGGCCCTCGACGAGATCCTCCACCGTTCGACGGCGTTCGGTTCCCTCTCGCCTGAACACTACGAGCGTCTCAGGCCCCTGCTGCGCGAGGAGCACTTCGAGTTTGGCGACATGATCGTCAAACAGGGGGATGAGGCGGATTCATTTTATATTCTCACTTCCGGCCGTGCCCGGGTGGTGAAGGAAACGGAGAGCGGTGAAGAGATCGCTCTGACCACACTTCGCCCCGGCGATGAATTCGGTGAACTCGCGCTGATTTCCGGCGGGAACCGCAACGCGACGGTCCGGTGCAGTACCGCAGTGGATGTCGTGCGGCTGGACTCTCGGAAATTTCTGCCGCTCCTCGAGGAATTTCCGGAACTGAAGAAGGCCATCGAAACCACCGCCCGTATCCGCACGCTGCACGGTTTTCTTTACGAATTCAGCAACTTCGGCCGCTTGTCTGCGCGTGCGCTGCATGCCGTCGTGGGGAGTCTCACTCCGGTTGACTTCGAAAAGGGAGACATGATCGTTCGCGAGGGCGACCCGGCTGGGCCGATGTACATCGTGCAGACCGGTCGTGTGCGGGTTTTTTCCGGGCCGGACGGGTGCGGGCGGAATCTCGCCTTTTACCGCGGCGGCGATTTCTTCGGCGAACTCAGCATTCTGAACGGCTCGCCCCGGGCAGCATCCGCCGAGGCGGTGACCCGCTGCCATTTGCTTGCCCTGGAGCCCCAGGCGGTGCGTGAGCTGGAGGAGGCCTACCCGGAATTCCGCAAACTTCTCGCGGAGCGACTCTCGCGCTATCGCGCGGATGAAGAGGCCCGCATTCCGGTGGATTTTAATGAGGAAATCCTGCCGGCCGAGGTGCGGGATCATGACAAGGTCCGGCTCGATGATGCGGCAGCGGCTGCGCCCGCAGGAGACGAACCACTCGACGAGGAGAGCGGTGTATTTCGCCCGGGCCGCGCGAAGATTCGCAGTGTCCCGCATGTCCAGCAGATCGACGAGATGGACTGTGGCGCGGCGTGTCTCGGGATGATTTGCCGGCACTTCGGGCGCAAGGTGAGCCTCGCGCACATTCGCCAGCTCTGTCACACCGCCCTGGACGGCACGAGCCTCAAGGGCATCTGTCATGCGGCGAGTGAACTCGGGCTGGCCGCGCGCGCGCTCAAGATTTCGCCGCGCAATCTGCCGCAGATGCCGCTGCCGGCGATCATCCATTGGGATGGCAACCACTGGATGGTGCTCTGCCAGGTGGACGAGTCCGGCGTGCGCGTGAATGATCCAGCGCGAGGGGCCCGGCACATTTCGCGGGCTGAGTTTGAAACAAAGTGGACCGGGTATGTGGCCCTTTTCGACTACACGGAGGCCTTCGAGCAGGCGCCTGAGGGTCGCTCGATCGCACAATGGGTCGCGCCCTTTTTTCGCCAGCAGGCCTCGACGTTGGGGCCGGCGATCCTCCTGGCCGGGACCGTCGTCTCCCTCCAGTTGCTCTTCCCGATCTTCACGCAATGGGTCGTGGACAAGGTGGTCGTGGGGCATGACATCGCCCTGCTGACCACCATCATGCTCGCGATGGGGGGGGCGCTCGTTTTCATGCAGGCGGCTTCCCTCGCGCAGCATTTCCTCTTGAGCTTCGCCGCGGTGCGCATCGACTCGGCGATCCTCGATTTCCTCGCCCGGCAGATGCTTTCGCTGCCGATGTCCTACTTCAGCAGCCGCCGCCCGGGCGACATCCAGCGCCGGCTCGATGGCGCCCGGCAGATTCGGCTCTTCGTGGTCCAGCACGGCATCGGCGGGGTGCTCTCGCTCGTCACGCTCTTCGGCGCCGTCGTGTTGATGGTGTTCTACAATCTCGCGCTGGCGGGCGTCTTTCTGGCCACCGTGCCGCTCTACGCTGGCATCATGTATTTCTCCGTGAGGCTGCTGCGCCCGCTCTTCGCCGATATCGAAGAGAGCCATGACAGATATACCTCGTACCAGACCGATGCGATCAAGGGGATCGAAGCGGTCAAGACAGGATCGGCGGAACCCATCTTTCGCAACGCGATGCTCAACGAGTTCCTCGGGGTCTCTCAAAAAATGCTTCGCGCCAATTTCCTTGTCACTTCCAGCGACAGCGTGGTCCAGACGATCGGGTTGCTTTCCACGGCGCTCTTCCTTTGGCTCGGCGCGCGCCAGGTGATCAGCGGACAGATGACCATCGGCGCATTCGTCGCCTTCAATTCGCTTGCGGCGATGGCCTGCGCCGCCATCCTGCGCGCTCTCGGCATCTGGGAGCAGTGGCAGCAGGGGGCGGTTCTGCTGAACCGGCTCAGTGACGTGTTCGAAGCGGAGCCCGAGCAGGGGCGCGACCGCTCGCACCTGGCGCCGGTGCATTCCCTGGAGGGGCGCATCGAACTGCGCAACGTCGGGTTCAGATACGGGGGGCCGGAAGCGCCGGAGATCCTGAAAGAAGTCACGCTCGACCTTGCGCCGGGGAAGACCATTGCTGTGGTGGGACGCAGCGGCAGCGGCAAGACCACGCTCATCAAGCTGCTCGCCGGCCTCATCGAGCCCACCGCCGGCGCCATCCTCATCGATCACGTCGATCTCAAGACCCTCAACTACCGCGACCTGCGCCTGCAGATCGGCATGGTCTTGCAGGACAACTACATTTTCAGCGAGACCGTCATGCGCAACATCGCCATTGGCGATCCGGATCCGGATTTCGACCGTGTCCTTTGGTCGTCGCAGACGGCCAATGCCCACGATTTCATCATGCGTCTGCCGATGGGATACGAGTCGCGCATCGGTGATTCCGGTCTCGGGCTATCGGGCGGGCAAAAGCAGCGCATCGCCATAGCGCGCGCGCTGTATCACAATCCGCCGATCCTGATTTTCGACGAGGCGACGAGCGCGCTCGATACCGAATCGGAGCGGGCCATCCAGGAGAATCTGCGCTGCATGGCCGCGGGCCGCACCTGCATCGTCATCGCCCACCGTCTGAGCACGATCCGCGACGCCGATATGATTGTCGTTCTGGAGAAGGGCGAAGTCGCGGAAATCGGAACCCACGATGAACTCATGGCGCGGCGCGGCCTCTATTTTCATCTCTCCAGCCAGCAGGTGGGAATCTGATTGCGCCCGCGCCCCGGCACTGTCACCGACGACAATCGAGAGCGAGATTTTTGTCTGCCGATGGAGCCAGCATGATGCGATCCCAGGTCGGTTCGATGTCCGTGATGGCTCCGAGAAGCGCGAGAGCCACTCCAGCCGCCCCGTCGACAATTCCCGATTCGTTCGTCCATCGTTTCGCGTCAGGTGTCTCGGGGTCCGGCGTGTATCTCGGAAAGCCCCCGATGCCCTTGCCCGCCTGCCGCATCTCGAGAGTGCGCGCGAACCAGAGCTGGGCGGCCTCCTTGAGCGCGTGGTCGCCGGTGGCCTGATACTGGCGGTTGAACAAATGGGCGACCCCCGCGGCGCCCCTGTTCAGTCCACAGTCAACGACGCCGGCTTGTTTCGCGGAACACCGAGCCGCGCGATGGGCAATTTTCAGCGCCTCTCGCTCCCACCCGGCATTTTGCGTGGCGCGCGCCGCCTGGAGCAGGGCCGCGGCGATTCCCAATTCGCCGGAACACCATGCGAGGCGCGCCGGCCTTGCCTGGATACCCGCTCCCGCCGGGTCTGGAGTACTGTGATTTGCGGGTTCTTGAGCCAGGAGCCAGGCGACCGCTCGATCCAGCAAATCGCGAGATCTCCGGCGAGCATTGCCCGGCTCCTCTTCGTGGCGAGCGCATACCCGACTGAGCAATGCGATCACGCCGGGGATTCCATCGGCCAGTCCGAGATTCGAGTGTCCGTCATTTCGCCAGGTCACGCCCACGGTGTCGATTTCCGCGCGCTCTTCCAGGCGAGCCACCACGAGTTCCAGCAATTCGATGCCCGAAGGACGAGGAAGCCGCTCCAGCGCATACACTCCGAATCCGACGAGACCGCCCCCGAGGCCGATGTCGCCGCGCCAGGGGGAACGACGCAGAAGCCGCCGCAAGGCCTCGTCGATGGCTTCGTTCGGATCGCCATTGCCAGCCTTGAAGAGCCTGCCTTCGAGGTGGGCGACCGCCCAGGCCGTGCCCGTGTATCCCCCGAAAAGTGAGGGCTCACGCGGGTCAGCAGCCAGACGGTCCACGGCGTGACTCAGGAATGCCAGGGCGCACTGGCTGGCGTTGGCCGCCAGTTTGGCTTCCGCGAGGCAGGCGTAGAAAACAGCCAGCCCCGCGCTCCCGCCCGCGAGCGACGAATTCATCATTCCGCGCCCATCGCTCGCGCACGTTCCATTCGCGGAACTCTCGTGCGATGCGATTCGATGCAACTCTTCGGCAACCGACTTGATCACGTCGGCAGCCTGCCTGGCCTGTTTACCCGCGAGAATCGGCGTCCATGCACGCCGGGGGGCTGCGCGGCGCCGTGCCTCGGCAGATTCCGGTCGAATCGTGACTTCGCATCGGAGTGGAGGCCTCACGGATGGACAGGGCGCCCCGATGCGCCCTGAGAGCTTGCGTTCGATCATCGTGCCCGTCTTCCAACGGATGCCGGCTTTGATGGCAGTGTGAGGCTTCCCGGTTTTGATCATGGTCCGATTCATTGGCGTGCAGATTTTCGGCGCGCGTCGGAATAAACTATTATCAGAATGCGTACCGCGACGTTCCCGAGCCGCCCGAAAGAGCGCCATTGAATGCGCAATATCGAGTTACAACTGACATGCCATCAGTCACTTAAGAAAATATTCAGAGGGATGTTCGGATCGTATCGGAGCATCGCAATTCGAGATCCCACGGCTCCGCTTCGAGACCAATAGTGATTCAAAACGGAATACCTGGCGGTCCCGTTCCAAGGCCACGCTGAGTGCGCGGCAATTCCATACGCGCCAGCGTTCTTTCTTTCCAGAAATGAGGATGTCGCACAGAGTGTTTTCCCGTAGAAACCGCTTCCTCGAAATCTGCCAGCGCCAATGATCTCGCCCGCCCTCTTCGATTTGAAGATCGATCAACTGACCTCGGCGAATGCCGCGATGCGGCGCTGTCTCAAGCTCGCGGCGCTCGCTGCCCGCAGCGACATCCCCGTGCTCATCCTTGGCCCCACCGGCACGGGCAAGACTCTGCTCGCGCAGGCGATCCACAATTCCTCCGGCCGGTCAAACGGGCCATTCGTGTCGTTCAACGCTTCCGCCATGAGCGATACCTTGCTCGAAAGCGAACTTTTCGGGCACGAGCGTGGCGCGTTCACCGGCGCGCAACACGCGCACAAGGGCAAGTTCGAGACGGCAAACACCGGTACCATTTTCCTCGACGAGATCGCCGACATGAGCGCACTCGCGCAGGCGAAAATCTTGCGTGCGGTTGAATATGGCGAGTTCGAGCGGGTCGGTGGGGAGCGCCTGCACCGTTCCGACGCGCGGATCATCTCGGCGACGAATTGTTCGCTGCCCGCACGGATTGCCGCAGGGAAATTCCGGGAAGACCTCTACCATCGCCTCGATGGTCTGGTGCTGGTCATCCCGTCGTTGCGCGAACGTATCGAAGACCTGCCCTCGCTCATTGCGGTGGAGTTGCAGGCCGCGGCTGTCGCGGGCGGGCGGCGGATTACGTCCATTCATCCCGCCGCGATGGACAAGCTGATGTGCTACGCCTGGCCCGGGAACCTGCGCGAACTGCACCATAAAATGCGCAGCATCGCCCTTTTTTGTGAAGGGAAAGTGGTGCTCCCCGAGCATGTGATTTTCCACGATGAAGGCGGCTTCCCATTGGGGAACGGGGCCGCTGGACCGGCAGCCGATGCAACGGCGACCAAGCAAGCCAACGGTGGACCCGATGGCGACCTTTCCCTCGCCGCAGCGCTCATGCGGCACGTGAAGCGCGTCTACGAGCAGAGTGGCGGCAACCAGCGGCAGGCGGCGCGATTGCTCGGGATCTCGCGCGGCAAGTTGGCGCGCCACCTGGGAAATCCGGAGATCAACTAACGCCACACTTTTTGACCACCCGAATGCTCAAAATGAAGACCATTGATCGAGGAATCGACGGGGATTGCTGCGGCCCAGAATGGGACCATGCGGCTCCAGGCTGGTTCAACCGGGCTCGAAGTGGGCCGGGCGCTGCGGGCCGGTCGGTGAGTTCGAAGCGGCGTTTTTCTCTGAAGAACTCCCCGTGGCAACCATGCTCGCCTGGTGGCACGGATACTGATGCAGGTTTCTTGTGACTTCCGGCCCCAAACCTGATGACGCGCCCGCTACCCCGGGCCGCGCGAAATCCTCCGGCGACAAGCCGATTCGGCTTGTCGACCTCATTCCGCGGCGGGACGTCAAAGGGGGCTGCCGGACTATTTTTGGGGCGCCGAAGGTGATCCCGAAAAGCCCGGCCAGGAAGCCTCCATCAAAACAGCCGTGAGCGCGAAAGCGTCACGGAGTTTTGCTAGTTGTTAGGCTTGGGTGGCGTTGGGGCTGCGTCCTTCGCGGCAGCATCTTTCGGGGCGTCGGGTTTCGGCGCCGCTGGGGTAGGGGGCTTTACCTCGGGCTTGGCTTCAGGTGGTTTTGGAGCTGCTGGTGCGGGTGCGTCCTTCTTTTCATCGGGCTTGGGTTCGGCCGGTTTCGGAACCGCCGGCGCCGGCGCAGCCTTCTTTTCCTCGGGCTTGGCTTCGGGCGGTTTTGGAGCGGCCGGAGCCGCCGGGGCGGGTGCAACTTTCTTTTCCTCCGGCTTGGGGGCCGGCGGGGGGATCGGAGCCCCCTGGTTGATATTCACACCCGGCAGAGCGTCTTTCAGCGCTTTCGCGCCCGCGTCGGTCACCTTGGTCTCGAAGACGTAGAGCCGCTTCAGATTCTTTAACCCGGAAAGGTTCTTGAGCCCCTCGTCCGTGATCCCCGTGTGGTAGAGATTGAGCGTTTCCAGATGGCCGAGTCCCTTGAGGTGGGCAAGACCGGCGTCGGTCACGGTGGAATTGGCCAGGCTAAGTTTTGTGAGGTTTTTCAGCTCGCCGAGATTGGCGAGATCACCTTCAACGGCGGTGACGCCAGACAAGTTCAGCTCCACGATCAGCGAACACGACTTGAGCAGTCCGAAGATCGCGGCGTCGGGCTTTTTGACGTCGCGAAAATTGACGTAACGCCAGTTGACCCCTGCCGCCAGAGGTTCGGCGGCGACGCCCCGTTTGGTGAGTTCATCGTACGCTTTCAGTTCTTCCGGCGTCGGCGCCGGCCCCGCGTTGGCTTTTTCTTCCGCGGCAAAAACTGGCCGCCAGAACACGGTTGCGAGGACGAAGAACACGAAGGGACGTAACAGGATGGATTTCATGGGGAGGAGTGGAGGATGACAGGAACCCGAGGATGATGGGCTACTTTCTCGCGCTCGTCGCCAAGAGTTTCAAGCATTTCAGTTCGCCGTGCGGCGCGTCCTACTTTGGGGCGACCCGCACCGCCCGTCCCGGCATGGCGCCAGGCACAAGCTGGCCGTCACGCACGACGAATGTTCCGTTCACGATGACATGCGGAATGCCGGCGGAAGGCAGGGTGGGTTCTTCAAACGTCGCGCGATCGAGGACGGTCGCGGGATCAAACACCGTGAGGTCCGCATCCGCGCCGGCGGCGATCCGGCCTTTCAGCCTCATCGCGGGCACATAACCTTCGAGCCGTCGCGCGGGCAGGATCGTCATTTTCGCCAGGGCATCCATCAGCGTGAGGAGTTTCTTCTCGCGACAGTAGTGCCCCAGCACACGAGCAAAGGTGCCTGCCCCGCGCGGATGGCCCTTGCCGTCGATGAAGGGGACACCGTCGCTGGCGATCATCACGCCGGGATGCGCGATGGCCCGCTCCACGTTCTCGTCCTTCATCATGTAGATGATGACCCAGCCTCCTTGCTGGCGATAGCGCTCGAAACTCTCCTGCGTGAGCCTCTCGCCCGTGGCCGCCCACGCAAGGTCGCCATAATCGATCTTGAGATTGGCCTGCCAGCCCGGATCGAACATCGCCGATTCCAGCACGGTGGATGCGGCGGTATAAGGATAGACCTCGGTGCTGATGTCCATCCCCTCGGCCTTATTCGCGTCGATCAACTGCAAGACTTCCGGGAGATCGTCGATGCCACTGCTCCCGATGTGCACGATGTGCAGCGCCGCGCCGGTGGTCTTCGCGGTGGAAATCGCTTCCCGGATGGCCGTGATCCCGAAGGCTCGCGTATGGACAAAGACCGGGACCTTGCGTTCCGCGGCCACGCGGAACATCGCCTCGATCTCGCTGGGTTCCGCCGCGGGCGTGTAGTTGATCCCGAAGCCTACGCCCAGCGCTCCTTCATCGAGTCCGTGTTGGATCGCATTGGCCATGGCCTTCAATTCCGCCGTACCCGCGACTTTATTTGCGCCGGCTGGTTTCGCTCCCAACCGGGCGATCTTCGCCCGGTTGACCGCCCAGTGCCCGATTTCCAGGCCGGGATGGAACGCCTCGAATCGCGCCGAAATGTGGCTCACCGTGGCGCCATAGTTAAGCGGTGCCTTGCCCTCCATCGATTGATACCAGGGCGCCACCGGGTACACGCCAGCCTCCAGGTCGAGCGCCGTGGTGACTCCGTCGCGCGCCTTGATCTCCATGTCGCCCGTGGTTTGGCCGTGCGCGTGGAGGTCGATGAAGCCCGGCGCCACAACAAAGCCTGAAACATTTACCACTGTGGCGCCGGAGAGCGATTTTTCGGAAATCGACACGATCTTCCCGCCATTGACCCCAATGCTCCGGATTGCATCCAGTCCTGTCGCGGGGTCCATCACTCGACCACCCGCCAGCACGAGGTCATAGCTCGGAACGCGCGAGCATCCTATCAGGAACAAGGCCGCAAACGCAGCCGCGCAGGTGGCGATAAGGCGGAGGGATGATGCCATGACTCCAGAGATGGAGTTTTGCCCATCAGGTGGCAAGGACCACCGCGCCGGAATGGGATGGGGCTGCTTTTCAACTCTGAAGGAGTTGAACCTCCACGCTCCCGAAAGCTGCAACCGCTTTCAGGGTTCAGGCCAAATGCCCGGGGCGGGACCCAAAAATTCGACCTAATTCCCGATGCCGCCGGGGCTCTTTCACTGTGAACACGATGCCCAAGGGGCCTTTTCCCTGTGACTCTCCCCTTCACTGTAAAACACGACTCCCCAACGATTTCCGGGCGCCCTGTGACTTTTTCAATCTTCAGGATCGCCGCGCGGTGGGTCGGCGTCGCGACGATCGCGGCCATGGCCGCTGTGGCGAGCGCGGGGGACGTGTCGCTGCATGCCAGGATCGACGCCCTCCTCGTGGAGGCCCACCCCGCCGGGCAGGCTCCCATCGCGAACGACGCGGACTTCCTCCGTCGTGCCTATCTCTCGCTGCACGGCGTCATCCCGACCGCGACCCAGGCGCGTGCCTTTTTCGTGGACACAGCCCCTGACAAACGGGCCGGCCTTGTGGATACGCTCCTGGCCGACCCGCAGTTTGCCAGGTGGATGGCGGTGCGCTTCGACGTGATGCTCATGGAGCGCCGCGGCGAGGTGCACACGAAAGCGGTGCCCTGGCGCGAGTGGCTGGAGGAGGGATTTGTGGCGAACAAACCGTGGGATGCGCTCGTTCGCGAGATCTTCTCCACGGATGGTGCGGATGAAAAGACGCATCACATCGCGCGTTGGCTGCTCGAGCGCGAAGCGGACCAGAACGCCCTGGCCAAGGATACGGGGCGGCTCTTCCTGGGGCGCGACATCACTTGCTCGCAGTGCCACAACCATCCGCGCATCGACGACTATCTTCAGCGCGATTACGCGGGGCTCCAGGCATTTTTCAGCCGCACCTATTTGTTCCGGCCGGACACGGGCAAGCCGGGCATCGTCGGGGAACAGGCGACCGGCAACACGTCCTACCTCTCCGTTTTTACCAAAGTCGGCGGTGATACCCGGCCGCGTCTCCCGGGAGAGGCGGAACTGTCCGAGCTGCCTCCGGGCGAGTGGGTGGTGCCGCCGGATCCCAAGGACAAAAAAGTGCGACCCATCCCAAAGAACAGTCGACGTGCGCTGATCACTACCGCGCTGGGAGACGGGCACCATCCCGCCTTCCGGCGCAACATCGCCAACCGGCTCTGGGCCGTCGTCTTCGGCAGCGGTCTCGTCGAGCCTCTGGATCTCAATCATTCGGCAAACCCGCCGTCGAACCCCGCGCTGCTGGATCTGCTCGCGGACCAAATCGCCGCCATGAAATTCGACATGCGCTCATTCATCCGTGAACTCGCGCTCACGCAGGCCTTTCAGCGATCCCTCGACCTGCCGTCCCAGCCGTCTCCCGCCGTGAAGGCGGCGGCAGACAAGCTCCCGGCGCTGGAGCAGCAAGCGGCCGCGCTCACGGCCACAGCTACCGCCGCCGAGGATGAATTTGGCAAGGCGCAGAAGGCCATCGCTGAGTCGCAGCGTGCTGCGGCCCCATCGACAGACGAGCAGGCGAAGCAGGATGCCGAGGTCGCGAAGGTGCAGAAGACCATGGATGCGACCGCAGCGGATCAGAAAAAATCCGACGATGTGGTCGCCGCGAAACGGACCGCGCACGGCAAACTGGTGGACTTGGTAGTAAATACCGATGAATCCGGCCAAAGCTCCAGCGCAGCAGCGAAACAGATGGAGGCGAAAATGGAGGCAGCCGGCAAGGAACTACTGGCCGCGACGAAAGACGCCCAAGCAAAGAAAGTGGTGACCGACGCGCAGGCGAAAGCGCTCGCCGACGTGAAGGACAAGGCAGCCGTCGCGAAAGCCAAAGCCGATGGGACAGCAAAGCAGATCGCCATGCAGCAGGCGGAACTCGACGCCGCCGAGGCGCGCAAGGAAGCCGTGCGCATCAAGGCGAAGCACGCCTCCCAGCTCGCCGCCGAAGTGAAAGCAGCGCTGACGTGGACCACGGCCGACGCCGCCGGGCGTGACGCCGCCCGCGAGGCGCTCACGGTCGCTTGGGATAGATCCTTTGCCGCGATGGAACTCCTGCCGCTCTCGCCTGAACAGCTCTGCTGGTCCGCGATGCAGGCGACTGGACAACTCGATGCGACCCGCGCCGGCGCGACGAGCGAGTGGGACGCCAAGAACAAGCTCAGCGACGCCGAAAAAGAGGATCCCGCCAAGTTAGCCGCGCGCGCGGCGGGCATCGAAAAACTGTTCCGCGAAAAAATGCGCGGCCAGGAGGATCAGTTCGTGCGGTTCTTCGGCGGCGGCGCCGGCCAGCCGCAAACCGATTTTTTCGCGACGCCGGAGCAGGCTCTTTACTTTGAAAATGGCGGGGTCATTCGCAGTTGGGCCACCACTCTCGCGAACCGCGCCGCCAAGCTGCCGGACACGAAGGCGATGGCGGAGGAAGTGTATCTCTCCACGCTCACGCGCCTGCCCGACGAGGGCGAGATCGCCGGCCTTACGTCGACGATCGCCGCGCATCCGCCGGAAAAGAAGGCGGAGGCGCTCGGCGATGTCGCGTGGGCGCTCCTCACCTCCATTGAATTTCGCTTCGCTCACTAGTCCCGTCCATCCGGCCCACTCATTATGAAACCCTGCAACTACTCCTGCCAGACCCTCGATCACGTCGTCAGCCGGCGGCGCTTTTTCCAGACTCTCGCGGCGGGCGGGGCGGCCGCAGTGCTGCCCAATTTCGGCCTCTTTACCTCGCCGGTCGTGGCGGCGGAGATGGCCCGGGCACAGAAGCGAATGATCGTCATTAATCTCGCCGGCGGCCTCTCGCAGCTCGAGAGCTGGGACCCGAAGCCAGGCACCCCGACTGGCGGACCGTTCCGTGCCATCCCGACTTCCGTGCCGGGCATCCACATTTCCGAACTCTTGCCGAAGACGGCGAAAGTCATGCATCACCTCGCTCTCGTCCGCAGCATCAACACGCACGAGAACGACCACGGCAAAGGTGAATACCTGATGTCCACCGGGCGGCGGAAGACTCCGGCGCAGGCCTACCCTGTGCTCGGCGCGGTGATGGCATGCGCGCTGGATCAGCAGGGGGGCGGCGCGCTCCCGGGTCA
This sequence comes from Chthoniobacterales bacterium, assembly GCA_038228205.1. Lineage (GTDB taxonomy): Bacteria > Verrucomicrobiota > Verrucomicrobiia > Chthoniobacterales > Chthoniobacteraceae > Chthoniobacter. The sequence goes on from JBBRPL010000062.1 coordinate 21,736, forward strand.
CATCGTCATCTCGCCCAATGGCGGAGGTGGACGCAACGCCGACTCGGCCTACCTCGGACCCAAGTATGGCAGCGTGACACTGGGAGGCGCGAAGCCGCCGCAGTTTTCCGAGCGTCCGCCGAGCCTCGCGGAAGAATCTTCCATGTGCGCGAACGACCTGCGCCGGCAGGTGAACGATCGCTTCGCGCTGCGCCGGCGCACGGCGCAGACCGACGCCTATACGCAAAGCTTCGAGCAAGGCCTGGAACTGATGAAGCAGCGGGATGTTTTCGACATCACCAAGGAATCGCAAAAGGACCAGGAACGCTACGGCTCGCACGATTTCGGGCGCCACTGCCTGCTCGCCCGCCGGCTCGTCGAGAGCGGCGTGACCTACGTGCGCGTCACACATTCGAACTACGACACCCATTGCGAGAATTTCAATTTTCACTTCGAGCAGGTCGGCGAATTCGATGGACCCTTTTCGACGCTCGTCACCGATCTCGCCGAGCGCGGGCTGCTCGAGCACACGCTCATTGTCGTGCTATCGGAGTTTGGCCGCACGCCCTCCATCAACGCCAACTACGGCCGCGATCACTGGGGCACAGCCTGGAGCATCTGCCTGGGCGGCGCGGGCGTGCAACGCGGCGCGGTCATCGGCGACACCAATGAGAACGGCACCGCGGTCAAATCCCGGCAGGTCGATGGCGGCCATCTTTTCCACACCTATCTGGCGGCGCTCGGCATCAAGAGCACGGGCCATTTCACCGTGGCGGGACAGAAAATGCCGATGGCGGATCCCGCTTTCGAACCGATTGACGAACTGCTGGCTTAAATGACCGCCGACCCCAAGCTGGCCTACGTCGCGCAGGAGCTGCCCGCTGAAGCGCCGCTGGTCGCGTGCCGTTTCGATCCGACGGGAAAGTTTGTCTTCGCTACGTCGCAGAACCGCTCGATTTACCGCTGGGAGCTCGCCGGCGGCAAGCGGATCGCGCTCACGGGCCACGACTCGTGGGTGTTCGACCTTGCCGTGTCGAGCGACGGCCAGACCCTAATCAGCGCTGGCGGGGACGACACGCTCATCTGGTGGCCCGCGGCCGCGGAGGCGCCGGAACCGGTGAGAAAAGTGAAGGCCCACGAAGGGTGGATTCGGTGCGTGGCCCTCAGCCCCGACGGGCAATTCCTCGCCAGCGGCGGCAACGATCGCATGGTGCGCCTCTGGAGCGCCGGCGATGGCGCGAAGGTCCGTGAATTCCCCGGAGCCGGGCGTGACATCTACTCGGTCCGGTTTCACCCTTCCGGCGAGTGGTTGCTCGGCGGCGACCTCGATGGGAAAATCCACCAGTGGGAAGTCGCCACGGGCAAGCTGGTCCGCGCACTGGATGCCTCGCCCCTGCATAGCTTCAACGATGGCCAGCAGGTCCACTATGGCGGGGTGCGGGCGATTGCCTTCAGCCCCGACGGAAAGGCGCTCGTCGCCGGCGGGCTGTACAAGGCGACCAACCCGCTCGGCAATGTGCAGCAGCCTCTCGTCCTGCGTTTCGATTGGGAATCGGGCAAATCCATTCGCAACCACCTCGTTGAAGGGGCCACGAACGAGCGGGTCTGGAGCCTCGAATACCACCCGCAGGGATTCGTCATCGGCGGCCTCGGCGGCCTCAAGAATCAGCTCGATTTCTGGAACGAGGGAGAAGAAAAGCCGTTTCACGCCTTCGCCCTCCCGGCTTCTGTGCATGGCATGAGTCTTCACGCCGACGGCATCCAGGTCGCCACGACCCATTACGACAGCAAACTGCGCATCACGAAGCTGGCCGCGAAAGCCTAACTCAAGGTGCGTCGCTTTTCGCTCGCGAGTCCGGACGTGCTTTTCGGGAAACGCCAACTCACCCGCTGTGACTGTCGGGTCCAATGTTTCTTTTGAAAACGCGCCAAACTAGGCCACGCTCTCCACCTCTTCATGTTTCCCGCCCTCGCCCTCCGCATCCTCCGCACCACCGACCCGCGCCTACTCGGGAAGTTCATGTGGAACTTTGGCGTCAAGGGGTTGATCTCCGTCGAGCGATTCAAGCACCGGATCAAACGCGGCGAATACTTTCCGCCGTTCCTCTATCTCTCCATCCTCAACTCGTGCAACCTCCGCTGCCAGGGCTGCTGGGTGGACGTCGAGGCCGAGCGCACCCAGATCGACCTCGATACCCTCAACAAGACGATCAATGACTCCAAGGCGCACGGGAACGCTTTCTTCGGCATTCTCGGAGGCGAGCCTTTTATGCATCCGGAGTTGCTCGACCTGCTCGCCGCGCATCCAGACGCCTACTTCCAGGTTTTCACGAATGGCCAGTTCATCACCGATAAGGTGGCGAAGAAGTTGCGGCAGGTGGGCAATACGACGCCGCTCATTTCCATCGAGGGCCGGGAGATTGTCAGCGACGAGCGGCGCGGGAAGAAAGAGGTCTTTGCGCGGACCCTGCGCGGCCTTGAGGCGTGCCTGCGCGAGCGCATTCTCACCGGCGTTGCCACCAGCGTTTGCCAGACGAATATCAACGACCTGTGCACCGAGTCGTGGCTGCGCGAATTGATCGCGCGCGGCGTCCACTACTGCTGGTTTCACACCTACCGTCCGGTCGGCCCCAAGATGAATCCGCAGCTCGCGCTCACCCCGGAGCAACTCGTGCGCGTCCGGCGTTTCGTCGTCGAGATGCGCGCGAAGGTGCCGATCGCCATCATCGACGCCTACTATGATGGCGAAGGCAAGGCACTCTGCCCCATGAGCACCGGCATCTCGCATCACGTGAACCCGCGAGGCGACATCGAGCCTTGCCCGATCATTCAATTTGCCACGGAAAACATCCGCGATCCGCGTGGGGTCTTCGCCACGATGCGCGACAGCACGTTCCTCAAGGATTTCCGCGAACTCAGCGCCCAGCACACGCGCGGTTGCGTCGTGCTCGAGCGGCCCGATCTCGTGAAGGACCTCGTCGTCAAGCACGGGGCGCGGGATACGACGATGCGCGGCACGGCGATGGCCGAACTCGAAGCCATGACGCCACGCTTTTCCCAATGGCTCCCCGGCGAGGAAATCCCCGAGCAGCACTGGATGTATCGCTGGGCGAAAAAGTATTGGTTCAACGATTTCGGCGCCTACCGCCAGGCGGATCTCGACGGCACGGCCCGCCACAAAGCGGAAGCCCTGGCCTCCGCGGGGGCCCATTCGGCCTCCGCTGCCGGAGAGCCTGCGCTCCGGTAAGTTGTCATGGTCTCGAACCCTAAACAGGTTCTGACGCACGCCAGGCAGCTAGTCGCTTTGCGCTGAGACCTCGCCCACGGACGTCACCAGGATGCGGTTGTTGCCGTTCAGATGCTGGAGTTGCGCGATAAAGGCGCCGACGCGCGAGGCATCGATGAGCGTGATGTCATAGCGCAGTTCCGTCATCATGCCCGCCTGCACCGTTTCCACGGAACCCAGCGCGTGAAAACCGAGAAACTCGCGAAAGACCGTCGCGAATTCGTTGTCATAGTCGAACTCGTTTGGCACGCGGATGCGGAGGCGGTGGGAGAGCCGTCGTGGCGCAAAGGCATCCCGCCACCACAGCCCGAGGATCAAGACACAGACCATTGGCGTGATCACCGCCGCCATGGCGTAGGCCCTCGCGCCCACGGCGAGGCCCGTGGCCATCGCAAAGAAAATGAATCCGATGTCGCGCGATTGGCCCACCGAGCGGCGAAAGCGGATGATCGAGAACGCCGCAAACATGCCGAAGGCGGTCGCGCCATTTCCGCTCACGATCATGATGACGGCCGTGACCACGGTGCCCAGGATGAGCAGCGTATGCACGTAATCCTGTGAGTAGCTCGTGCCGCGGTAGGTTCGCTTGTACAGCGTTGCGATGAGGCAGTTCAGCCCGAAGCTGAGGAGCAGGGCAAAGATGATTTCCGCGGGTCCGGGACGCTGGCTGTGGGCGCTGAGCTCGGTGATGAAGTCATTCAGGGGCGCGAACGCGGGGGATTCGATCATGAGATGTGAGTGCCGGAGAGGAGCAAGGCCGCGCCATATTTGCTGAACCGGCGGGGCGACAAACCGCTTTTTGCAAGATATCCCGCGATGCGCGCCGGTACGGCGCCGATCCCCTTCACTTCCATGACCAGGTAGTCTGCCGGCAGGAGCGGCAAATCGCAGCCGCGGTCGTCCGGCTCCGGGTGGAGGTCGCGGAACCGGGCTCCCAGCTCGTCATCGAAGGTCAGCCGCAACGGCTCGCGGACCTCCTCGACGTGCAGAGCAAAGGCATGCCGGCGATACCGCATCGCACAGACGGGGCGAAAACCATCGTTGTGCACCAGTCGGTGCACCTCGCGCACGATGCGCGCCTCGGTGCCCGCAAATTTCTCCGCTTCTCCACCGCCTCGCCCAATCTCCAGTGCGTGGAAGAGCGAAGTTTGAATCCGCCGCTTCACCCCGAGTCCATCGACCTTGTGCTTCACTTCCACGAAGCTCGCCGGGGCGATGTCACCATCCGCTGTCCCGTAGATACGCACCCGCAGCTTGCGGCGGCTCGGCACACCACGCCAGGCCTCCCAGTAGCACCGCCAGTCGGGTGTGTCGTAGTAGAGGCTCACGATCGGGTAGGCGCCGCTGACCCCGCCATTGGTATCCGGAAGCAGCGATCCGTTGAAGGCCGCGAAGATTTCGTCGCGCTGCCGGGCGGTGATGAGAAACTTGAACTCGAAACGCTCGCTCTCGCTCATGGCACGCGCACCACGCGTAGACTCTCACGGTCGATCCACATTTCGCCCTTCCGGGCCCGGAGCTCCGCGACCAGCGTGAAATCGCGGCCCGTGGAGTCGATTTCATAGCTCAGCACTTGCCACGCGGCGTCTCCCTGGAGCGCCTTTTGTCCGGCGCGCGTCCCGCCCGACACGCGCAGTCCAGCTCCCTCTCCGGTCGGCGTGGGCGCCGGTTCCACTCCGCGTGTCTTGATCCGCGCCTCGAAACGAAACTTGCCCGCGGGCACCGTCAGCCCCAGCCGCCACGAGGCATTGGCCTCGCCCTTGGCGAGCAGGTAGAGGCAGGGCCGCCCGTCCTCCTGGACCTCTTTCGACTCGGCGTTGGCGACCTGGGGCGCCCATTCGCCGGTCTTGAGTTCTGCGATGCCTTTGGCCGCCAGCGCGTTGACCACCCGCGGCTTTTCCATTTGCAGACGCACTTGTTTCATTCGCTCGGCGACGCGATTGCGCTCATCGGCAATGTTGTGTTCGTATTGTTTGGCCTGCTCCGGTTTGAGGGCCGCGAGCAGGCGCCGTCCATGGTCCTCCACGCGCGCCGGCCAGTCTATCGGCTTCAGGACTTTCTCGTAGATATCTGTCAATTGGGTCCAGTAGCGTTCGCGAATCTCCGGCCGTCGCCACAAGATCGCGCCCACCAGTGCCCCGGGATCGCGCTGCACGGCCTGTCCCGGATCGCCAAACATCTGGTCCATGCCGTGCAGGATGAAATGGAAGCGGCTGGTCTCCGGGTTTTCGTAGATCCGGTAGTTGTTGCGGTTAAAGGAATAGCCGTCCCAGTGGCACATGATGTTCTCCAGCGCCAGATAGCGCAAATACGCATCCACATCAACGAGTGAACACAGGCTGTCGAACTGTTTCGCGGCATCCGGCTCCTTGAATGCAGCCACCAGCTTCAAGAGCCCCTCCCGGTGCGCCTCCTCGCCGCGATCCATTTCCATCTTCTCGTTGATCTCGGCGCAGAACCCGCCGTCGTAAAGATTGCCGTCTGTGCGCTGGAAGAATGCGGAGAGGAACTCCTCGGTGAAACCTTCTTTCAGCACGTAGATCCCCAGTTCTCGATCATTCAGGGTGACGAGAGCGTGCGTGCACCGCGACGCCGGCACGCCCGCCGCGCGTGCCATCTCTCCGGCCACGAGCTCGTTCAGCGCCGTGCCGTCCTGCGCGCAGTTGTTGAGCTGAAAACGCTTCAGTCCGTGGAAACGATCTCCACCCTTGAACTTCGAGGTGTTGATGGAAAATCCGGGCCGCGCATCGACGGACTGAAAGCTCCCCGCCGACCCCTTGAGCTTGATCGCCATGTGTTCGTAGGCCTTTCCGTCCGCTTCTTCGATGGTCGCCTCGATGTAGGTCCTCGGCTCTTTGCGGAGACGGTCCATCGCCGGCGGATCGATCTTCAGCCGCAGCGTTGGGATCAAGCCGGCGAAAAGCGCCGTGGATTGCTCGATCCGTTTCGCCGTTTTTGCCGTCTTCACCGATTGCACCGAATCGAGCGGAAGCGATAGCGCAACGATTCGGTCGCCATCTTTGGTCGCGACAAAGACCTGATTCTTCGAGGCACGGACGTCGAGCACCTCGTAGGTTTCGCCGGGTTTGGCCATGTGATGCGGCTTTCCGTAGAAAAAGAGCATCTGCGCACGCAGCACCTGGACAATCTCGCCGCGTTTGATGTTCGCGTCCGGGGCCGGGGCGGGTGCGGGTGCGGGCGCTGGCGCGGCAAATGCGCTCCAGGCCCCGAGCACAAGGACAAACAGATTGCGGCGGAGGGAGGTCACGTCACGGGGAGGCGGAAAAAGCCCGGCCGATCATCCGCCGTCGCTCATGGTCGACCGGTCGCCTTCCGGCGATTGGTCCGGAACGAAGGTGGAGCGGAACAGATGGCATGGACGAGTTGCCAAGATCACCGCCCATACCCGTGAAAATTGGAAGAAACAAATGCGCCCTCATTACTCACGGGACTTTGTATCCAGGAGCAAGGTCACCGGACCGTCGTTGACCAGCGCAACCTCCATCATGGCGCCAAAGCGACCCGTGGCCACCGGGCGTCCCAAAAGCGCCTGCAACCGGCCGATCATCCCCTCGTAGAGCGGAATCGCCGTTTCCGGCTTGGCCGCGCGATGCCAGCTCGGTTTGGTCCCTTTCCGGGTGCTGGCAAAAAGCGTGAACTGGCTGACGACCAGCAGGCCGCCTTCACTTTCCAGGACACTGCGCCCCAGCGCCCCGGTTTCGTCAGCGAAAAGGCGCAGATTCACGATCTTGCCCGCCAGCCATTCGAGGTCCTCGCTCGTGTCGGCGGCTTCGATCCCCAGGGGGACGACCAGGCCATGGCTGATGCTCCCGTGAATTTCCCGTTCGATCCGGACGGAAGCTGAACTCACTCGCTGGATGACGGCGCGCATGGACTCCGCGTATCTGTCCTGCCAGGGCCGGTCACGCGGAAAATAGCCGCTTGACCCTCGGGGGAATTGCTCCTAACGGAACAATCACGTTCGCCCGTCGTCCGTCGTCGCCCATAGATCCCCCCCGAATGAGAGGTCCCATCGATATGAAAAACCTGGTTGTCATCCTGGTAGCGTTCGCGGGGCTGAATCTGGTCGAACAAGCCATCGCCGTGGACAAGCCCGTGGTCCCGGCGGCCCCGGAGAAAGTCGCGGGTGTTGCAAAATCCGCCCCGGCGCCCGCCGAAATCAAGACGATCCCGATGCACAGTCGGGCGGACGTCATCGATCTGGCCGGGCGCACATTTACCACGAAGCGTAAGGACGGAGTCGAAGTAAGGAACGTGATCCCGGATGGCGCGGAGATCAAACAGGGGACAGCCGCCGCCAAACTCGAGGATATCAAGGTCGGCGATTATGTCTCGGGCTCGCGCCGCAAGTTGAGCGACACCGAATATACCGTGGTCAAGATCACCAAGTTCGGGCCGAAAGAGACCAAGAAGCCGAAGTAGCGGATTCGGAGTGTTCGGCGGGTGGGCGAGCAAGTTGCGACTGGAGTGGAGCGACAGGACTCCCGATGGCAGGGAGCCCCGCGCATGCGGGGGTGGTCGCGGGGGCGACCATCAACAACGAGCTACCCTGGGTTTTCAAGAAGAGAGCGGCCAACTCTGAAGGTGTTGAAGCTCCACGTTCCCGAATGTTCATGACAGCTTCCCACCGCAACTCCGCGGCGCAGATGCTAATTTTTTAGCATAATTCGCTTGTAGCCCGCCGCGGGTATGCTAAAAATTTCGCATGCCTGACCCCACCAGCCGACAGCTCAGCCGGCGCGAGCGCCAGATCATGGACATCATCTACGCTCGCAGCGAAGCGACCGCGGCCGAAGTCCACGAGGCGCTGCCCGACGCTCCCAGTTATTCCGCCGTCCGCACCCTGCTGCGCATCCTCGAGGAGAAAGGGCACCTCAAGCATCGCGAAGACGGACCACGCTACGTCTTCATGCCCACCGAGCCGCGGGCCAAAGCCAGCCGCTCCGCGCTGAAACGTGTGGTGCAGACCTTCTTCGATGGCTCGCTCGCCAGCGCCGTCGCCGCCCTGGTGGATGGCGAGGGTGGCAAACTATCCGCCGAAGAACTCCAGCGCATCGAAGGCATCATCAAGACCGCCAAAGCGCGGGCGAAATAATCTCATCATGAACACCTATTTTCTCCTGCCTCTCCTCGGCGAGCTTCTCGTCAAGAGCACCGTCGTTCTCCTCCTCGGCGCATTCATCGTCCGAATTTGGAGTGGCGCTTCGGCTGCGCAACGCCACTTCGTCTGGCTTGCGGCGATACTTGTCTTGCTGCTCCTGCCGTTGACACGCCTGATGACTCCCCGGTGGAAAGTTCCGATCGAGCGACCCATGCGGATCAGCCTTCCAGTAGCCCTCACTCAGCCCGCTCCGCTGGCCGAGTCTCCGGGGGGTCCCGCCTTGCGGGAGAATATCCGTCAGGGTCGCGCGTGGCCGCTGGTCGATTGGCGCGCCGTCCTGCTTGGGGCCTGGTTGGCGGGGGGTATCGCCGTGACTTCCTATCGTCTTCTAGGGAGCTGGCGTCTGCGCCAACTCAAGAAACACAGCACCCCGATGGCTGGCCCACGCGAGTTCGAGTTGGCCCAAAGCGCCCTCGAAGAATTGCGGATCGACAGTCAGGTCGCGGTTCGCATCTCCGACCAATGCCGGGTGCCGGTCACATGGGGAATTCGCCGGCCTGTTCTCCTGCTGCCGAGCGAAGCACTCGGCTGGAGCGAAGCCCGACTCACAGCGGCTCTGCGGCACGAAGCCGGCCACATCCGACGGAGGGATTACCTCGTCCGATGGCTGGCGCACGTCGCGTGTGCTCTATACTGGCCGAACCCGCTCGTCTGGCTGGCCGCCCGTTCGCTTCGCCTCGCCCAGGAACAAGCCACCGACGATCTTGTGCTGCGCGCTGGCACGTCCCCCGAAGAGTACGCGGCTCAACTTTTCGACAGCGCCCGGACCGTGGCGGCACACGGACTCTTCGCCCGGCATGCCGTCGCCATGGCGACCCCGTCGACCTTGGAAAAGCGGGTCCTCGCGATCGTCGATGCGCAGCGCGATCGCCGCCCTCTCAGTTCCGCGGCAGTCACGGTGGGCTGCCTCCTTGTGTCGCTCACACTCGCCGTGTGCACCGCCGCCCAATTGCGGGGGGCCGATTCGCCGCCGGCGCCCGGCGCCCCGGCTGCCGGCCCTAACGGGCGGCAGATCATGATTGAAGCGAAGTTTGTTCAGATCCCTGCCGATCCTGCCGAAACCGAGGGATGGCTGCGACTGCCCGCGGAGAAAGCGGTCTTCACCGACCTGCAATTTCAGGACATCGCGCGCTCGCTGAACTCTCGCAAGGATGTCGACATCCTCGCGGCCCCGCGCGTGGTGACGACCTCCAAACGATCGGCGGTCATCGAGGTCGGCCGGGACTTTCGCTACCCGAAGAACTGGGTCAAGGACTCGGATGGCAGTTGGAAGCCCACGGAATTCGAGACGAAAAAAATCGGTGTGACCCTCGACGTTCGACCGGAAATAAGAGCCGATGGCTCCATCGAACTACAGTTGAAGCCAGGTGTCGTGGAGTTCGCCGGGATCATCGACCTCGATAAGGGGAAGGGCCTGGCCGAGGTTGCCGACGCGTCCAAACCCGGCGCCGGGCTGATGGCGCAGCGCGCGCCCGAACTCCCACCCGGCAAACGATCCACTCCCTTCTTTTTCGAACGGGAAATGCAAACCGCCATCGTGCTGAGATCCGGCGAGACCGCGATTCTTACGGGGATGAAGGAGGCGGGAGAAGCGAAGCCCTTTGAGACAGTGGCCTCCACCCGCAAGTTGGTCGTCTTCGTTTCCGCGTCCATCGTCGACCCGGCCACGGCAAAGGAAATCGACGCCGCGGCCCCGAGACTCACCCCAGCGCAGCGGGCCGCCCAAATCATCATTCCCAAAGTGGCGTTTCAAGATGCCCCGCTGACCGAGTGTGTCGGCTCCTTGCGGCGAATGAGTGGCGCGCTCTCGCCGGATGGGCAGGAACTCAATATCATCCTCAAACCCGCCGCAGGCGCGGGCAGCACGATCACGCTCATCCTGACCAACGTGCCATTGGCCGAGGTCCTGCGCTACGTCGCCGAACTGGCTGGGTTGGAACTCGTCGCCCAACCGGAAGCACTCGTCCTGCGGACACCGGAGAATCGTGCTCCTGCCTCGATCCCGTCGAACGACCCGGAAATTCGTGGGAGAGACCTCACTGGAAGTTCGGGCAAGAGCAGCCAGGCGGGCGGGTCCGAGCGCCCCGGCGATCCGGGTTCGGGCGCCAAGCCGCCGGTCGCTCGATGGGTTCCGGGCAAGCCCGGCTTTGTGACCAGCCCATACGAAGCGTATCGTGGCTGGATCGACGTCCGGGGCTTTCCCGAGGGTACGGAAATCAAAGATCCATACTCCGGCAAGTCCTTCCTTGTCCCGGCGTTACCAGCCCCGGAAGCTGGCAAGCCTGAGCCCTTGCCGCCTCCGAATCTGCTTCAGCAGCCTCCCAAGGACTCCCGGATCGAAGGCCGCGCCGGGATCGAGCTGCGGCAGGCCAATCCCGCCGTGGATCGCCTTCCCATCGCCCGACGGCCCGGTGGAATCTGACCTTCACGACCAATAGCGCTGCTAATAAAACTTCTCCGTTGCGGATTGGCGGGTTAGAGAATACTCCCCCACATGCCGCCGCTTGCGCCTTCCACTCCCCAGCCCGTCACGCTGACCATCCCGCGTTCGGTGCCGCAACAGAAGATTCGGCCCCCGAAAAAGAACATCCCGCAGACGCCCATCCAGCGGCAGCACATCCTCGAGCGTGTCCGGGCCTACGTCGCCGCATTCAAGCCCGTGCCGCCGATGCCGCCAGACGAACTCAAGGTTCATGCCGACAAGCTGGTCGCCGAGCTGCCGTGTGACCCCCTCTACCGCGATTACATCGGCGTCCTCCTCAACAACGAGATGTGGCGGGAGCAACTCGCCGCCGTCCCTTTCGAGCGCCGCCTGTTGCTTCTGCCCAAGTGCCTCCGGGTCGAGAATCGCTGCCCGGCGCCTTTCGATGAATTTGGCCTGCTCTGCAAACAGTGTGGCCTGTGCACCATCCAGGATTTGCAGGCCGAAGCCGAGCGGCTGGGCTACGCCGTGCTCGTCGCCGAAGGCAGCGCCATCGTCATGTCCCTCATCCAGACGGGCAAGATCGAGGCCATCGTCGGCGTGAGCTGCCTCAGCGTTCTCGAGCGCGCGTTTCCCTACATGGAAGCCGCCGCCATCCCCGGCGTCGCCGTGCCTCTTCTCCAGGATGATTGCATCGACACCAACGTCGATATCGACTGGGTCTGGGACTACATTCACCTCACGAGCGACGACCAGACGCGCCGCCTCGACCTCAGCCAGCTTCGCGACGATATCGATTTCTGGTTCACCCCGCTCAATCTCGACGCCATCATGGGGCCGGCCTCGGGCGAAACCGAGAAAATCGGCCGCCAATGGCTCGGCCGCGCCGGCAAGCGCTGGCGCCCTTTCCTCACGGTCGCCGCCTACCAGGCGCTCCGCACCACGCCCGGCGCGCCGATTCCCGACGATCTGCGCAAGGTCGCCGTCGCGATCGAGTGCTTTCACAAGGCCTCGCTCATCCACGACGACATTGAGGACAACGACGCCCAACGCTACGGCGAGCCCACCCTTCACGAAGAGCACGGCGTCGCCGTCGCGCTCAATGTCGGCGACCTGCTCATCGGCGAAGGCTACCGCCTCCTGTCGATGTGCAATGCCGGGGCCGAACAGAAAGTCGCCATGCTGCGCGTCGCCGCCGAAGGCCAGCGCGAACTCTGCCGTGGCCAGGGCGCCGAACTCGTCTGGGCCCGCACACCTCAACCGCTCACCTCGTTGGAAGTGCTGGACATCTTCCGCAAGAAGACCGCGCCCGCCTTCGGCGTGGCGCTCCAACTCGGGGCGATCTATGCCGGCCAGTATGAGGAGAACGAGGAAGTCCTCGCCGCTTACAGCGAAGCGCTCGGCATCGCCTACCAGATCCGGGACGATCTCTCCGATCTCGGCGCCAGCGGCGAGACCAATGACATCGCCGGCCTGCGCCCGAGCCTGCTCCTGGCCGTGGCCTACGAACGCGCGGCGCTGGAGGCCAGCGGCGCCGACAAGGCCCTCGCCGAAAAGCGCGCCGCGCAAAAGCTCTCGCTCGAAGCCCACTGGCGCCGCCTGTCGACGGCCACCCCCGCCGAGATCGAAGCTCTCTACCTCGAACTCCACGCCGACGAACGCTGCCGCACGCTCCTCGAGAGCTACAAGGAGGAAGCCATCCGCACCCTTCGCGAAGTGGATAGCGCCAACCTCAAAGGCCTGCTCCGCCGCGTCATCGGCAAGATCTTCAACGACGCGGAAATCAAAGGCTGGTGCAAGGAGTTCGAGAACAAGAACCTCGCCCGCGCCGACGCGGAGCCGCTCGCCGTCACGGCTTGACGCCTTGCGGCATCGCAGGCTTCCGCGTATTATCACGGCATGAGTGCGGCCGAGATCATCGAGCAAATTAAAGCGCTACCCCGTGACGAGCAGCGGCGCGTGTACGATTTTGTGAAGGGCGCGCAAGAGGGAGCGGCCACGGCGCCAATTCGTTTTGCCACCGATGAGCAAGCCCGGCAGGCCGGGGATGCGGTGGTCGCGCAATACCCTGAAGTCTTCCGGCGCCTTGCGGAATGAGCGGCGCGGCCGATCCGCTGTTCCTCACGCTGGAGCAGGTGCTGAAGTTTCATGAACAGCAAATCCACTTGTTCGGTGGAGCGGCTGAGGTTCTCGATGCCGGACTGCTCGAGTCGGCGCTCGCCCAGCCGCAGACAACCTGGTGTTATGACCCCACTGCGGACCTTTTCGATCTTGCCGCTGCCTACGTCTTTCATCTCGCAAAAAACCACGCGTTTCGCGACGGGAACAAGAGAGTGGCGCTGCATGCCGGACTCGCTTTCCTGCTGATCAACGGAGCGTCGGTCACTGCGTCTCAAGACGAGATGTATACGGCAACGTTGCAGTTGGTCACGAGCGCCATCGACAAGAAGTACTTTGCAAACTTCCTGCGGTCACATCGCGCGTGAGCCTCCGTCTCGAAATGCTCCAGGTGGCGCGCATCGCGCCGAAGATGCTGGGTGAGTCCGCCGATTTGGTCCGCGCCTTTTTCGCGCGACAGTTCACCCGTGAAGGCGGCGGATGCGATCGGGAAGGCCGGCCCGATCTTTACTACACCATTTTCGCCCTTGCTGGGTTGCAGGCGATGCAAGCCGATATCCCGCGGGAGCGAATCGAACCGTGGCTGCGCGAGTTCGGAGATGGCGCGGGACAGGACTTCGTCCATCTCGGCGCGCTCGGGCGGTGTTGGGCGGCGATCGGCCTGGAGTCGATGCCGGGGGGGTTGGCCGAAAAGCTCTCCGCTCGGATCGAAGCATACCGCTCTCGAGACGGTGGGTATGACGGCGATGCGGGCGCCGCCCATGGAAATGCCTACGGTTGCTTCGTCGCCCTCGGCGCCTACCAGGATCTCCAGCGCCCGATCCCCGACCCGCTCCGCATGGTGCAATGCCTCAAATTCCTCGAGACTCCCGACGGCGCGTGGGCCAATGCGCGCGGCTTGAAAGTAGGATCGACGAATGCCACCGCCGCCGCCGTCACTCTGCTCCACCAACTCGGCGTGCCGGTCAATCAGGGCGTCGGCGACTGGCTCCTCGCCCAGGTCCATCCCCACGGCGGCTTTCTCGCCATGCCCCAGGCTCCGATGCCTGACTTGCTCTCGACCGCCACGGCCCTGCACGCACTCGCCTGCCTCGACCGCGATCTCCCCGCCGCCATCCGCGAGCGGTGCCTCGACTTCATCGACACGCTCTGGAACGCGGACGGCGGCTTCCACGGCCACTGGGCCGACGACCATCTCGACGCCGAGTACACCTTTTACGGACTGCTGGCGCTCGGCCACCTCAGCGTCTAGCCTTCCCGGATGACCCAGCACATCGTTCTCTACGACGGCGAATGCCCGATGTGCACTTTCCAGATGAAGGTGCTGAGCTGGCTCGACTGGTTTCACGCCCTGGCCCTCGTGCCCCTTTCCGATCCACGCGCCCACGAGATCGCCCCCCAGCTCACGCGCGAGGATTTGCTCGAGGCAATTCATTGCGTGACTCCGCAAGGCCGGATTTACCGTGGCGCGCGGGCGATTCGTTTCGTTGGCATGCGCCTCCCGTTGCTTGTGCCGGTTGCGTTGTTCCTATGGCTTCCCGGCGTGATCCTGATCGCCGAACTCATCTACCGCTGGATCAGCAAGAATCGCATTCTTCTCAGTCGAGTCTTCGGCTGCAAGGACGCTTGCGCCCTTCTCCCGGCCAGGAAACGAGAGCAGGACAAGCTGGCTTAGGGGTGTTCTGAACTTTCCGGCGAGTGGAGTATGCCGAAGGCATTATATAGATCAGCCCAGGGTTGCGAGGAACGAGCTACCCTGGGATCACCCATCAAAAAGCGACCAACTCTGAAGGAGTTGAACCTCCCCGCGCCCGAAAGGTCATGACGCCTTCGGCCGTGGACGGAGGTAGATTGCGCGCCGCGCTGGCGCAAGCGACCGATGCCTTCCTGGCCGAACTCGGCACGAAGGGACATTGGGAAGGCAAACTCTCGAGCAGCGCCCTTTCCACCGCGACGGCGGTCGTTGCCCTGCGACAGGTCGACGCCCGCCAGCACGCCGACTTGATTCACGGTGGGTGCCGCTGGCTGGCCGCCACGCAAAATGCCGATGGCGGCTGGGGCGACACGGTGAAGAGCAAGAGCAACATTAGCACCAGCGCCCTCTGCTGGGCCGCGTTGTGCGGTGGTGATAATGCGAACGACTTTTCCTCCTCGATCACCCGGGCTGAGACATGGCTCACGCACGCCGCTGGCTCCCTCGAGACCCTCGTGCCCGCCATCGCCGCCCGCTACGGCAAAGATCGCACTTTCTCCGTCCCGATCCTCATGCACCTCGCCATCTGCGGGCGCATCGACTGGCGCCTGGTACCGGGACTGCCCTTCGAACTGGCGGCCCTGCCTCACCAGCTTTTCGGGGCGCTGCAACTTCCCGTCGTCAGCTACGCGCTCCCGGCCCTCATCGCCATCGGCCAGGTGATTCACCATTTTCATCCCAGCGGAAATCCTGCGGTGCGCGCTGTGCGAAAATTGGCCGTTCCGCGCACGTTGCGGGTCCTCGAATCGATCCAGCCTCGAAATGGCGGCTTCCTCGAAGCCACGCCGCTCACGAGCTTCGTCACCATGGCGCTCGCTTCCGCGGGACACCGTGACCACCCGGTGGTCCGCAAAGGCGCCGCGTTCCTGCGGGCCAGCGTGCACCCCGACGGGAGCTGGCCCATCGACACCGATCTGGCCACATGGGTCACGACCCTCGCGATCAAGGCACTCGCGCATCAACCTGGTGCGCTCGCGCCTGAACAGCGGCTCACCCTGCGCGAATGGCTCCTCCATCAGCAATACCGCGTCGAGCACCCCTACACCCATGCGGCTCCGGGTGGATGGGCATGGACCGACCACCCCGGCGGGGTGCCCGACGCTGACGATACCCCCGGCGCGATGCTCGCCCTCCTTCACCTCGGCGCCGTCGAACCCGAAACCCACGCCGCTGGTCTCGCCGGTGCCCGCTGGCTGTTCGGCCTGCAAAACCGCGACGGCGGTATCCCGACTTTCTGCCGTGGCTGGGGCGCGCTGCCCTTCGACCGCAGTTCACCCGATCTCACCGCGCACACCCTGCGCGCGTGGAGCGCGTGGCTGCCGCAGTCGGACGCGCCCACGAAGGTCCGGACGCTTTCCGCGATCCAGCGTGGCATCGCCTTTCTCGCCAGGACCCAGCGCGCCGACGGATCGTGGCTGCCCCTCTGGTTTGGCAACGAACACGCTCCTGACGACGAGAATCCGCTCTACGGCACCGCCAAAGTCGTGCTCGCCCTGCGAGAATTGCGGGATCGTGCTTTCGATTTGCCCGGCGAAATGCTGGAACGCGCGCTGGCTTGCCTGGCTGCCGCGCAGAACGACGACGACGGTTGGGGCGGCGTCCGAGGTGCGCCGTCCACCACCGAGGAGACGGCTCTCGCCGTCGAGGCCCTGGCCGGTAGCGGCCATGTGCAAGCGGTGGATCGCGGTGTGGCGTGGCTGGTCGCCCGTGTCGAGTCGGGTGCGTGGCGCGAACCTGCGCCGATCGGCTTTTACTTCGCGAAGCTCTGGTATTACGAGCGCCTCTACCCCTTCATCTGGACCGTGGGCGCGCTGGGGAAAGTCACGGCCTTGCGTCGGGTGACCGAAGGCCCATGAACGGCGCCGGGCTCCCATCTTGCCGTGCTCAAGCGTCGCTCACAGCCTCCCGAGTGAAAGCTGGCGTTCGGCCCGCCCCTTTGCCAGCGTCCCGCTCGTGATGGAAACTTCTCCCGCTGTCGAGACCGCGCCCGCCGTCCTTGAAGTGCGCGGCCTGCGCCGCCATTTCGGCAGGGTTCCGGCAGTCGACGGCATCGATCTAAACGTCCGGGAAGGCGAGATCTACGGCTTCCTGGGAATCAACGGGGCCGGCAAGACCACCACCATCCGCCTCCTGCTCGGCATCATCGCGGCGGAGGCCGGCACGATCTCATTGCTCGGCGAGACGACGCGCCGCACTTCCGTCGCTCAAAAGCGCCGCATCGGGTACGTCTCGCAGGAACAGAACTTCTACCCGTGGATGACCTGCCGCACCTTGGGACGCTTCGTCGGCGCGTTCTATCCCACTTGGGACAAGGTGGAATTCTCCCGGCTCCTCACGGTACTCGAAGTGCCCGAGGAACGCCGCGTTTCCCAACTCTCCGGCGGCATGCGGGCCAAGCTCGCGCTCGCGCTCGCTCCGCATCCGGCCGTCCTCATTCTCGACGAACCCACCGCCGGGCTCGATCCGCTCGCCCGCCGCGAGTTCATGCAGCTCATCGTCGCGCAGGCCCGCCAGCACCGGCGCACCACATTCTTTTCCTCCCACCTCATCGATGAAGTGGAGCGATGCGCCGATCGGGTTGGCATCATTCACCAGGGCCGCATGCGCTTCGAGGGGGCGCTCACGGAGTTGCGCGAGACCGTTCGCCGCGTGCGCGTCCCATCGGGCCTGGACTTCGCGTGGCCGGCGGATTTTGAAACGTGGCGCGAAGAGTCGCTCGATGGCCAGCGCACCTTTGTCCTGCGCGCTCCCGCTTCCGCCTGGCGCGACTTCGCGCCGCCGCCCGGTTTGGCCATCGAACCGCTCTCCCTGGAAGACGCCTTCATTGCTTGCGTGGGCACACGCGTCGTCGCCCTATGATGCGCGGCCTTTTGGAAAAGGAGTTGCGCCAGCATGGATTCACGCTGGCCTTCCTCTGCGTCCTGTTGCTCGGAGGGTTGGTCCTCATCACCGGTCACGGCCCTCTTCGGCGCGTGGGAGGCGGCGGCTTCATGGCGGTGCAGTTGTTGCATTACACCTTCGTGCCCCTCGCTTGCGTGGTGCTCGGCCAGGTTTTGATCGCCACGGAATTCCGGCAAAAGACCCAGCTCTTTCTCGAAGGCCTGCCTCTTCCTCGCTGGCGCATGCTCGCCGTGAAATTTGTCCTCGGCATGCTCTCGATGCTGGCCGCCGTCGGCCTCGCGCTTGGTTTCGCGTGGTGGCGGGCCCGGCAGAGCGAAGCGATGACACCCCGCTTTGTCCTGCTGCTGGCGTTGAAGTCGTTCGGTTGGGTTTGGTTCCTTTACACCCTGTGTTTTGCCCACGCCTTCCTTGGCCGCTACCGCGTCATGTTCGCGGTCGCTGTGGTCTTCGGGATGATCTTCGCCACCCAGTCCGGCCTCGAACTCTCGGCGTTCGGCCCGTTCGCACTCGTGGACGCGCGCTTCCCGTACGAACGCCTCGTCATGCCCGTTCAGGCGCTCGTGCTGACTGCGGCTCTCGGTGCGGGACTGGCCGCGCTGGGCTTTGTGCTCGGTCTCGTGCGCGATGCCACGGTCGCAGCCCTGCTCGCGGAGAAAATGTCCGGCCGGGAGAAAGTCTTCATGACCCTGATCGTCTTCGCCGGCACGATGGTCGGCACTTACGTGAGCGAACGCCACCAGGCCGCCGCGCCAGTGCGCCTGCCGGGCTCAGTGGAAGCGCAACGCGGTGTGGTGCGCGTCACGGCGTCGGCTGCCGTGGACGCTCCGAGCCGCGCGGAAACGGCCGCGCTTCAGGCCGTCGCCGCCCGCACCGCGGACGAGCTCGGCGCGCTCGCGGAGTATCTCGGCTGCCGGACGTTCCCCGCGATTTTCATCGTCCATCGCCGCGATCTCGACGCGGGAGATTTCGTGAACGGCGACCTGAAACTCACGCAGGGCGTCCTCGTCCGGGCGAACGTAATGGCGGAGGGATTCAAGGAGCCTGCGTTGCACGCGTGGCTGTTGCGGCAGGCACTGCTCGCACAAAGCGCGGGTCTCGCTGGTCGGGAGCGCAACGCGTGGGTTCTCGATGGCTTTGTCTGGTGGTGGCCGCAATCCCGGCACGGAAGCGCGGACGCGCTCGATGCCACCGTGCGTGAGGCCGCGCTGGCCGCCATGCCCGCCGATTTTTCCGCTCCGCGCCTTCGCGCCTGGTATTCCGTGCGGAAGAAGCTCGGCGAAGATCGGTCGCGGCAGCTCGCGGGCACCGGCCTCGCGGTGCTGGCCGAGCGGCGCGGTTCCGAGAGCAATCGCCGTTTTCTCTCCTCGATGCTGGCCCCCGCTCGGCACGCGGATTTCCGTGGCTGGTTCCGCGATGTCCTCCGCTCCGAGCCTGCCAGATTGCGCGCCGCGACTGGGTGGACGGAGACGGATCTCGTGCGCGAGTGGCGCGCCGCCCTGGCCGGGCCCGCGATCCCTCCCCCATGAACTGGACGTTGCTGGCGAAGGAGCTGCGGGCGTTGCGCCCGATGCTCTGGTGCATCTGCGGGCTGTTCTCCTTGCTGAGCGTTTACCTCGTGGCCACCGAGTTGCCCGATGCCCAGCCGCTCAAGCCGGAGCTCTGGAGCGCGAAGTCGCGCGATTTGTTGTTCGCCATACTGATGCTATTTAGCCTCATGATCGGCGCCGGCTTGCTCATTCACGAGAGTGAGCAGGGCACGTTGCGATTTCTCGATGGCCTGCCGCTCTCGCGCGCACGGGTCTTTGCGGCCAAGACCGCCGCGGCCCTGCTGGTCATTGCCTCGCTGCCCGTGCTCGGATTTCTCTCCGACGTGGGGTTCGGCCAGATCTCGCGGACCTCGCTCGATGGGCCGCTCCCGTGGCGTTTTGCTTTGCTGGTCGCGGGTTTGCAGATGGTCGCGGCTGCCTATCTCCTCGCCATGTCGATGGTCGTCTCATATGTCCGGGGCTGGTTTGCCCTGGTCGCGGGCCTGCTCTTCTGGACCTACCTCTGGTTGCGGCAACTGGGCCTGAACTGGCTCGCCTATGTCGATCCCTATGCCCTGTTGGCGCCCGATCTGGTGGGCGGAGTGGCCAGAGTGCCGTGGCCGCAGATCGGCGCGCATCTTGGCGCGGCTGCCATGCTCCTCGTCATCGCGTGGCTCGGCTTTCGCCACCTCGGCGACGATGCGCAGCGCCTGGCGGACAGCCTCGGGCGCCATCGCGTCCTGAGCGGCCTCGGCACAGGGCTGAAGTTCATCGCGCCGCTCGTCTGGCTCCGCGCCTTGATCTATCTCACACAAGACATGCACGACCCCAGTGAGAAGCTGGCGACGACTCCCGTCGGGGAGGAATCGTTCGCGCGGCATGAGACGGAACATTACGAATTCCTGCTTCGCTCCGTGCAACGAAAGGACGCCCTGGCGCTCTTTGATGCGGCGGATGATGTTCACGATCAGGTGGCGGCCTTCCTTGGCGCGCCTCCGCCGCCCACGCGTTTCGTGGTGGACCTGGCCAGCCCCGTCATCTCGCATGCCGCCGGGCAGACCAATTGGACCAAGATCCGGATGCCGCTGGAACCTGACCAGGACCTCGCCGAGCAGCGCCGCATCCTCGGCCACGAGACGACCCACGCATTTATCGAACAGTTCGGCGCAGGGCGGATCTCCGCGCATTTCGCGTCGCTCCGTTGCCTCCATGAGGGCCTGGCCACCTACGTCGAGAAGACGCTCTTCGACACGCCCGAGCAGTGGGCTCAGCACCGGCGGGTGGTCGCCGGCGCGTGGGCCAGGGGAAAGGTGCCCTTCACCTTGCTCGTCGATGACGTAGCTCTCAGCCACCAGCGCGACCCCAATCTCGTCTACCCGCTCGGCGCGGAACTGGCCCGCGCCTTGATCGCCACCCAGGGCCGCGACGCACCTGCGCGATTCTTGCGCGCTGTCGCCCGGCCGCAAGCGCCCCTCGGCCTCGAGGGCGCCGCGCTCTGGCGCGATGCCATGCAGGCCGCGGGACTTAGCTTCGAGCGCGTCACCGCCGCCTATGAGATCGCATGTGTCGAGATCGCCACGGCGGAAAAGGATTTCACCGCCAGCCTTCCGAAACTCTCTGCGGAGGTCGCGGTCGAAGGAACCGACATCGTCGTGCGCCCCAAGTTCTCCGGGACGGCGCCGGGCGGAATCGTTTGCGTCGTCGAGGACGACGAACCGTTCGGCACCGGCATACAATTTCTGCCCCACCGGAAAGACGGCTCCTTTGCCCTGGCCCGCTCCCGGCTCTTGAAATCCTCCCTGCGCTACCTCCTCGGCTGGCGCACCCCGTTGACGGAGCACCCGGTCTTCGAGCCGTGGGCCGAAGCGGCCATCAAATAGTGCCTGTTTCTACAGCAGCGCGCTGTCGTCCCGCTTCTCCAGCCGCATCACCTGCTTCTTCACGACCTCCACCTGCTTGGTCAGTTCGAAGAGCGCCTTGATGATTTCCGCTTTCGTCGGCTCATCGGCCAGCGCCGGCAACAGGGGATGAATGCTTGTCACCCCGCTGGCGATTTGCTGGCAGGCTGTGCGGATTTCGATAATGGCGGTCGTTCTGTCCATAAGGAAAAGCTTGCGGGCATAGCCGCTCGGAGCAAGCCTAGACGCGAACGGAACCAGTATGAGGAGAATGAAACTATGAGAGTCGTCGTCACGTGTGGCCCCAGCTACGAACCGATCGACGAGGTGCGACGGATCACCAATTTTTCCACCGGCGAACTGGGCATCATGCTCGCCAACCATTTGGCCAAGGCCGGCTGCGAAGTGGTCTGCTTTCGCGGGGTGGGCGCGACGAGCCAGGCCAAAGTGGTCGGCGCGCGGGTCATCCCGTTTGCGACCAATGATCACCTGCGGTCCGAACTCGACCGCGTGGAGCAGCGCGAGAAAATCGACGCCGTCTTTCACGCGGCCGCCCTGTGCGATTACCGCGTCAAAAGTGTCCACGCCAGCAGCGGCGCGGAAGTGGCCGCCACCAAGATTCCGAGCCGGTCCGGGGAGTTGACGCTCACCCTCGATCCCGCCGCCAAGCTCATTCACGAGCTGCGCGATCTTTTCCCGGTCAGCCGCATCGTCGGTTGGAAATACGAGTTGGTCGGCAGCCGCGCGGACGTTCTGGCCGCGGCCATCCGCCAGCTCCACGAGAGCCGCAGCGACGCCTGCGTCATGAATGGCGAAGCCTATGGCGCCGGCTTCGGTTTCCTCGAACCCCACCAAAAGCCCGAGCACGTGGCCGACAAAGGAAAACTCTGCGTCCACCTCGCCCGCTGGCTGAAGCTCGAGAAATCATAGGGCCCCGCCAACCCGCCAGGGCTGAGAGTCGAAGTGAGCCTAAAAACGGAGATGGAAATAACCACGGATTTCACGGATGGCGCGGATGCAAAGGCATACGGGCGTCCGGACGCACGAAGCCACTCACCGGGTGGGAGAATGTGAGTATCCTCGTTCGTGTCTCCTTATCCGTGCTATCCGTGAAATCCGTGGTTCCCATTTCCGGATTTAGGGTAAGTCGCTCCCCAGCTTCCTTGCCCAATTTCTTCATCGTTGCCGGTCGCCTCCGCTCCCGCCCTTCGGGCTGCCTGCGGCCGGCTATCTCGCTCCGCTCGGTTCATCCTTCATCCTTTCTTCACCCCCTCGCTCCGCGAGAAATTGCGCCACCTGCTCCGCGAGCTTCCGCCCGATCCCTTCGGTCGCCGCAATCTCATCCACCGTCGCCCGCCGCAGCCGGGTCACACTCCCGAAATGCTGAAGCAGGATCTGCTTCCGGTGCTGCGACACCCCTGGGCAATCGTCGAGAATACTCTCCGCGATCCGCCGCTTCATCAGCAGTTGATGGTACCCGTTGGCAAACCGATGCGCCTCGTCGCGGATGCGCTGCAAGAGCATCAGCGCGCTGCTGTCGTGCGGCAACCGGAGCGGCTCTGGCCGGCCCGGCCGATAGATCTCCTCGAATTCCTTGGCCAGCCCGATGATCGGCAGCTCGTGCAAGCCGAGCCGCTGAAGCTCGCGGCAGGCCGCGCCCAGTTGCCCCTTGCCGCCATCCACGATCACCAGGTCCGGCAGCCGCACCGCCGGGGCGGATGAGGGATGCCCGGGAGTCGCCGCCAGCCGCGCCAGCGCGTCCGCCGGTGCTTCCTGCGAAAACTCCGCCGCGTCGGAATGTTGCTCGCGACCCTCCAGGAGCACGCGCGAATAGCGCCGCCGCACCACCTCCGCCATGCTCGCAAAATCATCCTGCCCCGCCACCGTCTTGATGCGGTATCGCCGATACTCCGCATTGGCCGGACGCCCATCCAGAAAGCACACCATGCTGGCCACGATGTGCGTCGTGCTGATGTTCGAAATGTCGAAGCACTCCATGCGGCGCGGCGCCACCCCGAGCCCGAGCGCGTCGGCCAGCGCGGCCACGTCGCCGCCGGGATCGCTGCTCCGCGTCGTCCCGAGCCGATGCCGCTGCTCGCGCGTGTAGCGGGCCATCGGTTTCGTCGTCTTCCGCAGATCGTCCAGCATGTTGCGCATCTCCGCCGCCCGCTCGAAGTCGAGCGCCGCCGCCGCCTTTTTCATCTCATCCTCCAGCGATTGCAGAAGTTCCTTCGACTGTCCCGCGAGAAACTCACAAGCCAGCTCCACCCGCTGGCGGTACTGCTCCACCGTGATGTCCCCCAGCTTCATCGGCACCTGGTAGGTCGAGGATTTCAACTCCCGCTCGCTCGGCGTGCCGCGGCCAAACGTCAGGACGCCAAATTTCTTCCGCATGAAAGTCAGCGTCTGCCGCAGAGCCCCCGCATGGGCATACGGCCCGAAGTAGCGCGCGTTGTCGTCCTTCTTGAATCGCGACAGCCGGAAGCGCGGCCATTCGTCCGCCATGTCCGCCTTCACCATCAGGAAGCGCTTGTCGTCGCGGAAGCTGATGTTGTAGCGCGGCCGGTATTCCTTGATCAGCCGCCCCTCCAGGAGCAGCGCCTCCGGCTCGCTCCCCGCCGTGTGCCATTCGAAATCCCAAATCGCATCGAGCAGCGCGCGGGTCTTGATGTCCGCGCGCATCGTGCGGCTCGGCGTGAAATACTGGCTCACCCGCTTGCGCAGATTCCGCGCCTTCCCGACATAGATCACCCGGTTGAACCGATCGCGCATCAGGTACACGCCCGGCTTGTGCGGCACATCGCGCAGCTTCACCTTGAAGTCAGGTTTTTCGGGAGCGGACATTGGGGAAAGACGGGAAAGTAGCGGCCTGCAATCTACGCGCGATCCTTCCGCCGTCGAAATCTATCGCCCAAAGCGGATCCACTTTCCCCTCAAAAACGGCCGTCATCATCAGTGCGAAGATGAATTGGAGCAGCGTGGCGTCAGATTGGGTCCCGCGTTCAGAAAGCGCGCAGGTGGATCGCGTTCTCCGCAACGCGATGGGAAAAAGAATCGCGGCTCCGCCGCCCATCTTTTGCCATCGTCTTCGGACTGGAGCGGAGCGACAGGACTCGTGGAGCGAGCCCGATAGGGCGATCGCGGAGGCGATCGTCAAAAGCCGATCCACCCGCGCACTCTGATTTTCAGCACTTCATAAAACACATCGTTGGCAGCGAAGCGAAAGAACCTCCGAGGAGGCGGTCGAGGTGCTGAAGGTAGCCGGTGCCTTTCGAGCGAGCCGATCTCTGCCTTTCCTCCATCGTGTGGCAGTACGCGCCGTAATGAAATCAGAGACCGTCCGCTCCAAAACACCTCCGGAGCGAGACCCTACTCCGGAAGAATACGCTCGTCCTCGCCAAGCAGCAGTTGAGGCCTGTATTGCGCGATCTCCCCGGCGGTGAAGCGGCAAAGCCCCGCCCCGTGCACGGAATGTTCCATGTCGTTGGGATAGGGATGGCCGTCGCTCCCGATAAGCCGCGCTCGACCGTCGGCCCGGACGGCGACCAATCCGGAGCCCGTCCCGAGGAATACGGCGACACAGAGCGCTTCGATCGGGGATGCGGCCACTGCCGAGGGGTGCCCGCCTCTCGTTGACTTGCGACCTTTTCCCGGCCCATCCGGCAAAGCCGCCAGCCCGCGCACGTCCCACACGCGGATAAAACCGCCGTAATCGCTGGAGATCAGCCAGCGGCCATCCGGCGACCAGGCGACGGAATACACCGCTTTCTCATGACCGCGGCAGAGGAGCAGTTCGCGGCCCGAGGCGGCCTCCCACACGCGCACG
>JBBRPL010000063.1:0-46440 GCA_038228205.1 Chthoniobacterales bacterium
ATCCCTCAAACTAACAAAACCGACCCGTCGCATCAATCGTTAACTCTCCGTTGGGTCGATTAAATCAGCGTTTCCCTAAGCCAAATATTGTGGGTGGGTCTCACAGTAAA
This sequence comes from Chthoniobacterales bacterium, assembly GCA_038228205.1. Taxonomy (GTDB): domain Bacteria; phylum Verrucomicrobiota; class Verrucomicrobiia; order Chthoniobacterales; family Chthoniobacteraceae; genus Chthoniobacter. The sequence goes on from JBBRPL010000063.1 coordinate 111, forward strand.
TCTATTGATGTCAAGGCTCTCCCAAGTCTTTCCAAGCGCGGGGTCATATACCATGTAATTTGTGCCGCCAACGTTTTGTATTAACAGGGGAAAAAGGGGGCAGGCATCATATCTTGACAGAGTGCGCCCATCGTAGCAGAGCCGGTGGCACGCCGGGCGGTTGGGGCTGTCCCTTTTGCCGTCGAATCTGCTGGCTCACGTTCGCTGCGCGGCCCATGGCCAAAGCCCGCGCCAACCAATCCTGCCCGACCGTCGTTTGCTCCCAGATGGCCCGCGCGATCGTGACTTTGCGGGTGTCGGAGCCGGGCCGCTGTCCTCGGGAACCCAAACTATGCTTTCTCTAGGGTTTCGGCGCATCCGGCACCCCATACGTCGCCGTGAGAAATTCCGCGAGCGCCGCCGCGATCTCGGGCGGGGTGGGCGCCGCATATTTCTCGATCATCTTCTTCACCTCTGCGTCCCAGAATTTGCGCGGCATCGGCGGTTGCGACGAGATGTAATCCGCGGAGTGGCAAATCAGGCAATTGGCCTGGGCCAGTTCCGCCCCCTTGCCGGGCTTGATGACCGCCGTCTCCACGGGGAGGGTGATGGTGACCTCACCCGCGAGCGCGGCGGCAGCCGCGAGAACGAACCAGGAAAGAACGAGCGTAGTTTTCATCGATTGGAAAGATTTAGGAAACATGGACGGTCACAGTTTCGACGACGTTGCGCATGTACCCGCTCGGATTCCAGAGAGCCTCCAGCGGCTGGCTTTCGCCCGTGCGGCCGACGGCCCGGCATTTCAGTTCGAGCGGTCCGGGTTGGGCCACGGTCACGGAGTGCGTCCACGGTCGGAACGAATAGCGGCCCAGGTCATCGCCGAGGCTGGTCGTCTGCCAGGACTTGCCACCGTCCGTGCTCAGGAGCACCTCGCGAATGCCCGCCCCGCCGTCGAAGGCGATCCCTTTCACCATCACCGCCTGGCCCGCCGTGACCTTGACGCCGTCGGTGAGATTGGTGACGAAGGAGCGGATATTGAAACGCTGGATCGGCTCGGTCTTGGCGGGAGCTGTCCCCGGCGCGATTGCCCCATTGGGCGTGCACGGGATGCGATAGGCGGTAGCCATCCAGAAATTCTCCAGCGTGTCGGGGATCACGGTGATCTCGTTGAGATGCTTCACCCAGTAGGTGCCGTAGCAGCCGGGCACCACGAGGCGGAGCGGGAAGCCATTGAGCATCGGGAGCGGCTCGCCATTCATCTCGAAGGCCAGCATCACCTCCCCGTCCAGCGCGTGGTCGAGATCGAGCGCCTTGATGAAGTCGGGCGTCTTTTCGATGGTCGGCACATCGAGGCCATTGAAAACCACCTGCTTCGCGCCCGCCTGCACGCCGGCTTTCTCCAGCACGTCCTTGAGCCGCACGCCGCGCCATTTGGCATTGCCCATCGCCCCGTTCCCAAGCTGGCCGCCGCCCACGCGCGGTTTCGAGAAGCCGCGGCTATTGCCCGAACATTGATTCACCGCCACCAGTTCGACGTTCTCCAGCTTCCGCAACTCCGCGAGACTGAGCGTGAGCGGCGTATTGACATGGCCCTTCACGGCCACGCGAAACGCGTCCGGGTCGATCGACGTCGGGATGCCGGCGAGATGATAGCGCACGAAGAAGGCGTCATTCGGCGTGATCACGCTTTCGTTGAAGACGGAAAAAGGCGTCTCCAGTTGCGGGGGACGGCTCGTCTGCAAGATCAGCGGCCGCTTGCCCGGATACCGCGCGAGTCGCCGTTCGCCGTTGGCGAACGGGAGCGTGATGGTGTCCTCACCCAGCGCGCGCAGCCCCAGCACACTGGCGGTGCCCGCCAGGGCGGTGCGCTGGAGGAAGCGACGGCGGGAGACGGAGGAGGGAAGGGGCGTCATGCGGAAAATATAAATGGGAACGCCGGGCGCGTGCACGAAATATCGCGAGGTTCCGGGCATCCGGCATCCCATGGGTCGCTGTGAGCAACGGCTGTCGCCCGCCACGCAATTGTCACAATATTTCCCGGCCTCCGGAGCAAACTGGCACATCGCATGTTCATAGAAACTGCGTTCATGCCTTTTCAACCCACCCCGGAAACCACGCTGACCTCCGACGTCCTGCGCGACTTGATCTCGCCGCGAAAGTCGTTCGAGGCGTCGTTGAGCGTGGGCGAGGTGCATGACTGCCTGCGGACCCAGGCCGACGAATATTTCGGCGTGGTGCAGGGCCGTCGCTACATCGGCCTGATCTCCAAGGCGCAAATCGGGCTGAAACTCAGCGGCCGTTTTGGTTATGCCCTCTACGCCAAACAGGCGATTGAAGGGCACGTCATGCTGGAGCCGATGGCCGTCGCACCGGGCGAAGCGTTGCTGGCCGTCCTCGAGCGGGCCCTCGGTCGCGCGGGAGCGCAGTTTCACGAGGATCTGCCGGTCGTCGCGGCCGATGGGGTGTTGCTCGGGATCGTGCCCATGCCCGTCCTCGTTCGCCTCCAGAATGAAATCATCGTCGCCCAGACCCGCCGCGCCGAGGAGCAGCGGCACGCCTTGCAAAACCGCGACCTCCAGCTTTTCAGCAGTCAGCAGCGGCTGCGGCAGAGCGAGGGGCGGTTTGGAATCCTCTTCGAAAACAGCCCGCTGGGCTTCGCCCTCCTCAATCCGAAGGGCGGCATCGAGGCCTGCAACCGGCGATTCTCCGAAATCCTCGGCCTGCCGCCGGGCGCGGAGACGCCCTCGCTGGAAGCCTGCGTGACGCCGAAGCAGCGCCATGCCCTCGCCGCGTTGCTCCGGGGCTTTGAGACGAGCCTGGAAGGAGGCGCCCCACGGACCATGGAGTTGCGCATCGAGCCCGTGACCAGCGAGCGGCGGTTGACGCGTTGTGATTTCCATTGGATCCCGGAGACGGGTCAGATCTCGCTCGCGATGCAGGATATCACCGCGCAGCGCCGGCTCGAGCAGCGGTTGCAGCAGAAGGAAAAATCCGCGATGCTGGACTCCCTGGCCGGTGGCATCGCTCATGAGTTGAACAACAAGCTGCTCCCCGTCCTCGGCTATGCGGAGCTCATGCACCTGCGGGTCGCGGCGAATCCGGAACTCCGGGCGTTTGCCGAGATCATCCAGCAGAGCACCGTCGAGGCTTCGGAGTTGGTGGCGCAGTTGCTCCAGCTTTCGCGTCCGCCCGCCCTGGAGCCGCGGCAGTGCGAGCTGGGAGCGGTCGTGCAGGAAGCGATCGGCATTTTGCGTTTCCGCCTGCGCGAGGCCGGTTGCCAGCCCATCGTGGAGGACGCGCCGGGCCCGTTGCTCCTGCAAGCGGATCCGGCGCAGCTCAAGCAGGTCATCGTGAACCTTTGCTTGAACGCGCTCGACGCCATGCGCCAGAGCCCGCGGGCCCTGCTCCGGCTGGCGCTCACGGTGGAGGGAGGCTGCGCGTGCCTGCGCATTCGCGATTCCGGACACGGCATTCCGCCGGAACATCTCGCGCGGATCTTCGACCCGTTCTTCACGACCAAGAACGTGCAGCAGGGCACGGGACTGGGCCTGAGCGTCTGCTTCAGCATCGTGCAGCAGCACGGCGGCACCATCGAAGTCGAGAGCAGTGGCCCGGATGGCACGGTCTTCGCGCTGTGCCTGCCGATTTCGGGTAATCACGCGCAACTGGTGGCCTGCGGTGACCGCCCGGCGAAGGCCGCGACGCAGTACCTGCCGGGCAACCCGGTAGTCCTGATCGTGGACGACGAGGAGTTCATCACCAGCCTCGTCCAGGAAGCGCTGCGCAGCGGCCTGGGCTGCCAGGTGTTGCGCGCCGCCACCGCCGAGGAAGGCCTGGAAAAGCTGGCGGGAACGCCCTGCGACCTCGTCATCTCCGATGTTCGGCTGCCGGGGCGGAACGGCCTCGAATTCTTTGCCACCGTCATGGAGCGCTGGCCGCATCTTCGCGAACGCTTCTTTTTCATCACCGGCGACCCCGGCAGCCGCGAGTTGACGATTGCGCTCGAAGCCACCCAGCGCCCCGTCCTCCGCAAGCCCTTCAGCATGGAGATGCTGGTCCAGCAAGCGGTGGCGATCCTCCGCGCGGAAGCGTCTGTCGTTGGTTGATAGTGGAAAGTGGATGGTGGATAGCCCCGTGGAGTGGGCCGGACGCTCACGATTTGTCGGGTAGCCGATAGGTCCCATGGGACCTATACGACCCATGCGGCCCCACCGCGGGGCCATCCACCATCCACTCCTCCAAAAAAATGCGCCGCGATGGATCGGACATCGCGGCGCACACTACCCCTGCATCAAGCCGCCAGCTTCGTCGGCAACGGCTCCGGCCCCGGCCGCGACGGCTCGGGTTCCGCGTCAATTTCCTTCCATGCGGTCATCACTTGCAAGATCGACTGGAAGAGCCCGGTTTCGACCGCGTTTTTCCCATCGCTGCCGCCCATCAGGACGACGCGTTCCGGCACGAGCGGCTGGCTGCTGTGCGCGAGCTGCTGGGCCACGAGGTTGAGCGCGTAGAGGCGCGGGTCGGTGAAGGCGGCCACCTTCTGCCGGCTGACGTCGGCTTCGGCCTGGCCCACTTGCGCGATCTTCGCGGCTTCGCCCTGGCCCTCCAGTTCGACGGCGCGGGCATGGCCCTCCGCGAGCGCGATCTCGCGTTTCGCGAGGCGTTCGGCTTCGGCGAGTTGCGCCGCGCCGCGGTTGCCCGCGATTTCGATCTCGATGCGCGTCTCCGTCAGGTGCGTCTGGCGGTCGGCCTCGGCGCGCGCCTGGTTGAGCTGCTTCTGCTGGGCAGCCGCTTCCTGCTGCTTCGCGAAGGTTTCCTTTTGCTCCTCGGCGAGACGGCGCTGGCGCAATTGATCGAACAACCGGTCGATCGGATCTTCCTGGCCGGGCTTGATCATCGCCGATTCGGGCCGGCCGATGAGGACGGCGACACAGTTGATGTCAAACTCCTGGAACCGGCGGCCGAGTTCCTCGGTCGCGTGGCGTTGGATTTCCTCACGATGCGTGAGCAGGTCGAGCATGTTGCTGCTCTGGGCCACGTCGCGGAAGTAGGCGGTCAGGATCGGGTCGAGCGTCTGCGTGATGAGCCGGCGCACGTCGCCAAAGCGCTGCACCACACGCGGCGCCTTTTCATAGTCGATGTGCAGCACGAGCGACAGCGGGAGCAGGGGCTCGTAACCGTCGGCCGTAATGAGCGGGATGCTCGTGAGGTGCTCGTCGTAGCGATGCGCCTCGACCTGGCCGCTGATCCAGCGGAGGACGAAGTTCACCGTCGGCACGTGCTCGACTTTCAGCGCATACGGGTTGAGCGCGTATTTGCCGGGCGCGAGAGCTTCGCGCCACACGCCGCGCTGGCCGGCTTCGACTTGTTCGCCGTAGCGGAATTGCGTGCCGCTCACATCTTCACCGCTCGCGCCATAGTAGCTGATCACGACGCCCACATAGCCAATGGGGATCAGTGTCTTCGGCTGGAGTTCGACGGTGGCAAACCAGCGGTTGATGAAGTACGTGCCGTCGGTCAGCACTTGCAGTTGTTTGCCGCGGCGGCCTCCCAGCGTGAGGAACGCGTCCGCGTCCTGGAAGTAGTTGTGCGAGCCCGTGCTTGCGGAGCCCACTTGCGGCGCGATGAATTCGCCGGATTCCAGCGTCGGCCCGTCGTGGATGGTCACGATCCCGATGAGGTCGTGAGGGGTCAGTTTGCTCGCGTCGGTCTGCAAGGCTGCGTCGCCGCTCCGTTGCATGTAGAAGGCCGAGCCGATCAGGACGGGCGAGAAGCCACGCGCATCCGAGAGCTCCTGCTGCCACGAGGCCGATTGCTCCCGCTCAGTGCGGCTCACCGGACCGGCATGCACGCCAGTTTCCGTGATGACGACGAAGAGCGCGGTGTTTATCGCGTAAACGCCTTCGCGCAGGATGGCCCGTTGGCGGCCGCGCTGGCCGCCATTGAGGAGGAATGCCGCCGGGTCTTGAAACCCATTGCAATCCACCACGGCGCCCAGCGTCTGCGCAGGCGTGAGGGGTTGGCCGTCGCGGGCATACACGTAGCCGATGCGCCCTTCGGCGATCGTCACGAGCGGCACGGTGTGCACGCGGTACATCCAGAACGGGTAGCCAATGTAGAGGCCACCGCGCAGGACGCGCGCCTGAAAGCCCGCTTCACCGCCGAGGGCGATGATGTTGCCTTGTCCGAGCGAGCCGCGCTCGGACCACAGTTTTTCGAGGATGCCGACGCGGCGATGCGGGATATAGCGCACCCCGACGACGGCCAGGAGAAGCAGGACGCAGAGGAAGACCTTGGCGGCTGCAACGATGACGGAGAACAGCAAGGGAATGCCGTCCATATGGTTTTTTACTTTCTATCTGAATTGCGCCGTGGCCAGTGCGTCCGGCTGCGGCACGATAGGTTCTCGAGAGCATTCCGCGCCGCACCGGCCTTCCCGGAAAGGAAAGCGGCGCCGCACGGGCGGCCTCTTGGTTGCAATGCTGACGGAGTTAGCTGTCGGGCTTGGGCTACCAAGTGCCCCCGGCGTCGCAAACGCCGTTCGCCCCGAAGCCGCGCGACAAGTTTTTCACGCGCGGCCGTAAGATGGATCCCCCGTTGTTTCGGCCACCGGCCGAAACATTAAGCTGGCAAAGAACTGGGGTATTTTTAGCAGAAGCGATGATTTTGTCAAATCGGCGGGGGAATAGGTCCCATAGGTCGTATGGGACATAGGCCTGCCCCTCACCGCCTCGCCGTAAACTTCCCCGGCACCTTCTCCGCCAGAAACTCTCGCACCTCCGACCGCCACACCGGTTCCCCGTCGCGCGCCAGATTCGCATGCCCGCAATTCGGCAGGATCTTCACCGTCGCTCGTTCCCCAAACGCCGCCGCGATCGAACGCACCGCGCGCTGTCCGACGAATTGGTCGTTCTCCCCCTGGAGCAGCAGCACCGGGCACCGGACGTCGCGCGCATAATCCACGGGGTTGTGCGCCAGCCCATTGAAGCCATTCTGCACTCCCACCCAAAAAGCGATTCCTTGGGCGAGCGGAAATTTCGGGACGCCCAAGAGCTGCAGGCGATTGCCGATCGGCGTGGTGAGCCGGTCAAACGGGCATTCCGCGATGATCGCATCGGGCTTCACAAACCCGCGATGCTCGGCGCACAGGATCGCGCTCGCCCCCATCGACGTGCCGTAGAGCACCAGCGGCCCGCTGCGCTGGCCTTGCGTTACCCGAACTGCGGCCGCCACATCCTCCGCCTCGCGCCAGCCGATCGTCGTGGTGCTTCCTCCCGAGCCGCCCACGCCCGCGAAATCCACCAGCCACGTTTCACACCCCGCCGCGTGGAACTCCACCGCCGCATGGAGCAGCGTATCTTTGCTTCCCCCGTAGCCGGGAAACATCAGCACGGTCGGGCATCCTGGCTGGCCCGGCACGCACCAGGCCTCCAGTCGCGCCCCGGTGGACCCGGGAAAAGTCACCGTCCGGTAGGGCATCTGGAACGTTGCCGGCGTCATCGTGTTTGCCATCCGCCGGATCGTCGGGCCGAGGAGAATCAACCGCGCCTTGTCGGCCCCCGTCTGGATTTCACGGACTCGGGTCGTCCTGGCGTCGACCGGTGCGTAGTGGGTGATCGCCCAGGCGTGCAGGAAGGCGATGGCGTTAAAGACGAGGAAGAGGATCGTCAGCAGTGTGAGGCTGATTTTGCGCAGGCGCCGCCAGTAGTTGCGAGGCGTGGAGTCGGGTACGGGAGTGATGATCACTCCGTAGTAACGCCGGCAACACTCCATTCCTTTCGTCAATTTTCACAAAATCGAGGGTGCCGGCCCATCGAGCCACGGGTCCCTGTAGATTCAGCTCGCCTGGAAATACTCGCGATACTTCTCCATCCCCTTTTCCAGTTTCTCACGCAGCGCCGCGTGCGGGTCCGCGGGACTTTCGTGGCTGACGGCGGCGAACATCAGCGCGACCATCCCGGCGACATCTTCGACGGCGACGAATTCCGGGGCGATCGTCAGGTCCGGGCCACAGTTGTGGTAATTCCCCAGCGCCACGCACAGCGCGCCCGTGCGATAACCGTAGAGCTGATAAGCCGTCGCCTCGCACGTGCCGCCGCTCATCAGACAGCGCTGATGCGCCAGCTTCGCATCCGTCGCCGCCTTCACGAGGGCGGCGGTCACCGCATCGTCGAAAATGCTCGTCTTGTCGCCCACCCGGATGATCGGCCCGTCCCCCATTTTACCCGCCCCGGGGCTGCGCTCCGAGCTGCATTCCAGCGAAATGATCGTCACGTCCTTTGGCACGCGTCCACTCTTCGCGAGCTGGATCGCGCCCACGAAGCCGACCTCCTCCGCCCGCGTAAAGAGCCCGTGGACCGTCGCCGCCGCCTTGGTGCGATCCAGTTCCTGGAAGAGCGCAAGGATGGCCACGCAGCCGATCAGATCGTCGCAGGCTCGGGAGTGAATGCGCCCTTCGCGCACTTCGCACGCCGGCAAATCCCACATCGCGAACGCTCCAAAATCGCGCGTTGGCGGCTTCTTTTCCCGATACGTTTCCGGCACCCCGCCGAGAAACTCCTCACCCACATAACCGGGATGATCCATATGGGCGGCAAACGCATATTCGGAATGGCCGGAGCAACCGTCGTAACGAGCGACCACATTGCCGAAACCATCGTGCTCCACATGCACGCTCGGAATCTGCGCGAGCTGCATGAGGATTTCGGCCCGAACGGCGTCTTCGTGAAAGGGCGCCGTTGGCTGTGCGAGGATCGAGCGGGTGAGTTCGAGCAGGGATGCGTGGTCCACCTTTTAAAGAAGTTTCTGGTTTCTGGTTTCGAGTTTCTAGTTTGAAGTCGCCCACACCAATCAAAAAACCAAACCCTCGCAGCAGAAACCACTTCTCGCTCCCGGTCTAAAGGGACGCGCCAAGGTACCAGCAGCAACGAGCGAAGCGAGGCCAGGCTTTCAAACTAGAAACCTTAAACCAGAAACTGAATCGTGCGCTGGAAACCCTTTCGCTATCGCCTCGAGCGCCGCGGCCTCGACCTGCTCGCCTGGTTCTTTCCGCGGCTCTCGCGCGCGCATGCCGTGAAGCTCGGGTTGGTCCTGGGCGATCTGGCTTACGCCTTCGACCGCCGCGGGCGGACCGTCGCGCGCGGGAATATCGAATGCGCCTTCGGCGAGCGCCTCCCGCCCGCCCGCCGGCGCTGGCTCGTCCGCTCGTCCTACCGCAACTTTGTCCGCACGATGCTCGACCTTTTCTGGGCGCCCAACCTCACCCCGGAGAACTATCGCCAGTGGATGAAACTGGAAGGGTTCGAGGCCTTGCGCGACCGGCACCGGCAAAGTTCCGGCGGTTCCGTCTTCCTGAGCGTCCATCAAGGCAATTGGGAATGGGCCAGCCTCGCCTGCGGTTTCGAGGGCTTTGGCAACGTGGTGGTGGCCGAGAGCTTCAAGAACACGCTGCTCAGCGATGTCTTCCACCGCCTGCGCGAAGGCTCCGGTCAAAAGATCATTCCGCAGGAAAACTCGATGCTGCGCCTCCTCAAGATTGTCAAGCGCGGCGGCGCGACCGGCATGCTGCTCGATCTCAACCTGCCGCCTTCGCAGGCCGTGACGATCATCGAAGGCTTCGGCCCTGGCGGCCTGGAAATGTGCGTCACCTTCCTGCACGCCCTGCTCGCGCAACGCGCCGGGACCCTCCTCATTCCCGTCGAGAACCAGCCCCATCCCGACGGCACGTGCCGGATCATCGCCCATCCGCCCGTGTCCTGGCCCGAAGGCGCCAGTGTCCAGCAGATCGCCCAGTGCTGTTGGGACGCCATGGAACCCTTCATCCATGCGCGCCCCGGTGATTGGCTCTGGCCCTACAAACATTTCCGCTACCGCCCGAAAGACGCCGACCGCCCCTACCCGGACTACGCCAACGTTTCCTCCAAATTCGAGAAGCTCCGCCGTTCGTTCGGGGGCCCACAGATCAGAAGGGACGCAGATGCCGATCCTAGTTGCTTACCTTGCGCTCTTCCTAACAACCCGCCGCCGCACGGCCCGCGATTGAAGCGAATCGCTTCAATCGCGGGCGGTCGTCTTTGACGCCGGGCCCTAAAGCTGCAAAGCTGGTTTGCATGAAGACGACGCTCGACATTCCGGACGACCTGCTTGCCGATGTGACCGTAATTGTCAGGCGCGCTGGTCGCGAATTGAATGATGTTGTCGTAGAGGGGTTACGGCGTGTCGTAGCAGCTGCCCCAGCGCCGCCAGGCGAATCGCGTCGCCGAGTGCATCTGCCCATCGTTGAATGTGGATTGCCGGGAACTCTCAATATACCGGACGATGCAGCGTCGCGGCTTGAAATAATGGAAGACGTGGCTCGTCATGCGGCATCTCTGCGATAGTAATGTCCTTCTCGCGCTCGTTGTTTCGGGCCACCAGCATCACCTGGTAGCCCTCGCTTGGTTCGATGGGCTGGCTGATGGTGATACGGCTGAGCTTTGCCGCATGACGCAAAACTCGTTTCTGCGACTGATCACCACGGAAGCTTTCATGAGGCCACACACGCTGACGAACGAGCAGGCCCTTGCCGCACTTCAGGTGCTGCGTGGAGACGGACGTGTTGCCGTAAGTTACGAGGAACCGCTCGCGCTCGAAAATCGCTGGTTCGAGCTTGCCACCGTGACGGTCCCAGCGCCGTTGCGCTGGATGGACGCGTATCTTGCCGCGTTCGCCATCGAGAGTGGCATGCGCTTCGTGACGTTTGACCGCGGTTTTCAGAAATTCACGCCCTTCGGGCTCGATTTGCTTCTCCTTGGTCCGGCGCCTTCCGCTTGAGATCGAACCATTTTGACTGTGATTCGCGGAGCCCTGCTTCGTCTCACCGCCTCGGAAAGCTCGGACACAAACCCCGTCGGTTCTCGAACTCCCTTCCACATCCGTAACCACCCCGCCCACTCCACGGGGCTATCCACCATCCACTCTCCACGATCAACCCATTTGACAAAACCCCTCCGCCCCCTTTGCATACCCGCCTTCCATGAAACGCCTCCTCGTCCTCGCCTGTGCCGCTGCCGGGTTTGCCTTCCTTACCGGTTGCGCCAACTCTCCGCTCGCCCGCTCGCCGTACACCGTCACCGCCTACAAGCCGAAAAATCCCGACAATGTTCGCGTCAAGGTTTCGCTCTCGAACCGCGCGGTCTATGTCCTTGAGGGCGACACCCCTCTTCTCGTCACCCCCGTGGCCATCGGTCTGCCCGAGAAGCCGACACCCACGGGCAGCTTCCACGTTTACGCCAAGATCGAGCATAAGCGCTCGGGCTCGTATGGATTCTCCGTCAGTGGCGACACCATTGCCGCTTGCAAGGCGGAGGCCGCGACCGGTCGCTACGTCGGATTCCCCATGGCCTATTGGGTCGAGTTTTCGCCGGGCTACGGTTTCCACGAGGGAGCCGTCTGGCCCATCCCACGTTCGCACGGCTGCCTGCGTCTCCACAAGAATGCCGCGCCGAAATTCTGGGCCCTCACCAAAATCGGCACCCCGGTCAACATCGCGCAGACTCAACCCGAGGACGCGACGATTGGCAAAGACCTCAAGCGTCCGCAGGATTACAAGGATCCGGATCCACCGAAACCCATCCTGATCTCCGACCGCGCCTTTGCGCCGCCGGCTGGCCCGATCCTGGTCGACCGTCCGTAGCTTTCCGCCCAACCGGGGATTAGAGTCCCCTCGCATGTCCGATACTTCTGCTGCCGCCAAACCCGCCCGCGTCAACCTCCGCACCCCGGATGTCATGGCCGCGGTGCAGGCGCAGGTGGAGAATCACTATCGCAGCGAGGTCGTGGAAAAGCTGCGCGCCGGGGGAGGCACGCTCACTTGCGAAGGCCTCACCGTGCGCCTGGCGAAGCAGTTCGGATTCTGCTACGGCGTCGAGCGGGCCATCGATCTCGCCTACGCGGCGGCGAAAGTCTTCACCAACCGCCGCCTCTTCATCCTCGGAGAGATCATCCACAATCCCGAGGTCAATGAGCAGATCGCCGCGCTCGGCATCAAGAACCTCCTCGGCAAGGACAAGGAAGCCGAGGTCCGCGATCTCGTCGCTGATGACGTTGTCATCGTCCCGGCTTTCGGCACCGATGTCACCACCCTGGGGCGCATCAAAGAAAAAGGCTGCCAGATCGTGGACACCACCTGCGGCGACGTGATGAGCGTCTGGAAGCGCGTCCGGCAGAACGCCAGCGACGATGTGACGTCCATCATCCACGGCAAGGCCTCGCACGAGGAAACCAAAGCCACCGCCTCGCGAGCGGTCGTGAGCGGCAAAGGCCATTACCTCGTGGTCCTCACCCTCGCGGATACGGATTACGTCTGCGAGTACATCCGGCACGGCGGCGACAAGGATGCGTTCCTCAACAAGTTTCGCGGCGCCTATAGCGAGGGATTCGATCCCGACCTGCACCTGCGCCGCGTCGGCGTCGCCAATCAAACCACGATGATGCGCGGCGAAACTGAGGAAGTGCAGCGCCGGGTCGAAGCCGCCATCCGCGACCGCGACGGCGCCGACCGCGCGCGCGACAGCTTCCGCTTTTTCGACACCATTTGCGGCGCCACGCAGGAGCGGCAGGACGCGCTTCGCGAGATGCTGGCCTCTCCGATGCAGCTTTTGCTGGTGATCGGTGGCTACAACAGTTCGAACACGTCGCACCTGGCCGAGATGGGCGAGGCCACGCTGCCCACCTACTTCATCCGCAACGCCACCCGCCTGGAGTCACGGGAGCGCATCGTCCACTACGATCAGCACGCCAAAAGCGAAGTGACGACCGCAGGCTGGCTTCCGGAACGCCCGCTCACCGTCGGTCTCACCGCCGGCGCGAGCTGTCCCAACAATCTTATCGAGGAAACCATCCTCCGCCTCTACGCCCTGCACGGCGTCACCCCAGACCAGCTCCTCGGCGCCCACGCCAGCGGCGCCACTTCTCCTTCGTCATCCTGAGACCGTATAGTCGCTGCGCGGGATTGTTTGTTCAGGATGACGTCGGGTGCATTGCATCCCTCCGGGCTGGCCTGGCCCTGATGGCCAGCCCCATACAATATGCGTCATTGGCAGCTTGCGAAGGATCTGCCAGGAGATGGTCGAGGTGGTCGGTGTCTTTCGGGCGAGCCGATCTCTGCTTTTCTTCAGGCGCGAGGCAGCAGGGCAAACGTTCGCTCCCGCGAGATGCTCTTGGCCCGCTCTACTTCACAAAATCAATCTCCGCAACGACCGCCCGGTGATCCGACCGCCACGAGCCAAAATGCTCGCACCGCACCGGGCGCAGCGTCGGGCTCGTCCACACCTGGTCGAGGCTGAGGACCGGCAGCGGCATCGGCCAGGTCGCCGCGCAACCGCTCCCCGCCGTTTCAAATGCATTGACCATTTCCGCTCGTAACGGCGCGATGAAAACGGAATCCAGCGGCGTATTGAAGTCCCCCACGAGGATCAAATTCTCGGCGCGATGCTCATGCACGATCGCCGCGACCCTGTCGAGGGCGCCCGCCCGGCTGGCCCACGGAGTGCCATTGATATCCACCTGCAACACCGTCACCTCGTGTCCGCGGATGCGTGTGCGGATGGTCGTGGCGAAGGACCCTTCATGGCGCATATCCTTGGACACGGATAACACCTCCCCGCGCACCATGAGCAGCGTCTCGCCCCGCGCGGTCACCAGTTGATAGTCGGGGAAAGCGGCCTGCCAGCGCGCTTTCATGTTGATCTTCCTGGGCTCCCGCTCCGCGATGGAGATCAGGTCGGCATCCTGCGCCGCCAGCCAGCGAAAATCTCCGGCCTGCCGCATGATCGGACGATCGACGTTCCAATGCGCCAGCCGAAGAGAGCCCCGCACATCCTTCGCCCGCCGCCACTGCCAGTCATGCGTGAGCCACGCCGCCAACGCCGCCACGCAAACCACCCCGAGCCCCACCCCCGTCAGCCAACTGGAGCGGCGGTCTATGACCGTCGATGGAGCGGAGCCAGCCTCCCCCGCCCACCCCCGCCGAAACCAATAAACCGCCCAGATCGCCGCCCCCGCTGTAATCACCGGCCACGGCGTGGCAAAGAACAGCAGCAGCAACCCCGGCCAGCGATCCTGGACTGTGCACCGGACCACCACCGCCATCACGATCAGGACCGTCGAAAGGCACGCCAGGACGTAGAGCGACCCGGCCAGCGATCGCCGGATCATCGCGCGATCCGGCGGAAGAATTCCTCGAGCTGTTTCGCAACCGCGCCAAAGGACAAGTTATTCCGGGCTTGCCCCATGGCCCTCTCGATCACTTCCGTGCAGTCGTGCGGATGCTCGAGCAGCCGGGCCGCCAGATCGAACAGTTGTTCCGCGCTTCGTCCGTGGCCGCAAATATCCGAAAAAACGAGGCGTTCCGTCGTCCCGTTTCCACCCACGCAAGGGACCCGAGCCAGCAGGGCATCGCCGGCGACCTGCCCCGGCACGGCGCTCGCATCGAGCTGCCACACCAGCTTGTGCTTCGCCAGGATCTGCTGGTAGCGCGGGTAGGAGACCCGACCTTCGATCACGCGCAGCAGCCGCGGGTCATAACCCAGCCGCTCGATCATTCGCCGCCCGCGCCACCCGTCGCAGTTAAACACGGTCACCGTCTCAAACATCGACGCCGCCAGGTTTTTCACCGTGAGCAACGCCGCCAGGTGATTCCGCGAGGGCGTCATGAACTCCCGGGTCCCGACGAATATCCCGCGTCGCTCCTCGACGGGTATCGAGAAATCCCAGCGTGGATCTTCCACCGGATACGGTGTGGGAATGAATTCCGTATAGCGCACCCCCGCGGCCGTGAAAATCGGGACGAGGTCCGGCGTCGTGGCGATCGCCCCATCGGCCCGTTGGCAAATCTCCTCGAAAAGCTTCAGATTCGCCGCCTTGCTCAATTGCGTTGCGATCTGAAACGCGCCCGCTTCCTTCCACGCCAGCGCCACCGTTTTCCCACCCCGCCGCAATTCCACCATCGCCTGCCGGCTGGCCTTCAGGTCCTGGCGCAACAGCAGCAACACGTGCTTCTGGTCCGCCGGAATCGCCTCTTCTTTGCGGAAAAAGGTCCCGCCCGTGCACGCCGCGAACCCATGATAATTGAGCGGCGGATGCGCCTGTTCGTCGGGCGTTCCGGCACCGTCGGAAAAGGCTTGCTCGGGATCGCGACCGCGAGGATTGAGGACAGCTAGCTTCATGGGAGACCGCCCTTCTAGCACGCCTCTGTCGTGGCGGTCTATGACCGTCCGTGCCTGTCGCCACCCACCCGATACGCAAACGCGTAAGCACCCGCCCCGGCTTTTTCCCTAACGCTCAGGCCCCGGCTGGCGTAGTTTGCGTGACTGCGTCGCCCCCTTTACCACCCGCTTCCGCACCATGTTTAAATTCACCGGTCCCGGCTCCATCACCACCTGCGACGGCATCTCGCGTCGCGACTTCCTCCAGGCCGGCACTCTCGGGGCCTTGGGCCTGTCCCTCCCGATGCTCAATGCCCTGCGCGCCCAGGGCGCCGTGGACAAGGCCAAGGACGAGCGCTCCTGCATCATGATTTTCAATCTCGGCGCACCCAGCCAGATCGATACTTGGGATCCGAAGCCCGAAGCCGCCCGCGAAGTCCGCGGCCCCTTCAAGGTCATCAAGACCAACAACCCGGAGATTCAGCTTACCGAAATCTTCCCCCGGATGGCGAAACTCGCCGACAAATTTTCCCTCGTCCGCAGCATCTACCACTCCGCCGCCGCCGTCCATGACACCGGCCACCAGATGATGCAGACCGGCCGCCTCTTCACCGGAGGCATCGTCACCCCACATGCCGGCTGCGCCCTCGAGTTCCTGAAAGGCCGCCGCACCGAGATGCCCGCCCACGTCATCCTCCCCGAAACAATGGGCCCCACCGGCGGCAATCTCCCGCACGGCCAGGATGCCGGATACCTCGGCAAGACCTACGACCCCTTCGTTCTCAACGCCGATCCTTCCGCCAAAAACTTCAAGGTCCCCGACCTGTTGCCGCCGGCCGAGATCAGCGAAGTCCGCCTCCAGCGCCGCAAGGATCTGCGCCAACTCGTCGACGGCGCCGTCAAAAATTTCGAAGCCAGCGAGTCTGCCAAGCTCATGGACACGAACTTCGCGGATGCCTATCGACTGATGACCAGTCCGGCCGCGCGCGAAGCTTTCGCCCTGGAAAAAGAACCCCTCAGCGTTCGCGAACGTTACGGGATGAACCGCTTCGGCCAGTGCTGCCTGCTCGCCCGCCGCCTCGTCGAGCGCGGCGTGCGTTTCGTCACCGTCAATACCTTCATCACCGTCTTCGGCGAGATCACCTGGGACATCCACGGTTCGAAGCCTTTCACCAGCATCGAGGGCATGCGCGATATCGTCGCGCCGATGTATGATCAGGGGTACAGCGCGCTCATTGAGGATCTCGCCCAGCGCGGGATGCTCGACAACACGCTCGTCTGCAACCTTGCCGAGTTTGGCCGCACCCCCAAGGTCAACCCCGCCGGCGGCCGCGATCATTGGCCGGGCGTCTGGACCGTCGGCTTCGCCGGCGGCGGCATCCAGGGCGGCCGCGCCATCGGCAAGAGCGACGAAATCGGCGCCTACCCAGCGGAGCGCCCCTACACACCCGCCAGCGTCGTTGCGACTATCTACCAATCCCTCGGCATCGACCTCGAAACCGAGCTTCCCGGCCCCCAAGGCCGCCCCATGCCCCTCATCGACCGCGGCTTCGACCCGATCAAGGAGCTGTTCTAACCCGTGGGTGTCAGTCTGCCAAATCCCGCCCCAAATCCCGGCGCGTTACGAGCGCGAGCGCAGTTCCCCCTCGTTTGTCATCCTGAGCAAGCGCAGGTGGAAAGGTGGGCGGAGCGCTGTCGATCCCGCATGCGGGACCAATATCAGCCTTTCCTCACCCGCGTGACCAACATTTTGGACCCTTCAATCAGAACACGCGCAGGTGGATCGCGTTCTCCGCAACGCGATGGGAAAAACTCAACGCGGCCCCGTCGCCTATCTTCTCCCATCTTTGTCGTAATGCTCCGGTCCCTCTCCATCTTCCTTCTCGCCGCCGCCTCCCTCCAGGCCGCGGACCCGTCCTTCCGCAATCAAGTCCAGCCCATCCTCGCTCGCTACGGCTGTTCCGCGGGCGCCTGCCACGGCGCCGCCGCCGGTCAGGGTGGCTTCAAGCTCTCCCTCCGCGGCTACGACAACGACGGCGACTGGACCACCATCACCCGCTCCGCCCAGGGCCGCCGCGTCACCCTCGAAGACCCCGCCCGCAGTCTTCTTCTCCTCAAGTCCACCAAGCTCGCTCCGCACAAAGGCGGCGAGCGCTTCCCCGTCGATTCTCCCGAGTATCGCATCCTCGCCGATTGGATCGCGTCCGGCGCCCCCGGCCCGAAGAACGACGACCCCCGCATCGAGCGCATCGAGATCTCCCCGCCTCACGCCACCGTCCAGCCTGGCCAAACCCTCCCGCTGAAAGTCACCGCCTTCTTCAGCGACGGTCACAACGAGGACGTCACGCGCTGGACCAAGTACACCGCCGGCAATACCTCCGTCGCCACCGTCGATGACAACGGCGTCGTCAAGGTCATCGGCAACGGCGAAGGCACCGTCACCGGCTGGTATCTCAGCAAGCTCTCCATCGCCACCGTCACCGCTCCCTATCAGCAGCCGGTCAAACCGGAAGTCTTCGCGTCCTTCACCCCGCGCAATTTCATCGACGAACGCGTCGTGGAAAAACTCCGCGAACTCAACCTTCCGCCCTCCGCGCGCAGCACCGACTCCGAGTTCATCCGGCGCGCCTTCCTCGACACCATCGGCGTCCTGCCGACCCCTGAGGAGACGCGCACCTTCCTCGCCGAGCAGACGCCCGACAAGCGCGACCACCTCATCGATGCGCTCCTCGTCCGCCCCGAGTTCGTTGACTATTGGGCCTACAAGTGGAGCGATCTTCTCCTCGTCAATGGGGACAAGCTGCCCCAGCAGCCCATGTGGACCTACTACCAGTGGATTCGCCGCCAGGTGGAGCTCAACACCCCATGGGACGTCCTCACCCGCGATCTCCTCACCGCCACTGGCAGCACCCTGGAGAATGGCGCTGGCAATTTCTTCATCCTCCATGACGAACCGACCAGGATCGCCGAGACCGTCTCCGTCGCCTTCCTCGGCATGTCGATCAATTGCGCCAAGTGCCACAACCACCCGATGGAAAAGTGGACGAACGACCAGTATTTCGCGTTCGCCAATCTCTTCTCCCGCGTGCGCTCGAAGAACGGTTCCGTCCCCGACGAACGCGTGATCTTCGCCGACACCACCGGCGACCTCGTGCAACCCCTGCGCGGCAAACCTCAGCCGCCCACGCCGCTCGACTCCCAGCCGATGTCGCTCACCTCCTCGGAAGACCGCCGCGCCCCACTGGCCAAATGGCTCACCGCCCCCGAGAACCCATATTTCTCCCGCTCCATTACCAATCGTGTGTGGAAGAATTTCTTCTCCATCGCCCTCGTGGAATCCGTGGACGACCTGCGCATGACCAATCCCGCGAGCAACGAAAAGCTCCTCAGCGAAGCCGCCGCCTACCTCGTCAAGAACGGCTTCGACCTGAAATCGCTCATGCGCGAAATCATGCGCAGCGAAACCTACCAGCGCAGCAGCGTCGCCCTGCCGGAGAACAAGGACGACAACCGTTTCTATTCCCACTACTACCCGCACCGGATGATGGCCGAAGTCATGCTCGACTCCGTCTCGCAAGTGACCGCCGTGCCCACGATCTTCCGCATGGACAAACGGAACGCCAACAAGGGCCTCGGCGATTCGTATCCCATGGGCTACCGCGCCCTTCAACTCCCCGACTCACACACCGCCTCCTATTTCCTCAACACCTTTGGCCGCCCCAATCGCGTCCAGACTTGCGATTGCGAACGCACCAACGAACCGAGCATGGCCCAGGCCCTGCACATCGCTAACGGCGACACGCTGAACACCAAGCTCGCCGCCAAGGACAACCGCTTGTCCCAACTCCTGGCCAGCGGCAAGCCCGACACGGACCTCATCGACGAAGCCTACCTCCTCGCCATGAGCCGCCCGCCCACCGCCCCCGAAAAGACCGGCATGCTCAAGCTCCTCGCCGAAGCCAAAACCCCCGAAGACCGCCGCACCGCCCTCGAAGACGCGTTCTGGAGCCTCATGAGCTCCCGCGAATTCTTCTTCAACCACTAGATTGCAAACCGGCGATCCGTCAGCGCTAACCAACCTTTTCAGATGCCGTCTCAAAACCAGCGCGAGCGCCGACACCCCGCTGTCATCCTGAGCAAGCGTAGGTGGAAACGTGGGCGGAGCGCTGTCGAAGGATCTCCAATATCAGCCTTTCCTCACCAGCGTTGCATCAGGTCCGACGTTAACCGCAAAGACGATTCACCCCCCTCGTTCCCAAGCTCCAGCTTGGGAACGCCCCTGTCCGCGAAGCTCCGGCTTCGAAAACGCGGCTTCGCCCCTAACCACTCCGCCATGCGCCTGTCGCTCTTCCTTCTCCTCGCCCTCCTCGTCCCGAAGGCACTCCCCGCCGCCGACCCCATCGACTTCGGCGCGAAAATCGCCCCCCTCCTCCAGGAGCACTGCGTTGACTGCCACTCCAAGGACGATCCCGACGGCGAATTCAACCTCGAAACCTTCGAAGGACTCCTCAAGGGCGGCAAGACCGGCAAAGTCATCCAACCCGGCCAGGCCCAGGACTCCCTCATCGTCAAACTCCTCGAAGGCCGCAGCGGCAAGGAAGGCAAAAACAAATTCATGCCCCCCGGCAAAAAGGAACACCTCAAGCCCGAGGAAATCGTCATGATCCGCCAGTGGATCGACGCCGGCGCCAAACCGCCCGCCGCTCCTCTCAAGCCCGCCGATCTCATCGCCAAACTCCCGAAGATCGCCCCGAAAGTCCCCGCGAAATCCGCCATCCACGCCCTGGCCTTCTCTCCGGCGGCAAACCTCATCGCCGCCGGCGCCTTCGGTTCCGTCGAACTCCTTGACGCCGCCACGCGCCAGCCCATCCGCAAGCTCGAAAACATCTCCGGCAAAGTGAACGCCCTCGTCTTCTCGAAGGACGGCGCGATGCTCTTCGGCGCCGCCGGCGACTCCGGAATCAGTGGCATCGCCTACCAATGGAAAGCGAGTGACGGCGCCCTCGTCCGAACCTATGAAGGCCACACCGACGCCCTCTACGCCCTCGCGCTTTCGCCCGATGGCAAGACCCTGGCTACCGGCAGTTACGACCAGAAGATCAAGCTCTGGAACGTGGAAGACGGCTCCGAAGTGCGTCTGCTCAAAGGCCACATCGGCGGCGTCTACGGGCTCAGCTTCCGCCCCGATGGCAAGGTCCTCGCCAGCGCCAGCGCCGACCGCACCATCAAGCTCTGGGACGTGGCCACCGGCAAGCGCCTCGACACTTTCCCGCAACCTCTCAAGGAACAAACCGCCGTCGCCTTTTCGCCGGATGGCAAGACCGTTGTGGCGGGTGGTGTGGACAATCGCCTGCGCCTGTGGAGCGTCAGCGACGAGGCCCTCGAAGGCACCAACCCGCTCCTCTTTACTCGCTTCGCGCACGAGGGCCCGGTCCTCAATCTCGCGTTCTCCGCCGACGGCCAGATGATCGCCTCTACCGCCGCCGACAAGACCGCGAAATTGTGGAAAGCCGCCGATCTGAGCGAACTCCGTGCGCTCGAAACGCAGCCCGACTGGGCGCCCGCGCTCGCCCTCCTCGACGGAGGCCGCATGGCTGTCGGCCGCCTCGACGGCTCGCTCGCTGTTTACGACACCGCCACCGGCCAGCTTGCCGCCGCTACCGCCCCGATGGCCCCGAAAATGGCCGCCGCCAAACCCGTCATGCCCGCCGCCCCCGAGATTACGCGCCTCGAACCGCGCGGCATCCAGAGCGGCGCGACCACGAAGATCACGGTCATCGGCAAGAATCTCACCAGCCTCAAGGAAGCCAAACTCGGCCGCCCCGGCCTCACCGCCAAGCTCGGCGCGATCGATCCGAAAGGCATGACCGCCGAGGTCCTCATCACCGCCGATGCCAGGATTCCGCGCTCGCAGATCGACCTGAGCGTCGTCACGCCGGCGGGCGAGTCGGAGAAAAAGAAACTCTCCGTCGATTACCTCCCGCAAATCGTCGCCGAGAAATCCGGCCAGGTTGCCGACCTCCAAAAGCTGCCGATCAACGTCTGGGGCACGCTCGCCGCCGTCGGCCAGCACGACAGCTTCCGTTTCACTGCTAAGAAGGGAGAAACCATCATCTGCGACCTGGCCGCGCGCCGGCTCGAATCGAAAGCCACCACGCCCCGCCTCGAGATCTTGAATGACGAAGGCAAGCTGCTCATGTCCAGCAACGGCCTCGACAGCGGCAGCGACCCCTTCATCGCATTTACCGTCCCGCGCGATGGCCAGTACACCGCGCGCATCCTCGAAATCACGCTCGAAGGTTCCCCGGACCACGCCTATCGTCTCACCGTCGGCGCGCTGCCCTACGTCACGGGTTGGTGGCCCCTCTCCGTGCCGGCCAACCGGGAAAGCGTCATCCATCTCGTCGGTCACAATCTCACCAAGGATTCCATCACCGTGAAAGCTGGCGACGAGGGCGATGTCGCACTGCCTCTCGATACCGAAGACTACCGTAGCCGCGTGACCATGAAGGTCGCCGCCAGCACGTTCCCCGAGGTCCTCGAACGCGAGCCCAACAACACCCCCGCCCAGGCCCAGCCGCTCACCATCCCGTCGTCCGTCAATGGCCGCCTCGTCGTCGCCGACAACCCCGACGCCCCCGATGCCGATCTCTACAGCTTCGACGCCGAGAAAGATCAGCAGGTCGTCATCGAGACACGCGCCGCAGCCATGGGTTCCCCCGCCGATACCAAGATCGAGGTCCTCGACGCCAAAGGCGAGCCCGTCCCCCATCTGCTCCTGCAAGCGACCAAAGATTCGTGGCTCACCCTGCGCAGCACCGACTCCGCCACTTCCAACATCCGCCTCGGCCAGTTCTCCGAGATGGAACTCAACGATTACATGTATTTCAACGGCGAGGTCCTGAAGATCTTCCGCCTCGCCCGCGGCCCCGACGCCGACATGACCTACTACACGCGTGAAGGCAAACGCCGCACCTCCTTCAACAGCAGCCCCGCCGGCCACGGCCTCGACGAGCCCTGCTACGTTGTCGAACCCAAACCGCCCGGCGCCAAACTTACTCCCAACGGCCTCCCGGTCTTCACCCTCTACTACGCCAACGACGACGATGGCGAACGCGAACTCGGCAAGGACTCCCGCCTCATCTTCACCGCCCCCGCCAAAGGCCGCTACCTGGTGCGCGTCACCGATACCCGCGGCTGGAGCGGCGAACGCTATGCGTATCGCCTCATCCTCCGCCCGCCCGCGCTTGATTTCTCCGCCACCGTCGCCGCCAAGGGCGCCGACGCGCTGCCCGCCGGCAGCGGCGTGCAATTCGTCATCAAGACCGACCGCAAGGACGGATTCGACGCCGACGTGCGTGTCGACATCACCGGCGTCCCCGCGGGCTTCTTCGTCTCCAGCCCCGTCATTGTGCAGGCCGGTCACCTCACTGCCACGGGCGTCCTCTACGCCCGCCCCGACGCCAAACCCGGTCCCGCCGACTTCAGCAAAGTCCAGCTCGTCGCCACCGCCAGGATTGGCGACCAGCAAGTCACCAGGCCTGCCGGAGCCTTCCCTCTGGTCGTCGTCGCCGTTGCGCCCAAGCAGATCCTCTTCACCGAGCCCGACATCGCCGGCAAGCCCCAGGGCGACGGTAAGACCGTCCCCGCCAAACCTTTTGAAATCACCATCGCCCCCGGCGACCGCGTGTCCGCCTGGCTGCGCGTGGACCGCCGCGGCAACGACGCCCTCATCGCC
This sequence comes from Chthoniobacterales bacterium, assembly GCA_038228205.1. Lineage (GTDB taxonomy): Bacteria > Verrucomicrobiota > Verrucomicrobiia > Chthoniobacterales > Chthoniobacteraceae > Chthoniobacter. The sequence continues at coordinate 23,013 of JBBRPL010000063.1, forward strand.
CTCGACGTCGAAGACCTCCCCCACGGCGTGATCGTCGACAGCATCGGTCTCAACGGCGTCCAGATCCGCGCCGGTGAAAACGAGCGCGAAGTCTTCCTGAGCTGCGCCAAATGGGTCCCCGAGCAGGACCGCCTCATCCACGTCGTCGTGGGCAGTACCGGCGCCGTCACCAGCGTCGACGGCCTCCAGTCCAGCTTCCCCGTCCTACTCAAAGTCCGCAAACCCGCTCCCACCGCCGTCGTCAGCGCGAAGTAACCCGCGCCTGTAGCGAAGCCGGAGCCCGCCCTGATTCGGCCAATGCGGCAAGAAGAGGCCGTTGTCAGCTTAAAATCCAGTTGGCATCGCGCATATGCGTCAACCTAAACGGGGCTTGCATCTGTAAAGACCTTCGCAGTGGCTCCGCGCGAGAACCCACGGGAATTGGAGTTCGTTGCCAGCACCCGCCGGTGCTGCCCTGCGGGCTGCCTGCGGCAGGCTATCTCGCTCCGCTCGGTTCAACTGCGCCCATGCTTCCCCGCTCCGCGGCTAATGACGTGATTCGTAAAGTGTTGAAAATCAGAGTGCGCGGGTGGATCGGCTTCTCCGAAGACGATGGCAAATGATGGGCGGCGGAGCCGCGATTCTCTTTCCCATCGCGTTGCGGAGAACGCGATCCACCTGCGCGTTTTCCGAACGCGGGGATCCAATTTTGCGCCACGCTGCTCAACGTCATCTCCGCACTGATGATGACGCCTTTTCGTCTTGGGGTCTCAGGATGACAAGCAAGGGGGCGGCGCTCGCGCTCGTTGCAAGACGGCATTTTGCCTGGGTTGACGCATATGCGCAGTCGCGGGACCAGCATGACGAGGATGGGGAGCGCCTTCATCTTGCGAAACTTGAGGAAACCGCGAAGCGAAGACCTTCGGATTTTGAGCTTCGGATTTCCAATTTCGGCGCGAAGGTCATCACGTTTAACAACACGCTTGCCTGATCGCGCCCGCGCCGGACAAATGTCCGTCGCTCCATGAAAGCCCTCTCCCACACCTTCGTCGTCGGCACGCGCGGCAAGGGGACTTACGAGATCACCCAGGAAGTCGCGCGGTTCGTCCGCGACAGCGCCGTCACCACCGGCACGGTGACCGTCTTCGTGCAGCACACCAGCGCGTCGCTCATCATCTACGAGAATGCCGATCCCTCGGCGCGGACCGACCTGCACGAGTTTTTCGAGCGTCTCGTACCCGAGGATCAGGACTACTTCGTCCACACGGACGAAGGCTCCGATGACATGCCATCCCATCTGCGCATGGTCCTCACTCGTACCAGCGAGGTCATCCCGATCGCACAAGGGCGGATGCAACTCGGCACCTGGCAGGGCATCTTCCTCTTCGAACACCGCCGCGCTCCGCACCGCCGCAACGTGGTCCTGACCATCGTCGGCGTTTAGTCAGCAGCACCGCTGCCAGCGCGAAACCGGCTCCCGTTGGAGGCCCTGCTCCGTCCGAGCCCCATTTTGCGTCATTCCCAAACTCTCACTCGACATGCTATTGGGATCGGGCGCTCGCGTGATCTGCCATTGATCACTGCCCTCCCGACTGATTACTCTGATAGACCGCGTCCACCAAGCGCAGCGCCTTCGGCCCGGGTAGCACCCCGGGATCCATCTGATTCATCACATAGGCAAACGAGATCCGATTTTCCGGGTCGGCAAAGGCGTGGCTGCCCCCGGCTCCGGGATGCCCAAAGGCGAGCGGTGAGAGCCCAAAATTTGTCCGCAGTTTGTGCCCGCCGGCGTCCAACGGGTCGCGCATGAAACCTGCGGAAAACGCCGTCTCCAGCAGCAGCACCCGGTCGGGTCCCTGCGCGAGCGTCGTCGTCATCCAATCGATGCTCCTGGGTTCAAACCAGCGCCTTCCTTCGAGCGCGCCGCCCTCGGCGAGCACGGCGTAAAACTTCGCCAACCCGTGCGCCGTCCCGACCCCGCCGAACGCTCCAAACGAAGCGGTCCGCGCCTCCGGCCCATTCATCGAGGCCACGCTGTGCAGGCCGCGCGGCGAGGCAAACGCCCGCGCGGTGAGCGACGAGGGGGTGAGAAACGTGGTGTAAAACGCATCGCCCTTGGGCGGCGAAGTCTTTGTCGGAAAGATCGCGGCTGGTTCCTTCACCCGCTCCGGCGGCAGACCAATCCACACGTCCAGCCCCAGCGGATCCGCAAACTCGGTCCGCCAGTATTCACGCAGCGACCGCCCACCGGTGATGCGCCGGAGAGTTTCATCCACCAAAAAACCGAAGGTGCGCGGGTGGTAGCCATGCCCTTCGCCGAGGGGCCATGCCGGAGCCTGCGCCGCCAGCGCGGCGACCACGGCCTCGTGGTCCATCACCTCCGTCGGGGTGGTCATCGCCGCGAGCCCGGCCTGATGCGAGAGCATTTGAGCAATCGTCACCCGTTCCTTGCCGGCCTGCGCAAATTCCGGCCATACCGAGGCGACGGGAGTCGTCAGTTCGATGCGGTGCTGCTGGCAGGCGTGTAGTAAGGACGCGGCGGCCAGGCCTTTGGTGGCCGACCAAAAGAGCACCATCGTCCCCGGGGTCCACGGCTGTTCGTGCTGGCGATCCTTGAACCCGCCGGCGAGCGACACGATTTCGCGGCCCTCATGCCACACGCTCACCGATGCCCCGAGTTCGCCATAATGCGTGAAATTCTCACGAAAAAGCGTGTCTAGATTTTCGGGATTGGCGATCGGCACACTCCTACTTGCCATAAAAACGCGGAGTGCAGGCGTGAATAAATCCGCGGGCGGCTTGGAGCAAGAGCGGGCCCTAACGCGGATGCGGCGGTAATGCCGGCATGTCTCTCACCACTTGACCCGACGTGTCCACATGCATGACGACCCTCCTTTTGCCCTGGCTGAGCGCTTTGCTGACGAGAAGCACATTCTGCGGCGGATCGGTTTCCTTCCCGCCATAGTATTCGTAGCCCATCGGGTCGGCGTCTCTGGAGAATGGACAAACGAAGATCTCTCGATCCTGAAGATAGTCCGGGAGCAACTCCTCCAGGGTCTTAGGAAATGCCCCGTTGTGGTCGGTCGCGTACTGCCGGCAAGCCACCGCGATCTGCTTCGCATTTGAGAGCGCCTTCGTTTCCAGTCCTCGTGCCTTGACGGAGCCGTAAACGGGCAGCGCAATCCCCGCCAGGAGGGCGAGGAGCGGCACCATGAGGATGCCGAAATAGCCGGTGATCAGACCGGCCAAAGCCATGCCTCCGCCGCGAATCCGTCCGGCGGCTCCGTTGATTTGGGATTGAGCGACGTGACCGCAAATAATGGCGGGAATCGAGGCCAGGATGGGCACGATGGTGAGGCCGACAATCCCGCACACCATGCTGGCGATGGCGACCCCCGAAATGGGATGCGGCCCCGCCGGCAGCGGGCTGGCGGCAGGCCCCGTCGCTGCCGCCACGAATTTCCGGGGCGGTGAAGGGATGCTGGGTGGAGTCGCGGGTTGCGGCATCCCGGGCGTCGCGGGAGCGAGACCGGGGAAAGCGGAGAGAGGAGTCCACGCCGCCTGGCCTTCGGTCCAGCCATAATCGGTGAGTTGAAATTGGCCGGATACGAACCCCTTACGAACTTCATCCTGGGAGAATAAGCCGAGTTCCTGCCCGCCACGGGCAACATGGATTTGCATGCGCTGGATTACGCCCGATTCAGACGTCGTGTCGAGGGCGGACCGCCATCCGCGGCGTCCCGATTGCCTTGGCTGCGAACGACCGGTCCTTAACGGGTATGGGGGGGCAACTCGGGCATGGCTCTCGCCACCTCCCCCGAACCGTCGACATGGATGACGACGCGTTCCCGGCCGCGGACCGCCGCTTTGCTCACCAGCAGGATATTGGATCCCGGATCGGAGTCCTTGCCTCCATAATATTCGTAGCCGATTGGAACAGACGGGCCGGAGATCGGACACGTGAGGAGCTTCGCATCCGGCAAATATTTTGGCACGAGTTCGTCCAGAGCTTTTGGGAATTCTCCGCCGTGATCCTTGGCGTACGCCCTGCATCCGATACCGACTTGCCGGCCGTTGCTCAGGGATATTGTCTGCTGGGCTTTCGTCCGGGCCACCGTGAATGCCGGCAACGCGATACTGGCCAATATGGCGACGATACCAAGGACCGCGAGAAACATCCCGGCATAGCCGGTGATCAAACCCGCGAGGGCCATGCCGCTTCCACCCACGGTGCCGGGGGCTTTTTTGATTTGCGATCTGGCCATGTGGCCACAGATCACCGCGGGGAGCGCCGAGAAGATCGGCATGAAGGTGAGCGAGAGAATGCCGCAGACCAGGCTGGCAATCGCCAAACCCGAGGGCGGAATTTGCCCCGCGGCCGGCATGACCGCCGTCCCCCACGGTGGAGCCGCAGCCGCCCGCGGTTGCGATGGCATCGCCCCTGGCGCTACGCCTTGAGGCGCTGCGGGCATCGTCGGGGTGATACCGGGGAACGCGGAGAGCGGAGTCCACTCCGTCCGGCCCTCCGCCCAGCCGTAGTCGGTCGATTGGAATTTCCCGGATGCGAGCCCATTCCGAACTTCATCCGGGGAAAATATACCGAGTTCCTGGTCACCGCGGGCAACATGGATTTGCATGCGCTGGATTAGGCAGATTAAGATGTCCTGTCGAGGGCGGACCGCGATCCGCGAAGCCGATGTCGCCGACCTAAAGCCCGGCGAAACTGTCCCACAGATCTCGCGGGACGGGTGCGGATTGATGCCAATTCCTAACGCGGGTGAGGCGGTAGCTCGGGCATGTCTCTCGCCACTTCCCCCGAACTATCGGCATGGATGACGACGCGCTGCTTCCCGCGGACCGCTGCTTTGCTCACGAGGAGGACTTTGGATCCCGGATCGGAGTCTTTGCCGCCATAATACTCGAAGCCGATGGGCACCGATGGCCCAGAGACCGGACTCGTGAGGAGCTTCGCATCCGGCAAATATTTTGGCACGAGTTCGTCCAGAGTCTTTGGAAATTCTCCGCCGTGATCCGTGGCGTATGCCCTGCAGCCGATGGCGATTTGCCGGCCGTTGCTCAGCGATTGCGTCAATTTGGCTTTTTCCTGGACTGCGCCAAAGACTGGCAATGCGAGGCCCGCCAAAAACGACAGACCACCGATGGCGAGCACAATGTAACCGATGATCAATCCGGCGAGCGCCATGCCGCTTCCCTTCAACCTGCCCCCGGACTTCTTGATTTGAGATGTGGCCATGTGGCCACAGATGATCGCGGGAAGCGCTGGAAGGCAGGTGAACGAAAAAATGCCGCAGATCAGGCTGGCGATCGCCAGACCCGAGGTCGGAACTTGCCCCGCAGTCGGCGTGACCGCTGCTGCCCTCGGCGAGGCCGCGACCGCCCGCGGTTGCGAGGGCATCGTCCCTGGCGCTGGGACTTGCGGCGCTGCGGGAGGCGTCGGGGCAAGGCCGGGGAACTCGGAGAGCGGAGTCCACTCCGCCCGGCCTTCGGCCCAGCCGTAGTCAGTCGCTTGGAATTGCCCGGATGCGAGTCCATTACGAACTTCATCTGGAGAAAATACGCCGAGTTCCTGATCACCGCGGGCAACATGGATTTGCATTCCTTGGGTTATGTCAGTTCGACTTTGCGTGTCCAGCCTCGACCTCCGTGACGCGAGGACGCGAGATCTCGTGCGGGGTTAGTCAGATGCGCCGCGTCCGGTCGAAGCGGATTTTTCCAACGCCTCGTGACGCGGCACTTCGGGAAGGTTTCTCACCACCTGAGCGGAAGTATCGACCCGGACGACGATTCGCGATTTGCGGCTCAGTGCCTTGCTGACCAGAAGAATCTTCGAGGGAGGATTGGGGCCTTTGGCACCATAATATTCGTAGCCGATCGGTGCCGAATGTCCCGAAAGAGGGCATTCGAGCATTTTCGGATTGGGCAGATATTTCGGCGTCAGTTCCAGCAGTGTCTGGGGATATGCTCCTCCATGATCGTCGGCATAAGCTCGACAGGCGATCGCGATATGCTTGCCGTTGGAGAGGGATATTGACCGTTCCGCTTTGGACGAGGCCGTACTGGCGATGGACCACGCGACGCCGGCCATGATGATGGCCAGCGAGACGAAGAACCCCCAATAACCGAGCTTCAAACCGAGGCGCGCGATGTTCCGGCCGCGAAGCCTGCCGTTCGCTCGCGCGATACGTCCCTGGGCGCTGTAGGCGAAGACGATCGCGCAAATCGCGCCAACGAAGGGCAGGATGGTGAGTGATAGAACGCCAAACGCCACGCTGGCGATGGCCATGCCCGATCTCGGCACCGGTCTGTTCGCCGCGATCGTACCTGGCGACCGCCGTGCCGCCTTGGTCGTCGCTGGCCGCGTCGATGCAATCAGTGGCTCGAGCTCGGATGGCGCGGCTTCGGAGGCCTCAGGTTCAGGAGAAGGCATCTCAGCGACCGTCGCCGGTGAAGGTGCGGGTGTTGCGGTGGCGGAAACTCTTTCCGGGGCTGGTTCGATGGGGCGCGTCGCAGCTCCGGAAACTTCACTTTCGGCGAGGGTGGCAGCGGGCGCTGCGATGGCAGACGCCTTCTTCGGCCGTGGGTCGGCAGAAGTCTCCGGCGGTGGGGCGATCGGGGACGAAAGCTCGGGGAAAGCGGACAAAAGCTTCCAATCCGCCTGGCCTTCCGACCAACCGTGGTCGGTCGGATGAAATTCCCCGGCTGCGAGCTTCTTGCGAACCTCATCGAGCGGAAAATCGCCGAGTTGCTGGCCAGCGCGCGCCACGTGGATTTGCATACTCCTGAGGTATTTCAGCTTCCGATGGCCTGTCGAGACCGGCCTTTACTCGTGCAACGCCGCCAGGTCGGGGTCCGTCCTGGCGAACTCACGCATTTTTTTGTCCAGCTCGATGCTCTTTTCCAGGTGCAGGCGGGCGAGGTCGAGATGACCGAGGGCGCATTCATAGCACGCCAGATTGTAATGGAACGTCGGCTCCGTGTGCAATGCGTCGGGACCGGAGAGAAGGACGTCGCGCGCCTCCGCGGTGCGGCCGAGTTCATGCAGGCAAAAGGCGGTATGGATGAAACCGCTGGTCTTCGCCGGCTCCGCCCGGCAGAGGTCGCGGCTCGCGGTCAGCGCTGGTTTCCAGCGTTTGGCCTGCATCAGGATGACCGTTCGCAATTCGATCACGGTAGAGTTGTTCGCCGTCGCCTCGGGCAGGGAGTCGAGCTCGGCGATCGCATCGTCGAACATGCTGAGTTCGGAGTACCCTTGGGCGGCGAGGATGGTCCGTTCGTGTCCTGCGATCATCAGGCCAGCAATGATTCGAGTTCCTCCACGCGGCGGGCAAAGAGCTGGAGTGTGGCTTCCACGGGCGCGGGGCTGGACATATCCACGCCGGCCCGCTGCAACGTGGGAATCGGAAACTCGGATCCCCCGGAACGGAGAAAGCCGAGGTAGCGCGTGGCATCGCCCGTCTCGCGCACCTGGGTGGCCAGGGCGACGGCGGCGCTCAGCCCCGTTGCGTACTTGTAAACGTAGAAGGCGCTGTAGAAATGCGGAATGCGCAGGCATTCGAGATCCAGCTCGGCATCGATGGCAAAATCCGGACCGAAGTAAGCGTCGAGCAATCCGCGATACACCTGGCGGAAAGTGTCGAGCGTGAGCGGTTCGCCGGCTTCCTCCATGGCATGCGTCAGTTTTTCAAATTCCGCGAACATCGTCTGCCGAATCACCGTGCCGCGGATGTCATCGATCTGGCGATTGATCAGGTAGGCGCGCATCGCCTTGTCTTCTGTGTGCTCGAGCAGGTAATGGGTCAGCAGCTCTTCGTTGAAGGTGCTCGCGACTTCCGCGAGGAAGATCGGGTAGTCGTAAGTCTGGAATGGCTGGGTGCGTTGCGCATACCAGGTGTGCATCGAGTGGCCGGCCTCGTGCGCCAGCGTGTAGACATCGGAAAAGACGTCGCGCTTGTAGTTCATCATGATGAACGGCGGATTGCCGTAGCTCGACGAACTGAAGGCGCCGCTGCGCTTGCCCTTGTTTTCGTAGCGATCGCACCACCGGCCGCGCAGGCCGGCGCCGAGCGTCTTCACGTATTCGCCTCCCAGCGGGGCGAGCGCGGCGAGGACCTTGTCGCAGGCTTCCTCCCACGGCACGTCGGTCTCGATATTCGCGACGATGGGAACCATCGTGTCGTAGGCGTGGATTTCCTTCAGCCCGAGGACACGGCGGCGCAGGGCGAAATAGCGAAAAAGCGGCGCCAGGTTGGCCCGGACCGACGCGATGAGATTGTCGTAAACGCTCGCCGGCACGTCGTCATGGAAGAGCGCGCCTTCGCGGGCGCTCGAGTAATTGCGGGCCCGCGCACGAAAGACATCGGCCTTGATCGAACTCGCCAGCGTGGAGGCCACGGTAAACTTGTGGTCGCCAAACTCGGCGTAGAACTGATGCCACGCGCGCTTGCGCAGCTCCGGGTCGCGCTTGACCATGAACGACGAGTAACTCGACTGGGAAAGCTCCCGTTCGACGCCTTTCTCATCGACCAGCGTGCCGAATTTCATGTCCACGTTGGTGAGCTGCGAGAACGTCTCGCGATGCCCGCTGAGGGCGCTGCTGCCCAGCGCGAGGAGACGTTCCTCGGCGGTGCTCAGCGTGTGCGGCTTGAGCCGGCGCCGCTTGCGCAATGGGGTTATCCAGTCGGCGAGAACGGGGTCCTGGAGGAACGATGCAAAAGTTGCGTCGTCGATCGCCATGATCTCCGGCTCGACGAAGGACTGCGACTCTCCGATCAAGGTGAAGAGATTCTCGAGCTGGCCTTCGCGCAAAAGGTTGTCGTTGTCGGAGCTGTCCCCGGAAGTTTGCAGCGACGCGTAGTGCGCCAGCCGCTCGATGTTCAGGCCGAGCGCCTTTTCAAACTCCAGCACCTCGCGCAGGATCCGCGGGGATTCGCCCACGCGATTTTTCCACTGGCCGACTTTCGGGTAATCCTGCTGGAGCGTTTCGAACGCCGCCTGCCACGCGGCAGGAGTCGGGTAAAGGAGCGTGAGATCCCAGGTGTCTTCCAGTAGCACTTCGGCGCGCGTGGGGATGGCGCCGGGTCCGGCTTCGTCTTTGTCGTAAAAGGGTTGTTTCATGAGGTCGTTGTCTTCGCCGCCAGGCAGCGGTGGATCGCCCAAGGGATGGGGATTACGAGGGTGCGGGGCACAAATGCCCAAAAGTTTTCGATCTGTGAGGAGGTGCCGCTCCAGAGGGTTTCTTCAGCCATGGGCGCTGAACGTAGGATGCGCGCGCTCCGAGTGCAAGGCAGAGGCGGGTGGGAGAAGGCATCAATGATGAGTGCACCGCCCTCGGGCTTTCGGAGCGCCGCGGAATGATGCGCGACTTGGCTCTTGGCTCCCGGCGGTTGGCACGCCAACTTTCCCGGCCCGCGTTCATGATCTCCTCGCCCGCCTCGACTCCACCCCTAGTTCGCTGGAGTTGGCTGCGCGTCGCCGCGATGGTGGTCGTCGTGCTGGGCGTGCCGACGCTTCTGGCGCTGGGGCCGTCGCCGCGGCAGCCTTTCGACGAGAAGCTGCTCCACCAGATCAAAAAGGAGCAGCCGCAGTGCGTCCTGCTGGGCGATTCGATGTTGGAAACGCGCATCGATCCGAAAGTCCTGAATCGCGTGTCGGGCGAGTTATGCCTCGTCCTCTCTCATTCGGGCAGCAGTTCGGCGACATGGTTCCTGATGCTCAAGAACCTGATTTCTGTCCAGAAGCCTCCGCCGCGGACGGCCATCATTCTGTTTCGCAATCGGCAACTCACGCTGCCGACCCATCGGACGCAGGGCGATTACCGCCGATCGATGGAACCCTACATGCGCGGAGCGGAGCCGGTCTTGGAAAAGCTCGCGGGGCCGGTGGTAAAACCGACCGGACCTTTGGATCGCCTCGTGCAGACCGTTTATCCGATGGAGCGGCGGCGCGTGACGGCGCAGGAGAAGGTGCAAGGTTGGGCGCTCGATTTCGTGGCCAGCAGTCGCGAGTACGCGGAGATCCATAACCACGCCAAAACTCTCTTCGGTCCGAGAAATCTGCGGGTCGGGACGGTGGTGGACGAGCAGAAGGACGGGGGATCGACCAGTCTCGATCCGAACGATCACGATTTTGACGCGATGGTGGGCGCCTCTTTTCTCCCGCATCTGCTGCAGATCGCTCGGGAAAAGGGGATCCAGCTCGTTTTTTATGAAGTCAAGCGCCGCCCGAATGCCAATGGACGCCCCGGCGAGGAAAGCCCGACGGCCCCGGAGTACATGCAGGCCTTGCGGACCTACCTCGAGAAGGAAGGTGCGCGGTTCTTCGACGAAACACACGAACCGGATGTCACTCTCGACTTCTATGGATCGGGAGACCACGTGGCGGATGCGATGATGGCGCGTTACACGGAACTGTTTTGGAAAAAGGTTGGGAAGCTGGTCAGCCCGGAGCCCGCGCGATGATTTTTCACAGCCTCCAGTTCATTGTCTTCCTGCTCGCGGTCCTCGCCATCTACTGGGCCGCGCCGGCCCGCTGGCGCAATGCCCTGCTCGTGCCGGCGAGTCTCGTATTCTACGGGTTCCTGCATCCGTGGTTCCTGCTCCCGTTCGCGACGACGACGATCATTGATTATTTCGTGGCGCGCGCGATCGAGGCCCAGCCGGCCCGCAAGAGATCGCTCGTCGCGGTGAGCGTGACCAGCAATCTGGCGCTGCTCGCGGTGTTCAAGTACTACAACTTCTTCGTGGAGAATGTCGCCGCCTTGCTCGGGGCATTGCATCTCCCGGTGTCGCTGCCAGTCCTGCACATCGTTCTGCCGGCGGGAATCTCGTTCTACACCTTCCAGAGCATTGGCTACGTCGTGGATGTGTCGCGCGGTCACGTGCGCGCCTGCCGCAGTCTGCGGGATTACGCGCTCTTCGTCTCGTTCTTTCCCCAGCTCGTCGCCGGTCCCATTCAGCGCGCGGGAAACTTGCTGGCGCAGATTCAGCGCCCGCGCACCATCGAGGCGGCGGTCGTCGCCGACGCGCTCGTCCTCATGGCTTGGGGCTTCTTCAAGAAACTCGTCATTGCCGACAACGTGGCCATCACCGCCAACAAGGTCTTCGCCATGCAGAGCCCATCGTTCGCCATGCTCTGGACAGGGGTCTTCGCATTTTGCATCCAGATCTTCGCGGATTTTTCCGCCTACACGGACATCGCACGCGGCGCCGCCCGGCTCTTTGGTTTCGAATTGTCGCCCAATTTCAACCACCCGTATCTCGCGGACTCACCTTCGGACTTCTGGCGGCGCTGGCATATCTCGCTGTCCACGTGGATTCGGGACTACGTCTTTATCCCGCTGGGCGGTTCGCGCGGTGGGAGCGGTCGCACCACGATCAATCTCGTGATCGTCTTTTTGCTCACCGGCATCTGGCACGGCGCGTCGTGGAATTTCGCCCTCTGGGGTCTCTACTATGCCGTGCTCACCATCGTCTATCGGGCCGCCGCGGCGGTCGTGCCGGAGCGTTGGCAGACGCTCCCGGGCCTGCGGCTGGGAAAGATTCTGCTCATGTTTGTGCTGACCAATTTGGGCTGGCTCATCTTCCGCGAGCAGAACGTGCATCAGCTCTGGCGCGATCTCACCCTGTTGCCGTCGGCAACCCCGGCGAGCGATTGGCGTGTCGCCGCGTATCTCTCGACCTTGACCGCGATTTTCGCCGGCCCCCTGGTCCTGCACACCGTTTGGGATGTAGCGCTGCGCGAGCGCCTGCGGCAGTGGAGCGGTTGGCCGCGGGTGGCCTGGACGGCGGCGACCGTAATATCGCTGGCGCTTTTCCTCGGCGTCCTGTTCCTGCGCAGCGACACCTCGCAGGACTTTATTTATTTCCAATTCTGATCCGCGCCCCATTCACACCTGTAGTTGCTCTGAATCGAGCTAAGCACTACCCTTGCCGCATGCTCAAAGAGGCCATCCCACATTTCGCGGAACTAAGCTCATCCGAGAAGCTTCTTTTGCTCGAGGAGCTTTGGGATCATTTGGCTGACCAGCCTTCGGATATTCCTGTCCCGGATTGGCAGAAGCGCGAATTGGAGCGGCGCTATCAGGAATTCCTGCAGAACCCTGCAGACGGCTCGCCTTGGTCGGAGACGCGGGAGCGTCTCATTCGAACGCTTCAATGATCCATGCAGTCATCATCCGCCGCCGTGCGGAGCATGACATGGCAGAGGCGGGACTGTGGTATGAAAGTCGCCGCAGCGGAACAGGGCTATATTTCATCCGCTGCACCGATGCCGCCATTTCCCTTGTGGCGCGTCATCCTGAGGCAGGTCCGGTGCAGTTCGGGCCGTTCCGTCGCGTCCTCGTCTCCCGATTTCCATTTGCTATCTTCTATACGGTTGAATCGGAGACGGTTGTCGTCCACGGCGTTTTCCACTCATCCCGCGATCCGAACAAGATTCGTGAGTTCCTGGCGGAGTCCGATGGTCCTGTGGCGTAGGTGCGACGCGCGGAGTCTCCAACTCGCGCTCTGATCACTTCCCGACGCAGTAGAGCGCCTGGGTCGTCCGGATGAAGAGCTGGCCCTGGCTAACGGCGATGCTTGCGCGGCTGCCTTCGTTGTCTCCCATTTCGATCTTGCCGAGCTGTTGAAATTCGTCGCCCGTTCCGCAGACGAACACGTTGGCCTTCTCATCCATGACATAGAGCTTTCCGTCGGCGATGACCGGGGAGGCGCGAATCACGATCTTCGTGTCGAGGGAACCCTGCCATTTCTTTTCGCCCGTCTTCGGGTCGAGGCACAGGAGCGTCTTGGAGTCGCCGTTCAGGACAAAAAGTTTGCCGTTGTAAAAGGCGGGGGTGCAGACATCGGGCGCGATGCGCTCGTCGATTTTCCACGCGAGGCCGGAGACGGACACGTCCCCTTTGCCGTCGGTGCGGAAGGCCAGAAGCGCCTCTTTTTTCGGACCAGCGACGATGGCCAACCCAGCCGCGCTCACGGCGCTCGGCACGAGACGCATCCACTCGCCCTCCTTGGGATTCAGCCCGTAACCGCGCCAGAGTTCCTTGCCGGTCGCCGGGTCGTGACCCGTGAGGCAGTTGCCGCCGACGATGAGAAGCTGCGCCTTGCCGTCCGCGCCGCTGTGCGGCATCGGCGTGGCGTAACTTTCCTGTGACTCGAGCTTCGCCTCGCTGGAGCGCGTGACCTTAAAAATGTTTTTCCCCGTGGCGGGATTGAGCGCGAGCAGGTAGCTCTCGCGCTCGGGCGAACCGCCCGCGAGCCCCGGATAATCCGGCGGCGCAGGGCTGCGCTGGAGCACCTGGATGTAGAGCCGTCCGTCGAAAAGGAGCGGGCTGGAGCCATAGATCCAGTTGATCGAGAAGCGCCCATACTCCTCGCCGAGACGCCGCTGCCACAGGATCTTCCCGTCGAAATCGAGCGCCGCGACGTCGCCGTTGCCGAAGAGCACCCACACGGTCTTGCCGTCCGTCACGGGTGAAGGCGACGCCATGTTGCCTTTGCCCTTGGTGATGTCCCCGGTGCTGAGCTGCTTTTGCCAGCGCACTTTCCCGGTCTTCCGGTCGAGGCAGAGCAGGAGCAGATTCTTTTCGGCATCCGGGCTCGACACAAAAATGGAATCGCCCCACACGGCGGGAGTGGCGCCGCTCGGCCCGGGCAACGGGGCCGTCCATTTGGCGGTCTCCTTCGTCCAGGTCGTCGGCAACCCGGTTTCGGTGGTCGTGCCGTTGAGGGCAGGTCCACGCCATTGTGGCCAGTTTTCCGCGTGGACAGTGAGTGAAGTGAGCGTGAGAAGGGCGAGCGTTTGGAGGGTTTTCATACGTGGACGGTGAAAGGATTAGCCGAAGTGGTCCGCAGGACGAAACCCGAAAAGTGGATCACCCTTAGATGCGCTTATAACGCCAGCACCGCGAGATCGCCGTTGTTATTCCGGCAATAGACGCGCCCATTTGCCACCGTCGGCTGGACCCAGCAGCGCTTGCCGAGCACTTGCTGTCGCAATAGAGGCTTGAAACCATTCGGCGTCGCGTCGCCGACGATCAACTCTCCCAATTCGCTGAGGATCACCAGTTTGCCGTCCGCGATCACCAACGCCCCGCCGACGGCTTTTTCCTCCCACTTCACCTTGCCGCTTTCCAGATCGAGGCAGACCAGCGGCGCCTTGGGGCTGGCGTCCCCGTCAATTCCGTAGACCGCGCTTTGCCAGACGACAGGGGCGCTAAAGTGCGCCTTGAGGTTTCGGTTCTGCCATCGTTCGGTGATGCCGCTGCCGGTCACTTCGAACAGACCGCACCCGTGCCCGTAGCCCGATGAAACGAGAATCCGGTTGCCAATGACGATGGGCGTGGCGGCGTTCACGCCGTAGCTGGTCTTCCACGCCTGCCTCCACAGTTCGCGCCCGGTGGCGGCCTCGAGGCCGATGAAATGCGAGGCCTTGAAGACCACGACGGTGCGTTTGCCCGCGATGTTCGCCGCGATTGGTGAAGCATATCCCGCCTCGTCGTCCCCGCTCTTCCAGATGACTTTGCCGGTCGCCTTGTCGAGCGCCATGGTCGAGCCGCCGCGCGCGCCGACATCGAGGATGAGCAGGCTGCCCTCGACGAGCGGTGAGCCCGCGTAACCCCACTGCGGACGCTTGCCGTGAAAATCCTGTTGATAGTGTTTATACCACACCGGCTTGCCGGTCGCCGCATCGAGGCAAAATAAATCCCCCTGGTGACTCACGGTATAGACGCGGTTGCCATCGAGCGTGGGCGTCGCCGCCGGGCCACCCTCAAAATTTCGGGCATCAGGCGCCAACTGGTATTCGTACTTCCACACCTCCCGGCCGCTGGCGGCCTCGAAGCAAAAGACCGCATCCTTGTTGCGGACATTGCCCATGGTGAACGCACGCTCTCCGCTGACGACGATGGATGAAGTCCCGGTGCCAACGTTGCCTTTCCAAAGCTGGCGCAACTCTCCCCCGGACGGCGCCGCCATCTTTTCGGAAGAGACGCCGTTCTGGAGCGGCCCACGGTAGGAGGTCCAATCCGCCAGGAGGGAGCCGGAGAGCAACCCAGTGACGGCGAACGCCGCAAGGAAAAGTGGGCGATTCATGGCCATAGAACTACGGGCGGAAGAGAGGTGCGTCAAACAGCGTCGCCTCGCCCTGTGTTCGATACCTCTCACGCGCGCCGCTCTCGGAATCTGAGAACTGAGAACTGAGCACTGAGCACTGAGCACTGAGAACTGCCCCCACCTCGCCCCATCCACTACCGCTGACACCGCGCACACCAGCGAGTCGTCCGCCCGCCAATCGTCGCCGTCTGCAAGACGACCCCATGAATCGGGCAGATGCCCTTGTCCGTCCAGCGCTGGTGGAAGAGCCAGTCGTCCGGGGGATCGGAGAAATCGACGCCGACCGTGGCCAGCGAGATCGCGCAAACCTCGCGCGCTTCGCGCCAGAGGGCTTCTACCTGCTTGGCCGTCAGTTTTCCGCACAGCGTGCGGGAATCGATTTTTGCCCGCCACAGGATTTCGTCGGCCATCCAGTTACCGACGCCCGGAAACATGGTTTGGATGAGCAACGCCGCTTTCACCGCGAGCCGGGCGCGCCGCTTCATGAACTCCCGCACGCGATCGAGCGTGAACTCGGGCGAGGTGACGGGCGGTGGCAGGTGGGCCCACCAAGGCGGAGCATCGCGGCCCTCGCTGAAGTGCACGCGTCCAAACATCCGGGGATCGCTGAAAACGAGTGCGTGTGTCTTTTGGAAGAGCACGAGATGGTCGTGCCGGCCTGGTTTGAAATCCGGAGGTTCGACGTGAATCCGGCCAGTCATCCCGAGATGGATGCCGAGCCACGCGTCTCCGGTAAAACGAAAGCACATCAATTTGGCCCGCGCCTCCGAACCTCGCAAAGTCGCGCCCGTCAGGCTCGCGACGAGCCGCCTTTCATTCGTCCCGCGAAAGAGCCGTTTGCCCTTGTGCAGAGCGACGCGGGTCACCTTCCGCCGGAGCCCGGCGTCCCACTGCTTTCGATAGTATTCGACCTCCGCGAGCTCGGGCACGACTCAGCTCACCAACCGCAGACACAACGGATAGCGATACGCCACGCCTTCGTTCGCCTTCACGGCGGCGATGATCGTGACAATGACATCGAACAGCCATACCGCTGGAAGCAGCACCACGCCCACAAGCACGAAAAGTGAAAGCGCCGCGACGATGAAGGCCAAGGTCATGGTGATCTGGAAATTCAGCGCCTCCTTGCCCTGATCGTTGACGAACGGCATTTCATCTTTCTTCAGCAGCCAGATGAGGAGCGGCCCACCGATATGACCGAAAGGGATAAAGTGACCGACGAACGTGCTGAGATGCGCGAACATCGCCCAATTTCGTGCTTCCTTGTTGGGAACCAAGTCTCCGGGGCTGGAAACGGGTGGTTCCATCGAGGGAGGAACCTGGGGTGGTGTGCTCGGAATTGGTGGTTCCGCGACTGGAGCTTGTTCTTCCTTGTTGGAATCTTCCATGGCCGCGATCGTGTCGGGAAATCGTGCCCCCGGCAATGCTGAACTCCCAATTCCGGATTTACGACCGGGCGCTCCTCGCCAGCGTGCTGGCGGTCCTGGCGTGGTCGGGCGTCGGTCCGTACGATCGCTTCACCTGGGTGCTCGAGGTCACGCCGGCGATCCTGGGACTCGGCGTGCTGGCGGCGACATGGAAGCGCTTTCGTCTCACCGACCTCGCGCTCGCGCTCATCGCGCTTCATATGATCCTGCTCTGCGTGGGCGGGAAGTACACCTACGAGCGAGTGCCGCTCGGCAATTGGGCGAAAGACGTTTTTCACCTCGCGCGGAACCACTACGACCGGCTCGGCCATTTCGCCCAGGGCTTTGTGCCAGCCATCGTTGCCCGTGAGCTTCTGCTCCGCCTGAAGGTCGTGACGCGCCGGGGATGGGTGCCGTTCCTTGTCGTCAGTATTTGCCTCGCGATCAGTGCGAGTTACGAACTGGTCGAGTGGATCACCGCGCTGTGGTCCGGCGGGGCGGCGGATTCCTTCCTCGGCACCCAGGGTGATCCGTGGGACACGCAGGAGGATATGGCGACGGCCCTCGTGGGCGCTCCCACGGCGCTGCTCCTCCTCAGCGGCTGGCACGATCGGCAGATTTGCGAGCTGGAAAACAGCGACGGATCCGCGTAGCGTCCACGAGTCCCCATTGCCGCCAAGTCGCGCACAACCAGGGGCGCGCTACGTAGCGGCGAATTCATTCGCCGAACAACGCTGCGCCTCACAGCCAGCACTGTTCTTATGCCCACCTACGTTTACGAAACGACCAATCCGAAGAAGCCGGTGCGCCGCTTTGAAGTGCGCCAGAGCATGAAAGACGCGCCGCTGACCTCCGATCCCGAGACGGGCGAGCCGGTGCGCCGCGTGATCAGTGGTGGGCTGGGCTATATGAGCACGGACAACCTGCCCAATCACGCCGACATGCAGCGCGAACGCGGCGGTGGACGGTCGTGAGGGTCGGGCCGTGGGTGCCACTGACGATCCTATTTTCCCGCGTGGATCAGGGCCTGCTCAGCGGTCTCGGCGAGTGCCTTATTGGGGGATGCGGCCAGCTTGTAAAGCGCATCGGGCCAGCGAGAGTTGCCGGGCTCCAGGATGGCCAGGGCGCAGAGGATTTGGACTCGCGTGAATTCATCCGGGGTTTCCGCGAGTGCGGTCAGTGCGGGGACAGCCACCGAACCTTGGGAATCGAGATGCGAAAGAAATCTCGCGATCTCCCTTCGCTCTTCTTCATTGCGACGGGGCAGGCTCTCGGCGACCAGACGAACCCCTTCGGCAAGTTGTGGATGGACCTGCCACCCCTCCAGACACGCTTCCAGCTTCTGCCTGCCAAATTTACGCGCTCCCCGGTCGGTAGCCAACGGGAGAATGAGATCGACGATCTCGGCAAATCGTTCAGGGTTGTCGGCGGTCGGCGTTTTGGGCAGATCGCGCACGTCCAACCCACTTGTCAGGATCTCCCGCGTTCGAGTGTCTCCGCGCCGAATCGCGTCGGTGACGGCGGGCCAACTCGCGGAACCCATTTTGAGTAACGTCTCCGTCGCAACGAGGCGCGCATCGTTATCCGCATGGCGGACGGCGTCCAACAGCTTCGGGACGGCCGGCACCGCGTCCGGCCCGAGTTCCCCGAGAGCGATGATCGACTCGAATCGTATTCTCTCGAATCTGAACGCTGCTCGATCGAACCATTGGATGCGCAGCCACCAGACGAAGCGGGATACGTTGTAGGAAGACGATGGGGTTCCGCGATCCCAGATGTTCGTTTGGCCCGCTTTGTAGCTCAGCCACTTCACCGCCTCGGGGCCCAGTCCTCTCAATTCCTCCGCAGTCAGTCCCTGGAAATTGGGACCTTGCTGGTCGATCCCATCAGTAAACCACCAGGACAGCGATTTGCCCTTGTAGACCGGCTCACGAGGCCCTTGAGGCAGCCGCCAAACGGTCCCGCCGACGGCGAGCAGCACCGCGACAATCAGCAGAGCGCGCCTTTTCGTGAATCGTTTTCGCACCATGGGCAGTGGCGCCATCCTATCCCCTGCGTCACTGGATCGCCAGCCCCGCCGCACTTTCCCCTTTTCCTTTCCCCGCCTGCGCGTTTCATTTCGCACTCCTGTGTCCACCGCTCCCTCCCAACCGCGCTCGCCGCTCGGTATCATTTTCCTGACGGTCTTCATCAGCATGATCGGTTTCGGGATCGTCATCCCGGTTCTGCCGGTCTATGCGAAGAACGCGCCGTTTCAGCTCAATCCCACGCAACTCGGCTGGCTGGTGGGTATCTTTTCGCTGGTGCAGCTTTTTTCCGCACCGATCATCGGCAAGCTTTCCGATCGGTTCGGGCGCAAGCCGGTGCTGCTCGTCAGCATTCTTGGCACGGCCATCGGCTACTTCATCACCGGAGCCGCCGGCGCGGCGTGGATGCTCTTTCTCGGGCGCATCATCGACGGCGCTAGCGGAGGCAATATCGCTACTGCGCAGGCCTGCATTG
Source organism: Chthoniobacterales bacterium (assembly GCA_038228205.1). GTDB lineage: Bacteria > Verrucomicrobiota > Verrucomicrobiia > Chthoniobacterales > Chthoniobacteraceae > Chthoniobacter. Next base: position 42,031 of record JBBRPL010000063.1, read on the forward strand.
CGGATGTCACCCCGCGCGATCAGCGTTCGCGTTCGATGGGTTTCATCGGCATGGCTTTCGGGCTGGGTTTCATCCTGGGCCCGGCGATCGGCGGCATCCTGGTCCAGTGGGGCCACGAGGTGCCTTTCTATTTTGCCGGCGTGCTTTCGCTGGTGAATGCGGTTTTTGTCGTGGCGCGGCTCCCCGAGACGCTCACCGAGGAGCGCCGGTTGCATCCCGCGGCGAAGGCGCCTCTCGGCGAGGTCTTCACCGGGGGGCGCGGCGGATTCATCGGCCTGCTGCTCGCCTCGTCGCTGGCCGTGACCACCGGCTTTGCCTTTATCCACGTGCTCTTCGCCCTCTTCTGCGGCGATCACTTCGGCTGGACGACGCGGGAAACGAGCTACGCCTTTGCTTATGTGGGTCTGCTCGCCGTGATCGTGCAGGGTGGGTTGCTGCGGCAATTGCTGAAGCGCGACATCGAGAAGGAACTCGCGGTCGTGGGCGCGGCGCTGCTCGCCGTGAGCCTGTGGCTGATGCCACGCGCGGCGACGGTGGGCGGTTTCCTCGGGGTATGCGCACTCATGGCGCTCGGCAACGGGCTCGTCACGCCGGTGCTCAGCGGCATGGCGTCACGGCATGTGCATGGCCGGGCACAGGGCCGCGTGCTGGGTCTCATGTCCGGTGCTGGCAGCCTCGGACGTTTCCTCGGCCCAGCGCTCGCCGTCCTGCCGCTGCCCGCCAATTTTTCGTTGCTCGAACGCCCTTTGCACGGGGAGGTGCTCGCCACGGTGAATGCCGGATACCGCACCGCTTTTACCGCGGGCGCTGCGTTTGTGGCGCTGGCCGCCATTCTCGCCCTGCTCCTGCGCGTCCCGAAAGAAGACATCATCGAAGTTCCGGCGCCCACTCCCGTCTCCGAAACTTAACGCGCGTCCGCTCGACATCCGGCTCCCGATTTTCTTTCATCCCAAATCTATGGCCATTCCCCTCGAAGATAAATTCAACGACATCGTCGGCAAGGCGATGCGCGGTTTCAAACTCAGCGACAGCGAAGTCGGCGAAAAAGCCGATGTGAGCGCGGCGGCCGTGCAGGCGCTGCGCGACGGTCAATGGAATGAAGCGGTCGCCCGCCAGATCGCTCCCGTGCTGGCGTTGAAGGCTGCCGCCCTCGCTGAGTGCGGCAATGAATCGTGGCAGCCGAAGCCGATCAGTCTTGACGGCTTCGCCCAATTCAACACGCCCTACGAGGACATGACGGTGAACTCGTATCTCGCCTGGGATAAGGCCAGCGGTGCGGCGGTCGCGTTCGACACCGGCGCCGATTGCAGCGACATGCTCGCGCTGATCGCGGAGAAAAAGCTGACGCTGAAATTGATCCTGCTCACGCACACCCACGGCGATCACATCCTCGAGCTCGATCGCCTCAAGGAAAAAACCGGCGCGCCCGCCTTTGTCGGAGACCGCGAGCCGATCGACGGCGCGGAATCCTTTGCGGCTGGCCGCAAGTTCGAAGCCGGTGCGCTGAAGATTTCGAGCGGTCTCACCTGGGGCCATTCGAAGGGGGGGATCACTTTCGTAGTCGCAGGACTGGCCCAACCGGTGGCCGTGGTGGGGGACGCCGTTTTTGCGGGTTCGATGGGCGGCGGCGGGGTGTGCTACGGTGCGGCGCTCTCGACCAACCGCGAGCACATCCTCTCGCTTTCCGACGAGACCGTGATCGCGTCCGGCCATGGCCCGCTGACCACCGTCGGCGAGCAAAAGGTCCACAACCCGTTCTTTCCGTGAAGAATTGACGCCGAGGGCGCAGAGATACGCGATCGGCAGATCACCCCCGGTGCGTTTTTTCTCTGCGTCTCTGCGCCTCTGCGTTAAGGAACACCCACACTATGTCTGAAAAAATCGCCGTTGTCGGAGTCGGTCGCATGGGCGCAAACATGGCCCGGCGTCTCAAGGATCAAGGATTCAATGTCACCGCGGTCTTCGACAGCAACCCCGCGACAGCCGCGGCCCTGGCCGAAGAAATCGGCTCCACCGCGCCTGCCACCCTGCCGGAAGTCACCTCCGCGGCGGATGTCATCATCACGGTCGTGAGCGATGACGAGGCCATGGACGACATCTTCGGGTCGGTCGGCTGCGGCAGCGACTCGCTCCTCGGCACCACCAGCGGCGTGACCGTCGCGGAAGGCCGGCTTTTCATCAATTGCGCCACGGTTTCGCCGGGCACCCATGAACTCGTCGAAAGCCGCGCGGAAGCCGCTGGAGCGCTCTCGCTCGAAGCCTGCATGGCCTCCAGCATCACCCAGGCGCGCGAGGGCACGCTCTATCTCATGTGCGGCGGCAAGCTCGAGGCGTTTGAACGCGCGCAGCCGGTGCTGGAGAAGCTGAGCAGTTCCCTGCGCTATATCGGTCCCACGGGATCGGCGGCCAAGGTCAAGGCGCTGGTCAACATGGTCATGAATATCAACACCGCCGGCCTCGCCGAAGGGCTCGGCCTCGCCGACGCGCTGGGGCTGGATCTGGCCATGGTGCGCGAGGTGTTTTCCCAGACGGGGGCCAACTCCCGGGTGCTCGTGACGGATGGTGAGGACATGCAGAATCGCGATCACGCGTGCTTTTTCAGCGCCGGCCACGCGGCGAAGGATAGCGGGATCGCGCTGCACCTGGCCCACGCAGCCGGGCTCGAGCTGCCTCTCGCCGAAGCGGCCAAGCAACAGTATGACAAGATGGTTTTCGAAGGCCTCGGCCACCTCGATAAGTCCGGCATTGCCGAGCTGACCTTCAAGGGCCGGCACCAATGAAGTTTCCTTTGCCTTTGCCCGGGCACAGCCGTTAGTTGAGGCTAGAAATGAAACGCGCCTCCTGCTCATTCGCGTTGCTTTTGGCACTCGTTGCCCTGATTTGCGGCTCCCCGCCGGCTCCCGCAGTGCCGAAGAACAGCCAGACGCAAGCGCAGCAGTCGCGGGCCGCTGCTGTGGCCCATCAGAATCAAGAGCGGCAGGCAGAAGCCGCCGCCCGACAAAATGCGATTCGGCAGCAGCAGGCCGCGGCGCAGGCCCTGGCCCGGCAATCGCAAGCGGCTGCCGCCCGCGTGCAGTTGCAGCGACAAGCCGCGGCCGCGGCCGCCCGGCACGCGCTGCTTCAGCAGGTCGCCGCAACGGCGCACCGCCAGTTCGAACTCGAGCAGGCTGCCGCCGCCGCCGCCCGGCATTTCGTGGCCCTTCAGGCGGTCGCCGCGGCCCAGCATCATTCTCAACTCCAACTCGTCGCCGCGGCTGCTGCCGCGGCGCGCTTCCATCAGTTGCAGGCCGCGGCTGCGGCGCACCGCCATGCCGAAATTGAGGCGGCCGTGGCGGCTGCCGCGGAGCGTTTTCACGAATTGCAAGCAGCGGCCGCGTCCCACCGCCATGCGCAGTTCCAGGTCGTCGCCGCGGCGGCGGCGGCTCATTTTCGAACGCTGCTCGTCGCGGCTGCGGCAGCTCAGCACGCCCGCCAGCAAGAGGTCGCCGCGACCGCGGCGCATCACGCGATCTCGGAACAGATCGTCGCGGCCGCCGCGCATCACGCGCAAATCCAGGAGATGGCCGCCACAGCCCGTCACCATTTCATTTCACTCGCCCTCGTCGCCGCGGCCCAGCACCACTCCCAGGCGCAAGTGGTCGTGTATGCGGCCGCCGCCCACTTTGAACAGATGCGCGAGACGGCTGCCGCGGTGCATCATTTCCAGAGCCTGATGGTCGCCGCCGCCGCCGCGCACGACGCGCAGCAGCGGGAACGCGAAGCCGTCGTCCAGCACAATTCCGAGCAGCAGAAGAAGGCCAATGCCGCGAGCGCGCACGACATTGCGCAACGGCGAGAGGCCACGGCTGCGGCCAGTGCCCACGCCATTGCCCAGACGAGGGTGGCGACCGCGGCCGCGGCCCACTGGACTCAAGGCCCAGGCGGCCCGTCTGAACCGACCCCGCCCAATCAGCTTGCGATGCACGCACGTGATGCCCAGGAGCTCACGATCGCCGCCCGCGCGGCGGAGCAGGCCCGCGTCGAGGCGATTCAGAAGCAAAAGGACAATTTCCGCCGCCTCCACCTCCAGGAACAGGAGCGAGCGGCGCTCGAAGCCCAGAAGGGCTCTCCGGGCTTGGGCGCAAACCCCACCAGCCCCACGTCGCTCGTGCCGACCACGCCGCTGCAACCCTGAGGATCGGCGGCGTCGCGCGCCGGATGTTTCCAGTTGCCAGCGAACCAGGCCGCGGCCTATCTTGCGCTCTCCGTGAAACATCCCGTCAGCGATTTCACCACCACGACGACCTGAGCGTTTGCGCCGGCCCCATCCGCGCAAACGCTGAACGCCTCCGACTACCCAGGTCCGAGGCGTTTTTGTTTCCCGGGATCGCAATTTTACCCACCACCACCACCCATGTCCGACGAACGCAA
>JBBRPL010000064.1:0-45258 GCA_038228205.1 Chthoniobacterales bacterium
ACCACGCCCGGGGAAAAGCTGATCCTGGATCTCGCCGGCAGCGACCAACCGGCGCGCAATAATGGAAAGGATACGGGCAAGCCGCTCGCGTCGAATTGGACGATGCCGGGACGTGCCGCTTTCTCCACCGATGGGAAGACCTGGCAGCAGACCGAGCCGGGACATCGAGCCGGAGACCGGATGACCTACGAGGTCGTGGCCGAAGGCGACAGCGTCTTTGTGGCTTGGGGACCTCCGTTTACCGTGCGAAACGCGGAGGAACTCATCGCCGCGGCCGGGAAGACCACGCCGGCGGCCAGGCGATTTGAACTCTGTCGATCGCGCGCTGGCCGGTCGGTGCCTGGTTTGCGAATCAGCGAATCGACGGACGGCAAACCCTTCGGCATATGGATCGATGCGCGGCAACACGCGTGGGAAAGCGGTTCGAGTTGGGTCGCGCAGGGCCTGGTAGAATGGCTGGTGAGCGCGGACGCAGCGGCTGCCGGGCTGCGCCAGCATGCGGAAATCGTGGTCGTCCCGGTCATGGACGTGGATAACGTGGAGACCGGCAACGGCGGGAAGGAGGCCGATCCACACGATCACAATCGCGACTGGAACGACACGCCAGTCTACCCCGAAGTGATGGCCGCACAGACGCGCCTGCGCCAACTCGCCACGGAGGAGCGGCTGGATCTCTTCGTCAATTTGCACAATCCCGCGCCGAGTGATATGCAGCCCTTCTTTTTCTGCGGCCCGGCGGAGTTTCTTTCATCCCTTGCGCAGCGCAACCGGGCCACGTTCCTGAGCCTGGCCCGCGGCCATATCACCACGCCTCTCGCCCTCGATCCCAAGACGCGGGAAACCGGGCCGAACTATCATCCGCTGTGGCGACAAATCAGCGGCCAGTGGGTCACGGACCATGGCAATCCACAGACCGTTTCCGCGTGCCTGGAGACTTCCTGGAACACGCCATTCAGTACGACCGATGGATATCGCGCGGTGGGCCGGCAACTCGGCGAGGCCATCGCCGAGTATTTCCGCACGCACAACCCACGGAGCCCGATTCCGCCGTGAGGACCAACCAATTATCTGTCCAAAATCCAATGGGCCGACCATTACGACCACTCCCCTTTCCCATGAACCGCCGCCATTTCCTCGCCACCACCCTTGCCTCTGCCATCGCCGCCTCCGTCCCCGCCGCAGAAAAGCGCCCGCCGCGCATCCTGCTGCGCAACGCGTGGCAGAGCCAGAACATCGGCGACATCGCTCATTATCTCGGCCTCCTCGAACTGCTGGAGAAATACGGTGTGGACGCGGAGGTGCGGCTCTGGCCCGGCAATCTCGACAACGGCGCCGGCGCGCTGCTCGCGAAGCGTTTCCCGAAGGTGACGGTGCTCAAGGGTCCGGAAGGCATCGCGACCGCGATCAAGGAGTGCGACTTTTTCCTGCACGGATCGGCGTCGGGCTTTGCGGCCGCCAAAGATGCCGCGCGATGGCACGAGGAAACCGGCAAGCCGTTCGGCGCCTTCGGCATCTCGATCACGTCCTCCGATCCGAAGAGCATCGCCACGCTGAGCCAGGCTTCGTTCGCCTTCTTCCGCGAGACGGTCTCACTGCAAAAGGCGAAGGATCTCGGCTGTACCTGCCCGATCATGGAGTTCGGGCCCGATGCCGCCTTTGGAGTGGTGACGCTGCGGAACGACGAAGCGGCGCTGACTTTCTTAAAAGAACACCAACTGGAGGAAGGCAAGTTCCTTTGTTGCATCCCCCGCTATCGGTGGACACCGATCTGGACGATTCACAAGGAGCGGCCCGTGGATGAGGCAAAGCTCCAGCGCAACAACGAGATGAAGGACCACGATCACGCGCCCTTGCGGGACGCGATCATCGCCGTGACGCGGCAGACCGGCATGAAAGTGCTCATCAATTGCGAGGACCAGACGCAGATTGCGCTGGGCAAAGAAATGCTCTTCGATCCCCTGCCCGACGACGTGAAAAAGAAGGTCGTGTGGCGGGATCGCTACTGGCTCACCGACGAAGCGCTCAGCACCTACGTGCGGTCGGCCGGGCTTTTTGGGAACGAGATGCACAGCCCGATCATGTGCATCGCCAGCGGCATCCCGGCGGTGGTCTGCCGATTTGATGAACAGACCAGCAAGGGCTTCATGTGGCGGGACATCGGGTTGAATGACTGGCTCTTCAACCTGGACAGCGCCGAGGAGGTGGCGCGCATCACGCCGACGGTCCTGGCGATTGCGAGGGATCCGGCGGCGGCCAGAGCGAAAGCCCTTGCCGCGCAAGCGACGGTGAAAGATCGGCAGCAGACGATGATCGCCACGCTCACCAAGGCGCTGGCCTCGGCGCCTCGCGCCTAGCAGCCGGACACGGGCGCGGTTCCGTGATCGGCCATCTTTTTTCCAAACGAATCGAACGCCACCCTGGGAAGCAGGGTCGCAGGCATCCAGGGAAAAGGGCCCGGCGTTGCCCGCGACTTGCAGTCGCTAGGCTACAGAGCCTCGCGTGGAAGTAAGTAGCGTCCAATAGGTCCCAAGTGACCCATGAGACCCATCGTCAGCAGCCCTCCGACTGGCGGCGTTCCCGCCAGGTCGCGCTGTTTTTGACCAACCAGCCGAGCAACGCCTTCTCAAAACCAATATCCACACCGGCCTTTTCGCTCTCGATCCACTTGTGCCTCAGAATTTCGTCCCGCTGGCGGGAGAACATTTTGTAAAGGAGCGAGTTTTCCACCAGTTGGAGATCATCGTTCGAATCGGGCATGACAAGTGGGTCGAGAGGAGCTGGCACTTGGCAATGTGGCAGAATCCCGGAAGAGCGCCAGTCGCACGTGCTTTCGAAGTTTCGGTCCGGCACGCGGATGCCGGTGTTCTGGCCGGGTGGGTGGCGACGAACAAGGAGATGCTCGCAGGCGATGCCGAGAAGCAGATCCTTGCCATTTGGGCGTAGTTCGCGGGAAAGGACTTTAGCAAGCTACCGGCTGGGCTGAGGGCGAAGTGAAAGATCAGACGGGAGCGCCGAACGAGTTCAGTTTCTTGAACGTGACGTAGATCTCGGAGCGGCCACTTGTGGCGCTCCATCCCCTGTCGTGCGCAAAGGCCTGGATCTCTTCGTTTCGTCCCGCGGCCATTCTTCCTTCCGGCGGCCAGACCCGGGACATTTCGTTTTCGAAGATCATGCAAGATGGCTTCTCCGACAGCCGCTGAGAAATGTATTTGGCGAGTGTTTCCATGGGGCACAAGACGGGGCTTTGGGCGCACGTCCACGGCTTTCGCGAAACTTATTTTGTCCTATCGGAACTGAGATGCATCCACCCTGCCAGCGGTACGCGATTGCGATGGATGACTGATTCGACGTCCTCACCCCCGCAACCGCGCCCGGCCCGAGACTTGGTTGAGGAATTTCGGCGACTGCGCATCGAAGCCAACCTGCTCGTGCGGGAGGAGACGAGAAGGTATGGTCCCATTCGACTGAAACGGACGGTGGAAAAGTGAGCCGGGGGTGTCGCTCGTGCCTCGCTCAACCCCCGGTTAATCGTTGTGAACCCTTCGGGTTCGAAGTCAAACTCAAGCCCGTGTTACACAATCGAACTCGGGGGCGCTGCGGATTTTTTGCCGAAGCGGTAGGGTGAGACTTTGACGACGTTCTCTGGGTCGTGGTCGATGAGCTGCAGCCAGTCTTCGGTGAGATCGTCGGGCGGGAAGATGTCGTTTTCCAAATACTCGGCGTCCAGGGAGGCGCGAAGGTCGTCGAGGCTGATCCCCTCCTCCAGTCCGCTGGCGATGGCGCGCTTGATGGCCAGACCCTTGGCCCGCTCGACGATGCTGGCGATGATCGCGCCGCTGATGAGATCGCCGCGATAGAGCGTCTCCTTCTTGCCGCTCCGCAAGGTGATCGCCAGGAATCGATTTTCGTCGCGGTGCGAGAATTGCAAGTCGATCAGTTTGTCGATGACCTGATTGATGGCGGTCGGGACGTCGCCGGCTTCCTTTACCATGGCCGGATCGTAGGGGAGATTGGGCGCCAGATAGATACGATAGATCTCGCGCGCGCCGTCCTTGGTAGGACGCGCGACCTTGATCTTGCGGTCGATGCGGCCGGGCCGCAGGATCGCGGGATCGATCAGATCGGCCCGGTTGGAGGCGAGGATGATGACGACTTCGGCGAGCGATTCGATGCCGTCCATCTCGGTGCAAAACATGGGGACGAGCGTGGATAGGATATTGGAAAAGCGCGACGCGCGGCGGGTGCCGAGGATGGATTCGGCCTCATCGATGAAGAGGAACGGCAGGTAGCCTTCCCGGCGCTTCTCGCGGGCGGTGGCGAAGATTTCGCGAACCATGCGTTCACTCTCCCCCACCCACATGTTGAGGATCTCCGGCCCCTTGATGTGCATGAAGTATTCGCGCATTTCCTCTCCGGTGCGCTGCTTAAGTTGCTGGGTGAGGTTGTAGGCCGTGGCCTTGCCGATGAGGGTCTTGCCGCAGCCGGGCGGGCCGTGGAGGAGGAAACCCTTGGGCGTGGAATGCTCGAATCGCTTGAAGAGATCGGGATGGAGCAAGGGAAGCTCGATGGCGTCGCGGATGGCGCGGAGGGCTTCCTCCTGGCCGCCGACCTTTTCCCACGGAAGCTCCGGGACGGTATCAAGATAGTATTCGTCGCTATGCGGGCGGGCCAGCGCTTCGATGGCGATCTTATAGTTGGGGTCGGTGCGGACCTCGTCGCCGGCCTTGAGCTTTTCCTTGAGCAGCAGATCGCCGCGCTGGAGGACGAGCGACTGCATGCCATGCTCGGTGCCCACGCGCAGGCGGTCCGGGCCGAGGATTTCGCTGATCTTCACCACGGGACCACTGCGGTCGAAGCCGAGGTCGCCGACGATGACGTAGGCCTCATTGACGAGAACGCGCGTGCCGCGGCGCAGGGAATCGATGGGCACGCGCGGATCGACGTTGCAATAATAGTCGCTCCCGCCCACGACGATTTGGGCGGTCTCGCGATTGGGCGTGCCGAGAAAAGTGCCGATGCGATTGGCGGGCGAAGTCACTTTCTTGATGATCGCGTCCATCTTCTCGATGGCCTGCCGGGCTTCGGACATCGTGTCCTCGAGTTCCGCAAATTCGACGCGGAGGTCGAGCAACTCGCCACGGACGATATCGCCCGGCGGCATGGAGCCGATGAGACGGTCGAGGCGCTCAAGCGGACTGAGGGGCTCTTCCTGGTGGCTGAAGTCAAAAGCGTCGGCGTCCATCGGTTGGGTTTCCTGGACAATACGCCACGGGTGGCAGAGCCGCAAATTTGTGAATCAATCCAGCGCTTCAGCGAGGGCCGTGCCGATACCGGTAGCACCGTAGCCGTTGCCGCAGTAGAAGAGCCGGATCTTGCCGTTTTCTTCGATGACATTTGGGTATTCGACCATGGCACTCTCCCACCCCTTTCCCTGCGGCTGGAGGGCGAGGTTTTCCTCCGGTTCGCCGCGTTCCCAAGTGAGGCCGTCCTGGCTGTTGGCCTCGCAAATGGAATAGGCGGCGAAGCGCGTGCCGATGCCGGCGTAGATGGCGCGCCAGCGCGTCTTGGTCTTCCACACGTTCAGGGCGATGACGGCGGCATTTTCGTAGGTAACCTCCGGGCGGCGCTCCAGGACGATGCGCTTGTCGAACCAGTGAATGCCGTCGTGCGAATGCACCATGACGGCCAGTTTTTGCTGGTCGATGGTGCGATCGGGGCTCGGTGTGCCGACAGCGAGGGTGTAATGCATGCGCAAGGTGCGGTCGCCGGTGGCCGGATCGGCCACCTCGATGATGCGCGCGCCGCCGGCGATCCCGGCATTGCCGGGGAACTTGTCGAAGCCGTCGCCGAGCAGCACGGGCTCGTCGGAAAATTTCTTCCAGTGAATGAGATCCTGGCTCTGGGCCAGGCCGATGCCGTGAAATCTCTGGAGTCCTCCGGCACCGGCGCTCGAGCGGCCCGAGTAGTACATGTGCCACAGATTCCCGACGCGGTGCACGCAGGGCAGAACCATCCAGGTATCGTCGAAAGCGCCGCGGGCGCCGAGTTCGAGGAGCGGTCCCTTGCGGTCCCATTCGTGGATATTGTCGACTTTGGCGATCGCGAGGCAGATTTGGCGGTTTCCCTTTTTTGTCCCGCCGGCGTAGTAGAGCCAATACTCATCCCCGCGTCGGATGACGAATGGGTTCATGCAGGCGGACGCATCGAAATCGTTGGGGCCGTTGGGGAGCACGGGATTCTGGGGATCGCGTACCCACGTGTGGGGTTGAAAAGCCATCGGTCATGTATTTCCGAAGCCGGGAATACCGTCGAATCAATATTGGGCGCGCGCTCCCCTCACCTTGCACCCGGGGTGGTGGCACTGGACTGAACCTTCTTTGTCCGAGGCGTCGGGGTGGCCTGGCCGTAAGTGCGAAGCGAGTCGGTGCTCGAAAGCGAATACGTCCTGCGGGAGGACACCTCCACGCAGGCGGTCCCCGGCATGACACAGGCGACGAACGAGAAGAGCAGCGGGATGGTTTTCACGGGTTGAGATTGGGAGCATGAGCATGGGCGGGCGGAGTGGGGCGGTCACGCGTCATTTGTCGGCGTCCTTCGCGACAGGGAGGAGAAGATGCCGCCCGAAGAACTCCGTTCCCCGGCGCACGACATCGGCATAGCAAGGCAGACTCAAGAGGTGTTCCTCATCCGGATAGACGTGAAACTCGGGGTTCCCTCCAGCCAGGGCGAGCGCCTGCTCCCATTGGCGCGCTTCGCCGATCGGCACGCGGGTGTCGGCGGCGCCGTGGAGGAATAGAAATGGCGGCGCATGAAGCACCGGAGGGATCGGCGCATTCTCCAATCCCGCGGCGAGGATCACCGCCGCATTCACCCGCGGATTGCGCACGCTCTCGACCGCCGCCAGGTGGCCGCCGAGCGAATAGCCAAACAAGCCGATTCGCACTGCGGGGCACTGCGCGTGAATCCAAGCGACCGCATCGGCCACGGTCTGCGACCACGGTGCCGCCAACTGCGGGATTGCTGTGTCGTCCGCGTGGATGGTGCCGGTTCGATCGAAGTAATGCACGAGGTGCACAACGAATCCCTGGCGGGCGAACAGTTCCGAAAGGCCGGCGATGAAGCGGTTGGCAAAGGCCACGCCCGTGGCGCCGTGCAGCACGAGAAGGGAGGCGCCGCTGTCGCCGCCTCTCGGAATGAAGGTCTCGACGCGGATCTTCCTGCCTTCGCTCACGAATCGATCCTGCCCGCGGGATGATTTGGCGCCTTTGAGAGGATGCATGAGGGGGATGGAAATGGGGCGGGGCAGGTGCGGCCGTATCCTATCGTTCGTGGGCACCGAAGTCATCCGTAATGCCGTCGGCATATGCGGTCAGCCACGCGCCTAAGCACATGCCCACAGGCACGCCGGGCGGGGGGCGTTGACCTGGCCATCGCAAATGGATACGTGATGAGGTAACCGATCGCCCCCCGCCCGAATGTCAGCACCGATCATCCGACTCGGAACCCGGTGAGACCTCACCACACCCCTCATGACCACCACCGACACACACATGCCGATGACTCGGCGCGGACGGCTGAAGGACGTTTTCTTTTTCATTTTGATGGCGGTGGCGATGCGCCTGGTGGCGGGACTCCCCGCAGCCGATGCGGCTCCGAGTGGCACCGCGGCGGCGGCGCGACCGGGCGAACCCATGGTGCTGACAGGCGCGGAGATCGCCGGGTTGAAAGGCATCCCTCCCGGGGAACTTGTCGCGTTCCGCTACGCGCAGACGTGGCAGCAAATCCCGGTGCAGGTCGACGAGCGTGCGATGGTCACCTACACGGCGATCTATCACGATCGGGTGGAAAGACTCGGCGCCTTCAAGACGCTCGCCTATTCCGATGCCGGGACTTTTACCGGACCAGACCCCGATCCGACGCTGGATGCGGACGACGAAGTCGTCTTCATGGCTCGCGATGCGGGAGACCGGCCCGCGGCATGGCAGGACCCGGCAGGGGTGGTGGCCGGGAGCGGGGTTGAGGTTGAGATCACCGACCCGCTGGCCGGGGATTTCAAGGCGTACGTCTACCTCTTTCGCAGCGGTGGCAAGCTCGATCCGGCGGCGGGTAAGAGCTACGTGCAGTACGATTTCAAGCTTACCAGCGGGGATTATAAGGCGACCTACGTCCTGGCGGGCCGGCCGACGGGCAATCCCGAGGATTCGACAGTGGCCACGGCGTGCTACACGCGCCACTTCCGCGATCGCTGGATCAGTGACGGCTTGTCGATCCTGGCGCCGCTCGGCACCGGGGTAAATTTGCTGGATCGCGACCAGGTGTTATTCGCGCCGGGGAATCCGGCCCGCAGCATTCTCACTTTCTGCACCGGCGAGGGCGCATTTGTCGTCAACAAGAGCGGGCCGGTGCGGGCGATCCGATCATATATCGGGTGCAATAGCGGACCGCTAAGCCAGCGGACCCATTTCTTTTATGATCGCCGCGAAGAGATTCAGACGTTTGCCCGTGTCCACCCGATCCCGGGAATCGTCATGTTTTTTGACTACACGGAGAATGCCGCGGGAATGACGTACGCGAATAATAACAATCCGCAGGGAGTCACGATCGACGGAGTGCCGGACGAGGTGAAGCCAGGTGCGCTCACGTGGGAAATGGTGGCCGGCAAGCAGGGAGGGCTGATTATCGTGCACCAGGTGGATACGGATACTCCGAACGTGGAAGTGAGTTCCTACTATCTCGATGAGAAGAATTCCAAAACGTTCCAGGTCGCGGGTGATGCGCACGCGTATGGCTCGAGCGGGATCTGGGTCAAATCGAAGCTGCCCAATACCGATCCTCGCATGGGCATGCCGACCACACCGGGTGCGTCGCGATTGGCGTTCCAGGAGGAGTCGGACGCGCAGCGAGCGCAATCGTCGAGGATTACGCTGACGCGCATTGTGAACTACGAGGGCGGTGATGCGACTGTCGTTTTGGCAAAGCTTCGGGCCGAGCAGATTGGGCATCCGCTGGCGCGGCGCGCGAGGGCAGTTGATCCAGCGCGATGAAGGGCGGGCGATGAGAGGAGGGCGGGGGTGACAATTCCTTCTTACGGCTGCCGCCGCGACACCCTCACGGCAAACAACTGTCCATCACCCACTGCAAGTACTGCGGCAGACCGTCGGCGACCCGCAGGGCCACAATCTCCGGGACTTCGTAGCTGTGCAGGGCCTGGATGCGGATCTCGAGTGCCGAATAGCGGGTTGCGGTGGTTTTCAGGACCATCAGGACCTCCGCACCGGTTTCCACTTTACCCTGCCAGCGGTAGATCGATTCGACGGCAGGGAGGAGATTGGCGCAGGCGGCGAGTTTTTCTTCGACGAGGATGTGGGCGGCGGCTCGGGCCTTCTCCACGTCGGGCCACGTGGTGAGGATGACGAGAACCTCCTCCGCCATATCCGATCAGGCGTGCGCGGGGACAGCCGCGCGCTGGCGGACGATCCAGCCTCCGCCCAGGACTTCGTCGTCGCGATAGCACACCGCGGCCTGGCCGGGAGTGACTGCACGCTGCGGGATGTGAAGATGGACGCGGGCGCGGCCATTTTCGCCGGGAAAAACGGTGGCGGCCGCGCCGGGGTGGGCGTAACGGATCTTCACCGTGGCCTCGAAAGGCTCGCTCGCATCGAAAGCTGTCGCCAGCGCAACCGAAGGATGCCACAGGGCATTGTCGATTTCGAATTCGTCGGTAATCAAATCCTCGGCCTCGCCGATGATGACGCTGCTCGTGACCGGATCGATGTCGATGACATACATCGGGCGCGGGCTTCCGCCAGGCAGTCCCTTGCGCTGGCCGATGGTAAACATTTCGATGCCCTCGTGCTCGGCGACGCGATTGCCGGCTTTGTCGTAGATCCCGCCGGGATGGAACTCCCCTTCCCCCATGTGCGACTTGAGGAATGCTTTGTAATCATTGCCCGGAACGAAACAGATTTCCTGACTGTCCACTTTGTCGGCCGTCTTGAGACCGATTTGCCGGGCGATGGCGCGAATCTCGGTCTTCTCCATGGCGCCAAGCGGAAAGAGGGAGCGCTGCAATTGCGCCTGCCGGAGGCTGAAGAGGAAATAGGACTGGTCCTTGCGCGGGTCCTTGCCACGGCGCAGGACGGCTCGTTTGATTTCACCCGACAGGGGGTCGGGATGATGCTCGACGATGGCGTAGTGTCCGGTGGCGATGAAATCCGCTCCGACGGACTTGGCCTTGCCCCACAGGTTGCCAAACTTCACCTTCTCGTTGCACATCACGCAGGGATTGGGCGTGCGGCCGTTGCGATATTCCTCGGTGAAATAATCGATGACAAGGCGCTCGAAGTTTTCGCCTTCGTCTACGACGTAGTGCGGGATGCCGAGGGCATGCGCCACGCCACGGGCATCGGCGATCGCCTGGGGGCCGCAGCATTTGTCTTCGGCGCGCGAGATGCAGTCCTGCGGCCAGACCTTCATGGTCACACCCACGACGTCGTAGCCCTGCTGTTTGAGCAGGTAGGCGGCGACGGAGCTATCGACTCCGCCGCTCATGCCGATGACGACGCGGGTGGGTTTCATTTGTTTCGAAAAAATGCCGCGTTCGTGGCGGGAGGGCCGGAACGAAGCAAGGCGCGGAAACTAGCTTATCTCTGGGTTCTGTCCAGTGCTTCGCAGGGGTGGAATTCCGCCGGGGCGATCAATCCCTGGCATTCCCGACAAGTGAAGGGTCAGGGCTGCGACCCACGCTGGGGTCGGCCGCGGAGGGGGCGCGATCCGGGGGTGTCGCTCGTTCCTCGCTCAACCCCCGGCTAATGGCTGTGAACCCTTCGGGTTCGGGACGCGGCCGCTACCAGTAATCCGGCCTCAGGTGATCCGGCCTCAGGTGATCCGGCCTCAGGTGATCCGGCCTCAGGTGATCCGGCCTCAGATGATCCGGCCTCGGGTGAGTGGCTTCGGACGCCTGGATACCCGCATCCCCTTGAATCCGTGCCATCCGTGAAATCCGTGGTTATTTCCATCTCCATTCTTAGGCGAAGGCACCCCGAAGATCCACAAGCGCCTTGGCTGGTGGAACGGCGCTACTGGAGAAAGCGGGCGAGGTTTTCCTGCTCCCACGTTTTCGCGCGGCGGAACCAGTGGAAGCGGCGTTCGCGGGCGAAGAATTTTTCGTGGTGCACGATGCGGCGTCCGGCGGAATCGTATTCGTCGCGAATGACGGCGTGACACATCTCGTGGTAGACAACGTACTCAAGGAACCAAGTGGGCACGAAGCGCCGGTCGAGGAGCGGATGGACGCGAATGATGCGGTCCTCTTCCTGGATGGTGCCGAAGACGATGCCGTTCTTCGGTCGTCCTTTCTGCTTGCGCGCCCACACGATACGATAGCGCGGGATGCGGCCTCCGAAATACTCGCGATTCAAATTGCGGAAAACGGTGCGGAGATTGAAGACCTTGCCCTGCGCTTCGTCGTCAAACTCGAACTGACGCTGCATGGGAAAACGGGGAGCGCACGCCTTGCGCTTGGGCGTTGTCGTCACCCGGGCTTTTTTCGCCTTGGTTTTCGGCCGGACTTTCGTGCGTTTGCGGGTCGTCATGGCACCATTTGGACAGTGGTTGCGCCCGGACGTTAGGGGGCCGGTTTCAGTCGCTCAAGCGTTCGCTATCCGATGGCAAAGATTTTTGGATCGCGCCCAGAAGTTGCTCTAATTTCTTTACCCGCTCGGCCAGTTTCGGCAGGCGGGCAATCCGGGCCAGTTGCTCCTTGGTTTCGCGCATCGGCATGGCCGGGTACCCAAACCAGACCTCTTTGGCCCCGATACTCTTGCTGACCCCCGACTGGGCTCCGACGATCGCCTGGTCGCCAATCTCGATGTGACCGACCGTGCCCACCTGGCCGGCCAGGGTGACGTAATTCCCCAGCCGGGTGCTACCGGAGATACCGACCTGGGCGCAGAGGATACAATGCTTCCCAACCACCACATTATGAGCAATTTGCACCAAATTATCAATTTTTGTGCCCGCTTGGATCCACGTCCGGCCAAACCGGGCCCGATCGATGGTAACATTCGCCCCGATTTCCACGTCATCGTCGATCTGGACGATCCCGGTCTGGGGGATCTTGACGTGCTTCCCGCCGGAAAACTCGAAGCCAAAGCCATCGCTGCCCAAAACGGCGCCACTGTGGATAATAACCCGATCCCCCACCATGCTGTGCGCCCCGACAGTGACCCGGGGCGAAAATTGACAATCGGCGCCGATCCGGGCGCCGTGCCCCACGTAGCCGTGGGCCCCGATCAGGGTATTCCCGCCAATCTGTGCGCCATCCTCAATGACAACAAAAGGTTGAATCGAGACGTTTTTCCCCAGCACGACGTCGCGCCCCAGCACGGCGGTCGGATGGACCCCAGAGGGGAAAATAACCGGAGCGGGCGCGAATTTCTCCAGGAGGAGGGCGAAGGCTGCGGAAGGGGTTTCGACGCGGATGGCAATGGCCGGAATCGGCTCGGCAAAGTCCTTGGGCACAAGCGCGGCGGTGGCGCGCGAAGCCTTGAGTTGGGCGAGATACTTGACGTTCCCAAAGAAGGTCACCTGCCCTTCCCCGGCATCCGCGATGGCCGCCGCCCCATGGATGACCTTCCCAGCGTCAGCCTCTGAAGCAAACTGGCCGCCGATGAGGGCGGCCAGTTCTTGAACCGTAAATTCCACGGAGAAGGCTTACGGCTTCTTCGGCCGGACGGTGGGGGCCACAGGAATGGCCGCAGGCGCTTCGGATGCGGTGCCTTTGGTCTTGTTGAGCGCGGAGACCACCCCATCGGTAAAGTCGTAGGTTTCACGGGCATAAAGCACGATCGGCACGCCGTTGAGGCTCGGGCCAGATTTGTCCAGGACGAGGTCGTAAGCGTCGGACTTCACCTTGTCCTGAACTACCTTGTTGATGTCCTCCACGATGCCTGCCCGCATGCGGACGGATTGTTCCTGGAGCTGTTTTTCCCGCGATTGCTGGAACTCGCGGATCTCGCGGTCCATGTTTTGCAATTCGGCGGCCTTCTCACTCCGGGACTTCGCCTTTTGGTCCTTTGAATCCTTGCTCAACTCTGGCTTTTGAAGATCCTCGTCAATTTTCTTCACTTCCTCGAGCATTTTCTTCGCGATGTCCATGCGGTCCTCGAGCTCCTTCTTGGCGGCGTTGCGGGCCTCGTTGATCTTGGCTTCGGCGTCCTTCGTCTTGTAGTAGGACTCAAACACCCGCTTCATATCCACGGTGCCAATTTTGGCCGATTGGGCGGAAGCCGTGGCGGAGCCAAAGGCCAGAGCGAGTAAAAGTGAGGGAAGCGCGAGGTAGTATTTCATGAGGTTGGGAATGGGAAAAATGCCGGGAGACGAAAAGCGAGAGGCATGAGACCGGCGAACGCCGGCTCCGTTCAAAATTGATAGCCGATGTTGAAGTTGAATTTTCCACTGCTGCTGGAAAATTCGTCCTTCTGAAGCGGGATCGCGTAGTCGATCCGCACGGGACCAATCGGGAGATCGAGCCGCACGCCGATGCCGACGTCGCTGTTCACATTGCTCCCACCAAAGTCGTAGGTCCCGGCACTGACGAAGCCGACATCGTAGAAGACGGCGCCACGAATCTTGTCCACGACCGGGAAGGTCCATTCGATGGTGAAACGGGCGAGGGTGCTGCCACCGATGGGCTCGCCGTTTTCGTCCTTCGGGCCTGAATCACGGAACTTGAAGCCGCGCAGGTTATTGGCGCCGCCGAGATAGAGCCGGTCATAGATCGGGACCTCATCCCCACCCGCCCAGGTCGAGACGGTGGCCACTTCGCCGTTCAGGGTCAGGATCGTATCCCAGGGCAGGAGGAAGTACTTGGAAGCCTCGAGGTCGAAGCCGTAGATGTCGGTGTTGCCGCCGAGGAAACCGCCGGCTACGTATGCGGAGAGATCGATCCGCTCGCCCTTGCGGGTGAGGAACAGGGAGTCACGAGTATCGTAGTTCAACCCACCGGAAATCTCGCTCTTCCACCGACTTCCCTCCTCCGCCTTGATCGTGTCGGAGGCATCGGAAGCGATATTGAAAATGCCAACGTTTTCGAGCTTGTAGCCCGCGCGACCGGTGAGGAACGTCCCGAGACGCTTGCGGGCGGTAAGTTCGGCGCCGTAACGGCGTTCGTCATACACCGTCGAGGTGAACGAGGCTTCGCGATAGAAAATGCTGCCACCGACCGCGATCTCGCGATCCATGAAATAGGGCTCCGTGAGCGACAGGACGAAGTCCTTCCGCTGGGTGCCGTACTGGAGGCGGAGGCGGAATTTCTGGCCCCCGCCCGTGAAATACGGCCAGCGGGTGATGTCGAAGTTCCCCTGCGTGATTTCCGCAAAACCGAGCAGGCTGTCGATCGAACTGAAGCCGGCGCCGAAATTGAACGAGCCGGTGCGCTTCTCTTCGACAAGAACATTGAGGTCCTTCCTCCCCGGGACGAGCGTGTCCGCAGGATAGGTCTCGACCTTCGAGAAGTAGTTCAAATTCATCAAGCGCTGCTTGCTCACATCCACCCGAACGGTGTTGAAAATGTCACCGGGGATGAGGGCGATTTCGCGGCGGATGACATTGTCCTTGGTCCGCTGGTTCCCGGTGATGGTGATGTGCTCGACGTAGCTCTGGACGCCTTCGTCGACATTGAAGGCGACATCGATGGTGTGGCCCGGCCCCGGGGTGGTATTCGCACCTGCCTGGAAATCGACATATCCACGGGCTCCGTAGGTATCCTGGATGGACTTCACGTCTGCCCGAACCGCTTGCGGAGAGTAAATGGCGCCAGTCTTGATCTGCGCTTTCTGGGTCAACTGATCCACGGGGAAGACTTGCGCGCCGGTGTAAGAGACTTTGCCGACCTTGTATTGGGCGCCTTCGGCGATGACAAAGGTGACGGTGATCTTTTCGTCCTGCCGGTCGATCCGCGGCGAGGCGACGTTGACGTCCATAAAGCCCTGGCCGACGTATTTTTCCTTGATGGCGGCGACGTCCGACTCCAATTGCTCGCCGTTGAATTTGCCGCCGCCGGAGAAGATGTTCATCAAGCTCTTGGGCTTGGTCTTGACAATCTTGGAGAGATCGCTGCGAGAGATGGTCGTGTTGCCCTCGAAATTGACGGCGTGGACGATCAACTTGCCGCCTTCATTGACCGCAAAAGTGACGACGGCCGTGCCCTGGTTTTCGTTGATGTCGGTGGTCACTTTCGCGTCCACTTCGGTGTAGCCCTTGTCGGAGTAGTATTTGATGATCTTCTGCTTGTCCTGCTCGAGGCTCGCCTCGTCGAGCACGTCACCGGGCTTGGCCGCGATTTCCTTGCGAATGCGGTCCTCCTTGACCTTCAAGATGCCATTGAGCCGAACCTCGGTGATCTTGGACTTCGATTGAACCACGACGATCACCTTGACGCCATCCGTCATCGCCTCGCCGAAGATGCGGACGTTCATGATGTTGCCGGTCTTGTAGAGGTTGCGAATATCCTCTTCGACCGCCTGCTCGGAATAGGGCCGGCCCACCCGGGTCCGCATATTGGCCAGGATCTTCTCCTTGCTGACCGTGCTGGCTCCTGCGTACTGCACCTCGATGGCGCGGACGATGGGGCCGGCAGTCGCCTGCGCGTTTGGCGCACCTGGAAGTCCACCCGGCGCCTGGGCCATGAGGGCCAGCGGCTGAATGGTCAGGGAGGCAAAGGCGGCGAGGGCCGGAAAAAGGGTGCGAAAATTCATGAAGTAATGGTCTGCAAAAAGCCGTACGGAAGCTCACTCCCGGCGGAAGCTGGCGTATGAAAGAGTTTCAGGCCTAAACCGTCAAGAAGCCTTTTTCCCAGATTAAAAGGGCCGCCAACTCTGTCGCCAAGAGTATCTTGGGACCGTTACCGGTTGACCAATCGGTACCAATTGTCCCTTCGCCGCGGTTCGTAGCCCGCATCGCGGATCAGTTCCTCGATTTGCTGCTTCGCGAGCCGGAAACTGGTCCCGGCTGCGCTGACCACGTTTTCCTCCATCATTACGGAACCGAAATCATTGGCCCCGTACTTCAAGGCGATTTGCCCGATCTTCGGCCCCTGGGTCACCCAAGAACTCTGCAGGTTCTCGATATTGTCCAAATAGATCCGCGACAGTGCCTGCATGCGCAGGTATTCGCCGCTGCCGACCGGTTCGGCGCGTAATTTGGTGTGCTCGGGCTGAAACGTCCAACAAATGAAGGCTGTGAAACCACCGGTTGCGTCCTGCTGCACGCGGAGACGTTCGAGGTGTTCGATCCGGTCGTCGAGCGCCTCGACATGGCCAAACATCATCGTGGCGCTGGAATTGAGGCCGAGTTCGTGGGCGATTTCCATGACTTTCAGCCAGTGGTCGCTATCGCATTTCAATGGCGCGATACGGTTGCGGACGCGGTCCACGAGGATCTCGCCACCCCCGCCCGGGATCGAGCCAAGTCCTGCTTCCTTGAACTTCGCGATCACTTCGCGCAGCGGCATGCCGAAGACCTCGGAGAAATGATTGAACTCGGGCGGCGAGAAGCCGTGGATGTTGATGTGCGGATACTTTTCCCGGATGTGGCCGAGCATCGTGAGGTACCAGTCAATGCCGAGCTTCGGGTGGTGGCCGCCCTGGAGCAAAATTTGGATGCCGCCAATGGCGGTCAGCTCGTCGAGCTTTTGGTCCAGTTGCTCCAGCGAGAGGACATAGTGATCGTCGTCCTTTTCCGTCCGGTAGAATGCACAGAACTTGCAATAGACGTTGCAGACGTTGGTGTAGTTGATATTCCGATCGATGATGTAAGTCACGATGTCCTCGCCGCGTCCGTCGTGGGCGTCGCGTTTGGCCAGGTTGCGGCGGCGATTGGCCAGTTCTCCGAGTTCCAGGAGAGGCAGACGGTAGAGAGCACGCGCGTCGTCGGGCGTGACCCGCTCCCCAGCGAGGACTTTGTCGATCAAGGCATCTTCGAGCGTGGCGGCGGCAGCGGTCATGGCTATTCATTGATAGCCCGATTGGGCGCAGCGTCCAGTGCGGGTGCATCCGGCACGGCGGGCGGGACGCCCACCCTACCCTCATGCCCGCTGCAGGAGCGCGCGGCAGATCTGTCGGACCAAGGCCGGGCCTTCGTAGATGTATCCGGTGTAGAGCTGGACCAGAGCCGCGCCGGCATCGAATTTTTCCATCGCCGCGTCGGCATCCATGATGCCGCCGACGGCTATGACCGGCGCCTTGCTCCGTTCGGCGATGAAGCGCACAACATCCGTGGCACGCTGGCGCAGCGGAGAACCGCTGAGCCCCCCCTGCTGCCGCCGCTCCGCCGGGATGCTGGAATGGTCGATGGTCGTATTGGTTGCGATGATTCCGGCGAGTTTGTGTTCTTCCACGAGGGCGATGATTTCCTCGATCGCGGGCCATTCCAAATCCGGCGCAATTTTGACGAGCAATGGCTTGGCCGCGCCATTGCGGCGCTGGATGTGGCCGAAGAGTTCGTCGAGCGCGGGGCGATCCTGGAGGGATCGGAGGCCCGGGGTGTTCGGCGAGCTCACGTTGAGGACGAAATAATCGCCGAACTGCTGGAGCCGCTCGAAGGAGAGCAGGTAATCCGCCGTGGCCTCCTGGAGCGGCGTGACCTTGGATTTACCGAGATTGATCCCGACCGGGATCGCCGGCCAGCGACCCGACTGGCGCAGCCGCTGGAGGCGCGCGGCGACCACATCGCAGCCGTCGTTGTTGAAGCCCAGCCGATTGATGAGGGCCTGCGCCTCGGGGACGCGAAAGATTCGCGGCTTCGGATTGCCGGGCTGGGCTCGTGCGGTGACAGTGCCGATCTCCGCGAAGCCAAAGCCCAGCCCCTGCCATGCCGGAAGCGCCACGCCGTTCTTATCGAAGCCGGCGGCGAGGCCCACGGGATTTGGAAAGCGCAATCCAAAGACCGTCCGCTCCAGGCGCGGGTCGGGCGCGACGGCGAATTTCTGAAGAAGCGGCCCCGTCCAGGCGAGCGCATCCATCGCCAGGTGATGGATGGCTTCGGCATCGGCGAGGAAGAGCAATGGACGGAGGACTTGCTGATAAAAGCTCATGGCGAAAAGGGGTGGCGCTATTTGCCAATACAAAAGGTGCTAAAGATCTTGCCGAGGATTTCGTCGTGGTCGGCCTTGCCGACGATCTCTCCCACAGCATCGAGCGCGCCGCGCAATTCCTCGGCGACAAACTCCGGCGACAGGCCGCTGGTGAGCGCGCCGGCGGCGGCATCGATGAAGCCGCGCGCCCGGCGCAGGCAATCGGCGTGACGCGCATTGATGGCGAGCGACCAGTCGCGGTGCGCCCCGACGCCACCCGCCACGCGCGCCACGATCGCATCGGCCAGCGCTTCGATCCCCTCCCCCCGCAGGCATGAGATTCGCACCCCTTCCACGCCACTCCAGCCCGGATGTTCACCGAGGTCGATCTTGTTCAGGACGAGCAGGGCCTGGCTGTCCCGCTCCCCGATTTCCTGACTCGCATCCACCACGTGCAGGACGAGATCGGCCCGCTCCACCTGTCGACGCGTGCGCTCCATTCCCGCGCGCTCGATCTCATCATCGCTCTCCCTCACGCCCGCTGTATCGATCAACCGCAGGGGCAGCCCGCGCAGGTTGATGACCTCCTCGATCACGTCGCGCGTGGTTCCCGGCCGCGCGCTCACGATGGCCCGCTCCTGCCCGAGCAGCATATTGAGCAGCGAAGATTTTCCCACATTGGGCGCGCCATAGATGACCGTGCGCACGCCCTCGCGCAGCACCTTCCCCCGCTCCGCCGTGGCGAGGAGTGAATCCATGCCGGCACGAGCCGCATCGAGCTTTCCCTGGAGCACCCCACCGGTGTCCGGATCGATGTCTTCATCCGGGACATCGATAAAGGCCTCGACGTGGGCGAGGAGCGCGACGAGGTCCTCGCGCAGGGCGCGGATGCGCTCGCCGAGCCGCCCCTGGAGCTGCTCGCCCGCGGCCTGCAAAGCCAGATCGGTTTGCGCGCTGATGAGGTCCATGACCGCCTCCGCCTGGGTGAGGTCCATCTTGCCATTGAGATAAGCGCGCTGCGTAAATTCTCCGGGTTCCGCCGAGCGCGCACCCGCTTGCAAAAGGACTTCCAGAATGCGCCTGGCGACCAGCACCCCGCCGTGGCCCGCGATCTCGACCAGGTCCTCCCCCGTATAGGTGTGCGGGGCGCGAAAAACGGTCAGCAGGACGTCATCCAGCTTCTTGTCGCCGTCGAAAATCGTGCCGAGATGCTGAAACCGGGGCGGCATCTCCGCGATTGGCTTCCGGCCACGAAAGGCAGCCGCGCCGATCTCCACCGCGCGCGGCCCGCTCACCCGCAGGACGGCGATCGCCCCTTCTCCGAAGGGCGTGGAAATAGCGGCGATGGTGTCGGGCATGCGGGCGAAATGTAGGAGGCACTTTAGGCGAGGGGAAGCGTCCTTGCCGTGTCATTTTTGTGATGCGGATTCTCCGCCGGAAAAGATGCGCGCTGAAAACGTGGCGGATTTGCGTATCTTGGCTTCATGGCCAAATCCACCCGCATCGCGTGCCCCATTTGCGGCAAGGACAATGACTACTTCGCCGATCCGCTCGGGCCCTTTTGCACCGCCCGCTGCAAGATGATCGACCTCGGAAAATGGCTCGGCGAGGAATACCGCGTGAGCGAGCCGCTGCGTCCGGATCATTTTGCCGGCTACGAAAATCTGCCGGAAGGCGACTTGGATCAACCGGACGAGCAGCGCTGACCCGCCCCCATTAAAAACCGCCGGATTGCATTCCCGCCGACGAGCAGCCATTCATTTCCCCTCGCCCGCCATGACGCCCTCCCCTACTTCACGCCGCCACTTCCTCAAGACCCTCGCCGCCACCGCCGCCGCAAGCCCGCTGGCCAGCCACGCCCTGGCCGCCACGCCGAAGATCAAACTCGGCATGGACAATTTCGCGGTGCGGGCGATGGGCTGGAAAGCGGCGCAACTCCTGGATTACGCCGCGACCCTCAAGCTCGACTCGATCCTCATCTCCGATCTCGATGCTTACGAATCGCTGGAAGATCCCTACCTGCGGGAAGTACGCGCCAAAGCCGAAGGCCTCAACATCGGGATCCATGCCGGTTCGTGGAGCATCTGCCCGACTTCCGTGCGCTTCAAAAAGAATTGGGGCACGGCCGAGGAACACCTCACCACGGGCATCCGCGTGTCGAAGACGCTGGGTTCGCCGGTCTTCCGCGTGATCCTCGGTGGGTCCGACGATCGCAAGACGGAGGGAGGCATTCGCGCGCGCATCGCGGATACTGTGAAGGTCCTGAAGTCCTGCGAAAAAATCGCCAAGGACGCGGGCGTGAAGATCGCGGTCGAAAATCATGCGGGCGACATGCACTCCTGGGAGTTGGTCGATCTCATCGAGGCGGCTGGAAGGGATTACGTGGGCGTCAATATCGATTCCGGCAACGCGGCGTGGACTCTCGAAGACCCCCTGGACGTCCTCGAACGGCTGGGACCTTACACGATCAGCTCGAGCCTGCGCGATGACATGATCTGGGAATCGCCCGACGGCGCGACCGTGGCGTGGACCGCCGCCGGCGAGGGGCTGATCGACTGGAAAAAATACACCGCCCGCTGGGCCGCATTGTGCCCGGCGGTGCCGATCCACATCGAAACGATCTCCGGATTCTCCCGCAATTTTCCCTACAAGACAGAAGCGTTCTGGCAGTACTACGACAAGCGGCCGGAGGCGCTGGCGCACTTTGAAGCGCTGGCCAAACGCGGGCACGCCATCCCGAATTTCACGGCACCCGAAGGCGCCGACAAGAAAAAGGCCGACCAGGATTACCAAAAGGGCGAATTGGAACGTTCCATCAAATACCTGCGGGAGCAGATCGGTCTGGGATGGAAATCGTGAGGATCGATTGGACGACGCTATGGAAGGTCGTTTCCGACCAGTTTCCGCTCGGGCACGATTCCACCCACGGGCCGGCGCACTGGCGCCGGGTGGAGCGCAACGGGCTGCTGCTCGCCACGCGGAGCGGAGCGGACGTGTCGGTCGTGCGGCTCTTCGCGTTGTTTCACGATTCACGGCGTGAGAATGAAGGAAGCGATCCACAGCACGGGGCCCGAGGGGCGGTTCTCGCCGAGGAGATGCGCGGGCGGCATTTCGAATTGGATGACTCGTCGTTCGACATCCTCATGCACGCGTGCACGTGGCACACCGACGAACTGCGGAACGACGATCCGACCATCGGAACGTGCTTCGATGCCGACCGGCTCGACCTGGGGCGCGTCGGCATCATCCCTGAGCCGGACTACATGAGCACCGAGTTTGGGCGTGAAATAGCGCGCGTGGGCACCATCCATCCATTCTTGTCCGAACCGACGCAGTTCATGAATCCTTGAAACCACCCAACGCCTCCATGTCCAGCCTCCGCTCCGATGCCATGAAGTGGGTCCTGACGATAGCCTGTCTCTGGAGCGGCGTGTTTGATGCAACGGCCGATGACAAGTGGGAGATTGTCGCCAGCGACGAGTGGGCAACCGTGAGTGTGGAAAAAGCGCTCTATGAGAAAACAGGTCGCCCGGATTTCTTCGTGCACGTGGTTGTCGGCAACAAGCTTGCGGGGAGCAAAATCGGGTTGGACCTCAGCGACCGAGTCAACACGCTCTACCCCAACCAATACGAGATGAACGAGCAGAAGACGCGCGGCGTCATCAATGAGCGACGATACGGAGGGCTACCGATGGACGATGCGATGCGGGAGCGACTGAAAGCGGAATACGCCAGCAAGACGCTCCATTTGATCCAGCCGAAAGGGACGCTGGACTATTACATCGGCTTCAATGGAGGAGGCAGAAAGGATTTTGAAGAAAAAATCGGCCGCTTTTGCATTCTCACCATGGACGGGGAACTCAGATTCACCGACGGGCGGAAGACGCATGTGCTGTCCGTTCGGAGAATTGAGCGGATGGATGAGAAAGTGGGAGATCGCGAAGTTGCGCTGCGCACCCCCATCGTCTGGAAACTCGTGCCGGATCAAGCGATCGTAGTGGGCGATTGAAAATCACCAGTGTTCACTTGATGCTGCGGGCGCAGCGGAATCCCAGATCCGACGAAGCGAAACCCGGCGCCTCTTTCCGGCGCGCGCTGGGACGATAGCCGGCGCCATTGGTTTCACTGCTCAGGAACGAACCGCCGCGGGCGACGCGCTTGGCCACGCCGGGCTCGGCGGGATCCAGACTGTCGACCGGGCCGGGCGGATCCTGGTGCGGACCTTTCACATAGTAGTCCGCCCGATACCAATCGGCCGTCCACTCCCAGACATTGCCAGCCATATCCACGAGGCCGAAATCGTTGTAAACAAAACTCGCGACGGGCGCGCGGCCGACGAATCCATCCGCGGGGGGGGCCGCCGTGGAAAACGGACCCTGCCAGATATTCGCGGCCCAGTGCCCGCCCGGCGCCATCTCGCGTCCGGAGACGAAGGGCATATGCATGGCGCCTCCGCGTGCCGCATATTCCCACTCGGCCTCGGTTGGGAGACGCTTGCCCGCCCACCGCGCGAAGGCGGTGGCATCCTCCCATGCGATCTGGACCACCGGAAAATTTTCCTGCCCTTTGATATCGGAACCCGGACCCTCGGGATGCTGCCATGTGGCACCTGCCGCCTGCTGCCATTTCGCGCCGCTGTCGGTGATCGAGAAGACCCACCCGACCGACGCGCCAACCACCGGAGTCGCTCGCTCCGCGAGCGTAACGTAGCCCGTCTCGGAGACAAAACGCGCAAATTTCCCGTTCGTCACCTCGGTGCGATCCATCCAGAAGCCACTCACCTTCACGTCGCGTATGTGCTGCTCGTCGGCGGCGCCATCGACTGCGCCCATGGTCATCTTGCCCGCGGGAATCCAGACCATTTCGCCGCCCTCCTGCTGGCTGTTGAGCGCCTTGGTCTGATCGCGCTCCCGGCGAATCTCTCGGGCCTTCCAGCTAACACCAAACCCGGCGAGCAGGATGAATGCGCCAAAAAGGCCGCCGATAATCAGCGCGGAACGGGTGGCAGGAGGAATGTGGAAGGCGGAGGCAGATGACACGGCGGCAAAACGTGGTGGCCTTCCCCGCCCGATGCAAGCGCCGCCATCACGGCACGGGTCGCAGCACCACGCGGCGCAGGTCCATGACGGCGCCGCCTTTCTTGGTCTGCGGCTTGACCGCGAGGGACTGTTTCCCGGCGGGCAGATCCGCAATTCCGATGGTGCGCTGGATGAAATTCTGGAAATGCCCCGTTCCTTCGACGGTAAACTTCAACGTCTGCCCGGCGACCTCGATCGCCACTTCCGAACCGCCACCGGCGCAGCCTTGCAAGACTTCGACTTCGTATTTGCCCGGCTTGGCCACGTCGAAATCCCAGCTCGCCCAATCCTCCGGCTGGGTCCAAAAGCCCAGCGTGTTCTTCTGCGGCTGATCCTCATAGTGCATTTTGGTGCCGTGCACCTGTGCGTCCTTCGCCAGCAGGCGGATATCTCCCTTCGCGGAAGTCACGACCGTCTTCGCCCCTCGAATCGCGTCGTTCATGCCGGCGCGCCAATCCTTCCATTGCGTCTCCACTTCCGCGGCGCTCGGGCCGACGGTCAGCTTCGCCGGGTCGCGATCGACGTAGAGCGCGCGGTGCTGCGCATTGTCGAAGGCAGGATTCGGCGTGGTCTCCTGCGCACCGACGCGCAACCGCCACTCCGCGAGCTTTGCCTTCATCCCGGCGACACGCGCGGATTCCTTGTCGGCGAGATCAGTCGTCTCGCCGATGTCCTGCGCGAGATTATAGAGCTCATCCTTTCCGTCCTCGTATTGCTCGACCAGCTTCCAGTCGCCCTCGCGCAGCGCACCGGCCGGCCGGCCGCCCTGGTTCGTATAGTTCGGGAAATGCCAGAAGAGCGGGCGCGGCGCGAAATCGCCCCCCGCCAGGAATTTCGTAAGACTCACGCCATCGAGCGGGCCGACTTGCTTGACGAGATCGATCCCCGCGGCTTCAAGCAACGTGGGCACGAGGTCGGTGAGGACGACCGGCGTATCGCTGACCCAGGCCGGCTTCACGGTTCCCGGCCAGCGGATGATCAGCGGGACGCGCAATCCGCCTTCGTAACAGTAGCCCTTGCCGGTGCGGAAGGGGGTGTTGTGCGTGGCGGGGGTGCCGGGAAATTCGAGCACGTGCAACCCGCCATTGTCGCTCGCGAAGATGAAGATGGTGCGGTCCTTCAGGCCGAGCGCGTCGATCTTGGCCATGACGCGGCCGACGCAACGGTCGAGGTGTTCGATAACCGAGGCATAGACGGGGTTGAACGCGCCCGCGTGCCGCGCCGTGTCTTCCGGCAAGGCGGCGAATGGGATGTGCGGGGAATTGTGCGCAAGGTAGAGGAAGAACGGCCCGCCCTTGTGCTCGTCGAGCCACTGCTCGGCATGCGCGGTGAGATCATACTCGCCCTTGCTGCCCTCGGTGGCGCTCGGCTTGGTATTGGCCTGGCCAGCGTAGGTCGTGTCGAAGCCTTGTTCCTTGGGCCCGAAGCCCGCGCCGCCGAGATGCCACTTGCCGATGTGGCCGGTGGCATAACCCGCATCGCGCAGGCGTTCGGCGATGGTGACTTCCTCCAGCGGAAGCTGGCCTTCGATGACGGGTTGCTTCACGCGCTGCGATGGCGCGTCTGGGCGGCCTGGGAGAAAGTTCGTCAGATGCAGGCGGGCGGGGCATTTGCCGGTCATCAGCGCGGCCCGTGAAGCCGAGCAGATGGCCTGCGCGCAGTAGCTGCTGGTGAAGCGCACGCCTTCGCCGGCCAACCGGTCGAGGTTCGGGGTGGGCTGGTCCTTGCGCCCGTAGCACGAGAGGTCATTGATGCCGAGGTCGTCGGCGAGAATAAGGACGATATTGGGCTTGTCCGCCGCGCCCAGCGTGGCGGCGAGCAGGAGCAGGAGGAGGAAGGCGCGGGGGAACATAGTGGGAGGAAGTAATCAGTAATCAGTTTCCCGTTCATACCGCAAACCGAGAACTGGGCTTAAACTTCGCATCAGGGCACTAATGACATCCTCACGAAGCACCCGAGGTTCCCACTTGAAACTCCCGGCAACTGCCCGAAAGCTTCCCTTCATGTCCTCCCTCACCCGCCGCACCGCTCTCAAGACCGCCGCCGCTGCCGCCCTCGGCCTGGCCGCCCGCGCACAAAGTGCCGACACGCCTCCCGTTGCTCCAGGCTCGGCGGCGGCCGGGCTCTTTCGTGCCAAAAATGGTCGCATCCATCAATCGGTCGTCCCGTGGTGTTTCAATCCCATGCCGCCGGAGGAGCTCGTCCGCCACGGCGCGGGACTCGGGCTGCGATCCATCGAACTGATCGATCCCAAACACTGGCCGCTGATCAAGGAACTCGGGATGACGGTGGCCATCGCCGGCTCGCACGGCTTTGCCAGGGGATTCGCGCACAAGGAGGAGTGGGCCGAGTGTCACACCAAGCTCCGGGAGCGCATCGAGCAATGCGCCGCCGCAGGCGTCGAGCGGGTCATCACCTTCTCCGGTTTCCGCCGCGGCCTGAGCGACGAGGAAGGACATAAAAACATGGTGGCCGGGCTGAAGGAAATTGTCCCCTTCGCCGAGGAGAAGAAGGTCACGCTCTGCATCGAGATGCTCAACTCTCGCGTGGACATCCAGATGAAAGGCCACCCGGATTACTTCTGCGACTCCATGGAGCGCACGGTGGATATTTGCAAGGCGATCGGCTCCGAGCGCTGCAAAGTTCTTTTCGATCTCTATCACGTGCAGATCATGCATGGCGACGTGATCGCCCGTATCCGCCAGCACAAGGATTACATCGCGCACGTGCACACCGCGGGCGTTCCCGGGCGGAATGAGATCAATGGCACGCAGGAGCTGAACTATCCGCCGCTCATGCAGGCGCTGCTCGACGTCGGTTATACCGGCTTTGTCGGACAGGAATACATCCCGACGATCGAGAACAAGATCGCATCGCTCGCGGAAGGCGTTCAGATTTGCGACGTATGAGCGCTGGTTGGCGTTGCCGGTTGCGCCCCGCCCAATGATCCCACTTCGCGACGACCAGCCGCACACCCGATTTCCGTTCGTCACGCTCCTGATCATTGCGATCAATGCCTACGTCTTTGTCGGCTGGCAGGTGCAGACGGGGCTGGAGGCATCGGTTTCCCTGGCCGGCTTCGTGCCGGTGGAATTTACGACTCATCAGCCCGGCGGCACGACGCATCTAATCACGTCGATGTTCATGCATGCGGGTTGGATGCACATCATCGGCAACATGTGGTTCCTATGGATCTTTGGGAACAATATCGAGGACAATTGCGGTCACTTCCGGTTCCTCGCCTTCTACATTCTCTGCGGAGCGGCGGCCACGCTGGCCTACACTTACTTTTCGCCGAATTCGACGATTCCACTCGTCGGCGCGAGCGGAGCAATCAGCGGCGTGCTCGGGGCCTACCTGCTGCAACACCCGCAGGCGCGCATCCTGACGCTCATCCCGTTCGGTATCTTCACGCGGATCATGGAGATTCCCGCCTGGGTTTTCCTCCTCATCTGGATCGGGTTCCAGGTTGTCTCGCAACTCGCGGCAGCCAGCGCCCATGGGGTGGAACACGGCGGCGTGGCCTACGCGGCGCATATTGGGGGATTCATCGCCGGCCTCGGGCTCATCTTCTTCTTTGAGAAAGGGAGTAACGCCGGCGCGAGGCATGGCCAATTCATCGATCGATAATCCACGGCTCGAAATGGCACGGAATAGCTTCATTCGCCCTTGGCACGCTCACGACATTCGTAAACCTTAGCCTGCCCCCCAATTCGCCATGCTCTTTCGTTCCTTCGCCGCCACTCTCACTCTCGCGCTGCTCGTTACCTTCGCCGCCCGCGCCGGGGAACCTTTTGAAATCAAGAACGGCGACCGCGTTCTCTTTCTCGGGGACACCTTGCTCGAGCGCGAGGGGACCTACGGATACCTCGAGACGCGAATGCACGCGCAGTTCCCCGACCGGCACTTCACGGTGCGCAATCTCGCCTTCTCCGCGGACACGCCGCTGGGTTGGTCGCGGGCGAGTTTCGACCCAGCCGCCAAGGGGTTCGACCGGCTGAAGGAACAGATCGCGCTCGTGAAGCCGACGGTCGCCATCCTCGGATACGGCATGGCCGCGAGCTTGCAGGAACTGACCGACCGCCGCAACGATCCCACGCTCAACCCCGACCCGGCGCGCTACGGCGCGGAGCCGATGTCGGCGGAGCGATTCAAGAAAGAGCTGGGGCAGTTAATGGATGCGATCATCGAGACAAAGGTGGATGAAGTGGTTGCCCGCGCGGCTGTGGCCTCAGCAGCAGGGCCCAGCGGCGTCGTGAGCGGTGAAATTCGCTTCGTCCTGCTTTCGCCCATCCGCCACGAGGATCTGCGAGCCACCCGGCCCGGCCTGCCCGATCCGACCCGGCACAATGCACTTCTCGATCAGTATTCCAAGGCCATCGAGGAACTCGCCCAGGAGCGCAAGGTGCGATTTGTCCCATCCCTCGGCGCCGACCCGGACGCCAGCAAGGATCCGCGCACGAGCAAGCCGGTGACGGGCTACATGACGGACAATGGCATTCACCTCAATGAGCAGGGCTACCGGCGCCTCGCGCGGGACTTTGGCAGCCACCTCGGCTGGGAGCGGAATGCGGGCGAGTTGACCCGTCCGGACCTGCGCGCCGCCATCATTCGCAAGAACGAACTCTTCTTCCACCGCTGGCGGCCGGCGAACTCGACCTACCTCTTCGGTTTTCGCAAACACGAGCAAGGTCAGAATGCCAAGGAGATCCCCGAATTTGACCCGCTCATCGAGCGGGCCGAAGCGGAGATCGATCGCCTGAAAAAAACGCCCGCCCAAGGTTCGCCGGTGCGCCCTCATTCGCCGGTCCCCGCTACCGGCGCGGTCGCGCCCACGAATGAAGCGTCGCCACCAGGAGCGGTGTTGCCCAAGCCAGATTTCACCGTCGCCGAAGGATTCCAGATCGAGCTCTGGGCGGAGAATCCTCTCCTCTACAAACCCACCCAGATGAACTGGGATCCGCAAGGCCGCCTCTGGGTGGCCAGCAGCGCCCTCTATCCGCAGATCGCTCCCGGCGGCGAGGCGACCGATACGATCCTCGTCCTGGAGGATACCGATCACGACGGCAAGGCCGACAAGAGCACGGTCTTCGCGGGGGGATTGCTCATTCCCACGGCGGTGCAGCCCGCGTATTTACCGCAAAAGGACGGGAGCGCCCATTATGGATGCTACGTCGGGCAATCGACGGAGTTGCTGTTTCTGGAGGACACGACCGGCGATGGCCAGGCGGACGTTCGCAAGATCATTCTCTCGGGCTTCGGCACGGAGGATACCCATCACATCATCCACACCCTCAAACGCGGCCCGGATCGGAAGTTGTACTTCAATCAAAGCGTCTATATCCACAGCCACATCGAAACGCCGTGGGGCGTGGTGCGGCTGAATTCAGGCGGGGTGCTCTCGTGGGACCCGCGGACAGAAAAAGTGGAGGTGTTTTCCAAGGGGCTTTGGAACACCTGGGGTCATCAATTCGACAAATGGGGGCAGAGCTTCCAGACCGACGGCGCAGGGTCATCGGGACTGACATGGAGCTTCCCAGGTGCGACGTTTACCCCGTTCGAGGGCTCGCGCCGAGTGACGCAGAGCATCAGCCCCGGCTCCTATCCCAAGTTTGCGGGACTGGAATTGATCTACTCGCCCCACTTCCCCGCCGACTGGCAGGGTAGCGCCATCACGTGCGATTTCCGGGCGCACCGCATCGTGCGCTTCGGGATCACCGATCTGTCCGAAGGAGAGCAACCGCAGGCCGGTTACACGACGCAGGAGATGCCGGATCTCGTTCGGACCAGCGACGTGTCGTTCCGCCCGATCGATGTAAAGCTCGGCCCGGATGGCGCGCTCTATGTCGCCGACTGGTCCAATCCCGTCATCAATCACGGGGAGGTCGATTTCCGCGACCCCCGGCGGGATCACACCAATGGCCGCATCTGGCGAATCACGAGAAAGGATGCGCCGCTCGCCAAGTGGGAATCGCTGGTAGAGAAGAAGAACCCGGAGCTTTTGGACAAGCTGCTCAGCCCGAATCTGTGGGAGAAGGAGCAGGCCCGCGGAGTCCTCGGCAAGCGGCTCGTGACCGAGATCGAGAGCAAGAAAATCGAGTCGCGCGCCACGGGAAAATTGGTCCTGGGGACCGACGAACCGGACGACGCCCTGCCGGAAGTGGAACGCTGGTATCAGCAGGACCGGACCGACGAACGACTGCGCGAAGTTTCGCTGCTCGAGACCGCTTTTGCCACCGTCTCATGGACGCGCTTTCCGCGCCTCGTTGCATCCACCGTGGCCGGCAACCGGGCGCTGGTGCCACGCCTGACTTCCGCCATGCGCTCCGCCGTGTCCCCGAGCCGCCCACCCGGCGCCACTCCGCCTCCGATCACCGCAACCACTCCATCGGCGACTCCCAGCGCGCAGCGGCCCATTCCCAACCTGTATTCCCTGCCCAAGCTGGCCAACGACCCCAACCCCCGCGTCCGTCTCGAAGCAGTGCGCACCCTGGGCCGGAGCCCGGGCGTGCAGTCGATGGATTTGATCCTCGACGCAGCCGTCAAGGCCGAGGGCGATCCCTTCCTCGAGTATGCCGCGTGGTTGTCGATCAACGAGATGGCGAGCCGCTGGACGCGCTCGATCGCCAGCGGCGCATGGAAGGTGGAAGGCCACGACAAGCAGCTCGAATACGGGCTCAATGCGATCGATCCCCGCCTCGCCGGAACGGTTCTGACGCAACTGCTGAACGCGGGAAAGATCAGTCTCAACAAGGGCCCGTGGCTCGAGTTGCTGGGCCACGCCGGCGGTCCATCGGAACTTGCCGCCATCTTCGAATCGCTCATCATTTCCTTCGGCGCGGACTGCTGCCCGGGCCGAAACATGACCGCGACCCAGGCGACGTCCCTGAGCGAGGCGGAAGCCCTGCGCGCCATCGCCGCGTTACTCGAAGCAGTGCGGGTGCGCAATGTCCTTCCCGACGGCGAACTCTCCCTCGCGGACCTGGCCATGCATGCCCCGCCGGCGCTGCGCCCCGGCCTGACGCAGCTCGCGGGCTATTGGAAAACCAAGGACGCCGCGACATTCCTGCCCACCGTCGCCGCGGCTGCGGACGCGAAGCCCGAATTGCGCGCCGCGGCGATCGAAGCGTTGCGCGCCCTGGGAGGTCCCGAGGCGATTCGCGTGCTGGCAAGCCTCTGCGACCCAGCCCAGCCCTTCGCCATCCGGCGCTCCGCCGTCACGGCACTCGCCGCGCTCGAATTCTCCGCGGCCTCCGATTTCAGTCCCGTCATCCTGCACGATGTGCCGAACGACAAAGAATCCCTGGCCACGTGGCGCGGCCTCCTAGCCGTGCAAGGCGCCGCGGATACCCTCGCGAAAATAGTGGGCGAGGGCACCTGGGCCAAAGGGCTTCCTCCAGCGGCCCTCTCCACCGGAGTGCGCGCCGCCCGCGAAGGCGGCCGGAAGACACAGCCCCTGCTCGCGGCGCTCACGCCGATCGCCGGAGTCACCGCCGCGCCGACCGGGCCGGTGGACTACAAGAATCTCGCGGAGCGCACAAAGCGAGATGGTGACCCGGCGCAGGGGGAACTGATCTATCGAAAAGTCACGAGCGGCTGCTCGACGTGC
The DNA here is from genome assembly GCA_038228205.1 of Chthoniobacterales bacterium. GTDB lineage: Bacteria > Verrucomicrobiota > Verrucomicrobiia > Chthoniobacterales > Chthoniobacteraceae > Chthoniobacter. Next base: position 30,761 of record JBBRPL010000064.1, read on the forward strand.
CATGCCATTGGCGGCGCGGGCGGCATTGTCGGGCCGGCGCTCACCTCGATCGGGGCGAGTGCGCCGTTGGATTACATCGTCGAGAGCATGCTCGCGCCCAATGCCAAGGTAAAGGAGGGCTACAATGCCGTGACCTTGAAGCTGAAGGATGGCACCGAGGCCACCGGCATCCAGGCGCGCGAAACGACGCAGGAAGTCATTCTCCGCAATGTCGCCGGGCAGGAGACCACCGTGCCCAAGGCCAGCATCACCGGGAAGACGGACATCGGCTCGATCATGCCCGCGGGCCTCCTCGAACCGCTGAGCGATCGGGAACGCCTCAATCTCTACGCATTCCTCGGCGAACTCGGCAAACCGGGTCCATATGACGCGAGCCAAGGCAACGTGGCGCGCGTCTGGCGGCTCTACTCCGGAGCCCAGGATCGGCAGGCTCTCAAACAGGATCTCACCAACTACGTTCCGCCGGTTTACACGCAAGTCGATGGCCGCCTCTCCCAGGCCGCGCTGACCGAGGCTCTGCCGCTGGTGGGAGATGTCGGGCGCGAGTTCTATGCCTCGGCGCAGTTTCAGGTCGCGGCCGCGGGCAAGGTGCGCCTTAACTTAACGGGCATCAGTGCGGCCTGGCTCGATGGTCAGCCACTGGCCATCGCGTCCGAACCGAATCCCTCGCCCAGTCTCACTCCCGGCGTGCACACCCTGGCCGTAAAGCTCGACCGGACGGCGCTCCCGGCCATGCTGCGGGCGGAAGCCGAAGGCGTGAATTTCCTCGGAAATTGACGTTGCGGCAAATTCACTCACAGGGAGCTGTGGAGAACCCAAAGAAAATCACCTCGCTTCGTCTTACTTCCCTCGCCAAGCTGAGTCTCCTTCTCTCCATGAAAACACGACGCTACACGCTACTCCTTCTCGCCTTCCTGGCCACGCCGGCCTTCGCCGACATCAAGCTGCCGGCGATCATCTCCGACAACATGGTCCTGCAACAGGACGCGCCCGCGGGCGTTTGGGGCTCGGCGGATCCCGGGGAGAAGGTCACGGTGAAATTCGCCGGAAAAACCGCGGAAGCCACGGCGGACGCGAACGGAAAATGGAAGGTGAAACTCGAAGGACTCGCCGCCGGGGAACCTGGTGAGATGAGCATCGCGGGAAAAAACACCGTGACGCTCAAGAACGTGGTCGCCGGTGAAGTGTGGGTGGCTTCGGGGCAGTCGAACATGGAGTTTCGCGTCGCCACGACCAAGGATAACGCGGAAGAAATCAAGGCCGCGAACTTTCCGATGATCCGGATGTTCACCGTGCAGAAGAACCCCCAACTCGAGCCCGTCGAGGATACGATCGGGAAATGGGAAGTGTGCACCCCGGAAACGGCCGGGGGCTTTTCCGCGGTGGGTTACTTCTTTGCGCGGCGCGTGTATCAGACGCTCAAGCAACCGATCGGCGTCATTCATACGTCGTGGGGTGGAACACCCGCGGAATTCTGGACACCGAAGCCGGTCCTGGCCGCCGATCCGGCCTTCAAGGGCAGCTTCGAGGCGTGGGACAATGCGATCGCCACCCTTCCGCAGGCAAAGGAAAAGTATGAAAAGGATCTGGCGGCATGGAAGGAATTGACCAAGACCCCGCCCCCGGAAGGCCAGAAGCATCCGGGGCAGCCCAGGCCACCGCGCGGAAGCGATGCCTTCGGCAGCCCGGGTTGCCTCTACAATGGAATGATTGCGCCCCTGCTCAACTACACGATCCGCGGCGCGATCTGGTACCAGGGCGAGGCGAACGCGAAGCAACCCGACCTCTACAAGAAGCTGTTCCCGACGATGATCAAGAGCTGGCGCAAGGCCTGGAAGAGCGAGGAGCTCCCCTTCCTCTTCGTGCAACTCGCCAATTTCATGCAGCGCCATGAGCTGCCGACAGATACTTATTGGGCGCGGCTGCGGGAGGCCCAGCTCGAGTCGCTCGACGTGCCGCATACCGGCATGGCCGTGATCATCGACATCGGCGAGGAAAAGGACATCCATCCGAAAAACAAGCAGGACGTCGGGCTGCGTCTCGCCCTCTGGGCGGAAGCGACGGTCTATTACCGCGACCAGGAATATTCCGGCCCGCTGCCCGGCGGCTTTCAAATCGAGGAAGGCAAGGCGCGCCTGACCTTCCGCAATGGCGAGGGCATGAAGGCCGCCGACGGCGGGAAGATCAAGGGTTTTGCCATCGCGGGCGAAGACAAGAAATTCGTTTGGGCCGACGCGGAAATTCAAGGCGACCACATCGTGCTTTCCAGCCCGCAGGTTCCGTCGCCGGTGGCCGTTCGCTATGGATGGGACGACAACCCGGCGTGCAATCTCGTCAATGGCACCGGCCTGCCCGCCTCGCCTTTCCGCACCGATGAATGGCCGCTGCCCGCGGTGCCGGCGGTGGCGAAATAAGCATCCGCGCAATCAACCGCGGCGCAGGATCGTTGAGACGGTTGGGGGCCTCTTTGAACCCAAACCGCCTCCCGACCGTCACACTACGAACAGCCATGTCTCATTTTTTCGCCCCGTTTCGAATGCTGCGCGTGTCCGTGGTCGCCCTGTGCTGGCTCGCCGGCTTCGCGCCCGCTCGCGCGCAGTTTGACCTGGGCGGACCGAAGCAAGCCACCCCATCCCTGGTTGCCGATACGACGGCGATCACGCCAGGAAAACCTTTCACCGCCGGTGTGCGGCTCAAGATGCTGCCGGGCTGGCACGTGTATCACCAGTTCTCCGGCGACTCCGGCGCACCGCCGAAGATCACCTGGGAATTGCCGGCGGGCTTCAAATCCGGTCCGGTCCAATGGACGCTCCCGAGCGCGCACATGGACGAGGGCGACATGCTCACTTACGTTTTCGAAAACGAGGTGCTGCTCATGGTGGAAATCACGCCGCCCGGCACGCTTCCCCCGGGCGAGGTCACGCTCAAGGCCAAGGTCGACTGGCTCGTCTGCGAAAAGATCTGTGTCCCGGGCAATGGCGAGGTGGAACTAAAACTTCCCGTGGGAGACGGCACGCCAGCCGATGGCGAACTGTTCGCCCATTGGCGGGCGCAGCTTCCCAAGACCGCGCATCCGCCGTTCCAAGTGAAATGGGACGTGAGCAAAGCAGACGCATTTTCCCTGCGGGTCGAAGGCCTGGCGCAAGACGTGAAAGCGGAATTTTTTCCCTTTCCGCCGGCCAGGGAGGTCAAAGCCGGGCATCCCAAGACGAGCGAGATCGCCGAGGACGGCACACGCACGATCACCTTCCCGATTGAGGAAGGACGCGCACCCGATCTCGCCTGGCGGGGTTTGATCGTTTCCGCGAAAGGCGACGCCCCTCGCGAAGGCTGGCTCATTTCCGCGCCGAGCGAAGGGAAAGCAAGCGCTCCCGACAACGCAGTGGTCCCCGCTGCTGCCCCCAAGGAGACGAGTGGAATCGGCTTGATTCTCGTTTTCGCGTTTTTCGGCGGGCTGATCCTCAACGTGATGCCGTGCGTCCTCCCGGTCATCGCGCTCAAGATCTTCGGTTTTGTGCACCAGGCGGGACAGAATCCGGCCCGAATTTTCCGCCTGGGGCTGGCGTTTACGGCCGGCGTCTTCACGTTTTTCCTGCTTCTCGCCACCGCAGTCGCGCAACTCAAGACGGCCTTTAACTGGGGATACGTCCTGCAGAATCCCTACTCCCTCAGCGCGCTCGTGGCGTTGATCTTTGCGTTCTCGCTGAACTTGCTCGGGGTCTTCGAAATTGCCTTGAGCGGCGGGACCGCCGGCAAACTGGACGAGCTTTCGCGTCAGGAAGGCTTGGGGGGCGCATTTCTGCATGGCCTCTTCACCACCCTGCTGGGCACTTCATGCACCGCGCCCTATCTCGCGGCCAGCCTCGGATACGCAACGACCCAGCCAACGCCGATCATCTACCTGATTTTCGGCGCCATCGCTTCCGGCATGGCTCTGCCTTATTTCCTGCTCACAGCCCGTCCGGCATGGCTGCGCTTTGTGCCCAAGCCCGGCCTGTGGATGCAGTACGTCAAACAGGCCATGGGCTTCGTCATGATGGCAGTGGCGGTGTGGCTCTTCGGAGTCCTCGCGAAAGGCCATGGGGGTTCCGTGGCCGCGGGGATGGGATGGTTCCTCCTTATCGTGGGCGCAGGTTGCTGGATCCTGGGCACCTGGCATGAATCGTGGCTGGTTCGCGTGGCCCTCGTCCCCCTGCTCGCCGCAGGTTATTTCTATTTCCTGCACGGGAGACTCGCCGAGCCCGTGCAGACCGGTGACGCCAAACATATCGCGCGGACCGGAGCCATCGAATGGGACCGCTACACCGATGAAGTCCTGGCCGCGGCGCGCAAGGAGGGCCGGCCCGTCTTCGTCGATTTCACCGCCGAGTGGTGCATCAACTGCAAAGTCTATGAAGGCACCGTTCTGGCCACCGACAAGGTCGGCGCCAAGTTCGCTGAAAAGAAGATCCTCCCCCTGCGCGCCGATTGGACCAATACGAACGACCCAGCCGTCACACGCGCCCTCAAGAGCTTCGGACGAGTGGGCGTGCCGCTCTACGTTCTCTACCGACCGGGCGAAAGTGAACCGGTAGTCGCGGACGCACTGACCAGCGGATGGCTCCTCGGCGAACTGGACAAGATCAAGAATTGAGGCTGCGGCGATCGGCTAGTTCCGAAGATTCCGGGAAGGGCGGTTCCATGGGTGGGAAAAACACGCGCTTTGAATTGAACTCGTGATGGGCGTGCGCGGTCTCTTTCCGACCAGCCATGGCCCACCCCAGACTTTTGTCCCCCCTGCTTTGCGTCTGCCTGCTCGCCATTTGCTGCATCACGGACGTGGCTGCCGGGGAAACGCAATGGGAGACGGCAGAAGTCAGACCCGTGATCGCGACTCTCGCGGCGGACACGACCGCGATCGCACCGGGCAAACCATTCACGGTGGGTGTGCGTTTCGAGATCCAACCGGCGTGGAACATCTATTGGCAGTTCGGTGGGGACATCGCAAAACCCACGGTGATCCAATGGGAACTTCCGGAGGGCTTCACCGCCGGACCATTGCAATGGTCGCTGCCGGAAGCTCACCAAGGCGCCATGGGCGCGGTCGAGTACGTCTATTTTCAGGAGGCGTTCGTATTTGCCGAAATCACGCCGCCAGCCCAGTTGCCAACTGGACCCCTTGACCTCAAGGCCAAGGTATCGTGGCAGATGTGCGGCAAGGGCACCTGCCAGCAAGGCAACGCGGAATTGGCGTCTCCCATGGACACGGGAGAACCCAAGGCCGCTAATGCCGCGCTTTTTTCGCGTTGGCGTAACGCGTCTCCCAAGAGTGCGTCGCCACCATTCACCGTGAAATGGGATCGGACTTCCTCCAGCCAATTTGCCCTACTGCTGGAAGGGTTGCCGAAGGAATCCAGCGTCGAGATTTTTCCGTTGCCACCCGGTGAAGTCAAACCGGGAGACCCGCAGGCCGGGCCCATTGCCGAAAACGGCACACGGATGATCACTTTCCCGATCAAAAAAGGCGGCGGCGCCAATCTGCCGTGGCGCGGGGTGATTGCGACCCGCGTGGGCGATGGGCCTCGCGAGAGCTGGGCCATCCAGGCAAACGGCGCCCCGGTATTCGACGCGACTTCCGCCGCCTCCCCTGCTCTGCCCGCCAAAGGCCTCTTCACGGTGCTCTGGAGCTCCTTCCTCGGCGGACTCATCCTAAACCTGATGCCCTGCGTCCTGCCGGTGATCGCGCTGAAAATATTCGGCTTCGTGCGCCAGGCGGGGGAGGAACCTCGGCGCGTTTTCCGGCTCGGACTGGCCTATATCGGCGGCGTATTCGCTTTCTTCCTCGGCCTCGCCGCGCTCACCGTCGCACTGAAAACATTCGGCATCGAATTGAACTGGGGATTCCAGTTCCAAAACCCGATCATCCTCGGGGGACTGATCGTCCTGGTCTTCATATTTGCGCTGAACCTGCTGGGCGTTTTCGAGGTCGTCCTCGCCGGCGGAGCCGCATCCCGATTGGGTGAAATCGCGGGACGCGAAGGCTACAGCGGCGCATTTCTGCACGGCATGTTCACCACGTTGCTCGGCGCGTCATGCACCGCGCCATTTCTCGGGACGGCGCTCGGCTTTGCGTTTGTGGCTCCCGCGCCGGTCGTGTTCGCGATTTTCTCCTCCATCGCGGCCGGCATGAGCCTCCCGTATTTTCTCCTCACGGCGAAGCCTGCATGGCTGTGTTTCCTCCCGAAGCCTGGCGCATGGATGGAGCGGCTCAAACAGCTCACCGGATTCATCATGCTGGGGGTGGTGATCTGGCTGCTGGGGGTTTACGGCGGCGGTGGGGAAGAGATCACGAGGCTGACGGCGCTCGGCGGTTTCCTTCTCGTCGTCGCCGTGGCTTGCTGGATTTACGGCTTTCACGAACGCAGGATCGTCTCATGGGCGATAATCGCCACGCTGCTGGGCTGCGGATCCTATGTCTTTCTCTGGCCGGGCTCGGGGGAGCACATCGCGTGGGAGCCATGGAGCGAAAAGCGCGTCCTGGAAGCGACGGCCAACGGGCAAACGGTCTTCGTGGATTTCACCGCGACGTGGTGCCCCACCTGCCACGCGAACGAGAACTTCGTTCTCGAGACTTCGGTCGTTCGCACGGCGCTGGCGCAGCAGAATATCCTCCCGCTCAAGGCCGACTTTTCCAAAGAGGACCCAGTCATCCTCGCCGAACTGCACAAATACGGCCAGCCCGGTGTGCCCGCCTACCTGCTTTGCCGAGCCGGAGAGGCTCGTTGCAAAGTCCTTCCGTCGATTCTGACGCAGAGTTTGATTCTTGATGAAATCGAGCAGCTCAAATGATTGAGGTGTCTCGAGACACGACCGTTCTCGGTGATCTGGAAAGGCTTCAACTCCAGCCGGCTAACGCAGCGACCGGCATTTTCGCGACCACGAACGGGCGCAATTTTTCCATCGGGGCCGCGGTCGCGAGCGTGTAAACGACATCGCCTTCGGCCCACGAGGCGAAGCTCCAGCCGCTGAGTTCGCGCATTTGCGGCGACGCCGATCCTGGGCCGTCCTTGAAATCCTCCCGCCGGACAGCCCAGAGATGCACCAATTCGCCCCCCGTTCCGTCCGGTTTTTTCTCCCGCCAAAAGCACGTGAGCCAGGCGGGGCGCCCGTGCACATCGACCACCTGACAGCCCAGGCTCTCCAAACCGCGCAACTTCGCGGGAATTTGGAAATCCGCCGGCGCTCCTCGCGCGAGCAGCCAGGCGCGCAGTTCCTCGGGATTCTGCGAGCGCTTCGGCAATTCCGGGGGCGTACTGAAGAAATCCACGACCCGCGGCGCAAGGACCGCGAAGGAGACTTTTTCCGGTCCCCGGGTGAACCAGATCGCCAATCCAGCGGCGATGCACACGGATGCGGCCAGGGCCAGGATCAGGCGCCGACGATGGGGAAAGCGGACGATCTTCTCCGACCCGCGCCCTCGCGCCAGGATCGCCTCCGCCCGATCGGCTGAAAGCGCCTGCGCCTCGTAATGGTCGTGAATTTGTTTGCGAAGATCGGACATCAATTCCAAGCGGCGGGGAAACGACGAGTCACAAAAAGGTAACGAACAGGAACAACCACTGATTGCAGCGGGTTTGCGTGGAGGGATCGGCGGCGGCCTGTCGCAGTTTGGCAATCGCGCGGTGCAGCAGGCTGAGGATCGTGCCCCGCGGCTGGCCGGTGAGTTGTGCGATCTCCTCGGCGGTATGCCCCTGGTAGTAGTGGAGAAAGAGCGTTTCACGCTCCACGGGGCGAAGGACTGCGAGCAGGGTATCGAGGTCGCCTTTCACACCGTGTTCTTCGTCGGCGGCCGCCGGCAATTCGGGCGGCTCCGGCTGATCCAGGGAATCGAATTGGATGATCTTTTTTCGCCGGCATTGGTCGACGAAGAGGTTGCGCACCGCCGTGAAGAGCAGGGCGTTTGAATCCACTTTCCCGTAGCGCCGGCAGAGGTTCAGCCACGCCTCCTGCACAAGATCCTCGGCGTCCGCGAGATGGTGGGTCAGGGCGAGCGCATAGCGGTAACCGCTTTGCAATCGCTCGGCGTCGGTGAATGTAGGAGAGGCGGATGCGTCCAAACGAAAACTGCTGGCGCAGGATTGATCGAGACATTCGTTTATCCGGCGCCGAAGGGACCGGCAATTCCTTCTTTTCATTACGTCCTCCTACCCCGTAGCATCCGAATCCCCCGGCAGCCAGTTCACCAGAACAGCATGTCTCCCTATCCTCCGTTGCGCGAAAAAGATTCAAGGCGGTGCAATCAGACGGCCCTCGCGTTCGTCGTGCCCAGCAACCCATCGACATGAACTCACCCGGTCTCCTCTCCCGTGTCCGCGACGGCTATACCCTGCTGGCCCGCCTGGCTTCCTACCTGCAATCGCTGCTCCTGCTGGTCCTGCGGCTCTACTGGGGCTCGTCATTTTTCCAAACTGGCAAAGGCAAGCTGGGAAAGATCAACCAGATCGCGGAGTATTTTTCGTCCCTCGGCATCCCCTACCCCGAAATCAACGCCTGGCTCGCCGCCTGCACGGAATGTTTCGGCGGACTGTTGCTCATGGCGGGCCTGGCTTCGCGCCTGACCACGATCCCGCTCATCATCACGATGGTCGTCGCCTACGCGACTGCGGAACACGAGTCCGCTGCGGCCTTCCTCAATGACCAGGACAAGTTCATCGGCTCCGCTCCCCTGACCTATCTGCTCGTGGCGCTGATCGTCTTCGCGTTCGGGCCGGGAGTCTTCTCGGTCGACTATTTCCTGGGTAGAAAATATGCGCGCCCTGCATCCGGCGCGACGATTCCTGCGCAGTAGCATGACCCACAAATTTTGTTCACCGGGCCCACGAAAAATTCGCGGGCCGGGTGGGCAGAAACCAGAAAAACAAAACAAAAAACCACAAAGACATATGAAACGCCAATCCACCAGCAAGACGATCCTCGCAGGCGCCGCGATCGCGGGCCTCCTCTCCGGCGGCCTCGTCGCCAACCTCAATGCCGCGACGAACACGGGCAAGACCAACGTTCCCTCCGCCGGCGTCCTCGCCGAAAAGAAGGACAAGGAAAAGGGCGAAACCCATGACTGCGCGGGCAAGAACACCTGCAAGGGCAAGGGCGGCTGCAAGACGGGCGACGCTGGCTGCGCCGGCAAGAACACCTGCAAGGGCAAGGGCGGCTGCGCTGTGAAAGACGGCAAGCCAGTCAAGAAACCCTAAACCCTAGTTTCCTCTTCCGGGGCTCCGGCCATTCGTGGCCGGAGCCCCGCATTCCTGCCGCTTTCCATGCCTGCCAACCGCTTCAACGCCCACACCGAGTACGGGATCGGAATCGGCCTGCGCATTCCGCACTACGGTCACATCCTGGACAAGAAGCCGGTCGTGGATTGGTTCGAAATCATCTCGGAGAATTACATGGTCGATGCGGGGCGTCCTCTGCATCTCCTCGACCAAATCCTGGAGCAGTACCGGGTGGTGCAGCACGGAGTCTCCATGTATTTCGGGAACGCGGCACGGCCCAACCGGGACCACCTCCGCAAGCTCAAGCGGCTCGTCAAGCGCACGGGCACGCCATGGCTGAGCGACCATCTTTGCTGGGGCAGCGTGGACGGACGTTTCACGCACGATCTTTTGCCGATGCCGTACACTTGGGAGGCCGTGGATTGGACGGCACGCAACGTCCGTGAAGTGCGGGACACGATCGGCGTGCCCGTGGCGGTGGAGAACGTGAGCAGCTACGCCGAATTTCACGCCTCGGAGATGACCGAGTGGGAGTTTCTCTCCGAAGTGGTCGAGCGTGCGGACTGCGGAATCCTCCTCGACGTAAACAACATTTACGTCTCGTCGAAGAATCACACTTTCGATCCTTACGTCTATCTCGACGCCGTTCCGGCGGAACGCGTCGCGCAGATTCACATCGCAGGGCACACCAAGTACGAGCGCTACCTGCTCGATACCCACGACCATCCCGTGCTCGATCCGGTGTGGAAGATGTATGGGCACGCCATCGGGCGCATCGGACGAACAGCTACCCTGCTGGAGTGGGACGATCGCATCCCTTCTTTCGACGAAGTGCATGCCGAGGCGCTCAAGGCCAATGACCATCTCCCGCATGCGCGCACGCTCGCGGCTTAAACCGGCTCGGGACCGTATAAGCCATGGACTGGCTGGAAATTCCACCAGATGCAACGGCGTTTTGGAGGGTAGTAGTCACTGTTTGCTCATGGCGGGCTGCGACCCGCTTCGGGGTCGGGCCGCGGAGGGGGGGCGATCCGGGGGTATCGCTCGTTCCTCGCTCAACCCCCGGCTAATGGCTGTGAACCCTTCGGGTTCGGGATCCGCAGGACGGGATCAGGGTGGCGGGCTCCTATTCATTGCGCCCTTGGAAAGTGTCGGCCGCCTCGCGAGGAACCACTACCTCACCCCCGCCAACCAAAGTTCCTCGCTCAACCCCCGGCTAATGGCTTTGAACCCTTCGGGTTCGGGATTCGCAGGGCGGGCTCAGGGCGGCGGGCTCCTATTCATTGCGCCCTTGGAAAGTGTCGGCCGCCTCGCGAGGAACCGCTGCCTCACCCCCGCCAACCAAATCCTCACCCCCGCCAACCAAATCCTCACCCCCGTCAGCCAAATCCTCACCCCCGCCCGACGCCAGATCGAGTTCTCGCTCAGGCGCCCAGAGGCCCTGTCCCTCAGACCCGGCGGCAAACTTTTGGTCGCCGCCGGAAAAATCGGGGTGGGCCGTGGGGGCGGCTCCCGAAAGCGCCCGAGCACTCTGACTATTTCCTGCATCCTCCCGAGAGGATCGACGAAGACTGATCGCCCGGCTGCGGCTGTCTTCGAACCCGAAGGGTTCACAGCCATTAGCCGGGGGTTGAGCGAGGAACGAGCGATACCCCCGGAACATAGAAAAAAACGAGCCGACCCCGGCAGGGGTCGCAGCCCCGTGGAGATCGCTCGCAGTTTTCGACAATCGAAGGTCGGTCACGATCGGAGAACACTGGCACACTTCACGCCAGCGTCGCTCCAGACCGCAAACAACCCCTGGCCAGAGACTTCCGGGAAACCACCAGGACACGAATGAAACGAATGAGCATATCGAGTCACAATCGTTTGCGGCCTCCGGCAGCGCGAACGGACGGTAACCAGAATCCTTCCCTCGGCGAGATTCAACGGGCCATCGCCGGCACGCTCTTCCGACCGCTGACCCGCCACGAAGGCATGCAACCGGCGGGGCTCGCGGTCGCCGAGAGGTTCATCAAGCCCAACGATCGCCTCAGCGCTTTCGAACGGCTCCAGATTTACAACCAGCAGTACTGGTGGCGGCTCTATGGGTCGTTCGCCGAGGATTTCCGCGGAGTGCGCGCCGTGCTCGGTGAGCGGAAGTTTGACCGGTTGACGATCGCGTATCTCGAAGCGTGCGGTTCCGCATCGTGGAACCTCCGTGACATCGGGTCGAAGCTCCCGGCATTCCTCGCCGGGCATCCGGAGTTCAGCCAGCCGCGGAGCGCGCTCGCCCTCGACGTGGCGCGGGTGGAGTGGGCGCGCGTCCTCGCTTTTGACGGCCCGGAAAAACCGGCGCTCACCGCACGGCAGATCGCCCGCACCCCGCCGGACCGCCTGCGTCTCGGCCTCCAGCCTTATCTCATATTACTGGAACTGTCGCACCCGGTCGATGACTTGATGCGAACGCTGAAGCGCACAACGATCGCGGCCGTGAGCAATGCCGTATCCGCGACTCACACGCGCCGGCGCGCGACGGTCACGGTGCGCAAAAGCAAGGAGCCCATTCACCTGGCGGTGCACCGGATCAATTTCTCGGTTTACTACAAGCGGCTCGACCCCGAAGCGTATCGCCTCCTCCTCGCCCTGCGTGAAGGAGCGGCCCTGGACGATGCGTGTGCGACGGCCTTTGCCGGCTCGAAGGAACTGCCCGAAAAGAGTGCGGCGCGAATTCAGGAATGGTTTGCGCGCTGGATGGAGTTCGGTTGGTTCTGCCGGGGGTAGTGGGAAAACGGGGTTTCGTGGGGATGAAGATGAAGATGAAGAGGGAGATTACTCGGACCCGCGAGGAACCGGCGGCGCCACTATCCGCTGTCCACGATCCACCTTCGTTTGCCACACTCTCCGCGCATGGCCGCTGATCTCCTCTTCCCAGACGACCCAAAAATCTACGAGCTCGAGACGAAGGCGCCCGGGCCCAAAGGGGCGCTACCGTTGACGGAGGATCTTCTCCGCACATCCCCGAGTGGCGATCTCTTCGGCCTCACCCAGAATGCCGGAATGGGCTGGGACCCCGCACGGGCCAATGATCGCGGAGTCCTCATCCTGAGCACGGCGGGCGGGATGCGCGCGCCCGACGGAAAACCCATCGCCCTGGGTTACCACACCGGGCATTGGGAGATCTCATTGCTCGTGGAGGCGGCGGCCCGCGAACTGAAGACGCTCGGCGCGGTGCCCTTTGCGGGCTCGGTCAGCGACCCGTGCGACGGGCGCACCCAGGGAACCACGGGGATGTTCGATTCGCTTCCCTACCGCAATGACGCGGCACTGGTCCTCCGCCGCCTCATCCGTTCATTGCCGCGCCGGGTGGGCGTGGTCGGCATCGCGACCTGCGACAAGGGACTGCCCGCGATGATGATGGCCCTGGCCGCCATGCACGATCTGCCTGGTGTCATCGTGCCCGGGGGCGTGACCCTCCCACCGACCAACGGCGAGGACGCCGGCAAGGTGCAAACCATCGGTGCACGCTTCTCCGCCGGAATGCTCTCGCTCAAGGAAGCCGCCGAACTCGGGTGCCGGGCCTGCGCGTCGCCCGGTGGCGGATGTCAATTTCTAGGCACCGCCGCGACCTCGCAAGTCGTGGCGGAGGCGCTCGGCATGGCGCTCCCCCACAGCGCGCTCGCTCCCAGTGGCTCGGCGGTGTGGAAGGAAATTGCCATCCGTTCGGCCCGGGCCGTCGTGGGACTGGCGGATCGCAAGCTACCGATGCGCTCGATCCTCACCCGCGGAGCCATTCGCAACGCCATGACGGTCCACGCCGCGTTTGGCGGCAGCACCAATCTGCTCCTTCATATCCCGGCGATCGCGCACGCCGCGGGGCTTGCGCGCCCGACGGTCAACGATTGGATCGAAATCAACCGCGCCACGCCGCGCCTCGTCGACGTGCTGCCGAATGGCCCAGCCGGCCATCCCACCGTGCGCGCCTTTTTGGCGGGCGGCGTCCCCGAAGTCATGATCCACCTCGACTCCCTCGGGCTGCTGGACACGAGCGTTCGCACCGCCACGGGCCTCACGCTGCGCGAAAATCTGGCCCACTGGCTGGCCAGCGAGCGCCGGCAGCGGTTTCGCGATCTGCTCCATGCCCGCGATGGCGTGCGCGCCGAGGATGTGATCATGACGCCCGGCCATGCCCGGCGCTCCGGGCTCACCGGCACGCTCGTCTTCCCGGTCGGGAATTTGGCTCCGGAGGGTTCCGTCATCAAGGCGACCTCCATCGATCCCGCCGTCGTGGGTGCCGACGGTGTCTATCGGCATCTTGGGCCGGCGCGTGTTTTCACGAGCGAAGCCGGCGCCATCGGCGCGCTCCGCGGGGGCCAGATTCATGCGGGCGACGTCATGATCCTGTGCGGCATCGGCCCCATGGGAACGGGGATGGAGGAAACGTACCAGATCACGAGCGCCCTCAAGGCATTGCCATTCGGAAAGCAAGTGGCGCTCCTGACCGACGCACGCTTCTCGGGTGTCTCGACCGGCGCCTGCATCGGCCATATCGGTCCCGAAGCTCTCGCCGGCGGACCCATCGGCAAACTCCACGACGGCGACATGATCCAGATCGTGATCGATCGCAGCCAGATGACCGGAAGCGTCGATTTCATCGGGGAAGCCGGGCACCTCTACACCACCGAGGAGGGTGCGCTCGAACTCCACGAAAGGGAACCCCATCCGGGACTCAAAGCCCACCCGCAACTCCCCGACGATACCCGACTCTGGGCAGCCCTCCAGCAAGTCAGCGGTGGGACTTGGGGTGGATGCGTCTATGACGTAGAGTCGGTGTTGCGGGCGTTACACGGGGTTTACGATCCGATGCGGGAGCCCGTCGATCTCGAGGAAATGTAAATTTAAAAGGGATCAAAGATTGTTTCCTCCGCCCCTCCGGGGCGGATTCGTGGAGGGGGTGGGTCCCGGGGGTATTCGCTCGCCAAGCTCGCTCGACCCCCGGCTAATTTCCCGACAACCCTCCGGGTTGAGAAAGCCTGCCACCTGAAACCGTGCATCTGATAGCCCGGTTGAGAACCAGAGAAATCGTCCGAATCGACGTCTACCCCGAACCCATCTGCTTGATCACTTGAACGTAAGCGTCAGCCGGGCCACCACTATCGGATGGCATCATAAATGTCAGAGCATAGGGCTCTATGACATCTACCGAGAGCGAAGCAGAAATTGTGAAGCAGGATGCAGCGGGACGAGTACGAGTTTCTCCGGAACGGCGCG
>JBBRPL010000065.1:0-44912 GCA_038228205.1 Chthoniobacterales bacterium
CCTTGGCCGCCGAACTACGGGCCTGGCAGTGCAACCGCAATCAAGCCGCACGCGGCATCTCCTGGCAATTCACCACCGCCGACGCCCGTGTGAAACTCCTCAAACTGTACCCATCGTATCACGAATGACAGACCACTAGTCCCCTCCGCCGCCTCGGTCCTGTCGCTCCGCTCCAGTCCGAAGACGATGGCAAAGATGGGCGGCGGAGCCGCGATTCTTTTCCCATCGCGTTGCGGAGAACGCGATCCACCCGCGCTTTCTGAACACGGGGACCCAATTTGGCGCGGGCCTTTCGTTTTTTGATCCTCAGAATGACCGCGGGAAGGGGCTTTTCAAACACACCCTGGTTTCACCCTGTGGATGGGGACAATATTTCGCCGCTTTTCAGAGCAAATTCACTAATCTTGCTGCCTTGAGAGGGTCTTTTGGGTAACGCTTTGCGAGACAAGCTTCTTATGGCTGTTACCTCCCGCCCCTTCCTGATCCTCCTTTCCACCGCCGCCGTCGCTTCGGCTGAGTTCGATTTCCGGCAGCAAGTTCAGCCGGTTCTCGAAAATCAATGCATCCGCTGTCACAACGGGGAGAAGGCCAAAGGCGGTTTGCGATTGGATACGAAGGCTGGTTTTCTGAAAGGCGGCGAGAATGGTCCCGTGGTCGTGCCTGGCGATTTGGAAAAGAGCGAACTAATCCGGCGCATCAAGCTGCCGCGCGGGCATGAGGACCTCATGCCGCAGGAATCGGAACCGCTGACCGGTCCGCACCGGAACTGGCTGGTGGAGTGGGTGAAGACCGGCGCGAAATGGCCGGACGGCGTCGTGTTGAAGGCCCGGGACAAAACGGTGCCTGGGCTGGCGGATACCAAGCTCATCCCCGATCGCGCCCCAGCGTCGCTCAAGGAAGCCGCCAGCGTGGCGGATAAGATTTTGGCGAAAGAGAATCAGGCCGTCAAAGGGGCCCAGCCCCGCCCGGCGCCGGGAATTGACGACGCGGCCTTTCTCCGGCGCCTCTCGGTGGACCTGATCGGACGCATTCCGACGATCGAGGAGATCAACGCCTTCGAAAAGGAATCGCCCGGCAACAGGCGGGAAAAGCTGGTGGACAAACTCCTGGACCATCCGCGCTTCGCGGAACGCTGGACGGTGTTCTTCGCGGATATGCTGCGCATCCGGTCGAAAACCGAGGGCGGTTCGCAGTTGCTGGCCTACGTCAATCGCAGCCTCGTCGAGAGCAAGCCCTACGACCAGATGGTGCGGGAACTCATCTTTACCAACGGGCGTCCCGACCAGGCGCCCGCCGCGGGATTCACGCTGAGCGACAACGTAAACCCGATGGCGCTCGCGGGAGCCACGGCGCAAATCTTCCTCGGCGTCCGGATGGGCTGCGCGGAGTGCCACGACCATCCGTTCGATGATTGGAAGCAAAAGGAGTTCTACCAACTGGCCGCGTTTTTCGGTCAGACGAAGCGGATGGAGAGCGGAAACAAAACCAAGCACGTCTATACCACCGAAGGCGACGAGATGGCGGTGAAGTGGCCGCCGGAGCGCGAGCAGACGCCCACGCGCGACGGGGTAACTCCAAAATTTCCATTTCAATTGATGAGCTTCCAGACGAAGCCCCAATACATCAGCCGTCTCGAGGAGCGCCGGAAGCCCGCCGCTGTCCCGACCGTCGCCGTGTCGAAGAAGGCGCTGGACGATCTGGTGGACGCCGCCGACCCGAAAGCGGCTTTCCAAGCCGCCCTGCCGGGAGGTGACGTCCTGGCTGAGGCCCGCGCCGCCGCCCACCAGCTCGACTATTCGAAAAGCATCTACCGCCAAAGCGAATTGCGGACGCAGCTCGCCTCCCTCGTGACCGACCCGCGCAATCCCTACTTCGCCCGCGCTTTCGTGAACCGGGTCTGGGCCGAACTGATCGGGCGCGGCTTTATCGAACCGCTCGACAATATTTCGGCCTACAACGACATACGGCATCCGCAGACGCTCCAGTTCCTGGCGCAGGAATTCATCGCCAGCGGATACGAACTGCGGTCGCTGGTGAGATTGATCGTGCTCACGGACACCTATCAACGCGGTCATCTGCCCGCCGGGGCCAGTCCGTCGGAGACGGCTCGCGCGGAGGAATCGTTTACCGCCACGCGTGCGCGCCGGATGCTCGGCGAGGTGCTCTTCGACAGCGTGACTGCCGCGGGTCACGTGGAAGATTATAAGTGGCCCGAAGGTGCAAACCGCCGCGAGGTCACGCGCCAGGTGCGGATCCCGCTGGCCCCACCTACGACCGTGGCCACCACCGACGAAACGGAGAAGGGCAAGGATCCCGCCATGATGGCCATGAAGTCCACGAAGGATGCGGCTCCCTACGATCTCGAAAAGGGTGAAAAATTGGATTTCGACGCGCTGCTCAAACAGGAAGGCCCGAAGGAAAACACGATGGTCAAATCGGACGGGGCCGCCTCTCCGGAACGCCTGCTGGCCGAGGCACGAAAAGAAGCCGTGATGATGAAAGAGCAGGCGGACGCCGCCGAGGAAGCCGCGCGCGTGGCGCGAAACAAGGCCCTTCTTTCCGGATTGGCCGAGCGATTCCGCCTGGAGACGATCACCGAGACGGTCGATGACAACCCGAAATTCGACACGACGCTGCGCATGGCGACTCCGGCGCCGCCGTCGCACTTTGTCCGGGTGTTTGGCCAGCCGTCGCGCGAAGGCCTCGGCGAGTTTCGCGACGAAGCGCCTTCGCTTCGCCAGGAACTGCTGATGCTGAACGGCAAGGCCACCCACGAAGCGTCGCGAGTCGGACCGCTGGAACCCATTTACAAACTCATCGCCGACCCCAAGGCCAAGCCGGATCGGGCCATCGAGTTTGCCTATCTGGAAATCCTCACCCGCCGTCCCGATGCGCAGGAAATGGCCGAGGCGAGGAGCGTCATCGGCGGCGCCGCCACCCCTGTGGAAGGGCTGGCCGACCTGCGTTGGGCCTTGTTCAACTGTCACGAATTTCGATATCTGCCCTGACCCGAAAAATTTCACGATCCCCCACCCCAGCAATCACCAAAAACCACCCAACCGAGCCATGAGTTCCTGCAACGATTACCACGTCTCCCGCCGCCGCTTCCTCACCCAGTTCGGAGGCACCGCCGCCCTGCTGGGCATGCCCATCAGCCGCCTACTGGCCGAGATCGGCGCCGCGCACGCGCCGAAAGCCGAATCCGTCATCCTCTTCTGGAATGAGGGTGGCATGAGCCATCTCGACACGTGGGACCCGAAGCCGGGCCGGGCCGTTGCCGGGGAATTCGAAGCGATCAAGACCAGCGCGGACGGCGTCCAGATCAGCGAGATTTTCCCGCAACTCGCGAAGCAGATGCACCATTGCGCGCTGATCCGCTCCATCGCCGGGACCAATGGGGACCACGGGCGCGCGACCTACGAACTCCAGACCAGCTATCCGCAGAATCCGGCCATCGTGCATCCCGGCCTGGGCTCGTTCATCGTGAACGAGAGCAACCGGACGGGCGATCTACCCTCCTACATCAGCATCGGCGGCATGGCGCCGCGGGCTGGTTACCTCGGACAGCGCTGCGAGGCGTATTACGTCGGGCTGCCCGGCGAGCGTGATCCGTATCTGGCCTTCCCGGATGGCATCAGCAAGGTGCAGGGAGAGCGCAGGCTCGAAGTGCTCGCGCGCATGAACGCCCGGGCTTCCCAAAAGGTGGCCGCCCAGAATCTCAAGGAGACCGAGGTCGCCCTCAAGGATGCGGTGAGCCTGATGAAAAGCCCGGCGCTCGCCTCGTTCGACCTGGACAAGGAAAGCCCGAAGACGCTCGAGCGCTACGGTTCCACCGAGTTTGGCCGGGGTGCTCTCCTGGCGCGCAAGTTGATCGAGTCCGGCGTGCGATTCGTGCAGGTCAATCGCGGTGGGTTCGACAACCACACGGACGTCTTTCCCGCCATGCGAAACCACGGCTCGGTCATCGACCCTGCCCTGGCCTCGCTCATCGAGGATCTCTCCGCATCGGGCCGGTTGGAGAAAACGCTGGTGATGGTCCTGAGCGAATTTGGCCGCACGCCGAAGATCAATATGAACGCGGGCCGCGATCACCATGCCAAGGTGTTCAGTTGCATGCTCGCCGGCGGCGGGGTGCAGGGCGGCCAGGTCATCGGTTCCTCGGATGCCGACGGCATGGAACCCAAGGATCGACCCGTGCAGGTGCCCGACCTCCATGCGAGCGTCTGCCATGCGCTGGGGATCGACTATAAGAAGGAACTCACCACCCCGTTGGGCCGCCCGATGAAGCTGGTGAAAGAGGGCGCCAAGCCAGTGTCGGAGCTCTTTGCCTGAGCGCGGAATGACGGCGAGGGGGCGTGAGATACGCTGATCACTGCGACCAAACCTCATCGTCCCTGCCCCTACCGGCAGCGCGGAGTTGCGCATACACCACCGAAACCTCCGACGTAGCCGCCATAGTAGCCGCCACCATAAAAGCCGTCGTACAAGTAGGGATAGGACGACCGATATCGGTAGGACCGTCCGCCGAACCCACCCAGGCCTGAGCTTCCACTGACGACTGTAGATCCGGAAACGTACGAGGCCGGCACATAGGGGGCGGTGTCATAATAGCCCGCATACATGGGCGACGGCGCGTACGCGTAGCCACCCGACAGCGCAGCACGAGACGCGCTCGCGTAGGGATAGGGATAGCGTGGGGACGACGGGCGGACTTCCACCTGCCGTGGAGCGCGGGCCATCAAGTCTCGGCGCGAATACTTGTTGATCGAATTCGCATCCTGGTAGGCCGATCGCTGGAGATCATGCGCACACCCAGCCAGACACGCGACACCGGCCATGGTCAAAGAGAGAAGTGCCACCTTCATGGAGGCAATGGACAGCCACGCCGATGAATGTCAAGGCGCCGGCGTGCGAACAAACCTAGGCAAACAACGCCTGCACCGGCCGGCCGAGGCCGTCTTGCGTGGCGTAAAATGGGCGGTGCTCGACGTCGAACGCCGTCTTCGGGCTGACGCCCATGGCGGTGAAAATCGTCGCGTGCATCTCGGAGATCGTCACCGGATCCTTGGTCACGAGTATCGGGCGCTCCGACGCCGTTTCACCGTGGAGGAAACCGCGCTTCATTCCGCCGCCAAACATGACCACCGACGCGCTACCGGTAAAGTGCCGGTGCAAGCCGTAGTGCTTGGGCTCGGTGATCGTGTCGCCCACGTGCATATCGGGGCAAGGCCTGGCCTCCGAGCCGACCGTGCCCTCGACAATCATGTCGCGGCTGAACTCGCTCGCGATGATGACGAGGGTCCGATCGAGCAGGCCTCGCGACTCGAGATCGAGGATGAGTTGCGCGATGGGGGCGTCGACTTCGCGATGCATGCGATCCACCACGGAGTGTCCGTCATTGTGGGTGTCCCAATTCTGAAACGGAACGAATTCCGACGTGACTTCGATGAAGCGCGCGCCGGATTCGACGAGGCGCCGCGCCAGCAGGCAACCGCTTCCAAAGCGGCCCGGACCGTATTTGGCGGCGCTCTCCTTCGGCTCCCGGGTGATGTCGAATGCGTCTCGCTCCTTCGAGCCGACGAGCCGCTGCGCGTTGTCCATCGAGCGCAGCATGGATTCCTGCTGGTAGTCGCTGAGAAATTCGCGATTGGGGTTTTGATCGATGAGCCAGCGGTAAATGCGGTAGCGATTTTCGAACCGGCCGGCGTCCATGCCGGCCGGCGGGCGGACGGCGCGCGAGGCCTCCTCGGGAAACGGGAGGTTCATGGGCCCGAATTCCGCGCCGAAGAATCCCGCGGTGGTAAAAGATTTCAGTTCCTCACTATCGCTGCTGCCTTCGAGCCGCTGGCCGATGTTGATAAAGGCGGGAATGACCGGGTTCCGCGGGCCGAGAACGCGGGCCATCCATGCGCCCACGTGGGGCGCGGCGACAGTCTGCGGCGGCACGTAGCCGGTATGCCAGTGGTACTGGTGGCGCGAGTGTAGAAGGGCGCCGAGGTCCGGCAGGACATGCGAGCGGATGAGCGTGGCGCGGTCCATCACCCCGGCGATGTGCGGCAGTCCCGCGGAGATCTTGATGTGATCCACCGACGTATCGATGGATGGGAAAGTGCTAAGTACTTTGGCGACCGGGGTGCCGACCGCGTAGGGCTCGTAGCGTTTGGGGTCGAACGTCTCGGCCGCGGCCATGCCACCGGCCATCCAGAGCAGGATGCACGCGTCGGCCGTCGGTTTCGGATGCTTCACGCCGTCGCCTGCGACCAGCCGGGGAGCGGGCGCCATCATCGCGGCGACGCCGGCGGCCGAGAGCTTTTTCAGGAAGTCGCGCCGGGTGTTCCGAGGGTCGAGGGGGAGGGGCTTCATCGGTCAGCGAATCAATTGAAACTCAGGTAGCATACATACCGTCCAGAGCAAATCCTGCACACCCTGCTCGTTGGCCGAGGGACCGAGGAGTTCGCGGGCGCTCGAAAGCTCGTCTGGCGACGGCTGCCGCGAGACTGCAAACCGGTAGAGCCACGTCGTCAGCGCGTCGGGCGAAGCCCACGTGCGGGCCACCAGCCGTTTCGCGCCGCGGGCGAAGGCCTCGGCGAGCGTCGCGCCATTCGCGAGATCGAGCGCTTCAAGGGTGGTGAGTTCCTCGGGCCGCATGCTCACGATCTGCTCGCGGTTGGGGCGGCCGAGCGCGCGCTGGAGGAGGTCGCACTTCATGAGCGATGCGCGCACGGGCGGCGCCGGCATGAGAAGATGGGCCATGGTCTCCGTGATGACCGGCCGCAGCGCCTCCTGGCGCGGTTGCACGGGCACGGCCACGACGGGAAGCCAGCGCGCGGATGCGGCATCGGAGACCGTGACCTTTGTCTTGAGATCTCGAAGGTCCGGCGACCACTCCCATGTGTCATCGGTTCGCAGCACCGCCGTCCCCTGTTTCATGCGGCAGCGGGCTTCAAAAAATACACCGGGCGCCGGCTCCGTGGAAGGCGGACGATTGACCACGAACACGATTTCGTTGGGGCCCTTCCGCAGCGCGCCCTTGAAGTCCACCGCCACAAGGCCCTGCGTGCCGATCAGTTGTTTGTCGTTTTGGAGAGCCGTGCCGTTCACGTAGCAGCGCACGCCGGCGGATTCCTGGCCGAGGACACCGCGCGCCGTCTCCGGGGTGTCTTCCAGGGTGATAGTCTTGCGCAGCACCAGCTTGGTGCGCTCTTTTTTCACCGGCGGACTCACGGGTTCGGGGGATGCGGCCTCGGTGGCGTTCGTGGGCTTTTCCTTCAGCTCCGCGCCTTCCCAGATCCATTGCGCGGTCAGTTGTGTGTCACTCACGAGTCTTGCATCCGGCCGGCCGCGCAGAACGGGCGCGTCGCTCGCCGCCGGCTGCGATCCGGTGAGCTGCCACACCGCGTCGAGAAACTGCTCGGCTGTCATTCTCCTGGCGCGTGGTCCCTCGAAGACATAGACGCCGGCGTTGTCGTCCCGCTGACGAACGACCACCCGCGATTGATACGCCTCCGAAGTACAGATGAGCGCGAACGTTTTTTTCAAATCGCAGCCATTCGCAAAAAAATCGCTCGCGAGAAAATCGAGCAGGTCGGCGTTCCACGGCTCGGTTTGCATGGCGTCCACAGGGTGCACGATGCCGCGGCCCATGAGGCGGTGCCAGAGACGGTTCACGACGGTCCGGGTGAAGCGCCCGTTGTCGGGGTGCGTCATGAGGGCGGCGAGTTGCTTGAGGCGCTCGGTCTGCGGCGCCTCGGCCTGGATCTGTCCGAGTTCGGGAAAGATCCACGCGGGATGCGCGACCTTGTCCGTCGCCTTGTCGCAGCGCGTGATCTGCAGCGGCCTGTTCGCATAGATCGCCGCCAGGCCGTATGCGTCCGTCAGTTTCCAGCGATCCACGAAGCTATCGTGACACGACGCACATTTCATATTGATGCCGAGGAAGGCCTGGCTGATCGACTGGGCAAACTGCGCCTCGCGCGTCTGGCTGGCGCTGACCGTGCCGCGCCAAGTGAGTCCCGTGGAAAATCCGGCGCTGTCCGGCGTGGGTGGCGCGATGAGTTCGCGCACCATGGCGTCGTAGGGTTTGTTGTTGAGCAGCGCGTCGTAGAGCCACCTGGTGATCGGCGAGCCGCTGGCGGGCCCGAAACCGGCAATCGCATAGTCATTTCTCAGCAGGTCGTTCCAGAAGCTGATCCAATGCTCCGTGTAGTCCGTATCGCGGGTGAGCAGGGATTGCACGAGCCGCGCGCGCTTGTCCGGCGCCGGGTCTCCCATGAAGCGCGCCAGGTCTTCCGGTTCGGGCAGCAGGCCGATGAGATCCAGGTGGACGCGCCGGGCGAAAGCCGCGTCATCCACCCGCGGAGGCGGAGGCTTGGCATGCTGCGCGAGGTAGGCGTCGAGGATGCGATCGATTGGATTCGTGCGCGCGCCTTTGGCGGGCGGCAGCGCGACGACGCGCGGCTTGAGCGGTGGCTCGTAAGCCGGCTTGCGGAAAGTGAAACCATCCTCCCAAGCCACACCCGAATCGATCCACGCCTTGAGCAGCGCGATCTTTTCCGCCGGCACGCGCTTCTGCTTCGCGTCCGGCGGCGGCATCTGTTCGTCCGGATCGGTCGAGAGGATCGCCTTGATCAGTTTGCTCTCCGCGCTCCGGCCCGCTTCGATCACCCGCCCATTCTCGCCGCCGGCGATCAAATTCGCGCGGGAATCCATCGAGAACCCGCCCTTCTTTTTGTCGCCGGTGTGGCATGCTGCACAGTGCTCCCGGAGAATCGGCACGATGTCGTGGGAAAAGTCCACCGCCGGCACAATCGCGCCCGCCGCGATCACGGGCAGCAGGACCGTTGCGAAAAGTGGAAGAAATCGGAGCATGCGCGAGGAGGGAGGGAGCGCAGAATCAACCGGAAACTCTACTCTTTCTTTGTCCGGGGGCATGCCCGAATGCCAATCATCCGTTCACGCCGACGCAAACCGTCGGACGATCATGTCGGGGAGGTCGATATTTGCCGGTTGCTGCAACAGGAAGACAACCATCTCCGCGATGTCGGCGGGGGCGATCATCGTCTGCCCTTTGAGACGCTCACCGAGATAGGTGCCATTCAGAAGATCGGTATCCACGCCGCCGGGGCACAGGTTGTAAACGTGGACGTTGTGTGGCTTGGCCTCGATGGCGAGACAACGCGCGAGCCCGAGCAGGCCATGCTTGCTGGCGCAGTAGGCCGACTGCTGGAGATAACCCTGGACGCCGCTGGTGCTGGCGATGTTGACGATCCGTCCGTCCTTGCGCGCAATCATCCCCGGCAGCAATTCACGGCAGATCAAGAACGGCGCCGTGAGATTGACGCGCAGGATGCGCTCCCAATCGGCCAGCGCTGTCTCGTGCACGCTGCTCTCGTGGAAAAGGCCCGCGTTGTTGATGAGAAAATCCACGCTGCCGAGCTTCTCGCCGAGCGATTTCACCGCGGCCGGGATGCTCTCGAGCTCATCAAGATCGCATTTCTCGAAGACAAACTCGCTATCGAGTGGCGGCGGCGTGCGGGACAGAAGGCCGAGTCGCACGCCTTCGCGAGCGAGCGCCACGGCGGTAGCGCGCCCGATCCCGCGACTGGCGCCGGTGAGGATGGCGGTTTTGTTTTTCAGTGACTGGAGCATTCGATGCTTTATAGGCGCGTGCGCGCCGCGAGGGGAAATACAAATCGTGACCTAGAACTCGAAACCCTTCGGCGCTGAAGTCGGAGTGACTGACTTCAGCAGCAAGTCCCTCGACCCGGCCCCGCCATCCGCCATGTCACCCACGTGATCGACCAATACGGTGTCGTCCCCGTTGCCACCGCTGATGGAGTCCGCATCCAACCCGCCGTCCAACGAATCGGCGCCATCGCCTCCGTTTAGCGTGTCCGAGCCGGAGCCGCCCAGCAGCGAGTCGTTCCCGAGGCCACCCATCAGACTGTCGTTGCCCGACCCGCCGTCGAGGAAGTCGTGACCATCGCCGCCGAAGATCGTGTCCTGCCCATCGCCCCCGCTCAAGGAGTCGTCTCCAGTCCCGCCATCGATTCTGTCGTTCCCGAGTCCTCCGTAGATGGTATCCGCTCCGTCCGCACCGGCCAGGCTGTCGTTGCCTGCGCCGCCGAGGATGTAGTCACTTTCGGTGCCGCCATTGATCGTGTCCTGCCCACCGCCACCATCCAGTCTGTCATTTCCGCCGCCGCCAAAGAGCTTGTCGTTCCCGTCTCCTCCGTAGATGGAGTCGTTCCCAAAGTAACCAACCAGACTGTCGTTCCCCGCCCCACCAGCGAGCGTGTCATCTCCATCCCCCCCTGCCAGCGTGTCGTTGCCGTCACTCCCTTGGAGGATGTCATTCCCTGTCCCGCCAAAAACCTTGTCGTTGCCGTTGCCGGCATCGATGGAGTCGTCCCCGCTATCGCCGGCGAGGCTGTCGTTATGGTCCCCCCCAAAGATCGTATCGTTTCCATTGCCCCCGGTGACAGTATCGCTATTGGCCTCCCCAAAGAGGCGGTCGTTCCCATCGGCTCCATCCAGAAAATCGTTGCCGTTGCCCCCATAAATGGCGTCTTCACCCGTCCCTCCGAGAAGGCGATCATTGCCGTCATCACCGAAGATCGTGTCGTTCCCCGCGCCCCCAGTCACCGTGTCGTGGCCCGCGCCGGCATGCACCCAATCGTCCCCGTATCCACCATCGATGCTGTCATTGCCACCGATGCTATCGTTGATCGGGTCGCCATAGATGGAATCATTGCCGAAGCCGCCCAGCAGGGTGTCCCTATCCTCGCCCCCTCGCAAAACGTCATTGCCAGTGCCACCGATGATCAAGTTGCGGCCCCCCTCCCCATCCAGAACGTCGTTGCCTGAATAGCCGTAGAGGCAGTCGTTGCCGAGGCCCCCGAGCAGGCTGTCGTCCCCGATCCAGCCGTTGAGCGTGTCATTACCGTCCTGACCAAGAAGGGTGTCGTTTCCTCCGAACCCACCATGGAGATTGTCGTTTCCAGTGCCGCCGACCAGATAGTCACTTCCATTGCCTTGACCGAGTTCTCCCACGATCAGGTCGTCGCCAGCGTCCCCGCGCAATGTATCGCCAGCCTGGCCGCCGAACAAAGTGTCATTCCCATCTCCCCCGACAATGCTCACGCCGTGGGTAGCGCCTTCGGCGAACAACAAATCATTGCCACTCCCTCCGTCGATCGAGACATCGTTGGCAATCCCACCCACATAGGCCCGGTCGTTACCACCGCCGGTATAGATCTGCACGTCGTCCTCCAGCCCGACGCTTCCGTTGAAATTCAGATCCAGGCTGCCGAGGATGCTCACGGAATCGCCGCCCGCACCGGTGTTGACGACGAGTTTAGTCAGAGCGGAAGAAGCCGTGAAATGCAGCGTGTCGCTCTTTGTTCCGTCCGTGAAGGCCACGGTAATGGTATCCGACGTCTGCGAAATTCCAATCGTGTCGCCCGCGCCGTCAAATAGCAGCGTCAGGACAGAATTCGAGACTCCGGCGGAAATCAGCGCCGGGGTGCGCCGCTGTTCCAGGGATTCTATCTCGGCGAGTCCGGCGAGAATCTCGTCCTCAAGATGGTCAGCGTGGCGCTTGTTCATGGCATGGGAAAGCTGCGGTCGGTCAAAAGGAAAATTGATCGCGGTCGAGAAAACCGCGCGGACCGATTTTGGAGCGCTCGGCGATTTTGTAATTCACGGATATGTGAATTTCTTGTGACGGACCTTCCCCCGAGCAATCGAGACCAAGGCAAGTCGGAGGCGGCTTTTATGGCCAGAGCTCTACCGGGCGCAGTCTCGAACTGGTCGCGGGGCGGCCCGATTGGCGCCTACTCCCTCTTCGACCGCGTGCTGTCAGGCCGGGGAGCGGAAAATACATCTGTCGGCACCAACCCAAGACCGATATTATTCAAAATTGTATAAATACGAATCTGTATTTTAAAGCCTCATGAAGTTCATCCCCCTCATCGCCTGCCTCCTCCACGTCGCGCTGTGTCACGCTTTCACCGCCGACACCTTTATCGTTCAGAACGGCGAGGCCCGTGCGCAGATCGTCATCGCCAACGATCCGCCGCGCAGTGTGCGCCTGGCGGCTCAGGATTTGCAGACCTATGTCGAGAAAATCTCCGGCGCGCATCTCCCGATTGTCACCCAGCCCAGCGCACAGAACGTAAAGATTTTCGTGGGGCGCAGCGAGCACACGGATCGGCTCAAGATCACCACGGCAGGCTTGAACGCGGGCGCTTATCGCATCGTTTCGGGCGCTGACTGGCTGGTCCTGATCGGCGATGATACGGACTTCACGCCGACGGAGCCTTGGGCAAAGAATAATGCGGATCTCGCGAGCGGAAAAACGCAGGCGGAATGGGACAAGCTCACCGGCGCGCGCTGGGGCGTGCCGAGCGGCAATATGTACAAGCATCTCATCACCCTCCCCGGCAGCATCGGCCGGCCGGATGGGGCGCCGGGCAAGGTCGAGCCCTGGCAGGCGTGGGGCGCCGACGAACGCGGATCGTTCAATGCCGTCGCCGGTTTCCTCCACCGCCTCGGCGTTCGCTGGTATCTGCCCGGCGACCTGGGCGAAGTCGTGCCGCAACTAAAGTCCATCGCCCTGCCGGCGATCGACGAAACGGTGCGGCCTGATTTTGCCGTGCGCCGATTCAATTTCCGCTTCGGCCCCAATGGACTGGACACCGCGCTGTGGGCCATGCGACTCGGCACGCGTGATCCGATCAACTTCCAGGTCGCACACGGCATGAACCAGATGACCCATCGCCCGGAGACTCTCCGCGACCATCCGGAATGGTTCGCGCTCTATGGCGGCCAGCGGCAGACCCAGCCGGACCAGCGGTTGAATCAACTGTGTTATTCCAACGAGGAATTGTTCCAGGACACCGTGCGCTACGTCCGGGCGCAGTTCGATCTCCTCCACTTCGAAGTGGTCTCCGTGATGCCACCCGATGGCTACACGTCCATCTGCCAGTGCAAGCTCTGCGAGGGCAAGGACTCACCCGAGCGCGACAGCTCCGGGCTGCTTTCCGACTATGTGTGGGACTTCGTCAATCGCGTGGCGAAGGAGGTCCGCAAGACGCATCCCGATAAGAAGATCCTCAACTGCTCCTACGGCAGCTATGCGCTGCCGCCGCTGAAGATCGCAAAGTTGGAGCCAAACGTGCTTGTCGGCATCGTCGGTGGGCGGGCTCCCCGCTACAACAAGCCGGAACAGCAGGCGGAAATGCGCCAGCGGCGCGAGTCGTGGGTCGCGAAAACGGACAACCCGATCCTCGTCTTCGAGAATTTTCCCTTCACGGATCGCGGCTGGTATTTGCCCGCATTCACCCCGCACTCGCTCGGGGAGAGTGTCAATGCGACCAAAGGGATCTCGCAGGGCGAGGACATCAGTCTCACCATTGGGCGGGATTTTGCGAAAGCCGGCGCCGGCCTGAATCACTTCCTCGTCTATTTCACCGCGCGCAGTTATTGGGGCGGCAAGGATCTCGATGTGGATGCGATGTTCCGCGAGTACTGCCGCCTCTTCTACGGGCCCGCGGAGAAGGAAATCCACACGTTCTTCACCTACTGCGAGGCGAACTGGCAGGAGATGGAGAAAGACAAGACCAAGGTGGATGCGGCGCTCTCGGCCTTCGCCACGGCGCAAGCCAAAGCCGATCCAAACTCCGTCTTTGGCAAACGCATCGCGTTGCTGGACGACTTCCTCAAGGACCTCCGCAGCAAAAGTCAGCAACTCGGCAAGCAGCGCGGACCGGTGCCACAATTTCGCATCGCCCGGGACGCCGCCGGCATCGCCATCGACGGCAATCTCGATGACGAGTTCTGGCAGAAATATCCCGCGCCTTTCGTCGGTCAATTGCGCGAATTGCAGACCGGCGGCCAGCCCACGTTTGGCACCACCTTCAAGGTCGCGTGGGGCAAGGACGGCAGCCTTTACCTCGCGATCCGCTGTGAGGAACGGCCCGGCGAAAAGCTGAACATCGGCACGACGAAAAAGGATGACGCGGCGATATGGTATGGGGACGCCGTCGAAATCCTCCTCGAGACCGAATCGCATTCCTACTACCAGATCGCCGTGAACCCGGCGGGCGCCATCGTCGACATGGACCGCTCCGCATCGCGCGGAGCGTGGCTCAGTTGGGACTCGCAGGCGGAAGTGGCCACGCAGATCGCCGACGACCATTGGAATGTCGAGATCCGCATCCCGGTCACGCAGGATGAAAACGATCCGCTGCATCAGGTCATCGGGCGCAGGCCCTCGACCAGCCTGCCGTGGCATTTCAACGTCTGCCGCCTGCGTATCCGGGAAAACGGCCAGGAAGCGTCCGCCTTCGCCCCCACTGGCAAGGCCAACTTCCATGAGGTGATGAAGTTTGCGCACTTGTATGAGGGCCGGTCGCATCAATTCGAGGCGGCCGAACCGGAAACCGATTATCTCCAGACTTACCGGACCGCGCTCGAACTCGCCACGCGGGGCAAACACGCCGAGGCGCTCCCCGCCTTCACCGCCATGGCAGAAGGAAAGATCACCCCGTTTCAAAAATCGCTCGCCCTCGAAATGGCCGCCACCAGCGCCCGGGCCCTGCAAAAACACGACCTCGCCGGTGAGTTGACGGCCGGCATCCCCATCGATGCCGTGAAGAAGTGCGTGCAGATGCAGACTCTCCTTGCGCAGCACAAAGCGCCCGAGTTGATCGAGCAATTCGGCAAGGAAAACATCAATGCATGGCCGTTCTGGAAAGCCGGTGATGGCCTTTTCACCCGTGGCCGGGCCTACGCCGAGACGGGGAATGGCCCGAGCGCCGAAGCCGACCTGCTCGCCGCTCTCCCCCTCACGCCGGTGGACCTGGCTCGCGCCAACCTGTGGATGGCCCTGGGCAATAACCGGGAAAAGAACCTCAAGAATCCCGCGGAAGCGCTCGCCGCCTACCAGCAACTCATCGCGACGGTGAAATACAGCCACACCGCCACCTATTACTCGGGCGTCCTGGCAGCCACGCGTCTGCTCCGTGAGAGCCGGAAATTTGACGACGCCCTCGCCACTCTGGGCAAAGTGGAGATCGACAAACTTGCCGGCACGTGGCGCGGCTCGATGCTCCTCGCCCGTGGTGAAACGTTGAACGCCGCCGGCAAGAGGGACGAGGCGCTGGCCACCTACCGCGCGATGCTCACCGACAGTGCCGTCGAGCCCAGAGACCAGAAGAGCGCGAAGGAGGCGATGGAATCGTTGGAGAAGAAGAACCCCACTCCTGGCGCTCGTTAGAGCGTGTCCTGAACTTTGGACACCGGGGGTGCCCGACATCATCCCGAACAAACAATCTGCATGATCATGATGATCGGATGGCCAGACGCTTTCTTGGCCGTCCGGCCCGGGGGTGACGGGACGGGGCAACTCGTGGC
This sequence comes from Chthoniobacterales bacterium, assembly GCA_038228205.1. Lineage (GTDB taxonomy): Bacteria > Verrucomicrobiota > Verrucomicrobiia > Chthoniobacterales > Chthoniobacteraceae > Chthoniobacter. The sequence goes on from JBBRPL010000065.1 coordinate 15,418, forward strand.
CATAAGGAAGCCCACCGAAAGGGATAAAATCTGATTTTGCGACGCAGATGTCTAGGGGATTGAAGTGAATTGAGTTCTATCTAGGGGAAAGGCCCCGCCAACCCGGCGCCCTTCTCCAGAACAGCCCCCCACATGGACATGAAACCTCTACTTGCCGCATTGCTCACGGTTCCGCTGACCGTCGCAAGGACTCTTAAATTGCGAGCGCCCTTGATTCCGGGTTGCCTCCTTCTGCTTTGCAGCTTGTCTGCTCCTGCGGCCACCCCGTTTGCCGATGCGGTGAAGGAGTCCGATCTGGACGTAAGCGCCTGCAAGGCGTTTTGGGGAAGGGAGGTCTCGTCGATGGATGCCGATTCCGTGTTTGGCGTTCTTGGGCTCGGCGGCAGGGAGCCCGTCGTCCCGAGGAGGCCGCGCCTACAAAAGGGGGAAGACGCGCGGTATCTGATCGCCTTCAAACAACCGATCACGATCGGCGCCGTGCTGGGTGGCGTGACGGAATTGAAAATCCTCAAAGCCGATGCCCCCCTCCCCGGCGACCCGAACAATGCAGCGCAGTGGACGCGGATGGAGATTGCCCCGGATCAGAATCAGCCCTGCGTCGTCACGCTGCCGCCGAAGACCGCCACCCGCGCGCTGCTTTGCACGGTGCAAGGGTCGCGCACCTGGGGCGGACAGCATGCCATCCAACTTCTCAGGGCACGCCTGTATAACACCACACCCAGCGGGACGGCGAATGCCGACGCGGAATTCACCCCGGCCTCACTGGTCACGCACGACAACGAGGGAAAGGGCTGGGAGTGTTCCGGCAAGGACGACAAAGGCAACAATCCGCGCCCACCGATCAACGACCTCCAGCCCTCATGGTTCATCCTTTCCTGGCCATCGGCACGCCAGCTCGCCGGGCTCGTGATGGACGACGACTTCGAGAAGTTCACGCTCCTTACCTACGTCGGGCCGGCGGGCCTGAACCCCGCGGTGGGCTCGCGCGACGAATGGAAGCTGGTCAAAACCTTCACGCAAGGCCGGCTGGGAAAATCACGCACCATCACTTTCCCGGAAGGGTTGGAGACGCGCGGGCTCAAATTCGAGATCACGAAGACCAATTTCCAATCTCCACAAGTGGCGCGCATCGATGCGCTGAATGCCATCACCGATCTTGGGGAGGCACCCGTGCCCGCTGCCACGCTCGCGGCCAACGACCAGCCGCCGTTAGTCCTGCCCTACACATTGCCCCAGGCCGGGAAACTCACGCTCGTGGTCAATGACGCGCAAGGCCGGCGCGTGCGAAACATCATGGCCAATGACGAGCGCCCCGCCGGTGCAGGCGAGGAGCGTTGGGACTTGAAAGACGAGGATGGAAAATTCGTGCCGCCCGGCCATTACGAGATGAAGGCCATCACCCACCCTGCCTTGGAAATGCGCTACGAGATGACCGCCTATCCAAATGTGGGGACGCTGTTTCCCGACCGCACGCCGTGGATGAATGCCCAGAGCGGACCCGGCGGCTGGATGGCCGATCATTCCCCGCCACGCTCCGCGTGCGTCGCGGGCGACAAGGTCTACCTCGGCTCCCCGGTGGCGGAGAGCGGCGTGTCGCTCATCGAGTGCGATTTGAGCGGCAGACGGCTCTGGGCGCACCCTTCCTTCGAAGCCTTCACCGGCTCGTGGTGGCTGGCCAGCGACGGCAAGACGGTTTTTTCCGTCGCACCCGCCAACAACTTTGCCGCGCGCGCCGGACTGGACGCAAAGACCGAGGCCATCTGGGGCGTGGATGTGGCCACCAAGACCGTGCGCCAGGTGGCCATGCTGCCGCCCACGAACCTGCGCAGCCGGGGCATCCAGGGCGTCGCCGCGCGGGACAACAAGATTTACCTTGCCATCCACGCTCCGGAAAACTGCCTCATCAACGCCGTGGCGGCGGCCGACGTGGACTCGGAGCATTGCCTGCCGTTTTATCCCGTGAAGCGCAAGGAGCGCGCCGCCTACGAAATCGTCCCCGATCCGCGCAATGATTTCATCCGGCTCTTCCGCATCAACGGCACGCCGCCGGGCTACAACAACACCGGTCTCATCTATCTGGACTCCACCTCTGGCGGCGGGCGGCAGCAGCATATCATGCTCACCTTCCAGCAGGCGGTGGCGCTGGGGAGCGTGGTTTTTCCCTTCCCGAAAGGACAGCCCTGGACGCTGAAAATGAGCGTGCTCAAACCCGGCGCATCCTATCCGCCGAAAGCGGAAGACAACTCGCAGTGGATTCCTTTCACGCTCACCGACGACAAGAGCACCTTTGCGGTCTGGACCGCGCCGGAAAACACCAGGACGCGGGCGCTCCGCATCACCTTCAGCAAGGGCGCGGATGACTTGCTGGCCAGCATCGAAGACCCGACGAAGGTCGATGCCTCCCTCGATCTGAACGACAAAGGCGCCAAGGGAAAATCCGCCGCCGAAGGCGTGTGGAATGGCCGCCTCGAAGGCCTGAAACTGCTCGCGCATCGCTTCGCCGGCCTGGCTTCGACGGCGAAAATCCGCGTCAGTTCCGGCAAGCTCGACAAGGATGGCAACTGGGACGCGCAGCGCACCGCGCCCGTTACCGAAAGCGATCCCGGTGTTTACTTGATGGAATGGTCCGCACCGCAGGCCCTGAGGGGTCTTGCCGTCCAGCAGATGCACGCCAAACGCGCCATCGTGGAGGCTTACACCGGCGCCGAGGCCGTGCCGCCGCTCACCGGCGGCGACGGCTGGGAGCAGGTCGGGGAATTCACCCAGGCCCGGCACTATCACCACAGCGGCTTCAAGACCCACAACGGCAGCGCGCGCTATATGGACTCCTACGTGGACTTCCAGCGCGAGGTCACGGCGAAGGCTCTGCGCATCCGCGTGGTCGAGCAATTCCTCGTGCGTGACGAATTTGGTTTCCGCGAAGACCACGGCGCCGCGATCATCGAGCCCGAGCGCTGCCGGCTCTACGGCGTCACGCCGCTGAAACAACTCGGCGGCGACGCCGCGGGAGAAGCCCTGATCAACGAACGGCTCGAAGTGGTCGACGCATCCAATGGCAAGGTGGTGCAGGAAGTGCCGCTGGCCGGCGTCGGTGTGCCGGGCCGTGAGTGGTCACCGGGAAATCTGCTGGCCTTCAACGCGCAGGGCGACCTGTTCGCGGCCGCCGGAGCGAAACTGCTCAAGCTCGACCTCCAGGGCGGCGCCCACCGCACGCTCGCCGACGATGTGCAAAAGCCGACCGCGCTCGCCTGCGACGCGACCGGCAATCTCTATGTCTTCGACGCCGCGCCGGACCGGAAAAACGTCCGGGTCTATGCGCCCGATGGCAAATTTCTCCGCAGCATCGGCACGCCCGGAGGCTACCGCGAGGGGACGTGGGATCCGACCCGGCTGAACGACATCACCGCGCTCGCCGTGGACAGCGCGAATCATCTCTGGGCCGTGGACTGGACCTATTTTCCCAAGCGGATCACCCAGTGGACCACCGATGGCAAACTCATGCAGGAGTTCCTGGGCAACACCGCCTACGGCGGTGGCGGCGTGCTCGATCCGTGGGACAAGCGCCGGCTTTTCTACGGTCCCCTGGAATTTGAGCTGGATTGGCAGACGGGAAAGACGCGACTAAAAAACCTCACCTGGCTCGGCGCGACCCGCGCCGGAGATGTGCCGATGCGCGTGCAAGGGCGCGACTATCTCGTCACCAGCTTTGTCTCCACGGGACCGCAGCAGCCCTACGGCGCCGTCTATCTTCACACCGGCGACCGCCTCAAACTCGTCGCCGCGGTCGGACAGGCGAACGCCTTCGAACCGCTCCGCGACGGCAAGCTCCTCGCCGAACTCGGGACGCCAGTGCTCGCGAATTTCAAATTCGTCTTCACGGACCGCAATGGCGACGGGATCGTCCAGGCCAATGAAATCGCCCTCACGCCGCAGCCTCCGAACCGGACCGGCCTCACGCCTTTTCAACGTGACCTGAGCATTCAGTCCGGCCAGACGCGGTGGGTGGTGAAGGAGTTTCTCCCGAACGGCGCGCCCGTCTATGAAGTGCAGCAAGTCGAGGGATTGACGGGATCGTACTTCATTCACCTGGATAACGGAAACTACCACCGTCTCGGCGACGGCAAGCTGGGTGAAGCAGGATTGACCCCATCCGGCGAGCCGCTCTGGACCTACAATAGCGAGCCCGCCGGTGTGCAGCAAAAGATCAAGCCCTGGCGGCCCGACCAGGTCGTCTCGCAGTTCTCCTGGGTCGGCCACGAAACGGCGACTGCGGGCGACCTCGGCGAATTCTTCGTGATCCATGCCAATATGGGCGCGTGGAATATCTGGACGGCGGACGGACTCTTCGCTGGACAGATCTGGCAGGATCTCCGCGAGCCCCTCGCCCAGCCCTGGAGCATGGAGACCCGGGAGCGAGGGTTGAGGCTCGATCAGGTGACGCCGGGTCAGGAGCACTTCTGGGGCTGGTTCTGCCGGACCGTGGCGGACAACAAATATTACGTCGTCGCCGGGCACAACCATTCCAGCGTCGTCGAAGTTTCCGGCATCGAGAAATTCAAGCGCATCAATCGCATGTTCGACGTGAGCGTCGCCGACGTCGCGAACGCCCAGGAGTGGGAGCGCAGTCATGAGCGCCAGGAGGCTTACACGCGTGCGTTGGTGGTGGACTGCTTCCACGTGGATAAACCGCCAAAAATCGACGGCTCCCCGTCGGACTGGCCGATCGTGAACGCCAGGATGGACGACGACGTGCGCTTCCGCGTCGCCTGGGATGACACCACCCTCTACCTCTGCTACGAGGCCAATGCGCGCGGCCCCTTCAAGAACACGGGCTCCCAATGGGACCGCCTCTTCAAGACCGGCGCCAGCGTGGATCTCCAAATCAGCACCGACCCGAACGCCGCGCCCGAACGCAAGGCGCCCGTCGCGGGCGATCTCCGGGTGCTCATGACTGTGGCGGGTAACGTGCCCCAAGCCGTCCTCTACCAGCCCGTGTTCCCAGGCGCGCAGGCAGGCGAGGCCTGGAACGTGAGTTCGCCCACCGGCGAATTGACCTTCGACCGCGTCGTGCGCCTGCCGCAGGCCAAAGTCGTCGCCGGTGACACCGATCGCGGCTGGTGCGTGGAAGCCTCCGTCCCGCTCGCCGCTCTCGGATTGAAAATCACCCCCGGTCTGCGCGTCAAGATGGACTGGGGCATTCTCACCACCGGACGCGATGGCAACGAAGTCCTCCGCCGCCTCTACTGGTCCAACAAAGCGACCGCCGTCACCGCCGACGCGCCGAGTGAAGCCCGCCTTCATCCGGATCTCTGGGGCCACATCCGCTTTCACGCCGAAACCGCGAACAGCCAGCTCGATCCCAACGCCCGCAAGAAGGACAAAGCGCTGGATGAATTATTGAACGACTTGAAATAACGCAAGGCGCTCGCCGAGGTTCAGAGCGTGTTCTGCACTCTCGTTGAGTTGCAGCGGCAAACATAGCGCCAGCGCCGTCCCCCCACATTGTCATCCTGAGCGGAGCGGGGAAGCATGGGCGCAGTCGAAGCCGTTTCGGCAGGCTCAAGGCCCTGAGCTAGTCGAAGGGGACCTCCAACTTCTGTGGGTTCTCGCGCGGAGCCATCGACGGGCTCCTCCTGGAATACGCTTGCTCATCTTCACGGCCGTCATCGGCTACCTTCATGACGGGCCTTAAATGTCGCAAACCCGCGCATCGGAAGGAGGCGGCTCGCTATTGTTGTTTCCTCAACGGAAAGCAAATAGCTTCGCCCGCATGTCCCCTACTACCCTCCTTCGAAAATTGACTGCTGGCGGCCTGCTGGCGGCCATCCTCTGCATCTCCACGATCCATTCCGTGCACGCGACCCCGATTGACCTCCCCAAAGCCGATCCGTTGGTAACCATCGATTTCCCAGCGGCCTGGCAGATCCAGCACATCGACCTTTCGTTTCAGACTGGCACGCCGGAAAAGGACCTCGGCGTCGTGGGCGGCTCGATGGCCGCCGGCACCAATGCCACGAAGAAGGATATTGCCGAATGCATCTCGCAGTCGATGACCGAGAATATTGCGGTCGCGTCCTCCTTTAAGCTAACAGGCCATCCGGGCGAGATTCAGGAGACCAAGCTCGACGGAGCCAAGGCATTCAAGAGCAGTGGAAAGGGCCTGATCGGCGGCGTCGAGACCTCCGTGACCGTGTATTTGCTGCCGGTCAACAAGACCACCGCCCTGTCGCTCACGTATTGGGGGACTCCGGAAGCCTTGAAGAAACACGAAGCCCTGATCGCCAAGATCATCGGCTCGATTCACCGCAAATAACAACGGATCGGGCTGGTCGGCACCTCCGGATCATTAGCGGCCTGTTGAAAAAACCCAACGAAGCGAGTCATCCTGCGGCAAAGAGATATCTGCCATGTCGCGATGAGCGCGAGCGCCGTTTCCCCAATTGTCATCCTGAGCGGAGCGGGGAAGCATGGGCGCAGTCGAAGCAACTCCAATATTCTGCGGGTTTTCGAGCGGAGCCAGTGCGAGGGTGTCTACAGGTGCAAGGCCAGCTCGGGGTGACGCACATGCGCATGGGCGTCAACTTAAAGGCGCAGTGCATCTGTAGAGGTCGATCGCACTGGCTCCGCCCGAGAACCCACAGAAGATGGAGGTCCTTCGACTGCGCCCATGATTCCCCGCTCCGCTGCTAATGACGTGTTGTGTAAGTTGTTGGAGATCAAGGCCACGAAGCTTGGCGGCTCCGCCGCGATTGGACGGTCGGCGGTTGGGAAACCGCCGCTCCTTGGGCTCCACTGCCCGCGACACGTCATCCCCGCACTAATCATCACGTCCTCGTCTTTGGGTCCTCAGGATGACATGCGGGAGGACGGCGCTCTCGCTCGCTGCCAGACCGCATTTGCTGTGGATCGACGCATATACGCAACCCCGGATCAGGATGACCCATTTAGGCGCCGTCTTTTCGTATTTCATCACGCAACTAATGAAGTGTTTCCGAAACCCGTTTTTCCTGTAATCTCGCCCACGCCATGAACGCATTCACCTTGCCGGATTCGTTGGTCACGCAACTTCGCGCTTACGAGGGGCGACTGCGAAAAATGGAAACGCTCGCCGCCGTGGCGGGCGCCCTCGTCGGACTCTGCGCCACTTTCGTCCTGCTTTTCGTCTTCGACCGTTTCGTCGATACCCCCCGCTGGGCGCGGGTCCTCCTGACCCTGAGCAGCGGCGTGCTGGCAGCGTGGGTCGCCCATGCCTGGGCAGCGCACTGGCTGTGGAATCGCCGCGGCCCGGCGCAACTCGCGCGCTTGCTGCAACGCCACTTCCGCACCCTCGGCGACCGGTTGCAGGGCATTATCGAACTCACCGAAACCGACAACCTCCCGCCGAACATCTCGCCCGCTCTGCTGCGCGCGGCCATCCGGCAGGTCGCCGATGAATCCGGGCATTTCGATTTCGCCCAGGCCGTACCCGTCCGCCCGGCGCGGCGCTGGATTCTGGCCGCGACTGGGCTGGCCATCCTGGCGGCCCTGCCCTTCGTGCTCGTGCCCAAGGCCGCGACCAACGCCCTCGCGCGCTGGATGAAGCCATGGGCGCAGATCGATCGCTACACGTTCGCCAGCCTCGAGGCCCTGCCCGGTGAACTCATCGTGCCCCATGGCGAAGCCTTCGAGATTGCATGCGGGTTGCGCGCCGATTCCGCGTGGAAGCCCGGCATCGCCACCGCGCAATTGGACCGCCATGAACCCATGGAGTCGAAGTTCGACCAGGGGCACGCCGTCTTTCAACTCAATGGCCAGACCCATGACGGCACGCTCACCATCCGCGTCGGCGACGCCACGCGCGATATCGCCGTTCGACCGCTGCATCGCCCGGAGATGAAGGAACTCGCCGCCCGCGTCGAATGGCCCGCCTATCTCGGGTACCCCGCCACCACCCAGCCCATTCAGGGCGGCAGCGCGGAATTCCTCGAAGGCAGCAATGTCAGCTTCGCCGGCAAGACCAGCCGGGCGCTGAAAGATGCCACCATGAAAGCCGGCGACGCCGAACCGGCGGCGGAAGTGCGGGGCGAATCCTTTGTCACCCCGCCGCGGCCCGTCGCCGAGCTGGGCGCGGAAGCCACATTTCACTGGAAGGATGCGCATGGCCTCACCCCCGCGCAGCCCTACCTGCTGCGGGTCAGCACCACGAAGGACGCCGAACCGCGCGTCGAACTGCAGGGCATCGACCAGGAGATCGCCATCCTCCCCGACGAAATCCTCAAGCTCACCATCGCCTCGAACGATGATTTCGGTTTGAAGGAAAGCTGGCTCGGCTGGACCGTCCGCACCCTGACCGACAAGAAGAATGCGCCGGGTAAGAAAGACGAGGCCGCGCACACCCAGGGTGCGCAGATGAAGAAGGAGCTGGTCGCCGAGATGCAGTTCTCTCCCGCGCTGCTCAAGATTCCCGAGGACAGCGTGGTGGAACTGGCCGCCTACGCGCGGGATTATTTCCCGGATCGCGCGCCGTCCGAATCGTGGCGGCACACCGTGTATATCCTCAGCCCGGCCAAGCACGCCGAACGCATTCGGGAACGGATGGATCAGGTGCTCAAACAACTCGATGAGCGCATCCGGGACGAGGAACGGCAGATGGAAGAAACCAAGGCGATCGCCGAGAACAAATCCGAACTGCCCTCCGAAAAATCCGGTGAGAACGTCAAGCGGGTCGAAGCCGGCGAGCGCGCCAACGAGGCGGCCCTGCAAAAAATGACGGAGGAGATGAAGGACGTGATGAAGGACGCCCTGCGGAACAAGGAAATCCCCGAGAACACCGTGGCCGAATGGAAGAACCTCACCGATCAACTGGAGAAACAGGCCAATCCGCCGATGCAACAGGCCGCCGAAAACCTCCAGCAGGGAGCCCAGCAGCCGCCCCAGCGCGAGCAGGAGCTGGCCAAGGCCCAGGAGCAGCAGCAGAAAGCGCTCGAGGCGATGCGCAGCGCCGCGAAGAAGATGAACACCGCGAACGAGAACCTCTACGCGCGCAACTTCTACAACCGCATGCGCGCCGCCGCCGCGGCCGAACACAGAATCTCGGAGGGATTGAAAGGACTGGCCCGGGATACCGCGGGACTCAAGCCCGAGGAGATCGCGGCGCCGAAGGCGAAGGAGTTCACGCTCACCGCCGACAAGCAGGCCGCCAATACCAAGGACGTCGATAGCATTGCCAATGACATGGCCAGCTTCGTGAAACGCGTGCCCAACGAAAAATACGAGACCGTGCAAAAAGAGATGCAGGAGAAAAAGGTCGTCGCCGAGCTGACCGAACTCGCCGGCTACGTGCGCCTCAATCTCGGCCTCAAGTCCGTCGGCCGCGCGCGGCAGTGGGGCGTCCAGCTCGACGAATGGGCTGCCATGCTGCAAAGCGATTCAAACTCCGGGGGAGGAGGCGGCGGCGAAATGGATCCGGACATCATGGAATTCATCATCGGTATGGTCCGCGCTGCCGTGGCCCAGGACGGCGTCCGGGAACAGACCCTGATGGTGGAGGAAAAGAAAGCCGACAATACGCGCTACAATGAGGATGCCACCCGCCTTGCCACCAAGCAGGAGGAAGTCCGCGGGCTGCTGGGCGGCCTGTTGAAGAAGATCATCCTCGACGGCTTGAAGCCCGGCCTGGACGGCCCCTTGAACGCCGCCGGACCACCGCCGGCCTCGAAGTTCGCCGATTTCCAACCGGTCATCGAAAAGACGCTCGAATTGGCAGGCGACGTGGTGAAGGACTTGCAGGAACCGAAGACCGACGCCGACGTGACCGGCACGCAGGGAACGATCATCGAGTTGCTCGTTCCGCCGGACAAAAAGGACGGCAAGGGCAGCCCGAAAATGCAGCAGATGATGCAGCAAATGATGGCCCAGGCCACGCAATCCAAGAAAGCCGGGGGCAACAACGGGAAGTATGACAGCAGCTTCATCGGCGACACGGCCAAGGGCGCCGTCGCCAAGGATACCACCGGGACGCGGCGCGTGGAAAAGGCGGGCGGCGCGACGAATGCCGGTGAGTGGCCGGAAGAATTCCGCGATCAATTGCAGGCCTATTTCCAGCAGCTCGAAGCCGGCGCAAAGTAGGGCGACCGCTCCCGCCGCATGAAGCATTTCCGCTGGCTTCCGATCTTCGCGGCGCTGCTCTCCAGTGCCGGCGCGCAGACCCCGGCCCCGGCGGAGGTCAATCTCTTCGGCGACGATTTTCCGCCCCTGGAAAACCGCATGCGCGGCGGCCTCATCCGCCCGGCCACGGCACCCCGCACGCCCGCACCGAATCCGGACTATCAGCAGACCCTCATTTTTCACAATGGCCGGCAGCTTCGCGGGGAGTTGGCCGGGATCACCCGGGACGAAGTCGTCTGGCGGCGGAAGGATGCCAGCGAACCCCTGCGCTTTGCCCGCGCCGACGTCCGGCGCGTGCTCCTCGTGCCGCAGGAGAAAAGGCCCACGCCGTTCTCGGTGGCTGTGGCCTCCCAAAAAGCAGCGGCGGTGTCGCTCACCACGGTCAAGCTCCCCGGCGGTGACTGGCTGCGCGGGGCCATGACCAGCGCCGACGGCCAGAAGTTCGCCCTGGCCCTGAACGGCGGCACGCCCATCGAAATTCCGCGCGCCCAGATCGAGTGGTTGTCGTTCGGGCCCAAACCCGCGCCGGCGTTCGGACTCGGTGTCGGCCCGCTCGCCCTCGAGGGCTGGCTCACCGGCGGCACCCCGCGCGTCGAGTCGAAGGACGGAACGCTGACGGTGAACGATGCGCAGTGGATCGGGCGCAACCTGGCCACCCCGTCCCGCTTCGAGGTCGCGTTCGAGGTGCCCGCGGAAAGCGAGGACGGATTGCGCCTGTGGCTCCAGCCTTTCAATCCACAACCCAATTCCTACAGCACCGGCACCGTCCAGTTCCGCTTTGGACGCAAGGAGCTCAAGTGGCTCGTCTTTCAAGACAGCACTGAGGGCGCCATTCTGCCTCTGCCCGCCGCGGCGCAGGCCGAGGCCGGGCCGATCCGCTATCGCGTGCTCTACGACGGCCCGGGCCAGCGCGTCGTGCTCCTGCGCAACGGCCGGCAACTCGGAGACTGGTCGCTCAAGCCCAAAGTCGCGCAACCCGGCAACCAGCAGGGCCAGGAACGACTTCCGCGCGGCCTCTGCCTCGACCGCGAGGATCGCGGGCAAAAAACCACGCTCCAATTTCGCCGGTTGGCCGTCCTGCCGTGGGACGGCACCCCGCCGGCGGCCAGCGATGCCGCACCGGCGGACGACCGGCTCAGCACTCCCACCCCGCCGACCCTCACCGGCCGGCTCGAAGAGGTCCGTGAAAAGGAAGTGGTCTTCGCCGGCAAGACGGTGCCGCTCGTCGCCGAGACTTTCGTCAAGTTCCCGGAAACGCCCGCGCCCCTCGCCGGGAGTGATGCCCTCCTCTCGTTTGGCGAGCAGGGCGAAGTGAGCCTCGCTGAACTGCAAGTCAGCGAGGGCAAGGTGCGCGGCAAGGCGGTCTTCGCCCCCGCGCTGGAATTGCCGGCCGCCGCCTTGCAGTTCATCGCCTTTGCCCCGCAGGCGGGCGCGGGCCTGGGCGCGGGCGATTTGCTGGTCTTCAAGAATGGGGACGAACTGCCCGGCGCCCTCGTCGCGGCGGGCACCGGCGCACCCCTGCGCTGGCGGCTGGCCACGGGGCAGGAAATCGATTTCCAGACCGAGCGGATCGCGGGCGTGCGACTGACGAGCACCGCGCGGATCAAGCCCGCCGCCGCGATCGAACTTCGCACCGGCGAGCGCCTGCGCGGGACCATGGCAGCCCTCGACGACCGGCAGCTCCGCTGGACCCACGAGTTGCTCGGCGAGCTGGCCGTCGATCGCGCGCAATTGTGGCGCCTGTATCCCAACCCCCGCCAGTCGCTCAAGGACGGCGGCCAGGATCCTGAAAGCTGGCTGCGCGACACGCCCACGGCCCGGCGTTTCATTTATTACAGCCGCATGCGGCAGCGCAGCAAGGCGTGGCTGACCCTCGACGGCCGCTTCGTCCTGCGCGCCCAGGAGGGCGGCAATGGCGAGCAAACTTTGGGGCCGTTTTGCGAATTGGGTGGCGGCCTCGACCGTTTCGAACTGCGCGTCGACATGATTTCCCCGGGCCTGAACCAGGGCAACCTCAACATCAATTTTTTCGGCCCGGACGAGAGCGGCGTCGCGATGAATTTGTCCTCCTACGAGATGAATCTCTTCGTCCAGAATCCGAAGTCGCCCAACGGCGGGGGCAACCGCGAAGTGCCGCTCCAGGACAAGATCGGCGAGAATGTGCGCGTCATGAGCCTGCGCGCTTTCGTCAACGGGCCGGCGGGCACCATCGATTTTTTTCTCAATGGCTACTTCATCGGGCACACCGGCCAATCGACTTCCGATCGGCTGGTCGGGGTGGGCAAAAGCGTGGCCATCGACACCTACACTTTCGGCCGCGGCAGCCCCATGCTCCTGTCCCAGGTCACGATCACCCCCTGGAGCGGCGAAGTCCCGCGCCCCGGCCCGACCGCGCCAGTCACGATCCTCGCCAATGGCGACGTCGCCGCGGGCGCGCCGACCTCCCTCACGGATGGCAATTGGCGTTTGGAAAGCGAGATCGGTCCGCTCGACGTGCCCGTCGAAAAGGTGCAGGCCGTGGAATTCGGCGGAGAGATGCAGCCCGCCACCACCGCCGGCCGCCTGCGTCTCGTCGACGGCAGCGCGCTCCTCGTCGATCGCTTCCAGTGGACAGGCGCCGAACTGTCCGCCCACCACGCGATCTTCGGCGATTTGAAAATCCCGGCGAACGCGGTCAGCGAACTCATTTACAACCCACCACCCGTCCGCCCCACCACCGTGGAGGCCCCCCGGAAATCCACGCCCAAGAACAACGCCGCGCCGCCGGCCCTCGTCCGATGAAGGGCGCGGGATCGAAGAACGCGGGGTTGGCCGATAGGACGAATGGGACCGATGGGACTAATCGCTTCAAGTGGACGGGCCGCGAACTTCTCGCGCATCATGCTGTTTTCGGCGATATCAAGGTGCCAGCCGCAGCCGTCTGCGAACTCATCTACCGTCCAACGCCCTGTCCCCCCTCCACCGTGGCCCCGCTCAAGAAAACCGCCCAGAACGCGCCCCCTCAAATCCTTCCTCGATGAACTCCTCCTCCTCGATCCGCGTCTGTTGCGCCGCCATGGCGACGGTGTCTTTCGCAGCTTCCGCGGGACACGCCCAGGACCTGAATGTCTATCGCGGGATCCAGGTCTCTCCCCAAGTGGAGCGCGTCTACGAGAAAGGCCTGCAATTCCTCGTCGCCAACCAGACCGAAGAGGGCTCCTTCCCGGGCAATTACGGCTCCGAACCGGCGACCGCGGCCATGGCGATGATGGCCATGTTTGCCCACGGGGATGATCCCAATCATGGTCCCTACGCCAAGCCGGTAAAGCGCTGTATCGAATACATCCTCAAGAACGCGGATGGGACCACCGGATACATTGGCCGATCGATGTACAACCACGGCTTTGCCACCCTCTCGCTGGCGGAGGCGTATGGCGCGGTGCAGGACGAACGCATCGGTCCCGCCTTGAAACGCGCCGTGGAACTCATCCTCTCGTCGCAGGAGAAAAACCGCTTCAAGGCCTGGCGTTACAGCCCCGAATCGCAGGACGCCGACTCCACGGTCAGCGGCGCTTGCTTCGTGGCCCTCGTCGCCGCGCGCAACGCCGGTCTGCGCGTCCCGGACAATGCCATCGACGGCGCGCTAAAATTTTATACCGACTGCCAGGTACCTTCCAGCGGCGCGATCGGTTACGTCCCGGGCTCCGGCGCCAATGGCACGGCGACCACCGCCATCGGCGTGGCGGCCTATGCCTACGCCCGCCGCAAGGACCAGCCGACCTTCGTGAAGGCATTCACCGCGCTGAAGAAAGCCGGCCAGGACGGCGGCGGCGGCTACCCGTTTTACAGCGAATACTACGCGTCCCAGGCGTTGTTCCAAAGCGACGTCAAGGAGTGGGAAAAATGGACCGAGAAACGGGTGCAACAACTTTCCGAGTCGCAAAATGAAGACGGCAGTTGGGACGGCAGCCTCGGCGGCCCGCTCTCCACCGCCTTCGGTCTCCTCTCCATCGCGCTGACCTACCGTTACCTGCCGATCTACGAACGATGAACGCTCGACACCTCCACCTTCTCTCCGCCGGCATCTGGGTCGCGCTCCTGGCCACGAGTTCCGCCCAACTCGAACAGAAAAAAGAGCCCCCGGCACCCGCCAATGTGCCCAACGCGCCGAACGTGCCCCCAGTTCCAGCGCCGCCAGCCATCCCACCACCGGCGCCGCCCGCTGCACCAAACGCTGCACCGCCCGCCGCACCAAACGTGCCGCCGAAAGCGGCGCCCGAAATTCAAATCCGACAAAAAGTCATCATCGGAAACGGGATCATCCTCAATGGGGTCAACGGGATCAACGTGATGAACGGCGTCGTCATCAACGGGGGCAACGTCATCTTCAACCTGGACGACGGGAGCGAACCCGCCAAACCCGTGCCCGATCCCGCCGGCTCGCAGGTGCTCGATTATACCGACGGCCAGCGGCTTCACGGTACTCTTTCCTCCTTCGATCCCGCCGGCGGACAGATCATCTGGCAACGCCCCGACGCCGCCGCACCCCTCTCCATCCCATCCGCGCAGATCAGCCGCTGGAGCTTCGAGAACGCGCCCAAACCGGAATCCAAACCCGGTGCCACGGTCAAATTCACCGGCGGCGATTGGTTGATCGCCAATGTCACCGCCATTCAGGGCGACAAGGTCAGCCTGCAACTGACCGATGGGACAAAGTTGACGACCACTCGCGCCCATCTCGAGTGGATTTACTTTTCCAAATCCGCCGCCGCCGAAACTTACGATGGCCCGACGAGTCTCGCGGGATGGACCTCGGGAGGCACCTGGACTTACCGTGACGGGGCGTTGCGGGCCAGTTCCCCTTCTCCCATCAGTCGCGTCTTCCAATCATTGCCCGACCAGGTGGAATACCGCCTCGTCGTGGACCAGGGCGAAACGGTCAATGCCTTTACGTTGTCGCTGCATTCCAGGGGACTCGCGATGCGCGGTCTCAGCCGTGGAATGCTCCAGCTCATGCTGCGGGCCAGCACGCTCAATCTCTGGGCTTCCATCGACGGCAATTTCAAGTCCGTCCAGGTCGATCTCACCAAGCAACTCGGCGATCCCGCCCGGCGCGCGAAAGATTCGATGCTCTTCCGCGTCTTCGAGGATGTGACCAATGGGCGGCTGCTCGTTTACATCAATGGCCACAAGGCGGCGGAGTGGGCCATCGACAAATCCGAGCCGGGCAAGAATGGCGGCGTTTTCCAATTTCAACCGACGAGTTGGAACGGGACCAACGAGCAGTCGATTTCGGCGATCCGGATTCTGCCATGGGATGGACGTGATCCTGGCGAGGATGAGGACCGCACCCAGGACTCCGTGTCGGTCGATGGCGGCGATGTGAAACGCGGAAAGCTCGCGAGTTGGGACGGACACGCGCTCAAGCTCACCACCGAGCACGGCCCGGTCACCGTGCCTGGCGAACAGATCGGGTTGCTCCGCTTCCAGCGTCCCGAGAATCCGCCTGACGACGCGGCTCCCGTCGCGCACCTGCGGCTCGCCGGCCAGGGAGAGTTCGACGCCGTGGGCCTCGATTGGCGGGACGGCAAATTCCAGGTTCGAACCAATTTTGGCGGCGAGCCTGCCCTCTCCCTCGACCCGGCAGCGGTGGCCGAACTCGAATTCAACCGGCCGGCCAGCAAGCCGTCGCCGGCCGAAAACATGCTCGTCTTCCGCAATGGCGATCGCCTCCGCGGCTCGCTCGAATCCGCGGACGAAAAGGGCCGGTTGCTCTGGCGGGCCAGCCCGGCTGTTCCGGCGGTGGAATTTGCCCCGACCTTCCTGGCGGGCCTGCAATTTCCCACGCGCGGCCCCGGCGCCGACAGCGGCATGGTCGCGCGCTTCCGCAATGGCGACTGGCTCGCTGGGCGCTTCCTCACGATGGATCGCCAGCAGCTCGTGTTCGACAGCGCGCCAGCAGGCCAGCTCACGGTTCCGCGGGCCGCGCTCAAAGCGCTCTATTTTAGTTCCGTGGGCGCGCCCGCGGTATCCGATGGCGTCTCCGATCATGAGATCTGGGAACGCGGCCTCGAGATGAACAACGGCACCACCGCGGTGCGCAAAAAGCTCGCGGAGACCGGCAGCCCATGGACCTACTTCGCCGGCACCTACTCGCGGTCCCGCCTGGGAGGCACCGATGTCTCGTACGCCCGCATGGGCGGTCTTCAATTGGGACGCATTTTCGAAAACATGGCCGCGCGCGTCGAAGTCAGCTTCACCGTCTCCGCCGACCGCATGCCGGTTTATTTCAGCACCCAGATTTTCACCGAACCCAGCAATCCCGGGTACATGCTGCACGTCAGCAACGGCGCCCTCTCGCTCTACGACATGAACCCGCGCCCCCGCAACCGGGGCATCTCCCAGCAGCAGTTCCCCTTCGGAAAAGAGATCAATCCCACCGCGCGCGAGCGCCATCTGCGCATCTTCGCCGATCGGACCTCGGGCCGCCTCGCCATCCTCGTCGATGGCATCCTCACGGCCCAGGTAGCCCCGCGCGCCGCCGACGGTCCGCGTAATCTTGGGCGCGGCGTGATGATCACTCCGCAGTCGAACATGGCCCTCACCATTTCGGACTTGTGGGTCGGACCATGGAATGGAGCCGTTCCAGGGAAAACGCCCGAAACGAAGCCATCGTCGGAAACGGTCGTCCTAGCCAATGGCGATGAAGTGCAGGGCACCGTCGAATTGGCCACTCCCTCCACGATGAAAGTGACCTCGGACGTCGGCCCGCTCGACCTTCCCATGGAACGCCTGACGATGACCGACTTCGGCGGCCAGCCCATCGAAACGCCACCCGGCACTCACTTGCACCTCGCGGGCGCGGGCGCCCTCACCATCACCGCATGGCGCATCGAAAACGAAACGTTGATCTGCCGCAGCGAAGTCGGCGGCGAACTCAAGCTACCGCTGAAGTCTGTCCAGGAAATCGTCTTCGCCCCGCCGGCGGCGCCGGGCAAGTAGGGCGGGCGTCCCGCCTGCCGATTCGGGCATCCCACAGATGCCCCGTGCGGGACACGCATGCCGGTGGACGGAACGTCCACCCTGGCCCGATCCGCCGTTGACCGACGACCAAATCGCTATCAACTGCCTCAACGACACTTCGCCTGCCATGAACCGCCCCACACTCCCCGCCCTCCATCGCCGCCGCTTCCTGGCCGGCTGCGCCCTCAGCCTCGCGGCCCTTTCCACCCCAGGCGCCTTCGCCGAAGCCCTCCTGCGAACGCCGCCCCAAACCGAAGGCCCATTCTACCCCGACCACCTCCCTCTGGACACCGATAACGACCTGCTCATCCTGAACGACTCCCTCACCCCCGCCGTTGGCGAAGTGACCTACGTCAGCGGGCGCATCCTCGACAGCCGGGGTGAGCCGGTCCGCGGAGCGCTCGTGGAAATCTGGCAGTGCGACCACAGCGGCGCCTATATCCACAGCCGCAGCGGCAATGCGGATAAGCGCGACAAAAATTTCCAGGGCTTTGGCCGTTTCCTGACCGGATCGAGCGGGGAGTATCTCTTCCGGACCATCAAGCCTGTGGCCTACGTGCCCCGCTGCCCGCACATCCACTTCAAGATCAAAGCCCGCGGCAAGGAGCTGCTCACCACCCAGTGCTACATCAAAGGCAATCCCGGAAATGAGCGCGACGGAGTCTGGAAGGGCATCAAAGACGAGAAAGCCCGGGAATCCGTCACCGTGGACTTCGCCCCCCTGCCAGGCGCCCGGGCCGGAGAACTGGCCGCGCACTTCGACGTGGTGCTCGGCCTGACCCCGGAAACATAGTGGACTGGCGGCATATCCCCAAAAAAATTCAGCCCCCCGCAACCGAATGGCTGCGAAGGGCTGATGTTCCCCCCAGAACAATCTTCTAAATACGTCCGCACTATGCGGCGGGTCCCGGAAGAGCGCAAATTCTTTTTTAATTAATTTTAATAGCGCGTCGTAATTCTACGAATATCTTAACCTATTAATTACACTAATCATTAAGCGGGAGTCTGTTTTATCTCCGCCAACGCCGATTCCTCTCTGTAAGTCCTCAAGATTCCGCGTCGGAGCGGGAATCCAGTATCAACGGCACTCTCCGACCCCGATCCCTTCGCCCCGCCTCTACCGGCCTTTTCCACCAGCCGATTTTCCACCCGCAATTAACCGGACCAGCAATTGGCTCAGCACAATCTTCGGCTCCAGCGACGACGAAACCAGCCGCACGTTGGCCTCCAAACACGCGTGGAGCCCTTCACGCAATTCGGGCAGCTCAAACCGATGGGCGTGCACGGCGGCGATCCCCAGCGAGTAAGCGTTGACCGTCCCATCCTTCTTCCGCGGCAGGTGGGCCACCGCCGCCGCCGGCAATCGTTCCAGCGTCTTCCCAAAAAAGAAGGGCTGCGCCGGGCGCTGGAGCTTGTGCCGGATCATCAGGTCCCGCACCACGAGCAGATTCCGCACGGTCGGGATGATCGCCACGATGAGAATGCCAATGGCCGACTCCCCCTGGAACAAGAGCTGGTCCAGCAGGGCCAGGGCGCGATTGAGATCCCGGGCCGCGAGCGCGTTGCCCAGTTCGAACACAATCCCGGCCCGTGAAAGCGACACCAGCTTCCGCACCTCCTCCACGCCCACCGTCCGCCGGCCGGCCCCCAGATACAGGTCGATCTTGTCGAGTTCGTTCTCGACCACGCGCCGGTCGCCGCCGGTGGAAAGCGTGAACAATTCGAGCGCCTCGCCCCCCAGTTGGAGACCCCGTTTTTGCGCCTGGGATACCGTCAGCGAAGAGGCCTCTTCCTCCCACCCACTCTTGCTCGCATCCACTTTGTCAAAGACGTCGACCTTGGCCAGCTTGCCGAGGCCCTTGTAAAACGAACGCCTTTTGTCCGGCGCCACCGCGCTGAGCAGGAAACTCGTGGACTGCGGCAAGCCGCTTTCGAGCGTGGCGGTCAGCTTCTCCAGCGCCTCGATGACCGACTGCGACCGCCCCACCGGATCGTCGGCCAGGAAGCTCGCGCTCTTCAACCACACCAGTTTTCCCCCAAAGAACGGGTAGGTCAGGAGCGCCTGGACCGTCGTATGGATGGCCGCCACCGCGTCGTCCACGTATTGCACCGCACCGTCGATCACCTCACGGTCAAAGTCCCCCGCTCCGGCAGGCGTCATCTGGTCCGCATATTCGCGGGCCACCCGCTTCACCTCCGATTCATCGGAGCCCAGGACCGCGCGGATGTGGGCCGTCGCCGCGGCCGTCTTCTTAGCGGCAGCCATAGGGCGGGATCCGAGGCGCGAATCTGGAATTAGTCGGGAGTGGCGAGGCCATTGGTCTGGGTCGCGTAGTTCTTAAACTCGCGCTCCAGCGCCTCCAAGTTGATAAATCGCGCCGCGAATCCCTTGTTCAGCGCCGTGTCCACGCGATTGCCCCGGGACATCGCCTCCAGGAACGCGAAAAACCCCTTCTTGTCCGTGCGGCTCAGGAATCGCACGAGCCGTTCCGATTCATTGTAGAAGATCGGCACCTGCGCCGTGTCGGAGGGATACGTCACCATCGAGGTCAGTTGCGACACCGGCAGGTACAGGCTGGCCGGAACGCCGCGCGAGGTCGGCTTGGCCGCATAGCCGCGCGCCCGATTAAAGGCCGCGTAGCAGATGCTCGAGGCATATTCGGCATACCCCTCGTTCAGCCAGAGCGGCACCCCCGACCCAAAAAAGCGTTCGATGACGAGATGCGTAATTTCATGCCCGAGCGTGTTGCCCTTGAACTTCTGCTGCGGGTCCCGCTGGAGAAAGAGCGAGCCGCCCGAGTGAATGCCCCCCGTCCAGGGATCGAGCGCACCCTTGCGCTGAAATGCCGCCCAATCCTCCGCCGTCTCGAAGATATAGACGTGGCTTTTCCGTTCCCACTGGGTGGTGTCTTTCTCCAAATCCTTGGCGATGACCCGGTAGTAAAACTCCGCCTCCACCGAGACCGGCGCCGCGATGAAGCTGTGGAAGTAGTGATAAATGAAATTGGTCGTCTCCGCGTGCTTCCACTCACCGGGGCGAATGCTCAGCGCCGCCTGCCCCAAAGGCGTGAAATTACGGTCACTGAGCGCCTGCACAGGCGTCTCCCGAAGAGCCGCGTCCGGTGGCAGTTCCGCCACCAGCAAAGAGGGCCCCATGGCGGCGACAAAAAGTAAGCATCGAAAAATCATCACCCCCACCTAATGCAACCTCCATGCCGCAAGACGCGCGCGCCCCAAAAAATCGTTATCCTGGGACCAGTTCAATCCCTACGCTCTCGCCTTCGTCCGCTTCCCCTTCCCATACTTCACCGGCCTCCGTTTCGGCTCGATCTTGTCGATCCCGGTCCCCGCCTTGAGTTCCGCGATCTGGTCGCGCACCAGCGCTGCCTTTTCATATTCCAGGTTCGCGGCCGCCGTCACCATCTCCTGCTCCAGTTCACGCAACAGGTCGGTGAGATTCAAGTCCGCGCCGCTCTCCTTCACCACCGAGGCCTCAACCTCGCGCCCGCGCAGGATCGTGTGCAAACTCTCCTGCACCGCCCGCTGGACACTCCGCGGCGTGATGCCGTGCTTCTCATTATAGGCGACCTGTTTCGCCCGCCGGTATTCCGTGATCGCGAGCAGCGCCTCCATGGACTTCGTCACCACATCCGCGAAGAGCACGACGTGTCCATTCACATGCCGCGCCGCGCGCCCAGCCGTCTGGATGAGGGAGGTCTGCGAACGCAGATACCCCTCCTTGTCGGCGTCAAGAATGCAAACGAGCGAAACCTCCGGCAGATCGAGCCCTTCGCGCAGCAGGTTGATCCCGACCAGCACATCGAACTCCGCCGCCCGCAAGGCCCGCAGGATCTCCACGCGCTCGATGGTATCGATGTCGCTGTGCAGATAGCGCACCTTCAACCCGACGTCGCGCAGGTAGTCCGACAAATCCTCAGCCGTTCGCTTGGTCAGCGTGGTGATGAGCACGCGCTCATTTTTCTCGATCCGCTGCCGGCACAATTCCAGCGTATCGTCGATCTGTTCCTTCAGCGGCCGGATCGTGATCTGCGGATCGAGCAACCCCGTCGGGCGAATGATCTGCTCCACGACCAGCGGCGCACCCGGCGTATGCACATCGAACTGCTCGATCGGCGCATCCGTGCGCGAGAGCTTCGGGGCCGTCGGCAGCGGCACACCCGCGAGCGCAAACGGCTCCGGCTCATCCTCGCCGATCCGCTCCCGCTTGTGCGGCACATAGGTCACGTTGCCCACCACGGAATTCTTGATCTCAAACTCCGCCGGCGTCGCGCTGACGTAGAGAATCTGGCCCGTCATCTCCATGAACTCGTTGAAGCGCAACGGGCGATTGTCGAGGGCGCTCGGCAGCCGGAACCCGTAATTCACCAGCACGGTCTTGCGCGACTTGTCGCCTTCGAACATGCCGCCGATCTGGGGGATCGACGCGTGGCTTTCATCGACGATCAGCAGGAAATCGCGTGGGAAAAAATCCAGCAGCGTATACGGCCGCGAACCCGGCGGACGTCCGCTGAGATGCCGTGAGTAATTCTCGATCCCCGAGCAGAAGCCCATCTCCTGCATCATTTCGAGATCGTATTCCGTCCGCATCTTCAACCGTTGCGCCTCCAGCAAATGCCCGTGCTTCTCGAAGAAGATGATCCGCTCCTGCATCTCTTCCCGGATCGTCCCCATCGCCCGCTGCATCTTGTCGTAGGGCGTGACGAATTGCTTCGCCGGGTAGAGCGTCACCGTCGTCAACCGGTCGATCTCATGTCCGGTCAGCGGATCGAAGCGCGTGATGCGGTCCACCTCATCGCCGAAGAACTCGATCCGAATCGCCTCCTCGTCCACGTTCGCCGGGTGGACCTCCACCACATCGCCACGGACCCGGAATCGGCCGCGCGAAAAGCCCACGTCGTTCCGCTCGTAGAGCATGTCCACGAGCTTGCCCAGCGCCGCTTCGCGGGTCATCGCCTGCCCGACTTTGATCGTCAGCAGCATGTTCATGTAATCCTCGGGCGAGCCCAGGCCGTAGATGCACGACACGCTGGCGATCACGATCACATCCTTGCGGGAGAGCAGGGACGAGGTCGTCGAGAGCCGGAGCCGCTCGATCTCCTCGTTGATCGACGAATCCTTTTCGATGTAGGTATCCGTGCGCGGGATGTAGGCCTCGGGCTGGTAATAATCGAAGTAGCTGACGAAGTATTCGACCGCCGCGTCCGGGAAGAACTGCTTGAACTCCGAGTAAAGCTGCGCGGCGAGGGTCTTGTTGTGCGACATGACCAGCGTCGGCCTCCCCAGATTGCGGATGACATTCGCCGCGGTAAACGTCTTGCCCGAACCCGTCACCCCGAGAAGGGTCTGGTGCCGGTGCCCCGCCTCGAGAGATTTCGTCAGCTTGGCAATAGCCTGGGCCTGATCCCCCATGGGCTGGTAGTTGGAAGCGAGCTCGAAAGACATGAGCGTTCACGCTACCACGCATCCGCCGGCATGTCATGGCCAGGCCCACCGCATCGCACCCCTCAGTCCCCTCCGACCGGGGAACTCGTTCTGCGCGTCCAGATGATTTTGCGGGGTAATTTTCCCCAGCCGCCAGTCGTCGATGATATCACCCCACCACGACGCTTTGCGGGCAAGCCCGCTTTTCACCTCCGATTCATGCGGCTCCTGTCAGCTTTTCGTTCGTCCCCATCGAAATTAGGTCGTGACGAACCAGGCGTCGCGATACCGGCATTCGTCGAGCCGGGAGCCTTCGCCGACAACGGCGTCCCTGCCGGGGCCGTCTGGAGATTGCGAATCGTCGCTTGAATATCGGCTTGCAACTTCGGGTTGCCGCCTGCGATCCGCGCCGTGATCCGCAGGTCATTGGTCACTTGCTCGGGGCGCAGGTTGATCTGCCGCCCGTCGCCGGTGATGTAGCGGTTGCCGAGTTTGTAGAGCTTGCTCCCAGCCGGGTAAGCGATGATTCCGGAGTCGGTCTCCAGGGATACTTTGTTGACCAGGAAAAATACCCCGGCTGGCGCGAACCCGCTGGGTTCCGGCGTCTGCATAACGACCGGCGCCGGCGCCGGCGTGGCGACTTCCGCTTCGGGCTTCTTGCTGCAGGATGTCAGGGCAAGGGCGGTAAAAACGCACCCGAGCAACGGCTTTTTCATGGGTTTATTGCTTCAGTTGCTCACGAATCCGTCCCGGCGGAGGGCTCTATTACCTGCCGGGCCATATCGATCAAGTGGCTCCCTCAATACCCATGGAGTCTGGAAACCCAAGAGACTATTTGTGAAATCCCTGCGTCGAATCCTCGATCAGCCAAACGGGGTGGTTAAACGGTCTTCCAACCATTGCTCGATGGAAAAGGCGTGGATCATGCTTCGCCGATCCCGGCGCTTGACCGCGCGCGGCTGTCGCGTCTTGTTTCAGCATGATGCGCCTCCTCCCCGCCGCCCTCGCCGTCTTCCTGCTCGTTGCCGCGAACGCCGGCGCGCAGAATCCCAACACCACGATCCGCGAAATCGAAAAGGCCCGTAAGGAGACTTTTCCCCGCTCCACCCGGGCCATCGAGGAAGCCACTGACGCCAAAGTCGCCCTCGAAGTCGATGCCGCCACCTTTGGCGATGACGAGAAAGCGTGGGGCAATCTCTACATCGTCGCCAACCGCATCGTCGGCGCATTGAGCGAGATCGGAAAAGATCAGGTCGGAAAAGACGCCATCGCCAAAAGCGTAAAAAAGGTCGTGATCGTCAAACTGGGCGCCAGCACCCGCGAGGACGGGATCGAGTTGAAAGAAGGCTCGCTCACCGTGAAGACTTCCGCCACGGATGACGCGGTCGCGTTGCTCCAGGGCATCATCACAAGATCCCTCGAAAAGGCCTTGAATCTCGCGCCTATTCCCGAAAAGACGCCGTGACCTCGTAGGTCAGCGGGAACCGGGTGGGATAAACGAGAAGCCGCTTCTGTTCATTGGGCCCGAGCGTAAAGGCCTGGCTGTCCACCTTCAAATCGCCGGGACCGATCTGCATCGATGTCCGCATCTGCCCCTCGATCGTCTTGGTCGGGTGAGTATTGCGCGCCAGGAGCGTGAAAAGCGGTTCGTTCTCATGAGAGCGCGTCCGCTGATATTCGATATAAGGCGTGGCATCCGTAACCCGACCGGTGCCACCCCACGGCAACATCGCCCAACCTTTTTTCTTCGGCGCCGCCGGCCCATCCGATTGAAAAAGAGAGCAACCGCCCAACCCCGCAGCCAGAGAAAACGCAAAAAGACAGCGGGCAGCACAGATGAAATAGGAACGGAAGATCGGACGCATGTCCGCGAACTCAAACAGAGTTCCCCCAGAATGACAAACAACGACGCAACGTCGTCACCATGGACTAGCGCTCCGGCACCGCCAAGGGCGGATGCACCGCGACGGATTCCTCCGCCGCATCCCCGCTCTCCGGCAGATACCACCACGTCACCAGCGCCGCCGGGAGAAGCAGGAAGCCCGCGTACCAGAGCGCCAGGCGGTGATCGCAAATCGCGTCCGCACCCGAGCCCACCTTCGCAAACAGCCCAAACGTGACTGTTCCCGCGGCCGCGAAGATGCGGCCCGCGTTGTAGCAAAAACCCGCGCCGGTCGTCCGCACCAGCGTCGGGAAGAGCGGAGGCAGGCACATCGTGAACAAGGCGAAAGACCCCTGCGAGGCGCCGATCAGCGGCAGCCAGAACAGCACGCTCGACACATCGCGCACCACTCCATAGGCCGCCATCATGCAGATAAAATACGCGGTGAAGCAGACCGTGATGGCCCGGCGATAGCCCACGTAGCGGGCCAGCCAGCCCGCGAGAAAATTTCCCGCGATCGCGCCGATCGTCAAAAGATACAGCGCCTGGTTGGCCAGCGCGTTCACGCGATCGGGCGTCCACCCGGCATCCCGCGCCAGCGAACGCAGATGCGCCGAGTGCCAGAACATCAGCGCCCAATGCGCTGTCAGCCCCAGGGCGCAGATCGTGAGGACGATGAATGTCGTCCGCCGCAAGGCCGGGCGAAAGAGCGCCCCGATGCCGGTCGCCTCGCGGTCCGCATGGGTGTGCGCCTCGGCCCAGACCGCCGGCTCGGGCACCGCACGCCGGATCCAGAGCACGATTAACGCGGGCACGATCCCGACGAGGAATATCGTGCGGTAGGGCGCTGCCGCCAGAAGCCAGCCCGACAGGCACGCCAGCAGGACACCACAATTCACCGCGGACTGCAAAGTCGCGGCCATCCACGGACGCCAGCGCGCCGGCCACGTTTCGGCCAGGAGCGACGCCCCCACCGCCCATTCACCACCGATGCCCAGGGCGGCGAGAAAGCGGAAGATCATCAAATGCCACCACTGCTGCGCGAAGAACGACAACCCCGTGAACAGCGCGTAGGTGAGGATCGTAAGGCACAAGGTCCGGCTGCGTCCGAGCACATCGCCAATCCGCCCAAACACCGCCCCTCCCATCGCCCAGCCGACTAAAAATGCCGCCTGGATGATCGAGGCCTTCGTCGAAGCCTCCGGAGAGCCCGGCGTCACGCGCAACAACTCGGCGACGAACGGCACCGCCACCAGCGTGTAGAGATGCATGTCCAGCCCGTCGAACATCCAACCCAGCCACGCCGCGAGGCCGGATTTCTTTTGTTCGGAAGAAATCGTCGTGGGACTGGCCGGTGATGAAAGCGGGGGCATGGAAATCCGGGGGGATGCGCGTTCAAGCGCGAACTACTCCTACCGCGAGAAGTGGAGTTGTCAGTCAGGAACTGCGCGGGACCGCAAGCGTCTCATCGAAGCGACTCCAGCCGCACCGAGGCGAAAACATTTCGCCCCGAGCGTGAGCGCCGTAAAAAAATTGTCATTCTGAGCAAGCGTAGGTGGAAAGGCGGGCGGAGCGCTGTCGAAGGATCTCCAATATCAGCCTTTCCTCACCAGCTTGGCATCAGATGATTCTCAGACCGATGGTATCCGGTGGGTGGCTTCGACTCCGCCTATGCTTCCCCGCTCCGCTGGATGACAATGGCCTTTCGGCGCTCGCGCTTCCGGCAGCGCGGTCCACTGACACGCTCGCTACTTCCCTTTCGCCGGCCAAAACTCCCTCACCGTCCGCACCCACTCATCCGCCATGAGTTGGTGCCCGGAATACGTCGGATGAACGCCGTCCCAGATCCAGTATTCCGCCGGCGCCCGCTGGGTCGCATCATCGAAGACCTTCTGGAATCTCACCAGCGCGGCGTGATACTTCGCCGCCAACTTCGCGACGATGGCCTGCCGCTGCTTGATTCCCTCGCTCCATGGCTCCCACATCTCCTTGCGCGAGCCGACCGCCAACGTGAACGGCTCGCAGAGCACGAGGCGGACGTCGGGGTTGGCCGCCCGCACGTCGGCGAGGAGCTGATCGTAAAGCGCTTCGTACTGGTCCATCGGAACATTGCGGCTCTGGTCATTGACGCCGATGAGGATGCTCAGCAAATCCGGTTTGAGGTCGAGCGTGTCCTTTTGCCAGCGCGCCTTGAGATCCGGCACGATGTTCCCGCTGATTCCGCGATTGAGAAACGTGAGATTGCGCTCCGCCAGCGCGGCGCCGTAACGCGCGGCGACAATGAAGGCATACCCATGACCGAGGATATGGTTCGGATCGACAGACCGCCCCCGATTGCCATCGGTGATCGAGTCACCCTGGAAAAGGATGCGGGCATCCTTGGAAAACATCGGCAGTTCGGTCATATCCGGCGCAGCCTGCGCCAGTTCCGTGGACATGAACAGCGCGCCGATCACAGCCAACCATGCTATCGTAGTCCTCATTTTTGCGCGCTCTTGAGGCTGGAGAGGAACTCGATCAAGTCGAGAAATTCACCGGGCGACATCGCGTTGGCCAACCCCTCGGGCATGCTGCTCTGCTTCACCACCTCGCGTTTCTTGATGTCGGCGATTTTGATTTCCTGCTTCAGCCCACCAGCCATGGCCAGGGTCAACTCTTCCGGCGTCTCCGTCAGCACGAAGCCCGTGAAAGCGCCGCCCGAATTCGTCTCGATGATTGTCGTGGCGAATTTCGGATCGATCTTCGCATTCGGGTCGAGCACCGATTCGACAATGTCTTCACGCTTGAGGCGCGTCGCGACTCCATCCATCTGCGGACCGTATTCGATCCCTTCGCCGCCCCACTTGTGACAAGCGATGCAGATGCGCCGGAAGACGGCCTTGCCGCTGTCGGCGACTCCCTTGCCCCTGGCCACCTCCTTGATGAGATCGTCTTTCTCGACCTGCCGCAGACCCGTCTGGGTGAGATAACGCTTCAGCGCCGCCGCCGAGGCGCCTCCCGGCTTGGAGAGTTCCTCCGCGGCGTGGAGATATTCGAGCCCGCTCGCGTGGTTGGCGGCGATTTCGCCCTTCTCGAGCGCCGGCTTCCACACGCCCTCGAGGGCGCCGATCGACATCTCGAGCGTATAGTCGATCCAGTAATCGCGCGGCTTGTCCACCGCGAGCAGCATGGTCTCCACCGATTCCGGCGTGCGCACAAAACTCAGCGCGCGAATCGCCTCGGCCCGCGTGCGGGCGAATTCATCGACGATCTGCGGCTTGATCAACTCCATCGCATTCGGGATGCGGTCCCATTCGTCGGCGAGAATCCGCGTGGCCCCGGCCCGCGCTTCACCCGTCTTCGTCCGCAAGACCTTCTTGAGCAGTGCGGGATCGACCGCGTGATGCCCCTGCTGGACCCAGAGCGCCTCGATCAGCAGCCGGTCGAATTCCTTGTCCGCCGGATTGAGGTTCGCGACCCATTTGTTGATCTGCCCCATCACCTCGGGCGTCGGGCGGTCCCGCAATTCGCGCCGCGCGCGGTAGCGGGTGCGCGACTCGTATTCCTTGAGCTGCTCGAGCAACTCATACACGGTTTTTCCGGCCTGCGTCACCGGCTTGAGCAATGGCTTGTCCTTGTAGACGAGCCGATAGATCCGCCCATGGGTATGGTCGCGATTTGGGTCACGCTGCGAGTATTGCATGTGACCGATGAGCGCCGCGCTCCAGTCGCCGAAATAGAGCGCGCCGTCCGGCCCGATCTGCGGATCCGTCGGCCGAAAGACCATGTTATCCACCGCGCTGAGCAGATCGTCGGGGGCCTGCTTCTCGGCCCCGGTTTCGTCCTTGATCGTCTTCTTTTTCCGCGCGCCTTTGAAACCCGCGCCATCGTCACCGATGGTGAAAGTCGTCAGCCCGTTCATATTGATGACGCAGGCGAAGATGAAGTTCCCCTGCACGTTGTCCGGAAACTGCCGCGTGTAGAGAAACTCCGTTCCCACGTTCGGCCGCATCCCTTCGCCGTCGAAGATCGTATTCATCCCGCGCCGTCCGGCGTAGGGCGCGGTGCTCAGCGGCGTATCCCAGTGCTGCTGCGGCGTGGTTCCATCGCCCACGATGCCCTGACCCCACCAGTTGAAAACGTAGCACCACGGATTGCCATAACCGGGCGTGACAAAGTGCCGGATCTTCTGCGACCGCGGGTCCATGACGTAGCACCCCGGCTTGCCATTCTCGCGCACGGGACCCCACGGCGTCTCGACCGCCGTCGCCAGGCTCACCCCCTCGAGCATGTGCAGGAGCCCTCCCGGCGACCACTCGAATGCGCCGATCGTGTGATGCGTATCATCGGTCGCCCAGCCGTCGCTCAACTCGACCACGAGATCCGCCTTGCCGTCGCCGTCGGTGTCCTTGAGAAAAAGCAGCCGCGGCTCGTCCACCACGATCACGCCGCCGTTCCAAAACTCGAACCCCGTCGGACAGACGAGCTTGTCGTAAAACACGGTGCATTTCTTCGCTTTGCCCTTGGCGTCGAAATTATCGAAGACGAGCAACCGGTCGTTCGGCTTCGGCTGACCTGGGAGCCATTGCGGATACGTGGGCATGCACGACGCCCAGAGCCGGCCTTTGTTGTCGAAATTGATCTGGTTCACCTTGGCGAGTTCCGGAAACTCGCGCTCGCTCGCGACCAATTGTACTTCGAAGCCTGCCGGCACCTTCATCGTCGCGATACTCTCCTCCGGGGTCGGATACTTGATGACCTTCGGCTCCTTCGCCGGCTGCGTGCCAAACATCGTCTTGGGCACAAACAGATCGCCCGTCTTTGAATCGTCCGGCTTCGGTGGCACCCGCTTTTCCTGCGCGAGATCCCACACGTATCGATCGCGCACCGCGGTCATGTTGCGAATCTTCAAATATTCCCGCGGAAAGGTTTCCTTGTCGTGCGTATTGCGCCCGCCGTAAACGTACCAGCCATTGAGCATGCGATAGTCCTGCAGGTGCACCCATGACTTGTCGTTCACTGCCGCGCGCAGCCGCTCGAAGGC
>JBBRPL010000066.1:0-44833 GCA_038228205.1 Chthoniobacterales bacterium
GTGTTCGCTCGCAGATTGATGGTCGCCTCCGCGACCACCCTGCGGGCTCGCTGTCGCGAGTCCTCTCGCTCCGCTCGAGTCGCTCGACCCGGGGCTAATGGCTGGGACACCTCCGGTGTCCAAAGTGCAGAACGCGTTCTAACCCTAAAAACGGGAATGGAACTCTGACGCCCTACGGACTACCTCCCATTTTGGCCATCCCATTCCCGTTTTTAGGCTAAAACTTTTGGAAGAACGCTTTCATGTCTTCCCACGATTTCTTGTCCGCCGCGTCGTCGTAGGCGAGAAAGCCTTCGAGCACGGTATCGCCGTCCTTGTATTCGACGACTTCCGTCTTGATGGCGGCGGAGGCGACCGCCGCGAAGAACAATAGAACCAGTGGGAGGAGAGCTTTGGTTTTCATGGATGAAAAAATTAGGGGAGTTCGGGGGATTCGTAAATGCCGGCCTCAGCGGATGCCGCCGACCTCGGCGATCGATTCCGAGAGGGCACCCACCACCTGATCGAGCTGCGGCAACGTGATGCAGTAGGGCGGCATGAGGACCACGGTGTCGCGGATCGGGCGTGTCAGGAGGCCCCGCTTTCGGGCGGCGGCACAGACCTTCGCGCCGATCAGCAGTTCCGGCGGGAACGCTTCGCCATTCTCGCGGCGCAGATCGATCCCCGCGATGAACCCGCACTGCCGCACGTCGCCGACCCAGGGCAGTTGACGCACGCCATCCAGCAAGGCCGTCAGGTGCGCGATTTTCCCGGCCAGCGTTTCCAGCACGCGTTCCTCACGAAAGATGGCGAGGCTGGCCAGGGCGGCGGCACAGCCCAGCGGATTCGCGGTATAGCTGTGGCCATAGTAGAGCGTTTTTTCCGGTCCGCCGAGGAAGGCTTCGAAAATCCGTTCCGTCGTGAGCGTCGCGGCGAGCGGCAGGTACCCACCCGTCAGCCCTTTGGCCAGCGCGATGAGATCCGGCACCACCGCTTCCTGCTCGCACGCGAACATCGTCCCGGTGCGCCCGAAGCCGGTCATGACCTCATCCAGAATGAGCAGCACGCCCTGCGCGGTGCACCAGGCGCGCAGCTCGGCCAGCATGCCTCGCGGCCAGAGCCGCATGCCCGCAGCGCCCTGGATGAGCGGTTCGATGACGACTGCGGCGATCGTCGCGGGATCCAAGGCCGATAATTCACCCAACGTCGCGACATGCTCCACGGGGAATTGCCACGTCGCGAATTTGCCGTGAAAAGCCGCGATCCCGCCCAGGCTCGAAGCCCCCATCGTATCGCCGTGATAGGCGCCCGAGAAGGCGACGAATCGCGTTCGCCCGGGCTGCCCGCACTGCTGCCAGAATTGAGCCGCGATCTTCAGCGCCACTTCGATGGCCGTCGAACCATCGTCGGAAAAGAAGACGCGCGTGAGGGTATGCGCGGGCCAGAGCGCGACGAGTTCCCGGGCAAGTTGGGCCGCCGGAGGATGCGTGAAACCAAGGAACGAGGTGTGCGCAATGCGGTCGAGCTGGGCCCGGATCGCGGCGTCGATCTTCGGGTGGCGATGACCGTGGAGATTCGTCCAGATCGAGGAGTTCCCATCGAGATACTCGCGTCCGGCGTTGTCGCGCAACACCGCGCCCTCCCCGGAGACCAGCACCAGCGGGTCGTGCTCCGGGGCGCCCCAGTCGCGATGCTGGGTGAAGGGGTGCCAGAGGTGCGCCTTGTCGAGTTCGCCGGTCGCCCGGTCGACGCCGCCAGGCGGGCCCTGGGCCTCGATCACTCGGCGGCCTCCTCCTCCCACGATCCGCCACGATCGGTGATCATCTTCTCGATGGCCGCGAGGTCTTCCCAGGAGAGATGCTTGCGCTGATATTTCCGAAAGAGAACGTCGCGCAGTTCGACCAGATCCGCGACGAGGGGATCGTCGTAGTAGGTCCACTGGATGTCCCCTTTCACCTTGGCCTGGAGTTTCCAGCGTTTGCCAAATTTCTCCGCGCGCACTTCGCGCTTCTCGCCTTCGGCGGTGGTGGTCTTCCAGACGTGGGTGTTGCGGTTGGCCATGGATGAGGAGTGGTAATTTGTGTGGAGCGCCCGGGGGTTTTCGCAAGAATACGCGGCCCTTGAAAGACATCGCCAAGATTTTCGCTTACCTCGCAGGGGTCATTCTCCTCGGCGCCCTGCTTGCTCCCCCGCTCTTCTGGGGGGCAAACTGGCTGGCTGGACACGGAATTTTCCCGGTGCTCGCGGAATTCAAATTTCAGAAATTCTTCAACCGCGCCGCCCTCATCGCCGCGCTCCTCCTGCTCTGGCCGGCGATTCGCTGGTTGCGGATCGGCGGTTGGCGCGACCTCGGGATCGAGCCCGATCCACGCTGGGGGCGGCATCTTCTGGGCGGGTTTCTCATCGCGGGATTCGCGGTCGCCGCGATGGCCTTTGCCTACGTGCAACTCGGCATCTATCGCATTCGGGCGGATATCGAGTGGGGGAAGGTCCCGCTTGTCCTGCTTTCCGCCATCACGGTCGGCTTCCTGGAGGAAGCGCTCTTTCGCGGCGCCATCCTCGGCCTCGTCCGGCGATCGCTCGCCCGGTATGCGGCGCTGTTTTGGGTCACGGCTCTTTTCGCCATCGTCCATTTCCTCAAGCCGGATGAATCCTTCGACCTTGCCGAGGTCGGCTGGCTCTCCGGCCTGGCCTTGATCCCGCATACGTTCCACCAATTCGCCGAACCCATGGCGCTGCTCGCCGGGTTCACGACGCTGTTCATGCTCGGCTGGCTGTGTGGGGATGCCACCTTGCGGACCCGCGCGCTGTGGGCCAGCATCGGACTGCACACCGGCGTCGTCTTTGTGAAAATGAGCTTTTCCGTGATGGCCAAATTCGCCGTGAAAACCAAACATCGCGACAGCTACCTGCCGTGGGTGGACGACCAATTCGAGACCGGCCTCGTGCCCGTCGGCGTCCTCCTGCTCGCGTGGCTCGCTGTCGTGCTCTGGCTCACCTATGAAAATCGTCCACGCGCTGCAACTGGCCGGTGAGGGGTTCCTCTCCCTGCTCTACCCGCCGCATTGCGCGGCGTGCAGCGCGGACACAGCGGCGGGCGTGCACCTCTGCGCGGCGTGCGCGGAGCAGGTCAAGAGGATCGAACCACCCTTCTGCCGCCAGTGCTCGCAGCCGTTCGACGGGGCCATCGAAGGCGAGTTTGTCTGCGCGCAATGCCGGGACCGCGCGTATCACTTCGAATGCGCCGTCACCCGCTGCCTGAGCCGCGGCGTCGTGCGCGAATTCATCCATCGCTTCAAGTACGACCGGCAATTCTACCTCCGCCACCCGCTCGCGGAATGGATGGCCGAAGCCCTCGACGATGAACGCGTCCGCCGCCAGCCCTTTGACGCGTTCGTCCCGGTGCCCCTCCACCCGGCGCGGTTTCGGGAGCGCGATTTCAACCAGGCCGAAGTCCTCGCCAAATTGATCGCCAGGCGCAGTGGCCGGCCGGTCCTCCACGCGCTCAAACGCATCCGCTATACCACCACCCAGACCCGGCTCGACCGCGAAGAACGGATGGAAAACTTGCGCAACGCCTTCCGCGTGCGACATGCTCCCGATGTGCAAAGCCGCCATCTCATCCTAGTGGACGACGTATTCACCACGGGTTCCACCGTGGAGGAATGCGCCCGCGTCCTGCGCGAGGCCGGCGCCGCATCCGTCCGCGTCATCACCGTGGCGCGTGGCTGAACTCTCAACCCTCTCGACCTATGGGCATCTTCAATAAACCCCCCTTCAATTCCGACAAGAGGCGCGATTTTCCGGAAGGCCTGTGGCAAAAGTGCCCGGAGTGCCTGGAGATGATCCATAATCTGGAGTGGGTGCAAAACTTCCGGGTGTGCCCCAAGTGCGACCATCATCTCGCCCAGACCGCGCAGGAGCGGCTCGACACGCTGCTCGATGCCAACTCATTCCAGGAGCACGACGCCAATATGCTCTCGGTCGATACGCTCAAGTTTACGGGCATGGCCAGCTACACCGAACGGCTGAAAAGTTACCAAAAGAAGACCGGCCTGAAAGACGCCGTGATCAGCGGCTTGGGGCAGATTGACGGTCAAAAGCTTTCCGTCGCGGCCATGGATTTCAATTTCATCGCCGCGACCATGGGCTCGGTCGTCGGGGAAAAGCTGACGCGCTGCATCGAACGTGGCACCAAGGCGCGCATTCCGGTCATCATCGTGTCCGCCTCCGGCGGGGCGCGGATGTATGAAGGGGTCCTGAGCCTGCTGCAAATGGCCAAAACGTGCGGCGCGCTGGCCCTGCATGCGCAGGCGCGGCTGCCCTACATCTCCGTGCTCACGCACCCCACCACCGGCGGCGTGAGTGCGAGCTTCGCGACCATCGGCGACATCAACATTGCGGAACCGAAGGCCATGATCGGTTTCGCCGGGCCGCGGGTCATCCGCGAAACCACCCACCAGGATTTGCCGCCCAATTTCCAGACCGCCGAGTTTCTCGAGGACCATGGCTTGATCGACATGATCGTTCACCGCAAGAAATTGCGCGACACGCTGAGCAATCTGCTCAGCTATCTCGCGTCTCCGCGGTGAACTACGACGAGGCGGTCGCCTGGCTCTACGCGAGCCAGATGCACGGGATCAGGCTCGGGCTCGAGAATATCCAGCGGCTGACAGCCGCGCTGGGGGTCCCGGTCAGCGGAGCGGATGCCCCGCGGTTTCTTCATGTCGCCGGGACCAATGGCAAAGGCTCCGTCTGCGCGTTGCTCGACGCGTGCTCCCGGGCCGGCGGATGGCGCACCGGGCTTTTTATCTCTCCGCATCTCATCACGTTCCGCGAGCGCATCCGCCTCGATGGCGCGATGATCAGCGAGCCCGATGTCGCGGAAGGGCTGACGAGAATTCGCGAGCTGAGCCACGGCTGGGATCACGCGGCGACCTTTTTTGAAATCGCCACCGCCCTGGCCCTGGCGTGGTTCCATCGGCAGAAAGCCGAGGTCGTCGCGCTCGAAACGGGGATGGGCGGCCGGCTCGATGCCACCAATGTCGTGACCCCTGCGGTGTGTGTGATCACGCCCATCGACCTCGATCATCAGCAATGGCTCGGCGATTCGCTCGCCGCCATCGCTGGCGAGAAAGCCGGCATTTTCAAGCCCGGCGTACCTGCCGTCTCCGCACCGCAGGCGGAAGAAGTGCGCGCGGCCCTGGATCGCGTCGCGGGGGAACGCGGGTCGTCACTCCACTATATCGAGGCCCCGCTTGCGACGTCCCCCGTCGCCCTCGCGGGTTCGCATCAGCCGTGGAATGCAGCCCTCGCCGTGAGGGCTCTCTCGCTAGCCGGGCTGCCTCTCAAGGAGGAGGCGATCGCGCGCGGGCTGCGCGAGGTCGTGTGGCCCGGGCGGTTTCAACAAATCCATCCCCGCTTCATCCTCGATGGCGCGCATAACCCCGCCGCGGCCCGGCGGCTCGCCGAGACCTGGCGCGAAACGCACGGCGGGAAAAGGGCGACGCTCATCCTCGGGATTCTCCGTGACAAGGACGTGCGCGGCGTCTGTGAGGCGCTCCTGCCCATTGCCGGACGCATCCTGGCCGTTCCGGTGGCCAATCCGCGCTCCTCGACGCCGCAGGAAATCTGCAAGGCGATCGGCCAGGTCGCCCCCCGGCAGGAATGCATCGCCGTGCGCGATCTCCCGGCCGCGATCCGCATCGCGCAAGGGATGGAGCGCCAGACGCTGATCACGGGTTCCCTCTTCCTCGTGGGCGAGGCTCTCGCGCACTTCGAACGCATCGCCCCGCCCGAGACCAGCGCGCAGTAAGGGTGAGGCCAATGTCATGGCGTGTGACACGTAGCGCGAGCGCCGTTTCCCCAATTGTCATCCTGAGCGGAGCGGGGATTCGAGGCTTTGCGAGAAGTCTGTGGTGCCGTGGAGACAATCATGGGCGCAGTCGAAGGAACTCCAATATCCCGCGGGTTCCCGAGCGGAGCCGTTCCCGCGCTGCAGCACCACGTCGCGTCGCCCGTAACCAGCCCCACTCACATCCACTCCGCCCCCAGGTCTTCCCACCGAGGATTATCCCGCTCGATCAACGCAATCTTCTTCACCCTCGTCCAACCTTTGAGCTGCTTCTCGCGCGCGATTGCCGCGTTCACG
This sequence comes from Chthoniobacterales bacterium, assembly GCA_038228205.1. Classification (GTDB taxonomy): domain Bacteria; phylum Verrucomicrobiota; class Verrucomicrobiia; order Chthoniobacterales; family Chthoniobacteraceae; genus Chthoniobacter. The sequence continues at coordinate 6,131 of JBBRPL010000066.1, forward strand.
TCGCCATAGTGCTCGATGTGGACCGGCAGGATGCAGTGGTAGCGCTGCGAAAATGAAGTCCGCTCAGGATTGCGATGCTGCCACAGCCGGGTGGCCATGTCATTGGTCACGCCGATGTAGAGTGTGGAGCGGCTTTTGTCGGTGAGGATATAAACAAAGTAATCGTGATCCATGGGGTGGGAGGACCGGTGGTGATTCTAATTTTAAAGCGGTGGCTGAGGAAGGCTCCGCTCAGGAACCCGCGGGATATTGGAGGCTTCGACACGCCCATGATTGTCTCCACGGCACCACAGACTTCTCGCAAAGCCCCGAATCCCCGCTCCGCTCAGGATGACAAAACGTTTTGGACGGCGCTTGCGCTGAGAGCGACACGAAATCTGTCGCACACCATGTTCAGAAGTTCATGACACCCTATCTCACCCAAAACCCGCCCCGCACCTACCCCGCACCTACCCCGCACCTACCCCGCACCTACCCCGCACCTACCCCGCACCTACCCCGCACCTACCCCGCACCTACCCCGCACCTTCCGCACCGCCTCCACCATATCCGCCGCCGCAAAAACCGAAGTCCCCGCCACGAGCGTATCCGCTCCATGCTCTCTCGACACCGCGGAGGTCTTCTCATTAATCCCCCCGTCCACTTCGATCCGGTATCCAAGCCCCAGCCGCTCACGCGCTTCGGCGCCCGCGCGAACTTTCGGCATGGTCTCCGGAATGAAAGGCTGTCCCCCGAACCCCGGCTCCACGGTCATGACGAGCAGCAAATCGATCTGGTCGAGATAGGGCACGACCGCATCGAACGACGTCGCCGGGCGCAGGGCCAGCCCGCAGGTCCGGCCGGCCGCGCGAATCGCCGCGAGCGTCTTCGCGACATCATGCTGCGCTTCGACATGCACGGTGATGTTCGTCGCGCTTTTCACGAATCGCGGAAAGTAATGGTCCGGCCGCTCGACCATGAGATGCACGTCGCGGGGCACAGTCGCGACCTTCGCTGTCGCTTCCACGAAAGCCGGGCCAAAGGAAATATTGTCCACGAAATGCCCGTCCATGACGTCAAGATGCAGCCAATCGCCCCCGGCGGCTTCGGCGCGGCGGACCTCCTCATGCAATCTGCCGAAGTCACTGGCCAGAATGGACGGTGCGACCACCGTGGGATGGAGCGGCATGGATATTAGCGGGGTGTTTCACCCGGCATCGTGATCTGCGGCGGCGGCGGCGGCGCGCTGCGCCACTCGACGAACGCCCAAACCGCCACGGCGACGGCGAGCGTGGCGAGCGCGCCGAGCAGCATCCGGACAGGCGTCGGCGAACCGGTCAAGCGCGCGGGCTATTATTCATCGACCAGGGTGTCGATTTTTTCCGCCAGCTCGAAATCCAAATCCGTGAGCCCGCCTTCGCTGTGGGTGGATAGTCGCAGGACCACTTTGCCGTAGCGGATGTCGATGTCGGGATGGTGATCGTCTTCCTCGGCGATCTCCGCGACCCCGTTGACGAACTCAATGGATTCATTGAAATCGTCGAATTCGAACACGCGCTCGATGTGCTTTTTTTCGTGATCCCACTGGGGAAGTTTTTTCAGCCAGGCTTTGATATCCTGAGCGTTGAGTAGGTCGGCCATAGATCGTTTGGAGTTGGGTTGGGTGGAGAGGTAACACCCGCCTATCGCAATTCAAACTCAAAGTGCGCGGGAACATCGGCCTTGCCCGCGCGAACCGCCGCCGTGTAGAAAGGCGATCCCTCATTCCGAAACCCACACCTCTCACTACTTTTATGGGCAAGCTCTACAACAATATCGTCGAAACCGTTGGCCGCACACCGCTGGTCAAGCTGAACAAGATTCCCGCCAGCCTCGGCGTCGATCCCAGCACCACGGTCGCGCTCAAGCTGGAGTTCTTCAATCCGCTCGGGAGCGTCAAGGATCGCATCGGCATGGCCATGATCGAGGACGCGGAAAAGCGCGGAGTGCTGACCAAGGACACCGTGATCGTGGAACCGACGAGCGGCAACACGGGCATCGCGCTGGCCTTTGTCGCCGCGGCCAAGGGCTACAAGCTCATCCTGACCATGCCGGAAACCATGTCGCTCGAGCGCCGCACGCTGCTCGCCATGCTCGGCGCCAAGCTGGTGCTCACCCCCGGGGCGGAGGGCATGAAGGGCGCGATCGCCCGCGCGGAAGATCTCGTGGCCAATACACCCAATGCGTGGATGCCCCAGCAGTTCAACAATCCGGCCAATGTGGCCATTCATGCGAAGACGACCGCCGAAGAATTGTGGGATGACACGGATGGCAAGATCGACATTTTCGTCTCCGCCGTCGGCACGGGCGGCACGATCACCGGCGTGACCGAGACGATCAAGCCGCGCAAGCCGTCCTTCACCGCCGTGGCCGCGGAGCCCACCGATTCGCCGGTCATTTCGCAAACCCTCGCCGGCCAGCCGTTGAAACCCGGCCCCCACAAGATTCAGGGCGCCGGCGCCGGCTTCATTCCGGGCAACCTGCACCTCAAGGACAGCGCGGGAAATCCGCAGATCGTGGAGTGCATCAAGGTGACGAATGATGATGCCTTCGCCATCGCCCGCCGCCTCGCCAAGGAAGAGGGCATCCTCGCCGGCATCAGCTCGGGCGCCAATGTCTGGGCCGCCTGCCAGATCGCCAAGCGGCCGGAGAACAAGGGCAAGCTGATCGTCACCGTCGCCTGTTCGACCGGTGAGCGCTATCTGTCGACCGCTCTGGCCGCGGAAGCGAAGGCGGAAGTCGGTGGATAGGGCCGGCTGGCTCGACGGTGATGACGTTCTCAGCGCTGAGGAAAAGCGCGTGATTGAATCCCGGCTGGCCGCTCACGACGAGAACCCGGCGTCCGCCGTGCCCTGGCACGAAGCGAAAGCGCGCTTGCAGGCACGGTTCGGACGATGAGTTTCCAGGTGGTGATCCGCCCGGAGGCGGAGAGTGATGTCGCAGACGCGGCGGCAACGAGACCCTGCGCCGCGTGAACGCTCAATTGCTTCGACCTTGACGACTCATTCCGCCTTCGGCGGAACCGCGGGCCCAGGCTCGGCTGGCTGGAAAAGGTGCACGAAACGCTCGATGGCCAGCGCGCACCCGGTCGTCTCGTCGATCTCGATGATGGCGCCGAGCAGCTTCACGGGTCCGCGCGCGATCGGGAACAGGATCGGCCGGCCGGTGAGAAAGCGATCGATAATCGGGCCGATCTCCCGGCCGAGGCAGCTCTCCGAGGGACCGCACATCCCGGCATCGCAGAGAAACGCCGTGCCGCCGGGGAAGATCTGTTCGTCGGCCGTCTGCGTGTGCGTGTGCGTCCCGCAGACCGCGCTCACGCGCCCGTCGAGGAAACGGCCCATGGCGATCTTCTCACTCGTCGTCTCGCCATGCACGTCCACGAAGATGACGGGCGTCTCCGCCCGCACGCGCTCCACCTCGGCTTCCATGGCGAGGAATGGATTCTCCAGCGGTGGATTCATGAACGTCCGGCACTGGACATTGATGACCCCCACCTTGCCCTTGGGCGTCTCGAGGATGATCGAGCCCGCCCCCGGGGTATTCGGCGGATAATTCAGGGGGCGGAGCAAGCGGGGCTCGGTGTCGATGAAGGGGACAATCTCCTTTTGGTCCCAGATGTGGTCGCCGGTGGTAATGACGGCGACGCCGCAGCGCAGCAAGTCGATCGTGATCTTCGGCGTGATCCCGCGGCCATTCGCGGCATTCTCTCCGTTGACGACGACAAAATCGATGCCGCGCTCTTCGCGCAAGCGCGGCACCATGTCGATGACGGCACGCCGGCCCGGTTCACCGACAATGTCGCCAAGGAAAAGCAGCTTGAGCATCGCGCAGGTGTTAGCGGCCAGCGGCGCGAAGGGCACGCGGAAACTTCCGCGAGGGAGCGATTATGGCACGAGCGCCAGCTCGTATTTGTGGGCCACGGGCTGATTGGCCTGATAGATCTGCTGTTCAAATTCCTTCACTTTGCCGAGCAGCTCCGCGACTTTCGCTTTCTGGCCGTCGTACCACGCGTCGAACTCCGCCTTCTTCGCCGCGTATTCCGGCGCCTTGGAATCGATCTTGGCGATGTCACGGCGCTTGCCCTTCAATTGGCCGTATTGGTCGCGCAGGGGGCGATAGGCGAGATCGTTCCGCTCCTTGTTGAGCATGGCCACCTTGAGCCCCTGCTGGTACTGGGGCGTCTTGTCGTTCTCCTCGATTTCCACTCCGGAAGCGAGCTGACCGTCCGCATATTTTCCGATGACCGCGCCATCGATCTTCAACTCGTAGTTCCCCGGCTTGAGATTGCGCACGGTGAGCTTTTCGTTGCCCAGGCGATGACCGATGCCGGCCAGCTTGGCCCCAGGCAGCGCGTCCGCCGGCAGGACCCAGGGCAGCGCATTGGCCGTCCAGCTAAAGCTGACGCCATCGCCATTCTGGGCGACATCGGCGACGGTCCCGTTGAGCGCCGTTCCGGCGAGTTTGCCTTCCTTCATCTGCAAGGTCGCTTGTGAGACCGTGGAACGCGGCACCATGTTTTCGACAATCGCCGCCGCCATGACGACCTGGCCGATGGGACCAGGATGCACGCCATCGGGGATCATCGTGTAGTTCGGCTCATACTTGCGCCGCGTCAGCGTGAGATTGTTCAGCGGCGACCACATGTCGACAAAGCCGAGCCCGCGCACTTCCGCCTGCTCGCGGAGCCATGTCCCGTAAAGCGAAAGAACACCGTTGTAGTAAGTATTGCGGGGTTCTCCGTTGTCGCCTTTCATCCGCTTGGCCCGCGCATCGAACATCGTGGGCGTCATCGGCACGGCCGTCGCGCCGAGCGCGGCGATCTTGTCGAGGATGCCGTTCATGCCGAGTTGGTAGGTATCGAACACGCCCTTGTCGAAATCGCGGTAGCTGCCATCGTTCATCCCGAGGAGGATCGTCACATACTTCGGTTTATAGACGGCGACGTCCTCATCGAACCTCGTGAGAGCGTCCTGCGCGCGATCCCCGCCGACCCCGGAATTGTGGAACCGAATCTTCAGCTTGGGGTAGCGGGTGTAAAAAAAGTCCTCCACATATTGCGTGTAGAGGCACTGGTGGGTGATCGAGTCGCCCAGGAAGACGAGCGTATCGCCGTCCTTGAGGTCGATCTTTTCGACGAGCCGCGGGAATTGCGGTGCGGCCGGGGCTGCGGGAGCGGCGGGAGCGGCCGGCTTCTCCTGAGCGAAAGCGGCGGTGCAGGCGAGAATGACTGGGAGGATGGTGAGCGAATGGCGATTCATGCGGGGGTGGTGGTGTGTGAATGGAAACCGCGCTCGGTGGGGAGCCTTGGGGTATTTGTGCCTTTTTGCGCGTTTTTATGACCGGGCTTTTTTGCATTTTCCTGGGATTCCGGTTTCTGTGTGGCTTTCAGAGTCCACTTGCTAAATTTTTGAGCATCCCGCCCATTCCCTTGTCAGACCCCTCCCCTAACCCCCGATGATTCTCCGCCTTTCGCAGCTCCTCGCCTTGCTCGCCACAGTCTGCGTGGCCGCAAGGGTTCACGCGCAATCGGACCCCGCCTCGGAACCTTCCGTGAAGGCGGTGGCCAAAGCGATGCCGGCGGTGGTCAATATCAACACAGAGCGGGTCATCCAACGGGCGGTTCGCGATCCCTACGACGAGTTTTTCAACCAGTTTTTCGGCGGGGCGATGCGCCGGCCGCGCGTTCTATCCCAGAAGGTCCAGAGCCTTGGGTCCGGTTTCATCGTCGATCCTTCGGGCTACATCGTCACCAACGAGCACGTCGTGGAACGGGCCGCGGAGCTGAAAATCTCGGTGACGACCAATGACGGAAAGACCTACAGCGCCCGCTACGTGACGGGCACTCCCGAGAGCGATCTCGCCTTCCTCAAGATCGACGCCAAGGAGCCTTTGCCCTTCATCAATCTCGCCGATCTCTCCCCGAATTTGTTGGGCGAGACCGTGCTCGTCCTCGGCAACCCGCTGGGTTACGGCAGTTCGGTGGCGCGCGGCATTCTCAGCGCCAAGAATCGCACCGTTTCGCTCAACGAGACGGAGTATAAAAACCTCATCCAGACCGATGCGGCCATCAATCCCGGCAACAGCGGCGGACCGATCGTCGATCTCGGGGGCAAACTCGTGGGCGTCAGTTCCGTGAAGATGTCCTTCACTCCGCAGGGCGTGCCGACCCAGGGCCTGGGATTCGCCATCCCGGGGGAAATCGTGCGCGAGAAGGTGGACGAGTTCAAAAAGATCGCCTCCGGAGAAAAGGTGCCGAAAAAGCCGGACGCGAAAACGGCGGCGCGAAAATTCTTTGGCCTTCAGCTCCAGGACTTGACCCCGAAACTGAGCGAAACCCTCGGAATCGAGGCGGGCTCGGGGGTGCTCATCGCCGATGTCGACCCTCACAGCCCCGCGGAAGCGGCCGGCTTCAAGCAAGGGCTTGTCATTCACCAGCTCGGGCGCTATCCAGTCGCTTCCTCCAAGCAAGTCGAAGACCTGCTGGCCCCAGTCGATACCGGCTCGGTTGTCGATTTCACTGTGAGCGTCATCCGAGCGGTTCGCGGGCAGAATGTCCGGCAGCTGCAGACGGTGACACTGACCGCCCGATAGATTTGTCCCATGATCAAAGTCGAAAACCTGACCAAGCGATACGCGGGTGTCACCGCGATCAACAATCTCAACTTCGAGGTGGAAAAAGGTGAGATCGTCGGCTTCCTCGGGCCGAATGGCGCCGGGAAGAGCACGACGATGAAGATTCTGACCAGCTACCTGCCCGCCACTTCCGGCAGGGCGACGATCGCCGGTTTCGACGTCTTCGCGCAGTCGATCGAGGCCCGCAAGCGGATCGGCTATCTGCCGGAGAATACGCCGCTCTACACCGACATGCGGGTCAATGAGTACCTCCGCTACCGGGCGAACTTGAAAGGGGTGCCCGGACGCAAATTGAAATTGAGCGTGGGCGATGTGATCGAGCTGTGCAATCTGCGCGAAGTGCAACGCAAGGTCATCGGGGCATTGTCGAAGGGCTATCGGCAGCGTGTCGGACTCGCGGATGCCTTGGTGCACGACCCCGAATTGCTCATCCTCGACGAACCGACCATCGGCCTCGATCCGAACCAGATCCGGCAGGTCCGCGAATTGATCAAAAACCTGGGTGGCAAGCGCACGGTCCTGATCTCCACGCACATCCTCCCGGAGGTGGAGATCATGTGTTCGCGTGTCATCGTCATCCACAAAGGCAAGATCCGGGCGAGCGACACCGCGGAGAATCTGCTCAAGAACCAGCGCACCGCCGGGAGCATGCGTCTCGAGGCAAAGGTGGGCGCGGACCTCGCCAGCGAAGCCCTCCTCAAGATTTCCGGCGTGAAGGACGTGACCACGGAACAGGACGGCGAATTCAGCAATTTCCAACTCAAGCTGGAAGCCAACGCGGACCCCAGCGAGGAAGTCATGAGACTCGCTATCGACAGGCGTTGGACAGTGCGGGAACTGACGCGACGCCGCCCCACCTTGGAAGACGTATTTGTCGAGTTGACCCATTCGGACAGTTAAACCGGCTCAGAGGCTCTTCCTCTCCCTCATCCCCTGCCATCGATCGCATTTTTGAGGCATGGATGAAGATGACGAAGGAGATCGAGAGTCCATGCACCACACGCCACCCACTTTTCCTCACTCCCACTGACCCATGAAAGTATTCCTCACGCTCCTCGGCCGCGAAGTGAAGTCGTTCTTCTACTCGCCCATCGCCTATGTGGTGCTGTTCTATTTTCTCTTCCTCTCGGGCTATAATTTCTACTACCAGATCAACATTTTGAACGGGTTTCCGACGGAGATCACCGTCGTCGAGGCCTTCTTCATGCCGGCTCTTTTTTGGTTCCCGTTTATCCTCAGTTTTCCGCTCATCACGATGCGCGTGTATTCCGAGGAGTTTCGCATGGGGACGTTTGAAACGCTGACCACGGCCCCCGTGACCGACATTCAGGTCGTGGCGGCCAAATTCTTCGGCGTGCTGACCTTCTACATCATCCTCTGGGCGCCCACGCTGTGCTCATTCGCGGCGTTTCAGTATATCACCGGCAAGATGGCGGCCAATGCCGCCGGCTCCTACCTGGGAACCTACCTGCTGCTCCTGCTCATCGGCTGCTTTTATATCTCCATCGGGTGCCTCGCGTCGGCCCTCACCAAGGACCAGATCAACGCCGCGACCATGTCCTTCACCACCATTACCCTCACGCTTTTCATCGGCTTCCTGCCCGACGTCATGAACGTGACCGCGCCGGCGATCAAAGATGTCTTTGCCTACATCTCGACCATCCAGCACATGCAGGATTATTCCAAAGGGATCATCGATTCGCGGCCGTTGGTCTGGTACCTCTCGATGACGCTCCTGGTTTCGTTCCTGACCCTGCAGGTATTCCAATATCGGAAATGGAAAACCTAGTCCGCCGCATTCCCATCCTTTTCATCCCTCACTGCTCCCATGGCCACCTCCTCCACCCCTGAAGCCGCGCCGAAAGTCGTGACGATCCAGCGCTTTCAGATCGGCGTGAACGTCCTCGTTCAGACCGTCGTCTTCGTCGGCATCGTCGCGATGCTGAACTACATGAGCTTCCGGCATTTCAAACGCTGGGATTTTTCGCGCAACAAGAAATACGCGCTCAGTTCCCAGACCCGGAGCGTGCTCAAGAGCCTGAAAAAACCAGTCAGGGCGGTCATCTTCTTTTCCAGCGCCGCGGAGATCGAGCCCGACGTCAAAGGGCTGCTCCGCGAGTACGAGTTTGCCTCGGACAAGAAGTTCAAGACGGAGGTCGTCGAGCCCTACCGCAATCTCAGCCGCGCCCAGGAGCTCCAGACCAAATACAAATTCGGCGCGAACGAAAACATCCTCATCCTTGATATCGATGGGAAGAGCAAGTTCGTCTACGCGCAGGACATGGCGGAGTTCGAGATGCCCGACCAGCTCGCGATGATGTCGGGCCAGACGCAACCGAAGATGAAATCGTTCAAGGGTGAACAGGCGATCACCAGCGCGATGCTGGAGCTCACGGAGGCCAAGCCGAACAAGATCTATTTCGTGGGTGGCCACGGCGAGCCGCCCCTGGACGCGCCGGATTTGAAAGTCTTCGCCGAAAGTGTCAAACGGCAGAATATTCAGGTCGCGCCGTTGAATTTGCTCAACATCGACAGAATCCCGGAGGATTGCCGGACGCTCCTGATCTGCGGAGCGACGAAGGATTTCTCCGACCTGGAACTGAAACTCCTCAACGATTTCTGGGCCAACCATGGCCGGGTCTTCATGCTGCTCAACCCCTTCGCGCAAACGCCGGTGCTGGCGGGATTTCTCTCGCGCCAGGGGATCATCCCCCAAAACGATCGCGTCATCCGAACCGGGACCCTCTTGCAATATGACGACCAGGGAAAACCGCAATTGGTCAGCGGCGTCATCAACGACCCGACCTTCGTGATCGCGGATAGCAAGACCAAGATCACCAAGGATCTGGCCGGGATGAGCAAGAAGCTGCTGGGCGCCACCGAATCCCTGCTGCCCGACCCGGCGCAGGAAGCAATCTCGAAGACGAAAGTCATTCCGCTGATGCAGGCGGCGGAGGGATTTTGGGGCGAGACCGACATCATCACCGCCGACAAGCAGGTCACCTTCGATCCCAAGAAGGATCACATGGGGCCGCTGGTCCTCGCCGCGGCGGTGGAGAAAGGCGGCGTCGAAGACCAGCGGGTGAAAGTGGATAGCTCCCGGCTGATCGTCGTCGGCAATGCGCAGTTGCTCGGAGTCGGAGGCTACCGCAGTTCCGAAGGTATTTCCGTCGACTTCACGGTCAGTGCGCTCAACTGGTTGCTCGATCGTGAGGAACTGATCGGGATCGCCCCCAAGGAAAAGAAGAACGTGACCCTGAGCTTGAACGAACAGCAAATCGCCAGCATCGGCCTGACCGTCATGGGAATCATCCCGGGGATCGTCGCCGTTTTTGGCCTGCTCAACTGGTGGCAGCGCCGCTCCTGATTCTCCGCCCTTTTTTCCTCCGCCATGAAACTCAAGAACACGCTCATTCTCCTCCTCCTGGCCGGCGCCATCTACGCATTCATCTATCTCTACGAAAGCAAGCAGCCGACCACCGAGGAAGCACGGGAACGCGCGGGACGCGTCGTCCAGTTCGACCGCGACAAGATTACCAAAATCTCTCTCAAGACCAACGATTCCAAGATCGAGATGGAAAAAAAGAACGGCTCGTGGTTCCTGGAGAAACCCGTGAAAGACCGGGCGGATTCGATGTCGGTCAATCAACTCTTCACCACCGCCGAGTCGCTCAAATCCGAAACTTCCATCCCGACCGAAAAGCCCAGCGGCGGCAAAGAACCGCTCAAGGAATATGGACTCGGCAGTTCGGAAACACGGCTCGCATTTTTCGGCGGCGAAAAGCCGGTCGAAATCCTGTTTGGCAAAGACGCCGCCGTGGAAGGCAAGACCTATATCCGGCTGGAAGACTCGCGGACGGTCCACGTCATCGGCAACGACTTGAAGAATCAGGTGAGCAAGAAGGTCGATGAGTTTCGCGATCACAAGCTGACCGACATCCTCTCCACCCACGTCGAAAAGTTCGCGCTCAAGACCGCCGCCGGCGAGATTCAGCTCGAGAAAAAGGCGCAACACTGGTCGCTGACCAAGCCCTTCAAGGCTCGTGGCAACGATCAGAAAGTCGGTGATCTCATCGCCCAGGCGGCAAATGCCCACGTCGAGTCCTTTGTCGCGGATTCATCGAATCTGGCTGCCTTTGGGCTCCAGGAACCTCGTGGTTCGGTCGCCCTCTCGACGGAGGACCGGAAGGAACCTGTTGTCCTCCAGTTCGGGCAACCCACCGAAAAGGATAAGGAGAAGATCTATGTGAAGCTTTCGACCCGGGACTCGGTCGTGGTGGTTCCGAAGGGCCTCGAAGGATTGCTCGACATCAAACCCAACGACGTGCGCGATCGGAATTTGTTGCGGGTGGAAGCGGACATCGTCGACCGTATGACCATCGAGCCCAAAGACGGCGAGAAGATCGTCCTCGCCCGCAAAGGAGAATCCTGGGTGCGCAAGGTCGGTGACAAGGACGAGCGGATCAACGTGGCCGCGGCCACGCGGCTGCTGGGCGACTTGCAGACGTCGCAGGTCATCGAGTTCATCGCGGACATTGCGACGGAATTGCCGAAATACGGGCTGGATCAACCCGCCATCAAGCTCACGCTCAGTTCCTACGCCTCGGAAAACACTGCGGAAACCAAGGCCGGCGAGAAACCGATCGTTACCGTGCTTTTCTCCAAGGCCGAAGGGGACAGCGTCTACGCGAAGCTCGACGACGAGCCTTTTGTCGTCCGCGTCTCCACGGCGCTCCTTTATTCCGTCATGATCGACCCACTCCAGTGGCAGGACCTTTCCGTGTATCAATACAAGCCGGACGAGATCACCGCGCTGGAGATTGCCCGCGAGGGCCAGGCCACGGTGACTCTGGAGCGGGATAAGGACAAGAAGTGGCTGCTGGCGAAAGGCGACGGCCAGGTCAACCAGACCAATGTTCAATCGCTGGTGAATACCCTGACCAATTTGCGCGCCGTGCGCTGGATGGGTGCGACCACCCCCGAACACGGCCTGGCCCAGCCCAAGGTCGTGGTTTCATTCAAGACGTCCGCAGGCGCCGGGAAACTGGTGCTCGGGGCGGAAACCCCGGATTTCCTGACCAACGCGTCCGCCGAGGGAAAGACCGGCACTTTCGGGATCAGCCGCCCCGATGCGACCGTTTTCGTATTGCCGCTCGTGGCGAACGCACCAGGGGCTGCGGCGGCGGCGCCTGCCGCCCCCGCTCCACCGGCCCCTGCCGTACCCGTGCCACCCCCGAACTGAAGTGCTCAGAGCGGACGAGCGCTCAGTGCTCAGTCTTGCTCGCCCGCTGCCAGAGGAGTGCGAACTGAGACCTGGGACCTTCCTCACATCGGCCGGGCGGCAGTGTAGAGTGACACGATCCCGCCCGTAAGAGTCTCCCAAGCCGCTTCATCGAGCCCCGCCTCCCTCAGGAGGGCGCCCATGGAAGGGCCTTGCGGAAAATTCTCGATGGAATCTCCGAGGTAGTCGTAAGCCGCCTTGTCCTGTGTCACCAGCGCGGCGATCCGGGGAAGGAGGTGATGCAAATAAGGACGGTAGAACCACAGTAATGGAGGGCGCGGAAGGGAAAAATCGAGGATCACCAGATGTCCTCCGGGTCGCAACACGCGCCGCATCTCGGTCAGGGCGCCCAGCCATGAAGCCATATTTCGCAGACCGAAGGCCACGGTCACCACGTCGAAAATCTCGTCCGCAAAGGGCAAAGCCAGGCCATCGGCGGTCACCAGATGAGTCACTCCCTTGCTCTGGGCGACGCGCAGCATCGGGTGGCAGAAATCCGCCCCGACGATCAAGGCGGCCGGGCAGGCGGCACGCAAGGCGAGGGCCAAATCACCACTGCCTGTCGCAAGATCGAGAATCCGGCCCGGCTTCCATGCTCGGACGAGCCGGACGGCGCGCCACCGCCAAAAAAAATCCAGGCCGCCGCTCAGGAGGTGGTTGGCGAGGTCATAGCGCCCCGAGATCGATGAAAACAGTGCTCGGACGAAAGAACCTTGATTCTCGGGGCTTGGGAGAGGCGGCATTGTGGAGAAATACGATCCAATTCGGGAGTGCCAAGGCATAACACGTGCTCCCTCTTCCTGCTGCCCATTATTTTTAAAAGGGACGCGGCTTTGTGCCGGTGTCTCGGGCGATTGCATGCCGACTGAATACCTGAGCCAAGCGAAAATCCTGATCATTGACGACGAGCCCGCCAACGTGCGGCTCCTCGAGCGCATCCTTGCGCTCTCAGGGTGTACGCAGGTCCGGACGACCACGGATTCACGCCAGTCGCTCCCCCTGTTCCTGGAATTTGAGCCGGATATCGTCCTGCTCGACCTGAATATGCCGTATTTGAACGGATTTACAGTGCTCGAGCAGCTCAAGGCCGCGATCAATCCCGAGGATTATCTCCCGATCCTCATCCTGACCGCGGATATCACGATTGAGACAAAACGACGCGCCCTCGCCGGTGGCGCCAAGGATTTCCTCACCAAGCCGCTCGATCATTCCGAAGTCGTCTTGCGCATCAAGAATCTCATCGAGAACCGCTTCCTGCGTCTCGAAATGAAGCGTCACAACGATCAACTCGAAGAGCAGGTGCGGGAGCGGACCGCGCAGCTCGAAGATACCCTCCATGAGCTGCAATCCACGCAGGAGCAGATCATCAAACAGGAGCGACTCCGGGCGCTGGGCTTGATGGCGGGTGGCATCGCGCACGACTTTAACAATGCCCTGACGATGATGCTCGGCTACGGCGAACTCCTTCACCCGTGGGTCGAGCAGCATGGCTCGGAGCGTGAGGTCACCTATCTCGACCACATGGTCTCCGCGGCGCGCGACGCCACACACGTCGTCAGCCGCCTCCGGGAATTCTATCGGCCGGCCGAGAACAATGAAATCCGGGTTCCGGTGGACTTGAACCACGTCGCCACCCAGGTCGTGTCGCTCACCTCACCCAAGTGGAAGGGCAAATGCCGGGCGGAGGGTGTTCAGATCCAGGTTCTGACGGAGCTGGCGACGATCCCGGCGATCGCGGGCAACGCCGCGGAGGTTCGCGAAGTGCTGACGAATCTCGTCTTCAACGCCGTCGATGCGATGCCTGTGGGAGGCACCATCACCATTGCCACGGCGGAACGCGGCGGAGATGTCGTCATCAGCGTCACCGATACCGGCGTGGGAATGACGGAGCAGGAACGGGAGCGCTGCCTCGAGCCATTCTTCACGACCAAAGGCGAGCAGGGCACCGGACTGGGGCTGTCGGTCGTCTACGGGATCATTCAGCGGCATGGCGGCCGGATCGAGATTACGAGCCAAAAGGGCTTGGGGACGACGTTCGAGATTCATTTTTCCGCGACGACCATGCAGGCCGTGGCACCGACGCCCACGCTCGTGAAAATCAATCGTCCACTGCGGGTGCTCATCGTGGACGATCAGGAAGTGATCTGCGAATTGATCGCCGAGCAATTGACTGGCGACGGCCACAGCACCGCCAGTTCCGTGCGGGGAGATGAAGCGCTGGACCTCTTCCGCACGGATGCCTTTGACCTGGTGATCACCGACCAATCCATGCCGGGAATGAGTGGCGCGCAACTCGCGGGCGCCCTCAAACTCCTTTCGCCGGAAATACCGATCATCCTGCTCACCGGCTTCGGAGACGAAATGCAGGCCACGCAGAATCGTCCACCCGGGGTGGATCTCGTGCTGGGCAAACCCGTGAGCCACGCCGACCTGCGCGACGCGATTTTCCAGGTGATCAAGCAGCGGGATCAACTGGCCAGCGTCGCTTAAGGCAGGAAACGCAAAACCCCAAGCCGGGCTGGCTTGGGGTGGTGCTCACGAGAGGACTCGAACCTCCACGGGTTGCCCCATACGGTCCTGAGCCGTACGCGTCTGCCAATTCCGCCACGTGAGCTTTCGCTACCCATCCCGCCGAAAATTCGGCGGCGGGAGCGGCACCATAGGCCGCTCCCGAAAATGCGCAAAGAGAAAATTCCGACTCGTTTCAGCTAATGCGCATCGGCATCAGCACGTACAGAAATGGACTCTGAATCTTGATCACCCCGGGGCTCATTTCATCGATGAGATCGAGGTAGACCTCATCATTGGTCAGAGCCCGCAGCGGCGCCTGGAGGAACTCCGGATTGAAGGCGATGGAAAACTCGCGGCCCTTGTAGGCCACGGCCAGGGATTCGCGCGCCTCGCCCACATCGGGAGTATTGGCGGCGATCTCGATGTTGTTCTTGGTGAAGACCAGCTTCACGGAATTCGACTTCTCGCTGGAGAGCAGAGAGACGCGGTGCACGGCGTTGAGGAAGAGTTCGCGCTCGAGGGTGACCCGTTCCTTGGCCTCGCCCGGGATGACCTGACGGTAATTGGGATAATTTCCCTCGATGAGTTTCGAGGCCAGCAGGGTGTCGTTGATTTGGAACGAGACCTGGTTTTCGCCGACGCTCAACCGCACGTCGCCTTCGTCGCCCAGCAACCGGCCGAGTTCGGTCACGGCCTTGGTCGGCACGATGATGTCCGCTTCCTGGCTGCGCGGGAATTCCACTTCCAGGTCGACGAGAGCCAGGCGGCGTCCGTCCGTGGCGACGAGCGTCAGTTTGTTTTCCTTGAATGAAAACAGGATGCCATTGAGCACGTAGCGGGTCTCATCGGTCGAGATCGCGTAGGAGGTCTTCTTCAAGGCATCGCGCAACGCCTGCTGCGGAATGGTAAAGGTGCGGGTGTCGTCAAATTTCGGCAGAGGGGGAAACTCCTCCTCCGGCAGGCCGAGGATCTTGAAGAAACTCTGGCCGCAGCGGATCGACGCCACGTTCTTCGAATCGACCTCGATTTGAATGTCCGCCGCCGGCAGCTCACGAACGATCGTGGCCAGCCGGCGCGCGGGCAAGGTGGTCGCGCCCGGCTTTTCAACCTGCGCGCTGATGCCGCCGCTCACCCCCACATCGAGATCGGTCGTCGTGAGCCGGACCTTGTCGTCCGAGGCTTGCAGCAAGACATTGGAAAGGATGGGGAGCGTCGTCCGCGTGCTGACCACATTTTGGACGGTCTGCAGACCCGCGAGGAACTTCTCTTTGCTGACGCTGAATTTCATAGGGAAAGGAAGTGTCTAGATGAATGATTGCATACAGAGACGCAATCATTTTCCCCACTTGATTCGCGCATGGCGCGCGAATGGCGAGTCACCGCGTGAGTTGGGTGTCGAGGAAGGAGACGACCTGGCGGGTCCGTTCGTCCTTCACAATCTTCTCTCTCACGAGCCGGTGCGCATGGAGGACAGTGCCGTGATCGCGCCCGCCAAACGCGTCGCCGATCTCGCTCAATGAAGTCTTCGTCAGCTCGCGCGCCAGGTACATGGCGATCTGCCGCGGGAACGCGATGTTCGCCGGGCGGCGCTTGCTCGTCATGTCCGCGAGACGCACGTCGAAATGCTCCGCTACCCGGCGTTGGATTTGATCGATGGTGATCGCCCGGCGTGCCTCCTCGTGCAGGATGTCCTTGAGCAGGTGCTCGATCTTTTCGCGGTTCGGCGAACGCCCTTCATTGAGCGAGACGTAGGAAGCGACGCGCATGAGCGCGCCTTCCAGGCGCCGAACGTTGGTCCGAATGCGCTCGGACAGAAACTCCAGGATCTCGGGATCGAGTTTCACGCCCATGGACTGCTCCTTCTTGCGAAGGATCGCCAGGCGCGTCTCCGTATCGGGCGCCTGAAGCTCCGCCGTGAGCCCCCATTCAAACCGCGACACCAGCCGCGTTTCGAGGCTCGCGATTTCCGACGGCGGGCGATCGCTCGAGAGCACGATCTGCTTGTGGCCGTCGAACAGGGTATTGAACGTATGGAAAAATTCCTCCTGCGTCCGGCCCTTGTCCGCGAGGAACTGAATATCGTCGATGAGCAGCACGTCGGCCTGCCGGTAACGCTTGCGGAATTTGATCAGCGTATTGTTCTGGATCGCGTCGATGAACTCGTTGGTGAACGCCTCGCTGGTAATATAGACGACCTTCGCCCCTTTCTTCTTCCCGAGAATCGCGTGCCCGATGGAATGCATGAGGTGCGTCTTCCCGAGACCGACTCCGCCGTAGATGAAAAGCGGGTTGTAGGTCTTGGCCGGGGCATCGGACACGGCCTTGCAGGCAGCTTGCGCAAACTGGTTGTTGGGACCGACCACGAAGGCGTCGAAGCTGTTTCGAGGATTCATCCCATTGGCCCCCAGCGGCGCAGTCTTGGCGTCCAGTTCCTCGGATTCAGCGGGCGCCGCTTTGCTCGCCGGTTTGGCCGTCTCCACGGGCTTCGTTTCGACGTTCTCGCCGGCGAAGACAAACTTCACTTCGCGACTGCTGCCCAAGGCCAGCATCGCCGCACTCCGCAACAAGTTAAGGTAATTGTTCTCGAACCAGAATTGGAAGATGTTGTTCGGAACGCGCAACGTCATGGCCTGATCGTCGAGTTCCACAAGATCGATCTCGCGAAACCAACGGTCATAAGTATCCGCACTGACGTCGGCTTTTACCCGCGTGACAATGCCCGCCCAAACCGCATTCAAATCAGTAAATTTCAGGGATTTATCCACAGTGAGTAAATGAGTGCAAGGTTGAGGAACACGAACAAAAGGGAGCGACGGCATGGGGGCCAAAAGAGAGGGGTCAGATTGTCGCCTTTCGGAATTCACCGAAAAATGACATTGATAAGCCTTTAATAACAAGGCACTTACGAATCGAAATGGCGTGGAACAGGGATTTAATCAAGATCCCGCCACGCGCCCCCCGGGCAGCCGGCGTCGCTGCCGGGTGAAATCCGGGGGGGATAGGGGATGGGAATCTGTTCACAAGTTATTCACAGGGGGTAGGGGTCCTTCCCGCCGTGCGGCGTGAGAGTAATTTTCCGGGGAATGCCTAACAAGAAAATTTCCCTGACCTGGATGACATTTTTTTTTAACGAAACCGCCTTTTTTATTGACCCGCCCGCAAGCCTTGGAACGA
The DNA here is from genome assembly GCA_038228205.1 of Chthoniobacterales bacterium. Taxonomy (GTDB): domain Bacteria; phylum Verrucomicrobiota; class Verrucomicrobiia; order Chthoniobacterales; family Chthoniobacteraceae; genus Chthoniobacter. Next base: position 23,751 of record JBBRPL010000066.1, read on the forward strand.
CGCGCCTCGCGAAGCGAATGGCGATTCTACGCGTGCGTAGCAATACCTGCGCGCATGACTTCGATCTGCGCCGCGGGCGTGCGAAAACACATCGCGACCGCGTAGGTGACGACAGTTCCGAATGCGATCCGCCACGGGAATTCGATGACCGGCAGCCACGCCGGCGTTTCATACAGGTGCCGGCCGAACATCGCCGCCACGTCGTTGCCGAGATCGCTGAGGATCGCCACGACGAGAAAGCCGGCGAGCATGGCCCCGAGGTTGCCGGCGCAGGAGCCGCGCGTCTTCGTCGTCATGCCCACCAGGAAAATGCCGAGCAGCGAACCGTAGGTATAACCGAAGGAACCCAGCACGATCGGAATGATGCGGATCTCCGGGTGCGTGAGTTTCACCCAGGCCGTTCCGACGCCGACCGCCGAAAGGATGACGGCAAAGACAGCGGTGCTCCACCGCGCGGCGACCATCTGCTCGCGCTGCGTGGCGGCGGGGCGAAAGATTCCCCGGTAGAAATCGCGGGTAAAGCTGGTCGCCAGAGCGTTCAGGGCGGTGCTGAGCGACCCCATCGCCGTCGCAAAAAGGCCGGCGGCCATGACGCCGCGAATGCCCGTCGGCAACTCGCGCAGGATGTAGTTGACGAAGTAATCCCCTTCGGGCCGGCGCGCCTCATTGGCCGGCAAATGATAAAACACCCACAGCAGCACGCCGATGAACGTAAAACTCAGCGCGATCGGGATGTCCGCCAATCCTGATAGAATCAGGCTCCGGCGGCTGCGGCGGATATCGGGTGCGGTCAGCATCCGCTGCACCATGTCCTGGTCGGTGCCGTGGGTGGCCATGGTCACGAAGACCGACGCGAGGAATGCGGTGAAGACCGTGTATTCCGTTTCGAGCACCTTTTTCACATTGCCCCAAAAGCCGAGCTGCGCGCGTTGCACGGGATCTTTTTCGATTCCCAGATCCCAAAAATCGAGCGCCGTCCGCGCGGCGGCCTGGGAACTTTCCGCGACAGAATCGCTCGCCTTTTGCCGGGCTTCTGCCTCGGACATCTCGTTCCCCTTCACCGCGAGCAGGAACCGTGTCCGCGCCTCGACGACCTCGGCATCCACGGGCGCGGTCGCAACCTGCCGCTTCACGACCTCCCAGCCACCCACGGCATGCCAGAGGGCAAAGGTGGCATAGAACATCGCGCCGAACATCAGGATGACCTGGAGGAGATCGGTCCAGACCACCGCCTTGATGCCGCCGAAAGTCGTGTAGATCGCGGTGATCAACACGAGGAAGCCGACCGCGCCGACATAGAGCCAGAGCTTCTGCGCGGTATCCGGATGCACGTCCTTGATCAGCGCCCAGGCGCCCACGAGCAGGATCGCAGGCACAAACATCCGCGAGCCACTGGCGAGAACGCGGGTGATCAGGAAGACGGCGGAGGACGTGAGTTTCGTGGAACGGCCAAAGCGGGTTTCGAGAAACTCGTAAATCGAGACGACGCGCAGCTTGTAAAAAGTCCCGATGAAAAGGTAGGCGACGACCACTCGCGCGAGCACCGTGCCGATGGCCAGTTGCCCGTAGGTGAAATTCCGCAATCCATAGCCTTCTCCCGGGGTGCCAAGGAAGGTGCCCGCACTGACTTCGGCGGCGAGAATGGACGCCAAAACAGCCCACCAGGGGATGTTCCGGTCCCCCACGGCAAAGCCTTCCATCGACTTTTCCCCACGGCCTTTGTAGAGGCCGATGGAAATGACGACAACGAAGTAGCCAAGGATGACGAGACCGTCGATGAGCCAGGGGTTGTGCATAGCTTTCGCCGTAGGGAAGGCCGCGTGGCGCGAAACCGCGAGCTTTTATGCGCGCGAAGTCTCGGATCCCCCCGAACCCGTCACGGGCTTGACCATGACTTTCGAGTTGCGCGCGCCCGCGTCGTACTTCTTGCGCCGCTCCGGCGGGAGAATATCCGGCGTGGATTCGGTGAAGCCGCCCTTTTGTTGGAAATAATTGAAGGCCTGCGTCGAGAGCGCGATCATTTGCTGGGCGCCCTTTTCGAAGGCCAGTTGTTCGGCGTAAGCCATGAGCTTGCGTCCGTAGCCCTGGCCCTCCTGGTTCTTGTGGACGTAAAGGCACGCCAGTTCCGCGATTTTCTGCTCGGGATAGACGTGCACGGCGACACAGCCGACGAGATTACGGTCGATTTCCAGCACCGAATAATCGTCGAGGTGGGCGAGGATATCCGCCCGCGTGCGTTTCACCAGTTCCTCGCTGTCGACCGACTGCCGAATGAGCGTCATGACCGCGCGCACGTCCTTTTTGAACACGCGCCGGATTTGCTGGTACTCGTTGGAATAGACCATCGTGCCGATGCCTTCCTGGCTGAAGATCTCGCTGAGCAGCGCCTCGTCGCGCAATCCGTTGAGCAAATGCACCCGCGCCACTTTCTGCCGGCACGCGCGGGCCGCATGGTCGAGTTTCGAGAGCAAGCCGGGATCGAAGGTTCCGCGCTTCTTTTTCGATAGTTCCTCGGCTTCCGCGATCGAGAGCTGGCCGATCAGCTCTCCGTCCACGACCACTCCCTCGCTGGTCGAAAGATAGAGAATCTTCATCGCCTGCATGGCTTCGGCCACCTCGAGCGCCACGGCGTCCGAATTGACGCGGAAGGTCTTGCCCTCGCCATCGTAGCCGATCGGCGGAATCAGGGGGATGATGCCTTCGTTGAGGAAAAGATGGAGCGACTTGGTGTCCACTCGCTCGACCCGCCCGGTGTAGAGAAAATCCACCCCGCCCAGGATGCCCGCCGGATGGGCGATGATCGCATTGGAATACGCCGCGCGGAGGTCCACCGAGGTCAGCCCCTGCATGATTTCATTCATGACATTGGTGACCGCCTCCAGGCTCACCTTGAGGGTGGGCTCGTCGGTAATGCTTGTGCCGTCCGAATTGGAGATCGCGACACCCCGCTCGGCCGCGAGTTGCGCAATCTGCAAAGCGGCGCCGTGCACGAGAATGACCTTGATGCTCAGGGAGCGCAGCACGGCGAGGTCGAGCAGAATATTGGCAAAATTCGGTGAAGCCACGATCTCCCCATCGAGCGCGACCACGAAGATCCGCTCCCGGAAACGGGGGACGTACTGCAGAATGCCACGGAGGTCGGAGACTTTCATCGGTCAGAAGCGCGACGAAACGACAATTCTGCTTGTGAGCAAAGCGAAAACACTGCGAAGAAAAAACCCGCTCGTTGATCGCCGTATATGCGATACTCACCAGAGATCGTCCTTTTCCTCCTATGACTTCCGAAACCAACCGCATTCTCATCGCGGAGGATCACCACGTTTCCCGGCACCTTCTGGAGCGGAACTTGCAAAACTGGGGTTTTGAGGTCATCAGCGCCGAGAATGGCCTCGCCGCCGCGGAGATTCTGGACGCCCCTGGAGCCCCGGCGATTGCGGTCCTCGACTGGATGATGCCGCAGATGGACGGGGTGGAGGTCTGTCAGCGAGTCCGCCGTCAAGTCAATCGGCCCTACATCTATTTGCTGTTGCTCACGGCCAAGAGCCAGAAAGAGGAAGTTGCCGCGGGACTGGACGCAGGCGCGGATGACTACGTCATCAAGCCCTTTGACCCCGACGAGCTCCGCGCGCGGCTCAAAGTGGGCCAACGCGTCGTGGAGCTCGAACGGACGCTCGACAAGCGCGTGCAGGACCTGCAAACCGCGCTGGACGACGTGAAAAAGCTCAAAGGGCTGCTGCCCATCTGCATGTACTGCAAGAGCGTGCGCGACGATCAGGACTACTGGCGGCAGATCGACGAATACATCCACACGGAAACCGGGACCGACTTTTCCCACGGAATCTGCCCGCACTGCATGGACAAGATCAGCAAGGGCGGGCTCGAATTCTGAGTCCTAAAGATCCTTTTCGAGTTCGTCGAGATATCGGGCCACCGGGCCTTTTTGCTTTCGATCCTGCTCTGAAATCTCGGCGGCTGTCTTGAGGTAGTCGGCAAAGACGCCGCTGCGGGAGTGCATCTGCGTGGCCTCAAACCAGTTCAGATAATCGGCGATATCGGTACTCCGGCGCAGCGCCCGCTGGCGATATTCCTCGGCTTTGGCCAATCGATCCCGCAGGCCGTGCGTCTTGCCGCGAGCCAGCAAGGAGAGGATTTCTTCGTAGTCCTTTACCACGGATCGAAACAACAGGTTGGCTCGCGTACTCAAAGCAAGGACCTCTGCGTGCCGGCCGTTCAGCGCCACTCGGCTGGTGGGGAATTTCAAGTATTGCTCGTATTCGGCGACGGCGAAGGTCTTCTTTTCGCCCTCTTTGTTGATCACCGCGTCCACCTGCAACAGCGGCGCGAGCGCCTTTTCCGTGTCCTCCGCCGACAGGCCCTGGTACCGGTCCTCGACGGCAAAACGCGCGAGGTTCAGCGTCCACCATTTTTGCAAGATCGGACCCGAACCAACGGAGGGAAAATTCCGCGCCAGAAGGGCCGCTGGATCACCGTTGCTCTGCGGCCAATCGCGCAACAACCGCCCGAGATTGGCGCGACCGTCCGGTTGCTCGATCAGCAACTCGAGCAGGCACATGGCGAGGGCGCGATCGACGGCCATGGCTGTCGGGCCCATTTCATCGGGCTTCTCAGCCAGGAAGCCCCCGATCGGGGGCAGGCGATTGGCCTCGACCAGGCGCCGGAAAAGGCCGCTCTCGGAGCCTTCGGCGCGACGGCGCGCCATCTCGAGGATCCCTTCGACAATCCACCAAGGCGGGTCCACCACGGGTTGGCCAGCCGCGATTCCCGTTCGCCGGTAGGCGTATTCCATGAGCACGGCATGGAGCAGGATCTTGTGCAAATGGACCGCCGCGGGGTCATCGCCAATCTTCACCTGAATCTCGATCTTGAAGCCCGGCTGCGTCTCGGCCAACCGCAGTTGGGCCGCCCCCCCCGCCTGATCCATCGTCGTCGCCCGCGCCAGTGTGATCACGACGGGCGCCTTCCACCGTTCGGTCTCGCTTAAAACCTGGGCGACCTCCGCCTTCACCTCGTCGGCAAAGCTGGCCACGCGCTGACGCAACCGCACGTCCTCGCTGTAAACGATAAACTGCTTGTCCCCGCTTTCGCTACGCTGCCGTAGATCGATCGCCCGCGCCGGCCCGCTCCCCGCCGCCACCAGTGTGGCCAGGCAAAGCAAGGCGCGCGCGATCATTTTGCCGCGCCCCCTTTGGTCACCAGGTCGATGCGCTGATCTTCCACCTTGATACTCGCCATCTTGTCCATCTGCTTGCGCTCCCGCTGCAACGACATCCAGAGGCTTTGGAAGGCGAAATCCGCGTAGTGCATGGCCTGGGGATCCACCGCCAGTCGACCAAAATTTCCGCCGATAACGTTCGCGACGAATTTTCCATCCTTCACCTCGATGTGATAATCCACGCCGGAATAGACCGGGTAGCCCCAGACCGAGTTTTCCGAGCTAATCCGCATCGTACCCGGCCGCATGTTCACGAAGGCGCGCGTAAATTCCACCCCGGGAATGGTCCCTTCCTTGGCCTTGAGCATCTGCTTCAAATACTGGTTCACGTCTTCCTCGGAAAACGAGAGAGCCCGTGGCGCCGGGGATTCGAGCGCTTCCATCATGTCACTGCTCACCAGTCGCATCGTGGCGGGCTTTTTTTGGGGATCCGGCACGCCATCAGGGGCCTGGGCGACGAGAATGATCACCGCGACCAAGGCCGCGTAGACGACCACCTTGACGAGCATTTTCACTTCCCGCCAGAACCAGCCTGACTGCGGGTTGGTCATCTTCGCGATGCGCTTGCGGGCCTGTTCCGGAGCTTCCTGCTTCTTTTCCTCGCCTTTCGGCAGGAGAGAGCGGTCGAGCTTGGCGCCACAATTGTGGCAATAGACGCGCTCGGGTTCGTTCAAATAACCGCACTGTTCGCAGGGGAGGTTCGCGGTCGAGGAAGGATTCATCGGCATGGCTAGTCTTTCTTCTTTTTGGCCGTGGGCTTCGGTTTATCGGCGGCTGCGGGTTTGGGCTCGGCCTTCTTCGTCTCGCCGGCCTTGCTCTCGCCGCCAGTCGATTCGCTTTTTGGGGTCGCTTCGCTCTTCGCGGCCGACTCGCTCTTCTTGTAACCCTCGCTGCGATAATCGGTAATGTAAAATCCGGAACCCTTAAAAATCAGCCCGGCCCCGGTCCCGATCTGCCGCTTCACGCGACCCTTCCCCCAGGTTTTCTGGCGGCACAATTCCTTGGGGCAAACCGTCAGTGCCGGATCTTTCATGGATTGGTAGCAATCGAATGATTTTTTGCACTTTTCGCACTGATATTCGTAGGTCGGCATGAGGGGTCTGTTCTCCGCTGGGGAAAAAGTGGGATGCTATACCAGAGCACCACTCGCGCCGCAATCGATTGTTCCCAAGAGGCGATTGCGCTCTTGACGCTCTGAAGGACTGCCCTTTTATTGGCGCCCTTTGAAAATCCCCGCACCGATGCAACGAATCCATGGTCTCCTCCTTTTAATCGCCCTTTTGGCCGGCGGATGCGCCCATGATCCGCGCCTGCGTGAAGATACGGTATATCTCGGCGGGTTCCATCGTCAGGCACAGCCGCAGCGGGCAAATTTTGACAATGTCTCCTATTGGGACGGCGATCATGCCTCGGGAGCGCCCTCCATCCGGGTCGATCTCGCCGAACAGCGCGCCTATTTCTACAAGGGTGGCGAACTCGTCGGCATCTCGGTCATCTCGAGCGGACGGGAAGGCTTTGGGACCACCACGGGCACTTTCAAGATTATCCAAAAGGACCGCGATCATAAATCGACCCTCTACGGCGATTACATCGACGCCAATACCCACGCGATCGTGAAGAAGGAGATCGACACCTCAAAGGACAAGCGGCCGCCCGGCACCATTTTCGATGGGGCCAAGATGCCATTCTTCATGCGCATCGTCGGAGGCACGGGGATGCACGAGGGGTTCCTCCCCGGCTATCCGGCTTCCCACGGTTGCATTCGCATGCCCGGTTTTATGGCGGAGAAGTTTTTTGAAAACGTTTCGGTCGGAACTCCCGTGGCGTTGATTCGGTAACGCCGTGCCCGTCCCTGAAATCTCCGTCACGGAGGCGCAGCAAAGGCTCGCCGCCCCGAATCCTCCCCGGCTGATCGACGTGCGGGAGGCCGACGAATACGAGATCGCCCGCATCCCCGGCGCCGAGCTGCTGCCCCTCTCGCAATGGCCCGCCCTGGCCTTGGAAAAGCTGACCGATCCCGGGCAGCAACTTCTCATCCAGTGCCACCATGGCGGGCGTTCGGCACGCGCTGCGGACTTCCTGCTGCGCCAGGGCTTTGCCGACGTGACCAACATGGCGGGCGGCATCGAGGCATGGTCGCTGGAGATCGACCCGTCGATCCCTCGCTACTGATTCATTTCAGCACCCTGCCGATCAGGGCGCTCACGGCTTCGTCGGTCGCCTTTTCGGCCGCCGCCCCCGCGCAATTCGTCGCCGCCACGAACACCGCATCGCGAGCCGGGGCGATCCAGACCACGAAGAAGAACATCGTATTCGAGCCAGTGTGCGTGAGGGCATTGCCGCCCGCCCAGTCCCGCGGAGTCGAGACCCATCCTGAGGCGTACTCGCGCCCTTCCACAGGCGTGTGCAATTTGCGGAAACTCTCCCTGCGCAGGAACATCGTGCCGGCCCTGTCACCGAGGGCGTGAAGCGCCGCGTAGCGCGCGAAGTCGGCCAGGGTGCAATGCACCGTCCCCGCCGGACCGATGGCCGGCGGATTATCCGCATCCGGGCCGGGAGGAACGGGCTTCATCCCGGAGCCGGCGTGGCCCCAGGGTTGATCGATCTTTCCGAGGGAGGCCGGGGCGCCGAATCCGGCCGAGGTCATATTGCAGGGCTCGAAGAGCATGGTTCGCATGAGGTCCTCCCACGGGCGGCCGGCCACGCGCTCCAGCATCGCCCCGGCGATGGCATAACCCTGATTGGAATACACAAACTTCGTCCCAGCCGGCTCCTGCGTTCGACGCATGAACAGCCCGGTCACAAAATTCATCCGTTGCTCGACGGCTGGCCCGGTGCGAGCGCAGGCGTTGCGCCAGAGATTGGCCGGGGGTTCCGCCGGGGCTCCGCTGCGATGGGTGAGCAGCATCTCGAGCGTGACCGGCTGCCACGACGGGTCCATGGTCTCGCGCAGTTCTGGAAAAACGTCGCCGATCCTCGTCCCCCAGCGCAGCTTCCCCTGCTCCACAAACATCGCGGCCAGCGTCGCCGTCATGGATTTCGTGCACGAGCCGATGTGCCACTTGTCATTCCGCGTCACGGGCTCGATGGCGCCGAGCTTGCGGACACCCACGGCGCCCGCCATGCGCACTTCCCCACCGGTCATCGCCAGGGCCGCCAATGCGGGAATTTGCTGCCGCGCGCGGATCGCCTCGAGTTCGGCGGCAAAAGCCGCTGGCGGCTCCGCCCGCGCCACGCCCAGCGTGGCGGCGACGGCGCAAGCGAGACGCGTCACGAGACGCGCGCGAAATGTCCTGCGGAATGGCGCGATCCCCATACTTGGCGCAGCACCGTCAGTACTTCTTCAGGATGTGCCGGATCATCGCGACCACGGCGTCATTGCACGCGTCGTCCGCCTCCTCGTGCGCAGCGTTCGTGGCCGCAACGAATGCCGTCTCCTTTTCCGGGGCCACCCACATCACGGCATAAAACATCGCGTTCGAACCCGTGTGCCAATACACGTCGCCACCCGCCCAGTCGCGGTCCTGGACCAGCCAGCCCATCGCGTATTCCTGGCCCGCCGCGCGCTTGTGGAGCTTGTTGAATGTCTCTTCGCTCAAGAGGCGCGGTTCGGCGTGTTCCCAGTCGGCATGCCAGCTCGCATAGCGCGCAAAGTCCGCCAGCGAAGCGTGCACCGTCGCCGCCGGGCCAATCGCCGGCGGATTGTCCGCCATCGGCCCCGGGGGGACCGGGCGCAGTTCGCCGAGTTGACCGAGATGCCCCCACGGTTGATCGAGCTTTCCCGGCAACGCCGGCTCCCCGAACCCCGCCGATTTCATGCCCAACGGTTCGAACAGCCGCCAGCGCATGAGATCCTCCCACGCACAGCCCGTCACGCGCTCGATCATCGCTCCCGCGATGGCATAGCCCTCGTTGGAATAGATGAATTTTTTCCCGCGCGCTTCCTCCAGCGGCGCGCAGACCATCCCGCGCAACATGGCCAGCCGCTGCTCGGTCGGCGTGTCTTTCCGCTGCAAGGCCTCGGCCCACACATCGACGGGCGGATGCTCCGGCGCGCCGCTCCGATGCGTGAGTAACTGCTCCAGCGTCACCCCGCGCCAGGCGGGGCGCATTTTATCGTCCAACTCGGGAAAAATTTCTCCGACCGTCGAGTTCCAGTGCAGCCTGCCCTCATCGACCATCATGCCCGCCAGGGTCGCGGTCATCGACTTCGTGCAGGAACCCAGGTGCCAGTGGTCGCTGGTCGTCACCTGCTCCAGGGCACCGAGTTCGCGCACTCCGGTCGCCGCATTCGCCACGAGCTTGCCACGCCGGATCGCCGCCGCCGCCAGTGCCGGCAAACCGTGATCCCGCCGGATGCTCTCCAGTTTTGCCGTCAACTCGTCCGGTTCGTCTTCGGCTGCGAACATTTGTGAAAGCGTAATGACGAGGCTGACCACCCACACCAGCGATTTAAAAATAAGCCGTCGGCACGCACGGCACTGAACGTTGCGCATGTCGGCGGCGAACAAAGCCCACAACGCCCAATCCCGCAACCGCTATCGCCGCAATTTGATAACCGGAAATCTCTCCCGCCACTCGTGGCGTCGCGCGGAAAAATTCGTGTCCGAATCGGAAAAGCCCGTAGCTGAGGAGGTAGAGATGAAAATGCTGGCCCGCGAGCACTCCCCGCCGGCGCAGGACAAAAAAAAGAAAAATGGCGGCAACGTTAAAAAGGATCTCCACCGGCACCGCCGGCCAGCGCGCCAGGCCGCTCGCATCCCGCATCGTCCACCACGACGGCTGGCACTCGCGACCGAGGCAGCATCCGTGAAGCAGGCATCCGATGCGCCCGAGCACGATGCCCACTGGCGCAACGAGCGCAAACCAATCGCCCGTCGGAGCTGTGTATCCGGTCATTTTTTTTGCCACTTCCACTCCTCCGTACCCTCCGAGCAGCGCGCCCAGGATCGTCTTGCCCGTCGCCCAGATGATCCAGCGGTGAGGGTCGTTCCAAAACATCCATCCCTCCGCCGCGAGATAAACGAGCTTCGCGCCGAGGAAGGCGCTGACCAGCGCCGCCAGATAAATCACCATCAACCGCTCGTCGCGGCGGGCCAGCCTCCACCAAAAAGCAATGCTCACGCCGATGCCGGCCAGCATCAGCCACGGGTAGGGAGAAGTGGTCATCGCGCCGCCGCGCCGCCGGCCGCGTAGTAGCGGCAAAACGAATCCAACTGCCCGTCGGGCCGGATGACGTGCGTGCAGCAGCGGTCGATCCGGTCTTCATCCCACGTCCCGGCATCCATGAAGGGCTTGATGAAGAGACGAAAGGTGTGGGTCTCGTCCAATTCAAATTCCTTGAGCAGCGCGCCGAGGGGTTCGCTTTCACACCCGCATTGCAGGAGGTCCTCCAGGCGATAACGGATCTTGTCGCGAAGAAATCCCTGCACCTGCGCGAAGTCGATGAATTCGCTGACCGAGCGCGTGCCGCCATCCGGCGTCCGGAGGAGATATCCGATTGTCGCGCAATTGGGATCACCGCACGGCAGCGGGGTAAAATCCTCGTACCGCAACCGCCCGGCGGCCTGCTCGACCGCCGCGAGAATGATGTCGGCCGTGTTCAGGCGGGTGGCGATCTGCGGTGCCCGTCCGCTGGCGAATATCGGTTGAAAGGCCACTCCGCGGATGTGCGGATAAGCGAGGCCAAACGTCACCGCCTCCCAAACGTGCGCGAGATTCCCGGGCGTCACGGTCATGGCGAGCGTGATCGGGATATTCAGCGCACCACACCGCTCGATGGCGCGCCGCCGGATCTCCCGCAAATCCGCGCCCCGCAGCGCGCGCTGGCCGTCTTCCTGCGGACCGTCAAATTGCAGGTAGAGCTGAAATTTCCCGTAGCGGAAAGTCTTCGCGAGCTGGTCGAGGAACGCATCGTCCTGTGCTAGTCGGACTCCGTTCGTGTTCAGCAGCACATAATCGATGCCGGGATTGGAGTGGCACCACGCAAGCAGCTCGGCAAACTGCGGGTGCAACGTCGGTTCACCGCCGGAGAGTTGGAGAATCTCGATGCCGGCCTTGCGATCGATGACCCCCTGAATGCGGGCCTGCAATTCGAGCAGCGGCACCGCATCCACACGCGGATCGCGAGGCGAATCGGCGAAACACGTCGGACACGCGAGGTTGCACGAATTCACAATCTCGATCAGAGCGAGGCAGGTGGACAGTTTCTCCACTTTCCCTACCGCCTCACCAGGAGCCGCGTTCCGGCCGAGCGTGCCGCGCACGATCCCATCGCCCGCCGAGCAGGCATTGCCCCCGCAACACGCGTTCTGGGGATCGCCCTGCGCCAGCCAGTAAAACCGCGCGTCCGAAGCAATGCAGATCTCCGACTCACCATGGGCAGCGCACCTCCGCCGCAGAAAAACGCGCTGCTGCTTCACATCGCCAACTTTCCACACCTCCCCGGGACAGTCGGTTCGGCAAATCGGGCAACGCGTGCGCGTGGCCTTCAAAAACGTCTCGCTCGTCAAAGACAATTTCATCGCTCGATCCATCAACGAGTGCCGCTTGCCTAGCGAAAGCTCATGCCCTGCATCACTGTCGCACATCCCGCGCAGGCGACGCCGATGTAGAGGACTAGAATGCCGACAAAGGCCAGCACGCCAAGGCCGGCGCCCCGGCGCTTCCCGACCATGACCGAGCAGACGATGGAACAAACGAGCATCACGAGCAGCGTGACCAGCGAGAGCATGATGCCCGAATCCGAGCCGGAGCCTTTGTGCTCACTGATCGCCGAGATACCGGCGGCCACCGCCATGCTCGCCACCGGGGCAGCGAGCAGGATCCAAAACGTGCGACCGAGCGGCCGGGGAGCGGGCGGAAGCGGTGGACTGTCCATGGGCGAAGGCTAGTTCACCGCACGCCCGGCGTCACGTCTTACCCTGGACGCGCGCGGCGACCTTGAGCCGCAAGGCGTTGAGCGCGATGAAGCCGGTGGCGTCGTTCTGGTTGTAAGCCTTGGTCGGATCGGCCTCCATCGTCGCGATGTCGGGGTTGTAGAGGCTGAGCGGCGACTTGCGGCCAGCCGTGATGACGTTGCCCTTGTAGAGTTTGAGCCGCACGGTGCCGGTGACGTTTTTCTGCGTTTCGGTCACCAGGGCCTGCAACGCCTCGCGTTCCGGCGCGAACCAGAAACCATTGTAAACGAGGGCGGAGTATTTGGGGATGAGCGAGTCCCGCAGGTGCATGACCTCGCGGTCCATGGTGAGCGATTCGACCTGCCGATGCGCAAAATGCAGAATCGCGCCGCCAGGCGTTTCATACACTCCGCGCGACTTCATGCCCACGAAGCGATTCTCGACGAGATCCACCCGCCCAATCCCGTGCCGGCCACCGAGCTTGTTCAGCACGCGCATCACCTGGAGCGGCGAGAGGCGCGCGTGGCCCTCCGCATCGTACTTCACCCCGCTGATGCCCAGATCGGCCAGCAACGCATCCAGTTCGTGGTAGCCGATGGCCACGCAGTTTCCTTTTTCAAAGACGAGTTCCACGTGCTCCGCCTTGTCCGGGGCTTCCTCGGGCGAGACCGACAGGACATACATTTCCCGCGCCTTCTCGGCGCTGGCGTCAAACCATGGGTCTTCCAGGATGCCCGCTTCGAAGCTGATGTGCAGTAGATTGCGGTCCATGGAGTAGGGCTTTTTCGCCGAGGCCGAGATCGGGATGCCGTTCTTTTCCGCGTAGGCGATCATCTCCGCGCGTCCCGGGAACTGCTCGCGAAACCGCTCCTGCCGCCATGGGGCGATGACCTCCAATTCGGGCGCGAGGGCTGCAGCCGTCAGTTCGAAGCGCACCTGGTCATTGCCCTTTCCGGTGGCGCCGTGGGCTACGGCATCGGCCTTCTCCGCCTTCGCGATCTCGACCATGCGCTTGGCGATCAAGGGACGCGCGATGGAAGTGCCGAGGTAGTATTGCCCCTCGTACATCGCGCCCGCCTGGAACATCGGAAATATGAAATCGCGCGCGAACTCCTCCCGCAGGTCGTCGATGAAGCATTTGCTCGCGCCGGTGCGCAGCGCCTTGGCATCGAGCCCGTGCAATTCCTCTTCCTGCCCCACATCCGCGCAAAACGCGATGATCTCCGCGGAGTAAGTTTCCTTCAGCCAGGTGAGCAGGACGGAGGTGTCCAGCCCTCCGGAGTAAGCAACGACGATTTTCATAGGGCGGCCTTTCTAGCCGCGAAGCATCGCCGAGTGAAACACGGATTTTTTAAAACGCAGACGCCCTACGCGGCAGAATGGGGAATGGCCGCAAAAAGGCGCAAAAGGCACAAGAGGGCTTTTGACTTCGGCGGCGCGACCGAGCCGGTCGGCACAAAAAAATCCACGCAATATGCACAGTTGTTTGACGGGCAGCACTGCAGAGGCGCAGACAAAAAGACGGAGAAAAGACCCTCTTCTCGTAACGCCCAAGTTCGACCACATCCCTCTGCGCCTCTGCAGATCTATTCGTGAGATTTCTCGAGGTGTGCGTAGATTTTTCCCGGCTCGACAGGGCGGACGCGCGACCGGAGTCAAAATCCCTCTTGTGCCTTGTGCGCCTTTTTGCGGCCAATCTTCTTTTCTCGCGGCTCCGCCGCGCCAGGGCTTCGCGTCTCCCTCCCTTCGTCCGCGCGTTATTCCGCCTTCACCAGCAGAATCTCCGCCTGATACTGCCCCGGCAAAAACAGGGTGAGCGTCCCCGAGGTTTCATCGTTCTTCCGGCCCGCGAATTCGATCGGCATTTCCTTCGCGCCGGCCGAGGATTTCTCGAGCGGGACGTGGACGAGCGGCTCCCGCCCCTGGCCATAGACGACCAGTTCCACTTGTCCCGCGGCATTCTTGATGGCCCCGACGAGATAGAGCTGGACTCGCATGTCATTGTCGCCGGCTTTCACGTTGTAAAAGCGGAGGTTGTCTTTCGCGGGCGAGTGTCCGTTGACCGCGACGTTGACTTCCGTCATCCACAATTGGCCCACCGGCGTCATGGTCGTGCCGACGCCGCCCAGCTTTTCGGCGGTGAGCGCCTTATCGGGGATGACCAGGAGCGCCACGCTCCCGCCTTTGACCGCGAATGGCTTTTCGAGATTGGCATCGACCGTCACGGCCGCATCGGCGATCCGCCCGGCGGCTTCGGCGAGGAGTTGCGCTCCTTTTTGCGCTTGTTCCAACGGGACGCTCTCCTGACCCGCGGCGAGGTGCGGAAGCAGGATGGGAAACAATGCGGCGAGGACGATCGGGAGGGACGGGATGGGTGAATTCATACCCCTGATAACGCAGCCTGGCTGGCGTCCGTTACATGGATTGCGCGCGCCTTCAGTTTTTGCGCGGCTCGACCTTGAGCATGTCGAGATTGGCCTGCACGCGCCTCTCCTTGAACCTGGCAAATTCGACCTGCTGTTCGGGCGCGAGCAATTGATCCACCTCGGCGATCATCCGCTCGAGCACGGTATTGCTCCGGGCAATCGTCTCGATGCGGATGCCTTTGAACTCCTCAACCCCGCCATCCAGGATCGTCTGCACACGGGCGTGCTGTTCCGGCGTGAGGTGCAGGCCGCGATCCAGGGCTTTCATCGCCTGCACGTTCCAGTCTTCCGGGTTGCTGCGCTTGCGGGAAATGGCCTTGGCCCAACGAAAGCCGCCGAAGCCACCCGCGAGCGCGCTCACGAGCACGATGGCGACGAGGATGCAGGTGATCTTCCAGCGCGCGCTCATAGCATCGAGATCGCGTCCGTGACGGTCTCCTCGACCGCCGGCGCCACCAGCGGCGGCGCGGAGGGCTCAGCCAATTCCACCGCCGCGTCGACGGCCAGGGTCGCGATCAACAACACCACGACCACCTTGAGCACGCGCCAGGCATGCCATTGCCACAACGAAAGAAGGGAGGGCGCCGGCTGCGATTGCCAGTGGGCAACCACACGGGTCGCGAAGCCCAGCGGGGCTTCCGCAGATTCCGCGGGCCTGGCCCGGCGCCCGGCCGCGGCGCCGATCTTCCATCTGCGTTCGAATTCGTTCATAGTTTCATCCTCAGTTGCAGCGCGTGTTTGCGCAATTTCTGCCGGGCGCGAAAGGCGCGAACTTTCACCGCGGAATGGCCCCACCCGGTGAGTTGGCTGACCTCGGCCGCGGAACGCTCTTCGAGGTCGAGCAGCGTCAAAACGAGCCGGTCGTCGGGCGAGAGAAATCCGAGCAGCACTTCCACCACCTCGCGCGCCGCAGCGTCGTCCTGGGGCGTGATCGCAGCCTGCTCACCCAGAAAATATTCCAGCCAGGCTCGCTCACCCTCGCCAAGATCGGCCCAACGCCACTCCGGTCGGCGCTTTTCCGCGCGGAGCGCGTCGAGGCAGGTCGTGACCGCCACCCGTGAAACCCAATGCTCGAAGGGCACGCCGGCACGGCCCTGGTACTGATCGATGCGCGTGAAGATCTTCATAAACGTCTCCTGGGCCAGATCCTCCTCGGCGGCACGCCGCGGGCGGTGAGCACGCACGATCTTGAGGACCAGCGGGTAGAGGTGTTCCACCAGCGCCCGCGCCGCGTCGCCGTCGCCCTGCCGCACGCGATCGAGGCAGGCCGGGACATCAGACGTTTCGAGCGGCATGAGCACATTGCATCGCGTTAATAACGCCGCGAGCAAGGCCGAGGTTACACTAACGGATGGCGGTCGTCTTGGGTGGGACTTCCAGGCCGCGATTGAATGCGCCGCTTTCGGCGCCGAGAAACTCCTCGAGGTCGGCGCGAGCCCGCTTCACGTCACCCAAACCGGTCGTCTTGTAGAAGCGATAGCGGTCCTTCAGAGCCTCGCCCGACCATTTCGGCCACGGTTCGATCAGGGCAAAGCCCTCACCGGACACGGGCTGACCTGTCCTCCACATTTGCAAGGTGAGTTGCGCCAGAGTTTGCCGGCGGGGCGATTCCATCAGGAAGCCCGGCAGCGGGCCGGCCATGAGCGCCTTGAAAAAGAGCGGCGCTGAGTCGGGCTTGGCCTGGACGATTTCCCAGCAAAGCTGAAAGGCGCGAGTCTGCACCTCAGCCGTGGGCCACGGATCGCGATAGAATGCGTCATAGGCGGCGAGCAGTGGCGGGATCGCTTCGGCGTGCCGTCCCTGGCGTACGCGCAGCAAAGCTTCAATTGCGCAGGCCTCCGACGAGTCGGTCACCCGCAATTGTTCGATAAAGGGCAGCGCTTCGTCAGACGCCGCTTCGGCGAGCGCGAACGCAAAGGTCAACACGTCGCCGGGATTGAGCGGCGCCGGCTTTTTGTCGATCCACAGGCGCCCGCCGGCCGCAAACTGCTTTTGAGCCACTAAACGGCGGATTTCGCAACGAGCGACGCCCGCTTCGGAAGTCCCGGGAATCCCCGGCGGCGGATAACCGTCGTGGGCAAACATGGCCAACCGCTCCTCCAACAGGCGGCTCCAATCCACGTCTCCGACCACTTCGGGGCGCTCCGCACCCAGGTCGCGGGCGACCTTGAGCAATTCGGGAGTCTGGAATCCGGACGACCGACCCACACTCCGCGCGAAGGCAAACTCCAGCAGCGTATTGTCGTCCGTATTCTTCTCGATGCCGGGGAGTTCGGAGAGGCGGCGGGCGACGGCGGCACCCGCACAAAAATGCGCGAGCAGACCTTCGGCGCTGTCCGTGCCCCAAATGCGCCGCGTGGCGGTGCGAAAAGGTTCCGTTTCCAGCCGGGCTCGAATCGCCGGCACATCCCAGGCGCGGGGCTGGGCGCTCGCCACGAGGAGCAGATCGCCCACCTGCGTCGTCCAGACTTCCACGTGAGGAAAGACGCCGCCCAGCGTGGCCAGGACCATGCGGATGGCGTCGCCATCCACTTCGTAGGCCTGAACCCATTGCAGAAAAATCCCCCCGGGATTCAAGCGCGCACGGGCGGTCTCGTAGAACTCGGTGGTGAACAGGCTCGCGATGCCGGCCCGGTAGGGATTCGAGGGCTCGCTGAAGATGAGATCGTAATTCTGGCGCGTCGTGAGGAGCATCTCGCGCGCGTCGCCCAGCAGAATGTGGCACTTGGGATTGTCGAGGACGTCCCGGTTGGCGAGTTTGCAAACGCGCGCCACCTCGATAATGGCCGGCTCCAGTTCCATGGCATCGACCCGCTTGATCTCCGGCACCTGGGACAGCCAGCCAGCCGTCGAGCCGGTGCCGAGGCCGATGACACATGCAGTCTCCACCTTCGGCAGAAGCGCCGCGCCGATCAATCCACCGAGCACCTGCGTGCCGGCGTCGGCGCGGATATTTCCATCCGACTTGCCATTGACGACGAAGGAAGCGCCGTGCATCGCATAGATCGCCACGCTGCTTTCCACCCCTTCGCTCTCCCACATGGTCTGCTGGCGAAACTGGCCCACCCGGTCACGCAAGACATTGCGCGAAGGTGCGTCCAGGCCCGACCGACCGACGCCGACACCACTGTGCCTCCACGCCGGGGTGGGGCCGAGGGTGAAGAGCAGGGCCACCGCCGCCGCCGCCGAGCCGATGACTCCAAACGAAGGCCACCCTGGGGCCGGGGACCGGCGCTGATGAACGAACAACGCCACGAGCGAGAGACCGCAAAGCAGTACGACGACGATCTTCCACAGGCCCGGGGCCGTCACGAGAGGCATCAACCCGAAACCACCCGCGAGCGACCCGGCGATCGCCCCCGCGGTATTCATCGCGTAGGCTCGCGCGGTGTCGCGGCCGACTCCGTCGCCGCCCTTGCCCAGGAGCGCCACGAGCAGCGGGAATTGGAAACCAGCGACAGCGGCGGCCGGCAGGACGACGATGGCGATGACGATGAACCAGCCGAAAACTTGCGGCCAAAAACCGACCGAGGAGAGGGACCGCAGGTGCGCGGCCAGCACGGCCAGCCGATCGCCCAGCGCGAATGGCACCGCGATGGCCAGGGCCTCGAGCGCGCACGTCCAGGAAAAGGCGGTGAGAGTGCCTCCGGCGCGCTGACCTGCGAGTGCGTAGAGCGTGCCGCCCAGCCCAATCCCGAGAAGGGCGACCGCCAGGATGAGGCCGAAAGTAAACGTGGACCCACCGAGGAGCGGGCTGAGCATGCGGTACCAGACCAGTTCCATGAGCAGAAAGGCAAAGCCCACCAGCGCGGATGCCGTGAGAACCAGCGGCGCGGGCGCGGCCTTCCGGCTTGGTTCCAGCAGAACTTCCGCGGCTGGAGCGGCCTCGGGTTCAGGAAATGTTCGCGACAGGACTCGCGCGACCAGCGCTACCACGACATTCAAGATGCAGGCGGCCCACAGGGTATGGCGATTTCCGAGCGCTTCGAGTGCCACAAAGGTGGCCAGCATCGCCCCGGTCACCGCGCCCAGCGTATTGATGCCATACAGCCACGCGAGGCTGCGCCGCCCGCCGTCCTCACGCCCGACCACACTCCGGGCCGCCGCCGGCAACGTTCCGCCCATGAGCAGCGTCGGCCCGGCGAGCACCAACGCCGATAGCACGAGACGCGCACCCGTTCCCAGGACGGGCCCGAGCCCGAGGGATCCACCCAGCGACGAATAAAGATGGCGGGCCAACATGACGAGAAACGGCGTGAGCGCCGAGGTGATGGCGATTCCGAGCTCGAGATTGGCGTAGAAAGCCAGGGGCCGCCTGGCCTTTTCGCAGCGGTTTCCCAGAAGCATGCTGCCGACGCCGAGGCCTCCCATGAAGATCCCCAGGACCGCCGCCGTGGCCGCGGTGGAGGCGCCAAAAATGAGCCGAAATTCACGCAACCAAACCGTTTGATAGACGAGGGCGCACAGTCCCGAACCAAAGAGAAGCAGACTGACGACAAAGACGCGGGATTTCATGGGTGTCGTAGTCCTACGCAAGTCCCGCGCCATCAGCACGCGGGATCTGCCGCTGACGAGCAGTTCTTCGCGAGGCGGGCGGCCCTATTTTCACGATGCCGGGGGCGAAGGATTGTCGCGCGAGGCGTCGCGGATTAACGTCTGCCCATGAGCAAACTCTCCGATGGCCTGATGAAGGCTGGCATCGCACAGGCGGAACGGCACCTGTTCGTGTGTCTGGGGCCGGATTGCTGCGAGCCCAAGGATGGGGAGAAACTCTGGGACTTGGTGAAGCAGCGCGTGAAGGAGACCGGCCTGCGGGCCATGCGCACGAAAGCCGGTTGCTTTCGGATCTGCACGGGTGGGCCCTGGATCGTGGTCTATCCAGAAGGCACATGGTATGGCGCGGTCACGCCGGAGCGCTTCGAGCGGATTCTTCAGGAGCACCTGCTCGGCGGAGAACCCGTGCACGAGTGGCTCGTGGCCCGCAACGACCTGGGATGCGGCCCATCCGCCAAAGCCTGAAAACGAAACGTCTCGAATCTAGAGAGACGCTCGCAGCGCCGCGATGCGCCGCTGCAGTTCGGCGGGCGCGAGATACGTGGTCCGGACAGCCCACCAAACGCGAGCAAGGCCGCCCGGCACGACGAGCCTTTCCCGCAGGCGGGCCACGATCCCGGGGCGCGCGTAGGCGTGCAGAAATGCATGAGCGCCCGGCAGCCATTGATCCGGGGCAATCCTCCCCGCAATATCTTGGAGAAAAATAAGTAGGTCGTCGGCATGGCGCTCGCTCGCATCCACGGTCGGGTGATGCATGACCTCAAAATCAATCAACCGGGCGCGATCCGCCGCATCTTCATACACAAAATTCGCCGCATGCGGATCACCGTGGGACCACGCATTGCCGTGAAAGTCCGCGCACGCCATTTCATGCGCGCGGAGGAGTTCCCGCGCCGCAGCGGCAAACATGGGCGGAACGAGCGTGCCGGCATTGAGATGTTGGGAGAGGTTTTTCCCGGGAACTTCCTCCGCGATCACAGCGTCAGCGCCATCCGTAAATGCCTGAAAGCGTTCCCCATGCAGACGAAGAAAGCATTCGACTTCCCAGCGCTGCCACGCCGCCACGTCGGTCAGTGCGCGGATCGGATTTCCGGCCAGTTTGAAGAAACGATTGGCGCCCACCATGAGCGGTCGCGCCGCCCAACGCCGGCGCTTGACCCAAAACGCCCGTCCATCGCGATACTCGCGCGTCAGGGCATTGATCTTGATGGTGTCCACCAGGGTTCCGGCGGCGCTAAGAAATCGGCTCATCGCGAGGTCAAACTATCGGCGCCCGAAGGGCAGGCAACCTTGCCGCCACTGTGGAGCGTGACGAACGAGTGTTGCCAAGAAAAACCCGTACGCTAGCCTTCACTTCCGCCTACCGATGCGATTCCGCGACCTCCGCTACTGCTTCGCTCTTTTTTTCCTGCACCCGCTCGCGGCGCAGGAAACCCTGGTGGCTTCCAACGCTCCGGCCCGCCTGGGCACGGCCGCCCTCGGCCATGTCGTGCTGTTGCTCCACGACAAAGGCGCGATTCCGCAGCCGGGAAAATTTTCGCTTCCGCCCGGGGGTTCGGAACTGGAACTTCAGCCGACCACTTCCACGCCGTATGATTCCTATTTCGGCAGCGTGCGCGCGGTCATCGCCGCGCTCGATCCGCAGCACCCCACCATGTCGACGACCAGCCACCTGATGAAGATCGGGTACAGTTTTCAGTACTTCACGCGCGATCCGTACAAGCCCGACATGCCGCAACTCACGGAGGCGCAACGCGCCGGAGATTGCAAATCCAAGGCCCTCTGGCTCTACAATAATTTGGGTGATACCGGCGCTCTCTTCGCCATCGGCAAGGCGGACAAAAACTCGCGGACCAGCCATGCCTGGGTCTACTGGCGCTACGGGGGACGGTGGTGGATTCTGGATTGCACGGACCGGATGGACCCGATCGCGGCCGACAGCGTGCCATCCGACCGCTATGTGCCCTACTA
>JBBRPL010000067.1:0-44265 GCA_038228205.1 Chthoniobacterales bacterium
CGGATGGCGCGGATAAGGAGGCGCTAACGAGGATTCTCCCACTCTCCCATGGGGTGAGCGGCTTCGAATGTCGTGGCACCCGTTGCCATGCGAATCCGCGCAATCCGCGGTTATTCCCACCTCCGTATTTAGGCTCAGAGCGCGATGGCGTTCACCCTTTTCCTCGGACCTTCTCCTTCTTCGCGTCCGCCTCTTCATTGGCCCGGCGGATTTCATGGGTCAATTGCTGTTCGAGTTGTGCGGCCTCCTCATACTTTCCCTCCGCCGCGGCCGCGGCGATCTTGTCCTTGAGGAAGAGCTCCTGTTCGGCGATTTTCGCCTTCGCGGCGGTCTCGATTTCGGCGATCGCCGTTTTCTGGTCTTCGGTGAGTTGACGGGTGGGGGACTGCTTTTCCAGTCGCTCCATGGCAAGTTCGTAGGCGGATTTCATGAGCGGAGTGAGTCGAAGTGTGGCGTGAGCCAATTGAGGGTTGAGACTTGGGCGCGGCGCAATAACGTGCGGCCTCGCTTTTTTCCATCATCGCCTCCCGCCGTGCGCCACTCAACTCCCATCTCATGATCAAGCTTCTGAGCACCGATTTCGATGGCACGGTCATCAGCCACCAGGAAGTGCCGCCGGTGCACCCCGATTTTTTCACCGTTCTGGGCGGGATGCGGGAGCGCGGGGCCTTGTGGGCGGTGAATACCGGGCGGGTGCTCTGGCACATCGAGGAAGGGCTGCGGGAACTGAAATTCCCGTTCGAACCGGATTACGTGCTGACTTCCGAGCGCGAGGTCTTTCATCGCGGGCCGGAGGGTCGCTGGCAGGATTTCGGCGATTGGAACGTGCGATGCGCGGCCGCGCATGACGCCCTCTTTGCCCAGGCGGGCACCCTGCTGCGCGATATCGAGCATTACCTGGAGCAGCACACGCGGGCCCACCCCATCTACGAAGGGGAGCGTCTGATCGGCCTCGCGGCGGAGTCGGACGAAGAGATGGATATGGTGGTGAAATTCCTTGCCCGGGAATGCGCGCGCGTTCCCGGGTTCCAGTTCATGCGCAATTCCATCTACGTGCGCTTTTGCCACGAGGCGTATAGCAAGGGGACGGCGCTCGGCGAACTCGCCCGGCTGACCGGCATCTCCCGGGAGCAAATTTTTGCCGCCGGCGATCACTACAACGACCTGCCCATGCTCGATGGCCGGCACGCCGCGTGGGTGGCCTGCCCCGGCAATGCCGTGGACGCGGTGAAGCGGACCGTGCGGGAAGCCGGGGGATACGTCGCGACGGGCACGTGCAGCGCCGGGATCGCCGAGGCGCTCCGGCACTTTGAGGGGAAAAGTTGAGAAGGGGCGAGGAAGTTGATAGTGGAAAGTGGATAGCCCCGTTGACTGGAGTTGGATCGCCCTTTTTCTCATACGCTGAAAGATCGGATGCCGGCTTTCCCCCAAGAAAATTGGCCGCTATAAACTCGTGGGGTTGAACAAGAACCCGGGGCTATCAACCATCCACTCTCCACCATCAACTCTCTTCCCGCATGAAGCAGCGCCTTATCCAGCAGGTGGGCCGCAGTGCCCGGCTCCGCGTGCTCAATGAACTCAAGCGCACCCAAGGTCTGTGCGTGGCCGATCTCGCGGATCGTGTCGGGATGAGTTACATGGGGATCAAGGGAATCTGCCTGGATCTCGAGAAACGCGGCTTGCTCGACACCTGGCGCCAGCCGCAGAAAATCGGCCGGCCGCACATGCTGTATCGGCTCACCCAGCGGGCGCATGATCTCTTTCCGACCTCGAGCAATGCCATGACCATCGAGGCCCTCGAGGCGGCGCGAAAACTCTTCGGGGCGAGCGCTCCCGAGAAGCTGCTCCATGTCGTCTTTCAGCAGAAGGCGGAGCACTACCTGTCCAAACTCCGGGGAGACACTCCGGCGGAGCGGGCCAAGTGGCTGGCCCGGCTGCGGGACTTTGACGGCCACATGGCCGATTGCGAGACCGATGCCGCCGGGGTGGTGCGGATCATCGAGCATCATTCACCGATTTTCGACCTTCTGCGGGCATTTCCGCAGGTCGCCCGGCTCGAGTCGGATATGTTCCAACGCCTCCTCGGCACCCCGGTGCACCGGGAGGAAACCAGCGCCTCTGGGCTGTATTGCGCGACGTTTCGGCTGGGCTGAGGCACGCCAGGTTCTCCTTTTTCCCATATTTGAGAGCTTGAGGTGTATAGGACCTATACGACCTATAGGACCCATCTCTCAACAACCGTGAGGGTCCCGTTAAACGCCATGGGACCATCAACTCTCGCCTCCCCCGGCACTTTCCTTGCTTCTCTCAGCGCCATGTATCCACGCTGGCGCTCCGACGACTTGCCGATCCCGGGGACGGGCAGCTTGGGACAGTCGCGCCAGGACCTCTTTGCCGAGCCGCTTGTCGACCTCGAGCAGCAATTGTCCGCCGAGCTCAGTGGCGCCTCTTGGGCGGTCGTGCGCTTTGTCGCGGCGGACACACCCTGGTGCGATTGGATCTACCGGTGCCTCAATGGGTTTCCGTTGCCGCCGCCGGTGGTGGACCAGGTCACGCCCTACGGTTTTCGGCGCCCGGACTGCCTCTCCGTCTTCCCCGACCTCCGCGATCCGACTTTCGAGGAGCACGCGAGACAGGCGCTGGCGAGCAGCGCCTACCTGATTGTCGTCTGCTCGCCCGGCTCCGCGCGGACTGCAGCCATCGATCAGAGCATTCGTGCCTTCAAGATCGCCGGAGGAGAGGAACGCATCATCGCTCTCGTCGTCGATGGACCGCCGGACGCACGTCTGGGGGAACTTGAGCGCCAGGCGGAATTTGAATGGCTGCCGGCGTGGCTGCGCTGGCGGTGCGACGAAAAGGGCTTCTGCCCCGCGGATCGCAGCGAACCGCGCGTGATCGACGCGCGCCGGGGCTTTGCCAGTCTTCAGCAGGTGCGGGACGCGCTGCTCACGGCCGCAGTGGATGTGGAAGCCGACGAACTCGAACGTCTCGGCGCCTTCAAACGAGCATTGCCAGAGCTGTCAGAACTGGCTATAGTCCCGGCGATCACGATGCCGCAAACGCTTTCCACATCGTACCCGTCTCCCTCTCGGGAGTCTTCCGCGCGGCGGGATGCGGTATTCATGATCGGCATCGCCATTGGCCTCATCGTCCTCGCGGCGATCTTTGGCATGAAGAGTTTCCTCGAACTCAGCGCCGATGAGCCGCAATCCGCGCTCAATGTCGTGCCGCGCTCGACGCCGCGGGTGACCCGATTTGCTGGTCTGCCCCCGGTTGCGGCGCCCGAGCCGGTGCCACAGGCCGTGTCGGAGCCGATCGTTCCGATCGCCAACGTCGCCGCCGTGCTCGCGCCGGACGCGCCGCCCGCGCCGGCTGTTTTGCAAATTTCCGCGCCGGCTGCTGTCGCAATGGACGCTCCCCGACCGAAAGTTCCGCAAGTCTCCCCTGCACAAAGCGGAGCGCTCACTCGCGTGCAGCCGCCTGCGCCGATCCCGGCGAGCGTCGCGCCTCCAGCGTCGGCCGCGGAGGACGCGGTGCTTCTCGACGAAGTGAAGACCCTGGTCCGTCGGGGGGATGAAATCATGGCCGAGCGCCGGACGGAGGATGCGCTGGATCTTTACACCACGGCGCTGAGCAGCGCCGTCGAGTATGCCAATCGAAAAGGGGCCAACCCGTTGGCGAAGGATCAAGTCGTGCAGTTGCAGCGCAAGCTGGGAATGTTGCAGTTGCAAAATGCGTCCACCGCGGAGGCGCGGACCAGTTATCAGCAGGCGCGGAAGACTCTGTTGCAACTCAAGGCGCAGGGTGTGTGGAGCCGCGAGCGCGCCAAGCAACTCGATGAGATGGAGTCGCGGCTGCTCTCGCTGCCGAGGGACTGAGGGGCAACTATCCACTTTCCACGATCAACCGCCTCCGTCCGCTACATCATCCGCGCCGGCTGGCCGGTGCTTTCCAGCACCGAGTGCCAGAGCTCGCTCTGGGGATCCACCTTCCTGCGACCGCGGGTGGCGAGGGCGATGGGGAGATGGACGAAGGCGCCGTGCCAGCGGCCGACGAGCATGGCGGTCTTGCCGGCCATGGCCGCGTGGACGGCGTGCTGGGCGAGCTGCGAGCAGTAAACGTTGTCCTGCGCATTGGCCGGCACGCTGCGGATGATGTAGCTGGGGTCGAAATACTTGAGGTTGCACTCGAAGCGCCGCTCCTTGAAGAACGCGCCGATGCGGTCTTTGAGGAACATGCCGATGTCGCCGTAGCGCTTATTTCCGCTGGCATCGGTGCCGCCGGCCGTCGGCATCAAATCCTGGCCCGCGCCCTCGGAGACGACCATGACGGCGCTCTTCTTCTTGGCCAGCTTGTAGCGGAGCGCCTCGAGCAGCCCGCGCTCGCCCTCGAGCTGGAACGCCACCTCGGGAACGAGGACAAAATCCACGTTGCCGCCGGCCAGTGCGGCGTAGCACGAAATGAAACCGGAATCGCGGCCCATCAGCTTGATCAAGCCCACGCCGTTGACCGCCCCGGTCGCCTCCACGTAGCCGCACTTCACGGCTTGCACCGCGTGGGCAAAGGCCGTCTCGAAACCGAACGACTTGTCCAGGTACATGATATCGTTGTCGATCGTCTTGGGGATGCCGATGATGGCCTTCCTCAAGCCGCGCCGGGCGCATTCGGAAGCGAGCTCCGCCGCGCCCCGCAGCGTGCCGTCGCCGCCCACCACGAAGAACAAATCGATGTTCATTTCCTCGAGCAGGTCCACCATCTCGTCGATTTTCTGCGGCCCGCGGGAACTGCCGAGGATGGTCCCGCCGAAATTGTGGATTTGCGAGACGGACTCCGGCTTGAGAAGCATGGGGGTGTGGCCGTAGCGGGGGATGAGACCCTCGTAGCCGTAGCGGAAGCCGTAAACCTTCGTCACCGCGTAGCGATAATTGAGCTGCGTGACGATGCCGCGAATAATGTCGTTCAGCCCCGGGCACAGGCCGCCGCAGGTCACGATGGCCGCGGTGGTCTTGGCCGGGTTGAAGAAGATCTTCTCGCGGGGGCCCGCCGCCTCGAAGCTGAACTGCTCGTCCGGTTGCGGCCCCTCGTCGCGGTCCAGGGTGTGGTTGAAGAGGACGCGTTCGTCGTCCTGGCGGAAGTTGACCTCAACGCCGGCGCCGATGTGGCGCAGCGGTGAAATGATCTCACACGGCCCTAGTGATTTGATCGATGTATCCATTTGGGCGGAGACCAATGGCGGGAATCGCCGCCAAGCTCAAGATGGAAACGGAGGTGGAGCGGATTGTTTCCAGAATGGTGGCGTTTTGCGGATGGGACGACTGGGAAGCATCGGACGCTGGGGACCGTTTTTGACGGTGGTGAAACAATTGTCGGCACGCTGCTTGCCAAGCGCACATCCAGTTTCCATCATCGGCACGAAATCAAAGAGCGCCGCCGCGTGCGGCGCACAACCAATTCAAAACCTATGGCCCACGAATTACCCGCCCTCCCGTATCCCACCAACGCTCTCGAACCGCATATCGATGCCAAAACGATGGAGATCCATCACGGCAAGCACCACGCTGCTTACGTCACCAATCTCAACAAGGCCCTCGAAAGCGCGCCCGCCGAGGCGAATCATCCCGCGGAGGAATTGATCCGCTACATCGGGAAGCTGCCCGAAGGCATCCGCAACGCGGTGCGCAACAATGGCGGGGGCCATGTGAACCACAGCTTTTTCTGGAAGCTTCTCACCCCGAAAAGCGAAGGCGCCCCTGTGGGCAAGCTGGCCGACGCGATCAAGAGCACCTTTGGCGACTTGGAGCAGCTCAAGGAGAAGATGAACGCCGCGGGTGCCGCCCGTTTTGGCAGCGGCTGGGTGTGGCTCTGTGCCGCCGACGGCAAGCTCTCGGTCTGCTCGACGCCGAACCAGGACAATCCGACGATGGATGTGGCCGAAGGGTGCGGCGGGACGCCGGTCCTCGGCATCGACGTCTGGGAGCATGCCTACTACCTGAATTACCAGAACCGCCGCCCGGATTACCTCAAGGCGATCTGGAACGTCATCAATTGGGCGCAGGCCGAGCAGAATTATCAGGCGGCCTTGAAAGCGTAGGCCGCCGCCACATTTCCTGAGGGGGAAAACAGCCCGGAGCCGCGAGATGCGGCTCCGGGTTTGTGTTCTTAGATGTGGCCCGTCAAGAGCAGGACGATCACGAACACCACCAGCAGGCTCAAGCCGCCGCTCGGGCCGTAGCCCCAATTGCGCGAGTGCCCCCACGTGGGGAGTGCACCGACGAGGAAGAGGATAAGGACGATCAGCAGGATGGTGGACATACTGATACATCGAAGGTCGACCGGTTGGCGCTTGTATGGCTTGGTGGAATGGTTCCGATTCCTCTTCTTCGTGTCATCGGCGTTGTTTCACGGGCGAGTGCGATCCCATGATTCGGTCTTGAGCCGCGCGCCATGGTCCGCTACACCGTCCCGCTCCCATGGCTTTCCTCAACGACAACTATTTCAAACTCAAAGCCGGTTATCTTTTCCCCGAGATCGCCCGGCGGGTGAAGGCATTCGGCGACGCGAATCCCGAAGCGGCCAAACGCATCATTCGCTGCGGAATCGGAGACGTGACCGAGCCGCTCCCCGCGGCGGTGACGGCGGCGATGCACAAGGCGGTGGACGATATGGCCACCCGGGAAGGGTTCCACGGATACGGCCCCGAGCAGGGTTACGACTGGCTGCGGCACACCATCGCCGAGAATGATTATCGGGCCAGGGGCCTGGAGGTGGCGGATGACGAAGTCTTCGTGAGCGACGGCTCGAAGTGCGATTGCGGCAACATCCTGGATATCCTGGGGGATCGGAACAAACTCGCGATCACCGACCCGGTGTATCCGG
Organism: Chthoniobacterales bacterium; assembly: GCA_038228205.1. Lineage (GTDB taxonomy): Bacteria > Verrucomicrobiota > Verrucomicrobiia > Chthoniobacterales > Chthoniobacteraceae > Chthoniobacter. The sequence goes on from JBBRPL010000067.1 coordinate 6,877, forward strand.
TGTATGTGGATACGAATGTGATGGCCGGACATACCGGCGAGGCGAACGAGAGCGGCGCCTACGCGGGGCTCGTGTATCTGAAGTGCACCGCGGAGAACGGCTTCGTGGCCGCGCCGCCGCAGAAGCACGTGGACGTCATTTACCTGTGCTTTCCAAACAATCCCACGGGCGCCGTGGCGACGCGCGCGCAGCTCGAAGCCTGGGTGGCCTACGCGCGCGAGCATCAGTCGGTGATCCTCTACGATGCGGCTTACGAGGCCTACATCAGCAACCCGGAAATCCCGCATTCGATCTACGAGATCGCCGGGGCGCGCGAGGTGGCGATCGAGTTCCGCAGCTTTTCCAAGAACGGCGGATTCACCGGCACGCGTTGCGCGTTCATCGTGGTCCCGAAGACGCTGCTGGCCTCGACGGCCACCGGGGAGCGGAAGCCGCTGCACCCGCTGTGGCTGCGCCGTCACACGACAAAATTCAACGGCGTTTCCTACATCGTGCAGCGCGGCGCCGAGGCGCTCTATTCCACCGAGGGCAAGGCCCAGGTGGCGGCGCTGATCGCGCACTACATGGGCAATGCGCGCATCCTGCGCGAAGCGGCCTCGAGCGTTGGTTTCCGCGTCTACGGCGGCGTGAACGCGCCCTACATCTGGGTGTCGACGCCGGCAGGGACCACGAGCTGGCAGATGTTCGACCGCATGCTCGGGGAGGCCAATGTGGTGATCACCCCGGGCAGTGGTTTCGGCGCGATGGGCGAGGGATATTTTCGCATCAGCGCCTTCAATACGCGCGCGAATGCGGAAGAGGTGGCGCGGCGGATGAAGGCTATTGGCTGGTAACCATTTCGCGCGGCGACGAAGTAATCAGTAATCAGTGAGTGCTCCGATCGCTCGCGACTGAGCACTGAGCACTGAGAACTGAGCACTGAGCACTGATTACTTCTTCCCCGCCCCGAGGCGCTCGATCATCTGCGTCTGCCATTCGCGCTGGAGCTGGGAGTAGACCTCATGGTCCACGTAGTGATTGTAGAGCCACTCGGCATCACGCAGCTTGCCCTCGTAGACAAAGCCGAGCCGTTGGGGAATGGCGCGGCTGCGGACGTTTTCCGGGGCGCAGGAGATGGCCACGCGGTGGAGATTGAGAGCGGCGAAGGCATGGTCGATAAGCACGCGGCAACTCGCGGTCATTAGCCCCCGGCCTTGGAACGGTTCGGCCAGCCAGTAGCCGAGGGAGGTGTTGCGGTTCGACCAATCGATGCGGTGATAGCCGACGAGTCCGGCGATGCGGCTGTTCACGAGGATGAGCGCCTGGAAGCCCTGGTTGTTGTCGTTCTGGCGCATCGCGCTCTCGATGAAGCCTCGCGTATCGGCGGGTTGGCGGGTGCGGTCCAGCCACGGGAGCCAGCGACGCAAATGCGGCCGGTTGGCGTCACAGACGGCAAACAATTCCTCAGCGTCGCCAAGCGCGAGTTCCCGGAGGCTGTGGTCGGGGCTGAGGCGATGCGAAAACATGGTTTTAACCCACGCAGAGGAATGACGCGGTGCGAAACACGAGACAAATGCTTATGAAAAAGATTCTCCTTCTCTTGCTCGCCGTCGTCACGCTCGTCAGCGCTTCTGCGTGTTCGTCGAGAGCGCGCATCGGCACGCAGCATCACCATGTTTCGATCGGCGGCTCCGCAAGCTAGTCAAGAGTTCAGAGAGGGTCGCGGGTGAGTTGCCCGTTGACCAGACGCATGAGCCCGCGCGGATTGCTGTCGGCCAGTTCCGGCGGCAAGGCGCTCGCGGGAAACGACTGGTAGCAGATCGGACGCACGAACCGCTGGATCGCGGCGGTCCCAACGCTCGTAAAGCGCACGTCGGTGGTCGCCGGATACGGTCCGCCATGGTTCATCGACGGACAGACTTCCACGCCGGTCGGGAAGCCGTTGATGAGCAACCGCCCGGCTTTGCGCTCGAGGATGGCGATGAGGTCGGCGGCATTCGCGATGTCTTCCGCGGTGCCGTGAATGGTCGCGGTGAGCTGGCCTTCGAGGTGGTGGGCGATCCGGACGAGATCGGTGTAGGAGGACGCATTGATCAGGAGCGTGTACGGACCAAAAACCTCCTCGTGCAGGGCGGGCTGGCGGAGGAAGTTCTCCGCGTCCGTGGCGAAGACCGTTGGCTCGCCATGCGTCTGCTCGGACTGCGGTTCGATACTGCTCTGGGCATGCGCCACGACCCCGGGGACTTTATGCATGGTTGCGACCCCCTCGTGGTAGGAGCGGCAGATGCCGGGGTGCAGCATGGTGCCAGGAGCGGCCGCCACGATGGCCGCGCCGAAAGACTCGGCGAAACCTTCGAAGTCCGTTCCCCCGAGCCCGAAGACGAGACCAGGTTTCGTACAGAACTGGCCGACCCCCATCGTCACGGAATTTTTCAGACCCTCCACGATCTGCGCGCCGCGCTCGCGCAGGGCGCCCGGCAGGATGAAAACCGGATTGAGGCTGCTCATTTCGGCAAAGACCGGGATGGGTTCGGGCCGAGCCGAGGCGGCATCGAAAAGAGCGCGACCAGCCGTGCGCGAGCCCGTGAACCCGGCCGCGCGGGTGAGCGGGTGCTTCACGAGGGCGACGCCAATTTCCGCGCCCGCACCGTGGAGCATGGAAAAGACGCCGTGCGGCAGCCCGCTCTTTTCCACGGCCCGCACGACAGCGGCGCCGACCATTTCGGAAGTGCCGGGATGCGCGCGATGAGCCTTGACGATGACAGGATTGCCCGCGGCCAGCGCCGAGGCGGTGTCGCCACCGGCGACCGAGAACGCCAGCGGAAAATTACTTGAGCCGAAGACGACGACCGGGCCGAGCGGGATGAGCATGCGCCGCAGATCGACGCGGGGCAGCGGCTTGCGATCGGGCAGCGCGGGATCGATCCGCGCATCCACCCATGAGCCTTCCCGGACGACCTGGGCAAACAACCGGAGCTGGCCCACGGTCCGGCCGCGCTCGCCCGTGAGGCGGTCGAGAGGCAGGCCGGTCTCGCGATGCGCGCGCTCGAGGAGGGGGTCGCCGATGGCCATGATCTCATCGGCGATGTTTTCGAGAAAGGTGGCTCGCTCGGCGGCGGGCACCCGGCGAAAGCGGGCGAATGCTTCCTCGGCGGCGTGCAACGCGCGGTCGACAATCTCGGGCGCGCATTCGTGAAAGGTGGGTTCGAGTTCCCGGTTGTCGAGGGGACTGATGGCGCGGAAGGCGCGGGCGTTGTGGTCCACCGGTTGGCCGGCGAGGAGACTTTTTCCGTGAAGGGTCATGTGGGTTGGGTCGGTGGTCGGATGAGGGATGGCGACACTACATCAGGCTACGGGATTTTCCAAGGAGCCGAGGCCCGCGATGGAAATCCGCACGCGATCGCCCGAGCGCAGCGTGAATTCTCCCGGCGGGATGATGCCGGTGCCGGTGAGGAGGTAGCAACCGTGGGCAAAGACGTTGTCCCGGTAAAGATAGCCGGCGAGTTCCTCGAAACCGCGCTTCATCTGGGCGAGCGAGGTCGCGCCGGCAAAGACGGGTTGCCCGTCCCGGATGATGTCCAATTCGATGGCGGTCTCGCGCGGCAGGGGTGCGCGGACGACGAGTCCTGGGCCGAGGCCGCAACAGGCCGCGTAGACCTTGGCCTGGGGCAGGTAGAGCGGGTTTTCCCCCTCGATGTCGCGCGAACTCATGTCGTTGCCGATGGTATAGCCGAAGATGAGGCCGTCCCGGTTGATGGCGAGGGCGACCTCGGGCTCGGGCACATTCCACTTGGAATCGCTGCGAATGCCGACGGGGGACCCGGGCGCCACGACCCGCGAGGGCGTGGCCTTGAAAAAGATCTCCGGTCGCGGCGCGTCGTAAACGCGATCGTAGAAAGTGCCGCCGCCGGCGTCCTTCGATTCGTCGATGCGGGCATCGCGCGAGCGCAGATAGGTCACCCCCGCGGCCCAGACTTCCTGGTTCTCGATGGGCGCGAGGAGGGTGAGCGGCCGCGGGATGGGCGTGGCGCGCGCGAGTTGCTCGTGCAGCCATCCGGCGGGGTCGGCCTGGGTGAAAAGGGAGTCGAGGCTGGGTTCGGCGAGGCGAAAGCAGTCTTCACCCCGCTGGGCGATGAGGCCGTCGGCGGTGCGGTAAAGAGTCACGGGCGGGAGAATCATGCATGGAGCATGGGGAGTGAAGGCGCGCGCCGCAAGCCTCGGGCGGATCGTGTTTTCTCTCGAATTGCGGAGGCGTCCCGCTCAATGTCCGGGTTGCCTTTCACCATGAAACATCTCTTCCCGACGGTTTCTCTTGTGTTGCTCACGGTCGCGGTGTCCGCGCAGGACAGGTCGGTGCCGAAACCGCCGGACGAAACTCCGTCACCCATCTATACGCTGACCCCGGAGGAAAGCATCGCGGGATGGAAACTCCTTTTCGACGGCAAGAACAACCAGGGTCTGCGCGGTTTGACCTATAACGACTGGATCAATCGCGGGTGGAAGATCGATCACGGCACGCTGTTTTGCGAGAAGGACATTCAGCACATGGGCTCGGTGACGGGCGGACATTTGATCACCGCGGAGCAGTTCGACAATTTCGAATTCACCTGGGAGTGGAAGCTGGCGGTTTCGGGGAAGGCGGGCATCATGTATTTTGCGGCCGGCACCAAGGACAAACCGGTCGGCTTCGTCTATTCGATCATCGACGACACGCATCATCCTGACGGCCTAAAAGGCGGCCCGATTCGGCGCACTGGAGCCCTCGATGCCATCCTCCCCCCGGCGCAGGACAAGAAGCTCGAAGAGCCCGGCCAGTGGAACAAGGGCCGGTTGGTGGTGCAGGGCAATCACGTGGAGCACTGGCTCAATGGCGGCAAGGTGGTGGAGTACGATCTCGGTTCGCCCGCGTTGCAGAAGGCCATCGCGGCCAGTGGCATCAAGGGAGGGCCGATGTTTGGCCGCAAGTTCAAGACGGCGCTCATCATCATGGACGAGGGTGAAGAAGTGGAATTTCGTAATCTGCGCGTTCACCCGCTGGCGCCGGCGGCAGCGGTTCCGCCGGTGATCCCGCGGGTCCTGAAATAACGAGCGATTGACCGCGCGCGGTTTTTCCGCTGCTTTCGGCGCAACCTCCAACGCCCCTCCCTGCCATGATCCGCTCCCTCGCCGCATCCTTCTTCCTCGCGCTCGCTACCGTCGCCGCTTTTGCGGCCGAGCCCAACACCCTCACCGACGCGGAGAAAACCGCCGGCTGGAAGCTCCTCTTCGATGGCAAGACGACCGCCGGCTGGGTGGGGATCGGCAAGACGGAATTCCCCGAGAAGGGCTGGAGCGTGCAGGACGGCGCTCTCTTCCATGCCAAGGGCGGGGGAGGCGGGGATATCGTGACCGCGGAGCACTATGAGAACTTTGAACTGACCTGGGAATGGAAGATCGGCTTCGCGGGGAACAGCGGGCTCAAATACAACCTTCCGAATCCAGCGAAGAATATCGGCTTCGAGTACCAGATGATCGACGACGACAATCATCCCGATGGCAAGAAAGGCGGGCGCAAGCACCAGACGGCTTCGCTCTACGACTTGATGGAGCCCGACGAAAAGGCCAAGCCGAAGGCGGTGGGGGAATGGAATGAAAGCCGCCTTCTGGTGCAGGGAAACCACGTGGAGGAGTGGCTCAATGGGACAAAGTCCGTGGAATTTGAGATGGGGAGCGACGCGCTCAAGGCGCTGGTGGCGATCAGTAAATTCAAGGCGGTCGCGGGCTTTGGTGAAAAGACCAAGTCACCGATCCTGCTGCAGGATCACGGCGATGAGGTGACGGCGCGCTCGATCAAGATCCGCGTCATCGACGCGAAATAACCGCGTCTCCCGAAGATGGACGAAGAGCGGTTGCGCGACTGGATGGCGGCCGATCTGGCCGACATCGCGACGGTGCGCATGCCGTTTGGCAAGTACGGTCCGGTGCATTACCCACCGCGCGGGGTGCCGCTTTACGATCTGCCGGTGGAGTACCTGGCGTGGTTCGCGCGCAAGGACTGCTTCCCGCAAGGCCGGCTCGGCGAACTGCTGCGGATGGTGCACCAGATGAAGGTGGACGGATTAGATGAGGTCTTCGATGAACTGCGGCGGCGCGCCGGAGGAAGGACCCCTCTGCGGACGCCGAATCGCAAAGGGAATGTCCATTTTGATTGAGCTCGAACGCAGGACCAGTGCCGGGCCACGCCAGTCGGGTGCAGACGTTGCCAGCCAGTGGGCGCTCTTGCCAAGTGACGGGCACTACCTAACGGTCATCCTGAGGCACAAGGACCTCTGATCTCTTCCGACATCTACAATTGCGCCGGTGAAAAAGGGCAGAGATCAGAGGTTCTTCGCTCCGCTCAGAATGACGGCGAAGGGGACGCGAATACTGCAATCAACCCCAAATCTGCTCAATGCGTTTTTCCCTGCGGCCACACCTCAAGCGTTGCCAAGATGGCTCCGCGTAGAGATTACGTTCACGTTTCGCTCTCTCACCTCTGCGGTGTGAGGGAGATCAGGAGATTCGCCGTGGTGATCAAGGCTCCGCCGACGACCAGGTGAAACGTGGCGGCTTCATTGGCGTAGGCAATGCCAGTGTAGAGCGCCAGCCACGCGGGGAGGAAAAGAGCGAACAGCGTCGCGAAAAGGGGCTCCGTGCAGTAAACGATGCTCGCGGTGGTTGGATCGACGCTCGGTTGCCAGCGGTTCATCATCCAGAAAGCGAAGAGCGAGCAGGCCAGCGTAAGGGCGATGAAAAGTGCGGACATCGGAATGGAGGCGAAGATCACCAACAGATCGGCCGGCTGCCGGGTATGGGTCCAAACGACGGGTGCGAGGACGAGGGCGATCGTGAGCGACATGACGAGGGTGACGCGACCTGTGTCATTGCCGCGGAAGATTGGTCGCCCGAGCCAGAGGATCTGCGAGGAGAAGAAGCAGGTCCCGATGAGAGTCTCGAGTTCGCCGCGGCCGATGTGGAGCGCATGCCAGTCCAGCCGCGACAGCACCGCCACGCCCGTAATCACGAGTGCGACACAGAAGAGCACGAGCAACGACGGCACCCTTCGTGTGCGCAGGGCGATAAGGAGCGGAACGAGCACGGATGAGAACTGCGTGAGAAAGGCGGAGGTGCTGGCCTCGGCGAAGGCCAGCCCATCGGCTTGAAAGAGCATGCCGAAGCCGCCCATGAGGCCGAGGCCGACGCCCTGCCGCCACTCGCCGGCCCGCATCCGGGCGAAGGCGCGGGGAGAGGCGAGCCACAGCAAAAGCGCGCCGAGGCCGAAGCGCGCGCCGATCATGAGCGAAGAATAGAACCACGGATCACGATCCGGCCTGGCCAAAGCCATGGCTGCGAGCAGAGCCTTGCCGCCGGGAAAGCTCAGGCCCCACGCGGCGGTCGCGAGGACGAGCATGAGGATCGCTTGTCCACGCCGCGAGGGGTTGGTGAGGGCGGGGGGTGGGTTGATAGTGGAGAGTGGATGGTTGATCGCCCCGCGGGGTACGCGGGACGTTCACGGCGGTGAAAACCGTCAATCTCCCATCATGAGCCGAGGGCTTCGCTCATCTTCGCGAGTTGGGCGAGTTTCTCGGCCCAGGCGGCCTCGCGCTGCCGGTGCTCTTCGAGGACGGCGGGCGGGACTTTCCCGGCAAAGCTGGGATTGGCGAGCTTGGCGCGCACCTTGGCGAGCTCGTCTTCGACCTTGGCGCTTTCCTTCTTCAACCGGGCGCGCTCGGCCTCCACGTCGATCAAGCCTTCGAGCGGCAGGAAGAGATCGCCGAGCGGAGTCAGGGCGGCAGGCGTGCCTTTGGGCGGGTCGTACTGGTCGAGCACGTCGAACGGCTCGGCACTGAGGAGAATGCGGAGCACCTCGATCTCATGCGCCGGCAGGATCGCCGTGGGCTTCATCACGAAACGCACCCGCTTGCTGCTCGCGATATTGAAATCGCGGCGCAATCCCCGTCCGAGATTCACCACCTCGTACTTGGCGTTGGCAAACTGGTCGTCATTGGCGGTCAGGCTGTAGTGCGTTTTGAAGTCGTCATCCAGCGGGGCAGGCCAGCGGGCAAACATGATCGTGCTGCCCCCTTGATCGGCGGGGAGGTCGTTGTTGTATCCCAGGCCGTGCCAGAGTTCCTCGGTGATGAAGGGCAGGAACGGATGGAACAGGCGGAGGGTGTGGCCAAGGACGAAGTCGATCACGGCGAGCGCATTGGCCTTGCGCGGCGCGTCGCTGCCTTGGAGCACGGCCTTCACCGCTTCGAGATACCAGTCGCAGAATTCGCTCCAGAAGAAGCGGTAGAGCGCGTTGGCCGCGTCGCTGAAACGATACTCGTCGAGCGAAGTCGAAACCTCGCGGATGGCGGCATCGAGGCGCAGGAGGAGCCACTTATCATCGCTGGTCAGCAGCGCGGGTGCGATTTCGCCCTCGGTGACGCCGCCCTGCATTTGCCGGAAGCGCACCGCGTTCCAGAGCTTGGTGCAGAAGTTTCGACCGAGTTCGACGTTCTTTTCGTCGAAGAGAATATCCGCGCCGAGCGGAGCGCTGCGCATCACGCCGAAGCGGAGAGCATCGGCGCCATACGTGGCGATGAGGTCGAGCGGATCGGGCGAGTTGCCGAGGGACTTCGACATCTTGCGGCCCTGCTTGTCCCGGATGATACCCGTGAAATAGACATTCTTGAACGGCAATTCGCCCATGTACTCGAATCCCGCCATGATCATGCGGGCGACCCAGAAGAAGATGATATCCGGGCCGGTGACGAGGTCGGTCGTCGGGTAGAATTTCGCGAGGGTGTCGGTCTTGTCCGGCCAGCCCATCGTGGCGAACGGCCAGAGCCAGGAACTGAACCAGGTGTCGAGGACGTCGGGGTCCTGGGTAAAGCCGTGCGCTTCGAGCCAGCCGATTTCATTCGGTGCGGTTGTTGCGGCCTCGATCAGTACTTCCTCGTCACGGAAATGCAGAGTGAAGGACGTCTCGTCGCCGACGAATTCTGAAAGGCGGGCGGAGAAGAACTTGCTGTTTGAGTTCGGCTCACGCTTTCCCCATTCCACGTCAGCCAGAATGTTGCTGAGTTCCGCGTACGGTGGAAGCACGTTAGGCAGTTCGGATTCTGTTGTTCGCCTTTTCCACACCGGTACCCGGTGTCCCCACCAGATCTGGCGGCTGATGCACCAGTCCTGGATGCCGGTCATCCAATGGTCGTAAACCTTGGCCCAACGGTCGGGGTAGAACTTCATCTGCCCTTCCGCCACGACGGCGGTGCTCGTGGGCACACTCGGATATTTCAAGAACCACTGCTCGCTCAGGCGCGGCTCGATGGGCACGTCGGCACGTTCGCTGTAGCCGACGCTGTTCTTGTACGGCTCTTCCTTTTCCAGCGCACCGAGTTCGGTCAGCAGTTCGACGGCGCGCTTGCGGGCGGCGAAGCGTTCGAGACCCTTAAGATCGTCGCCGGCGAGGTCGTTCATCATGCCGTGGGGATGCATGATGTCGATCATCGGCAGGCCGTGACGCTGGCCGATTTCGTAATCCGCCTTGTCGTGCGCGGGCGTGACCTTGAGCACGCCGGTGCCAAAATCGAAGGTCACATGATCGTCGCCGATGATCGGCAGCGGCGCCTGGTTTTCGCGGGGCAGGGGACGGCGCGCGTGTTTGCCGATGAGGGCCGTGTAACGTGGGTCCTTCGGATTCACCGCGATGGCGGTATCACCGGGGATCGTCTCGGGGCGGGTCGTCGCGATCGTCAGGAAACGGCCGGGTTCTTCCACCACTTCCACGCGGAAGTAATAGAGAACCCCGTTCTGCTCTTTCATTACTACCTCCTCATCGCTCAGCGCGGTGAGCGAGGCGGGGCACCAGTTCACCATGCGTTTGCCGCGATAGATGAGGCCTTTTTTGTAAAGGTCCACGAAGACACGCGAAACGCATTGCGAATAAGCCTCGTCCATCGTGAAGCGGGTGCGCGACCAGTCGCACGAGGCGCCAAGGGCACGAAGTTGCTGGAGGATGATGCCGCCGTACTTTTCGCGCCATTCCCAGATCCTCGCCACCAGGCCTTCGCGGCCGAGGTCGTCGCGGTGCTTGATCACGCCATCTTTGCGGAGGGTCTTCTCCACCACGTTCTGTGTGGCGATGCCGGCGTGATCGGTGCCAGGCAGCCAGAGCACCTCCTTGCCGAGCATGCGGGCGCGGCGGGCAAGGATGTCCTGGATGGTGTTATTCAGGACGTGGCCGAGTGTGAGGACGCCGGTGACGTTTGGCGGCGGGATGACGATGGAATACGCAGGGCGTGTGTCCGAGACACGAGCAGGATCGGCGGTGAAGCAGCCCTGCTGCAGCCAGAATTCATACCACTTTGCCTCCACGGCATTTGGTTCGTAAGTCTTCGCGATTTCGGACATAGGGGCGCGCAATCTGCCGCCTTGCCTGCGGTTTGGCAACCCGTCTCACCGTGACGAGCCAGCCGGCATCCGAGGATTCATGGAAGAGGATTGTTCGAGCTTCGGAATTCCCAAATCGCGGTTTGGGGCATGAGGTTTGCTGATTCCAGAGGTCAAATTTTCGGCAGGTCTCCTTCTTATGAATATCGTGAATACCGCAGGTCTTTCCTCTGAGTCGGGCGCGGTGCCCCATGGGTCGCAAGACGGTCTCGACACCGCTCTTCCGAAAAACCGCCCGTCCTCGATCTATCTATTGGCCCTCACGCTCGTCGCGGCGACGATGCTCTTGTTGCCGGTGGTCTATACCGCGCTCACCGGCTTGGCGGGTTACGGAGTGACTACGGCTTTCGCTTGCCGGATGATTTTCCGGACCTGACCGCCCGCTGTGAGGAGGCCCTGCCGCCGCACGCTCGCGAGCGGGTGTTGAAGAGGGCGTCCGGGGAAAAGACCGGGCTGCTGGACACGCACCCGGCTTATCGCGATCGGGTGAGGTGTGCGAAGGAGGCCAAAGAAGAGGGAATTTTTTCCGACGAAGAGCCGGCGAAAAATCTTTTCGCGAACTTTGATGCTCACTGCAAGTGCGTGACGCTCGCGCACTATCAGAGTGATTGGCAAGTCCCTGTTTCGGAGGATATTCTGATTCCGGTGTCGCACTATCTGGCCTTTCGAGCCGCCACGGCGGCGTCGGTGGGGCCTGGCCCGGCCCATGCGGTGCGGTGAGTGGTCCCGGGTGGCGGCCTTGAGGATCGAGGCTGCCCCGATACGCAAAATCACTTGCGAATGGCCTTTCGCCAGCTAGTTTGCGCGCCCATGCGCAGGGCCTTTGTCTTAGGGTTCGCACTTTTGCTGTGCGTCGCCGCACCCAGTTTCGCCGAGTGGACGCTGATGAAAATCGGCGGCCGCGATTACGTGCCGTTGGACGACGTGGCCGATTTTTACAGTTTGGGCGGGGTTCGGCGGGTCGGAAACGACGCCGTGTTGGAACTCGGCGCTCGCAGCCTGAAAGGCTCGGCCAACTCGGTGGAGTTCTACATCAACCGGCTCAAGTTTAACCTGAGCTACCCGATCCTGGAACAGGGCGGCCGGCTGTGGCTCTCGCGCATGGACCTGACGAAGGTGCTCGAGCCGGTGTTGCGCCCGAGCAAGATCAAAGGAGCGGAACGGATCGATACGATCGTCCTCGACCCCGGCCACGGCGGGTACGACAAGGGAGCGCCCAGTTCCTTCGGCTTCGAGAAGGACTTCGCACTCGACGTCTGCCAGCGTGCTCGAATGCTCCTGATGCAGGCGGGCTACCGGGTGGCGATGACGCGGAACACGGACGTCTTTATCCCGCTCTACGATCGGGTGCGCTTCGCGAACCAATATTCCAACGCGCTCTTTATCAGCATCCATTTCAATTCGGGCGGGAGCGGCACTGGGCTGGAAACGTACACCCTCGCTCCGCGAGGCGTTCCCTCGATGATGGCCGACGGTCCTCGGGTGTCCGACCTCGACCCGTGTCCCGGCCATGCCAACGACGCGGAAAACATCGCCTTGGCGACCGCCACGCATGCCGCCATGGTGATGCGTTCCCGGATGCCCGACCGCGGCATCAAGCGCGCACGCTTTGTCGTGATCCGCGACATCACGATTCCGGGAGTCCTGGTCGAGGGAGGGTTCCTGAGCAACGACTATGACGCGCGCATGATCGCGACGCCCGCCTATCGCCAGCAATTGGCCACCAGCGTGGTGCAAGCGGTGCAGAACTATCGGCGTGCGGTGGGGACGCAACTTGGCGAAGTTGTCGCCCGGCAGGAAGGACCACGAGTGGAGACGAACACGCCGATGCTCCGCGCGACGCCGAGCAAGAATGACCCGATCGCTCCGACGGTGATCACGCCCACGGCTCCGGGGGCGAATTAGACGGCTGGGTTTCTAGTTTCTAGCTATCCCCTGCGAGAACTTGGCGCGCGGCGGAACCGGAAACCCGGATTTTTCTGGCACACGAGGCCATGTTTGCGCTTCATCCGTGGCTCCCAAATGCCTTCCGACCCTTCCCCCGCTGCTGGTTGCCCCGTGGGCGTTTATGACAGCGGCTATGGCGGGTTGACCGTGCTCCGTCAGTTGCGCCGCACCCTGCCGGAACTCGATTACCTCTATCTGGGCGATTCCGGTCGCGCGCCATACGGGGGGCGCGATGTCGATACGATCCTCGATTTTGCCGAGCAGTGCGTCGAACGCCTCTTTGGAGAAGGGTGCCGCGCGATTGTGGTCGCCTGTCATACGGTGTCGTGCGTGGCTTTGCGCCACTTGCAGCATCGTTACGGATCCGACGAACGCCGCATCCTCGGGGTCACGATCCCGGCCGCGGAGGCTGCCGTGGCTCAGACGCGCGGGCACATTGGCTTTGTTGGCACCGCGCGCACGGTCGCTTCGCACACCTTTCGCACGGAAGTGCGCAAGCTGAATCCCGAGGTGCGCGTGACGGAAGTCGCCGCCCCGCTACTCGCGCCGATCGTTGAGGAGGCGTGGGAGGATACGGAGATTGCGCGCCTCGCGGTCCAGCGCTACCTGGAGAAGTTTGCCGGCATCGATACGCTCGTCCTCGGCTGCACGCACTACCCGTTGCTGGAGCGCGCTTTCCAGGAACTGACCCCGGCGGATGTGACAGTGCTGAACCCCGCGCCGCAGGTGGCCGAGCGCTTCCGCGCCTGGCGTGAACGGCATCCCGGCCTGGCGCCCGCGGCGGCCGGAAGGTTGCGTGTGTTGTCCAGTGGCGATGCGGCGCGTTTTGCCATGCACGGCGCGCGCTTTCTCGGCGAGTCGCTGCCGCCGGTGGAACACGTCGGTGAGCAGAATGGCCGACTGGCGTTGTGTCCGGAAGGAAATGAGCCAGTGGGGCAGGTCGTCCGGCGGGGGTAGGAAAACGAGTGTACGAATTTTGTCCCTTTTTGTGGGCCAAAAGTCGTTTCTGCGTTTTCCTGCACTTGATTCCCATGCCTGATGGCGCTCATCCAACTCAAACTTCGGCGGCCTCTCCCGGTGCTGTCATGCCGGAGCGACGGGTGGTGGCCTACATCGTCCTGGGGCTTATCGTCGCCGTGCTCTGCGCCTATGCGATGATCGTGCGGGCGGATTTCATCGTCTACGACGACAACAGCCACGTCTTTGAGAATCCTGGGGTGACTGGTGGGTTGACCTGGCAGGGAATTCGCGACGCGTTTACGAAAACGCACGCGAGTCTCTGGCTGCCGCTGACTTGGATTTCCTTCATGCTCGATGTGAGCCTGTTCGGCTTGAACCCGGGAGCCATGCACGCCGTCAACGTGGCGTGGCATGCCGCGAGCACGGTGTTGCTCTTCCTGACCCTGCGGCGCATGACCGGGAAGCTTTGGGCGAGCGCTTTTGTCGCCGCGCTGTTTGGCTTGCACCCGCTGAATGTGGAATCGGTCGCGTGGATCACCGAACGCAAGAATGTGCTCTGCGCCTTTTTTTGGATTGCGGCGATCGCCGCCTACGCGCGCTACGCGGAGCGTCCGCGCGCGCTCCCCTACAGCCTGGCCCTGGTCGCGGCCGTCCTGGCGCTGCTCTCCAAGCCGATGGCGGTGACGCTGCCCTGCACGCTGTTGCTCCTGGATTTCTGGCCGCTGCGGCGCGCGCGCGCGGTGCCGGCCTGGCGACTCGTGGGGGAGAAGCTGCCCTTTTTTGCGCTGACCGCGGTGGCATCGTGGCTCGCGTTGCACGCCCAGCAGACGCACGCCGTCGTTTCGTTCGAGACAGTGACGATTGCCGGGCGGGCGAGCAATGCGCTGGTGAGCTACGTGACCTATCTCGGCCAGTGCTTCTGGCCGGCCCGCCTTGGGGTCTTCTATCCGCACCCGGTCGACCCTCAGCCGGTGCTCGCCGGCGGAGCACTCGTTCTTCTTGTGATGATCACAGGCGCGGCCTGGTGGGCGCGGAAACGATCTCCGTATGTGCTCATCGGCTGGCTGTGGTATCTCGGAACTCTCGTGCCGATGATCGGCCTCGTGCAGGTCGGCTCGCAGGCTCGCGCGGATCGATTTACCTACATCCCGCAACTCGGCATCTTTTTCGCAATCGTCTGGCTGGTCGCCGAACGGTGGCCTCTGAAATGGGTGCGAGCTCTCCCTGTGGCTTCCGCTTCGCTCCTTCTGGCGTGCGGATTTCTCACGGCGCGTCAGGTGTCCTTTTGGATCGATGGGACGACGCTATTTGAGCACACGATCGCCGTGACGAAGAACAACCCATGCGCCTATGCCAATGCGGGGTTGCATCGCGCGCGTGCCGGCGAGTGGGCTGCGGCCATTCCGCATTATCAGGCGTCGCTCCGCCTTCAGCCCGATCAATCGATGATCTGGCGGGAGTTTGGCGTGGCCTTGGTTCAGCTCGGCAAACCGAAAGAGGCGGTCGCCCTGTTCCGCACGGGGCTTCAATACGACCCGGCGGATTTCGGCGCACGTTACCAGCTCGGCCTTGCGCTCCAGGAAAGCGGGGCCACGGAAGAATCGGTTCAGACGTTCGAGGAGATCCTGCGCGACGTGCCGCATTCAGCGGGCGCGCACTATCATCTCGCGCTCGCGCTGGAAAGCCAGGGGCGGAAGGAGGAGGCACGGACACACCTCGCGGAGGCGGCGCGGCTGGCGCCGAATGATGCCGGGATCGCGAAGGCGATGGGGGAACTGGGGAGGAAGTAAGCAGTGGGCAGTAATCAGTGCTCAGATGCTATGGCGAATCACACGCTGACAGAATGCGGGACTGAGTGGCGCCAGTCCGTGGACATCACGGCCCGCTCTCCTTGTTACTTCTTTCTCCAGGCGGCGACGGCGGCTTCGTAGATGGTGCGCAGAGCTTCGCCGCTCTTTTCACTGATGGCTCGGCAGGATTCGAACTCGGGTGAGACCTGGACGACTTTCTCGTTTTTCAATCCGAGTTTGACCGTTACCTCGCCAAACTCGGTGGCGACGCTCTCGAAGCGGCGGTCCAATGTGAGGCGAACGATTTCCTCGATGCGCAGTCCGAAGGCGGTCGTTTCTTGAAAGATGATGTCGGCGAGCGCCTCGACGCGCGCGGGCTCGCAGAGCGCGGAGAGGAGCACGCCGGGCCGGTTTTTCTTCATGTGGATCGGGGTGAACCACACGTCGAGTGCGCCGGCGGCGAGCAGTTTGTCCATCGTCGCGCCGAGAATTTCCGGCGACGAATCGTCGAGATTCGTTTCGAGGCGGGTGACCTTGTCCGTCTGGTAACCGCCCGCCATGACTCAACCTTCGACAAGCGTGCCGAGGACGGCGCGCAGGACATTGGGGCGGGAAACCAGATTGCGCGTGCCGAGACCGTAACCAATCTTGTCGGTCTTGATCTGCGGCATGGGCCCGAACGCGGCGCCGAACTCCGCCACGATGGCCGCGCCGGTGGGCGTAATCAGCTCGTGTGGTTCGTCGATCTGACCGACGGGGATGCCCGTGAGAATCTCGAGCGTGGCAGGTGCGGGAACTGGGAAGGTACCGTGCGCGCAGGCCACCGTGCCGCACCCATCGTGCAGGCTGGAGACGAACACCTTCTCGACTCCGAGCGCCTCGATGCCGACGCACGCGCAGACGATGTCGGCGATGGAATCGAGCGCACCGACTTCGTGGAACGCCACGTCTTCAGGAGGCTGGCCGTGGATTTTGCCTTCCGCCACTGCGATACGCTGAAAGATGGAGAGCGCATGCTTCTTCACGAAGGGTGACAGCTCGCTGTGTTCGATCAGTTCGCGGATCTCGCGGTGATTTCGGCCATGCTCGTGGCCGTGGTCATGGTGATGGTGCCCGTGCACCTCGCAGCCGTGGTCGTGGTCGTGCGGATGGACGTGGTGCTCGTGATGATGCTCCTCGCCCTCACCCTCGGGATGATGATGCTCGTGCTCGTGGGAATGCCCATGCTCGTGGCCGTGCTCGGGTTCATGTTCGTGAGTGTGAGCATGCGTCTCACCGGGGCCGTGCGCAGGCTCATGGGTGTGTTCGTGTGAATGTTCCTCGTGGTGATGATGCTCGTGTTCGTGCTCATGCCCATGCTGGTGGCCATGATCGTGCGGCTCATCCTGTTCGTGGGCGTGCATCGCCCCTTCGTGGATGCCGAATTTCACGCCTTCCACCTCCTGCCGCTTCTGCCGCTCGAAGTGCATATGGAAATCGCCAATGTCGAGCTTCGACAGTTCCCACTCCAGGGTGGAAGGTTTCACGCCGAGATCGACGAGCGCGCCGACGGTCATGTTGCCGCTGATACCGGAGAAACAATCGAGGAAGAGAACTTTCATGGAGGTGGATGGGCGTGGCTTAAGGACGGGTCCCTGTGAGGGCGCGGAGATTTACGGCGCCATCATAGAGAGCCCGGCCAATGATGCACCCGTAAAGTCCGGACATCTTCGCCAGGCGTTGCACGTCAGCCGGGCTGCTGACGCCACCGCTGGCGATGAGTTGCGTGTCGAGGGAGCGCAGCATTTTTTCGGTCTCGGGGAAGTTGGGCCCCTTCATCATGCCGTCCGTCGCGACGTCCGTGTAGATGATCGTGCCGGCGCCCGCGTCCACGGCGCGTTTCGCGAGATCGAGGGCGGTCAGTTCCGATTCCTCTGTCCATCCCTTGAGCGAGACCTTGCCATCTTTGGCCGGGATATCCACGGCCACGCGTTCGCTTCCGAAGGCGGTGGCCAATTCGGTGATGAAGGCCAGCGACTCCACCGCCCGCGTACCCACGATGACTCGCGAGACGCCGGCATCGATGGCGCGCTGCGCCGCGGCGCGGTCGCGGATGCCACCGCCGAGTTCCACCGGAAATTTCACCGCCGCGCAAATCGCCCGAACGGTGTCGAGATTGCGCTGCTCGCCGGTGAACGCCGCATCGAGATCGACGACGTGCAACCAATCGCCGCCCTCCGCTTCCCAGCGTTGCGCGACGGCCACGGGATCCTTGGAAAACACGGTTTTCAATTCGGCTTTGCCCTGGAGAAGTCGGACGACTTCGCCGGACATGAGATCGATCGCGGGGAAGAGCAGCACGGTGCGGAGATGGGTGTGGGAGAGGATGGAAAAGGGGACGGCACTTTCCATGAATCCGCCGGGGCATCAATGCAATAAATGCGGGGGGTGGTCGAGTGTGCGACAGCTTTTGGAGTGCGTCGCTGTTGCCTGAGCATCACCCACATCTTTTCGACATCCTTTTCGGTGTCGTTCTTGGCAGGGGTCAAAATACGAGGCCGTAAATAACAGAGCAGAGATGACATTTCGCCTCGGAGGCTGCTCGGGCTCCGCGATGCGTCCAAGGAGCGGCGGTTTCCCTACCGCCAAGGAGGCGGAGGGGACTAGAGGGGGGTTGGTAGGCGGGCGAGCACGAGGAGGCGGTTGAGGTGCTGGTGGTGGCCGGTGCCTTTGGGGCGAGCCCGACCGTACAATCGCGGCGGAGCCACCAAACTTCGCGGCCTTGATTGCCAACGAGATACAAGTTACGTCGTGAGCAGCGGAGTTCCATACAGGCCGAGGCGTCGATTGAGGTTTGGCGGCTCCGCCGCAGCGGGTGGGTCGGCGGTAAGGAAACCGCCGCTCCTTGGGCGCATCTCCGGCGAAAGCAGCCGCCGAATCCATACGTCATCTCCGCACTGATTGATGGCCTTTCCTTTTTTTTCAGTTCCGGCTCTGCCGAGTACGGGTAACATGAGCAGCCCCGCAACTAGAACGAGATCCATGACTGAACTCGCCGCCCCCCCCGGCCAACCCGCGCGCCTCACCTCCCTCGACGCGTTTCGCGGCGCGATCATGGTGCTCATGGCCTCCGCCGGGCTCGGATTTTCTGAGATCGCCAAAAAACATTTTCCTGACAACCCCGTGTGGCAATTCATCGGCTTTCACACCGACCATACCGAGTGGGCGGGTTGCTCGCTGTGGGATCTCATCCAGCCGGCGTTCATGTTCATGGTGGGGATTGCGCTGCCTTGGTCGGTCGCCAATCGGCAAGCCAGGGGAGAGCCGTTTGGCCGCATGTTCGGGCACGCGGTCTGGCGGGCGGTGGTGCTCGTCGCGCTCGCGGTGATCCTCTCGTCGGCGTGGAGCAAGCAGACGGAGTGGGGATTCAATAGCGTGCTGGCGCAGATCGGCCTGGGCTACCCGTTTCTATTTCTCCTGGCGTTCACCGGACCGCGCACGCCGTGGGTGGCTGCGTTCGCGTTGCTCGCCGCCGATTGGCTGGCCTTCGCCTTCCATCCTCTACCCCCGCCGGGATTTGACTGGCAGGCCGTGGGCGTTCCTCCCGACTGGCCGCACCTCACCGGTTTTGCGGCGCATTGGGAGAAGAACGCCAACTTCGCCTCGTCCTTCGATGTCTGGTTCCTGAATCTCTTTCCGCGTGATGCTCGGTTCGAATTCAGCCGCGGTGGCTACCAGACACTCAACTTCGTCCCATCGCTCGCGACGATGACCTTTGGCCTCATCGCGGGGCGCTTGCTGCGCAGCGACATCGCGATGGACGCCAAACTCAAGCGCCTCGTGATCGCCGGCCTCGCCGGGATCTCCCTCGGTGCGGTTATCGCCGCTGCCGGGTTATGCCCGAGTGTGAAGCGGATCTGGACGCCGAGTTGGGCGCTCTTCAGCACGGGATGGGTGACGCTCATGCTCGCGGGCTTCGTCGCTGTCGTGGACCGGTGCGGCTGGAAACGCTGGGCTTTTCCGCTGGTCGTGGTGGGACTGAACCCGATCGCGCTCTATTGCCTCTGGCAGCTCAGCGGTCCTTTTATCCGTCATCAGTTCACAACCCATTTCGGCCAGGGTGTCTTTGTGAGTTTGGGTCCGATTTGGACTCCTATGCTGGAGCGCGGGTCGGTGCTGATCGTCCTCTGGCTCATTGTCTGGTGGATGTATCGGCGAAAGATCTTCCTGCGCATCTAGGCAAAGCCGTGTTAGCATATGCCCCATGAAACTCGGGATCGTCCTCACCGTTTTCCTTGGGTTGTTCATCGTGGCTAACAGCGTTGCCGATCAGCGTGACGCTCAAGCGCAGCCGGTCGATAGCGAGCGGTCGGGGCCTGTTGCTTGCGAAGCCGTGGTTCAGAAGTATCTGGGCGGCGCCATGTGGGACCACTTCGAAGGAGGCGGGTTCACGGGATTCGACGCGGTCGTGTTCAAGGTCGTTTCGCCCGCGGCGAAGGCTGGACAGGAAATCCGGGTTTACGTCGAGGCACGGTCCGTGGTTGACGATTCCTCGTTGCGGAAAACGGGTGCGCCGTACCGGTTCGAGTTCGATTTCGCGCTGCTCAAGCACGATCCATTGTTTCTCGGCGCGCTCAAGAACCTCGAGCGGATGGGAACCGGCGGAACCGATGCGCCGAAGAAGTAGCGGAAGCGTGCGGTAAAGGATCGCATTGTTATTGTGCATCCAGGGAGGTAAGCATGGATTCGCAACTATGGAATCCTCCCCCCTTCCAGAGCGACTGTCCCGCCGGGAATTTGTCCGAACGACCTCGGTCCTCGCCGCCACCGCTCTCTCGGGTGGGTTCGTCGATCGCGCGTTGGGCGCCGATTCGCCGCCGAGCGCCCCACCGCCCGCCGTTCCCGCGCCAGCGGCTCGGGTATTTCCGCGTCCCCTCCTCACGAAAGCCGAGGACTTCGCTGACGTTTCGCGCGGGCACCCGAAGCCGTTTACGCTGACCGGCGATGCGCTGGTCCAGGCGCGGCTCACCCCGGAGTCGTGGCGGTTGGAGGTCGTCGCGGACCCGTTCACGAGCGCGGAGGTGAAGGAACCTGCCAACCTGACCCGGCAGCTTTTGCTCGACGACGGGACTGCTTTGGATCTGCCCAAGTTGATCGAGCTGGGGAAGACGCACAGCGTGCGTTTCCTCAAGGCGATGCAATGCCTGAACATCGCCGCGCCGCTCGGCCAGGGCCTGTGGGAGGGTGTGCCGCTGCGGGAGGTGCTGCGGCTCTGCGGCGCCATGCGCAACGTCCGCCGCATCTACTACTGGGGCTTCCACAACGATGACCCGACGCAGCTTTTCCAGTCGTCGCTCAGCTACACTCAGGCGATGGAGACACCGCCCGGGGAGTTGCCGGCCTTTCTCGCCTACCGGCTCAACGGCGAGCCGATCCCGCTCAAGCGGGGCGGCCCGGTGCGCATGGTCATCCCGTGGGCGCACGGCTTCAAATCCATCAAGTGGCTGCAGCGCATCTCGGTCACGAATGACTTCAAGGCGAACGACACCTATGCGAATCAAAACAACGATCCGGAGTCGCATCTCAAGACGGCGGCCTACATCGACCAGGCGCCGGAGAAGTTTCCCGCGGGGCAGGCTGTGTCTTTCACCGGGCTCGCGCTCGCCGGTTGGTCGGGCCTGAGACGGGTCGAGTTCTGGCTCCGTCCCGTGGAACTGGGAGCGCCTGCCGTTACGCTGGATGATGAAACGTATCTCGCCGCAAAGTGGACCGCGTGCGAATTGGAAGCCGCTCCGGCGGATTGGAGCGGCGTCCTGCCGGCGGGAACTTCCTCGAAGGAAGTACTCGGCTTCGACCCGGTGACAGGCCGGCCCGGGACGTGGCCTTTGCGCTACAGCATGATCTCCTGGTCCGCGACGCTGAAGGATTTGGCAGCCGGAAAATACGAATTTCGCGCCCGCGCCGTGGATCTCAACGACTACCCCCAGCCTGAGCCGCGTCCGATGATGAAGGCGGGAAAAAATCCCGTTGAGGTGCATCGCTTCGAGATCGTATAGGCGCGGATCTGTGAACCCGCGTGGATCGCGCGTTTTCCGGAAAAAATGATCGTCAGCCCGAAACAGGTCGATACGATCCGCGCCGATGGTTGAACTGGAGCATCTTGCCACGTACGTGCCTCGCCGGGTCCTGCGCTCGATCCAGGAAGCCGGGAGCGACGACCTGCGTCCGCGGGTCGATCGTTTCGCCGGTGTGGTTCTCTTTGCGGACATCTCGGGCTTCACCGACCTGTCGGATCGGTTGGGGCGGAAGGGGCCTGAAGGCACGGAACAATTGAGTTCCATCGTCAACGCCTACTTTCGTTCCATGCTGGGGCCTGTCTCGGCGAGCGGGGGCGATATCCTCACGATGGCGGGGGATGCGCTCGTGGTGGTGTGGGAAGGGGCGCATGCGGCGGGTCTAAGGGCGGGCGTGAAGCGCGCGGTTCATTGCGCGCAGGAGATTCAACGGGTGCACCCCGAAAAATCGGAGGGTGGTGGCATGACGGTTCGCATCGGGATTGGAGTGGGCGATGCGGAGTTGTTTTATGTCGGGGGAATCGAAGGCCGGTGGGAGGTTTTGCCGACGGGTGATCCCTTTCGACAGATGGGAGTCGCGGAGGGCATGGCCAAACCGGGTGAGGTGGTGGTTTCGCCGGAGGCTTGGGCGCTAGTCCGCGAATCGGCGGTCGGCGTCGCGCTCGATGACGGCTACGTGCGAATCGAGAAGGTGGATGAACCGCCCCCGGTGGTGGAACTGCCGGCGCGGGATGTGCGGGGGATTGCGCGTCATCGCATGGAAGCGCTTCTCCCGAAGCCAATCCGATTTTTGCTTCACGAGGCGGGTGAGCATTGGCTGGCAGACATGCGCCCGATTACGAGCGTTTTCGTCCACATGAAAAAGCGATCCGATGGAACGCTGACGCTGGAGCAGGCGCAGGATTTGGTGGCTGCCGTGCAAAAGGCGTCGAGCCGTTTCGAAGGCACTGTCTGTGGCACCAACGTGGACGAAAAGGGGCTGAACCTGATGTTGAGTTTTGGCCTTCCGCCAGCCAGCCACGAGGATGATCCATTCCGCGCGACGCAAGCGGTGATGGCGATTCGCAGCGAGTTGCAGGCGAAGAATCTGGACGCGGGCTTCGGGATCGCGACGGGACGTGTCTTTTGTGGCGCGATCGGCGATGCGGCGCGGCGCGAATATGCCGTCATCGGCCGAACGGTGAACCTGGCCGCCCGGCTCGCGCAGCAATCGCGCGGCGATATCTTCTGCGACGAGGCAACTTTCCAGCCGGCGGCCGCCCGGGTGCAATTCACGGCGGCGGCGCCGCTGCGGCTGAAAGGCATTCCACAACCGATCCCGGTATTCTTCCCGACGGGTCTGGCTGCGTCCGTCAGCGGTGCGTCCGATATGGTCGGCCATCAGGAGGAGCTGTCGCGGGTGGTGCAGGCGATCGAGGGATTGAAATCGGGTGCGAGTTTCGTGGGCCTCATCGAGGGCGAGGCTGGGATCGGAAAGTCGACGCTGCTCCAGCAATGGTCGAGACGCGCTGCCCAAGGCGGCGTGCGCTTGCTCCGCGGTGCCGCTGAATCCATCCACGGGACCACCCCCTACTTTGTCTGGCAGGGTATTGTGGGCGCGCTCCTGGGCCTGCCGGAGGAGGGCTCCGCCGACGAGCGTCGCGCCCGATTCATGGCGGTCAGCGAGGGGCGTGCGTGGGAACGCCTCGCGCCCTTGCTCAACGACATCCTCGATCTCGGGATCCCGGACAACGCCATTACGGAGCAGATTGCGGGCAAGATTCGCGCCGACAACACGCGGGAACTGGTGGCGCGCCTGGTGGAAGATGCCGCCGCCCTGCAACCGGTGGGAATCGTCCTGGAGGATTGCCACTGGATGGATTCTGCATCGCTCGCGGTCGCTGCCGTTGTGGCGCAACGGGTGCAACCGCTCATCCTGCTTCTCTCGTCGCGGATTCTCACCGGAGAGAAGGAGCATTTGCTCGATCCGTTTCTGGCACTGGAAGGCGCGCAGCGGCTCCGTCTCGAACCGCTCGAGCGCGACGATTGCATCGCGCTCGCCGCGCAGCGCCTGTGCGTCGGGAAGGTGGCCAAGCCTGTCGCCGACCTCATCGCGTCGAAGTGCCAGGGCAACCCATTTTTCAGCGTCGAAATTGTCTTCGCCTTGCGCGAGCGCGGTTTGGTGATCATCGAGAACGACGAGTGCAAACCGGTGGCCGGGCTGGATCTGTCGACCGTGAAGTTCCCCGACAATGTGCAGGGGATCATCATGCGCCGGGTCGATGGGCTCGATCCCGCGGTGCAACTCACGGCGAAAGTCGCGAGCGTCATCGGCAGCAGCTTCACCGCGCCGCTCTTGCGCAATTCCTTCCCGGTCGAGGCGGCTGACCCACAGGTCGAAGCGAATCTCCACACGTTGCAGGACGAGCGACTGGTCACGCAGAGCCACAATCCGGATTATGCGTTCAGCCACGCGATCGTCGAAGAGGCCATCTACGACCGGTTGCTCGTGGCGCAGCGCAAGACCTTGCACGAGCGAGTGGCGCTGGCTCTGGAAAATGAGCACGCGGGCGCCGTCGATACCGTGTCACCCTTGCTCGGACATCATTGGCTGAGGGCTGGTGATGAAAAGAAATCGGGCCACTATTTCGGACTGGCGGGGCAGCGGGCCGTGCATCGCGGCGCTTACCAGGAGGGATTGGATTTTCTGACCCGCGCGCTCGAACTGACCCGGTCCGCCGCTGC
Organism: Chthoniobacterales bacterium; assembly: GCA_038228205.1. Taxonomy (GTDB): domain Bacteria; phylum Verrucomicrobiota; class Verrucomicrobiia; order Chthoniobacterales; family Chthoniobacteraceae; genus Chthoniobacter. The sequence goes on from JBBRPL010000067.1 coordinate 30,788, forward strand.
CGGCCCCGATGAAACCGTTCGCGATGCGCACTGGCAGGTCCTGCGTGCCGAGGCGTTTTTCGGACTGGGAAAAATCGAGGAAAGCTGGAAGGCTTTCCGCGAAGTAGCCCGCCTGCTGGGCCAGCCGGTGTTGGAGAATCCGCAGCCCAGCCAGTTGCTCCAGCAGATCGGCCAGCGTCTGGTGCGAAGTATCTCCGGGGCACGGCGGTGCGCGGAGCAAGAGGTCACCCGGGTCCGTTTGCTGGCCGGCAGTTACGAGATGCTGAGCCTGCTCGATCTTTTTTCCAATCGCATGGCGTCGAGCCTCAGCGAGGCTCTCGAGTCGCTCCACCAGGCCGAGCGCCTCGGGGACTCGCCGGAGTATGCGCGTGGGCTGGCCCTCATGGCCGTGGCCTCGAGCCTCGTGCCTTCACGGCTCTTCGCTGAGCGCTACGCGCGGACCGCGATGAAGGTGGCCGGGCGGCTGGGCCACGAGAGCACCACGGCCCGCGTGCGGGAATTCATCGGCATGTATCAGCTCGGGGAAGGACGGTGGGAGCAGGCCGAGGAGAGTTTCCTCAAGGCGATCAAGGGTTTCCAGGTCGTGGGCGATCGGCGCCGCGAGATTGAATGCACCTGCCTCTTTTCCACGTGGAATCATTACCGGGGCGATTTCGTGAAACGCGTCGAGTACGGGCAGCGGGTCTGGGATCTGGCCATGGCCACGGGCGATCTCCAGGCGCAGGCCTGGGGCCTGCTCGACCAGATTGAAAGCCTCCTCAACCTCGGCGATTTCGAGCGGGTCCGCTCGCTCGGCAACGATCTGCAAAGCCATCTCGGGCAGAACATTTACGGCGCGGACGAAATCATGGCCTATGGGTTGCTCGCTGCGCTGGAATTGCGCATCGGCCGCCTTGCCGAGGCGCTGCCGCACGCGGACAAGGCGCTGGCCGTCATGACGAAGGTCTCGCCGACGATCGTTTACAATCTCGAGGCGTATGCCGCGGTGACCGATGTCTACCTGAGGGCATGGCGATTATCGCCCGAGGGCGATCCCGCCCGGGAGGGCTTCGCGGCCAAGGCCCGGGAAGCGTGTGAAGACACCCGGCGCTTCGCGAAGATTTTCCGCATCGGCGGCGCTCGTGCGCTCCTGCTCACCGCGGTCGAGAGGGAGCTTTCCGGGGATCTGCCACAGGCCATTCGCCTGTCGTGGCAGGGGCTCGTCGCGGCGACTCAACTGCGCATGCCCTACGAAGAAGCGCTGGCGCATCGGCAACTGGCCCGTCTCCTGCCCGCCGGCGACCGTAGTCGCGACGGCGAACTGACGAAGGCGCGGGATCTCTTCGCGAGGCTCGCGGCGAAATATGACTTGAGCGCCATCGAAGCAGGTGGGCCCGAGGTCGCGTGAACCTCCTGCTGCCACTTTTGCCATGATCCATCCGCCGAATTGGACCGCCGAACAATCGAAAGCCACCCTCGCCGCGCTGCGCAGCATCCTCACGCTGCACGGGACCGCCCCCATGACACCCGAGGAGAAGCAATTGATCGAGGGGGTGCGCCTCAACATCCTGCATCATCCCGAGATCACGGACGCCGATGAAAGCATTCACGTCACGCCAGCCCAACTGGCCGACGCCGTCCAGGACGACGAACATCGGGAACGCGCCGCGCAACTCATCGCCCTGATGCCATACGCTTCGCGCCCCTATTCGGACTCCAAGACCTATATCTCGGAGAAGTTCATCGAGGCCATCGGGGAGAACATGCATCGCATGGAAGATTTCGTCGGCGCGCGGGAGAAGCACAGCCAGACCATGGAATACTGTGCCTTGCGGAAAATGGGCCGCGACATCTTCCCCTACCAGGACCCCGAGGGGCAGTACAAGGAAATGATGAAGCTCCTCAAAGACTCGGAAGGCGACCCCGAGGAACTGGCGCGCTACCAATCGCTCCAGGCATATCCGCCGGGTTCGTTGGGGCGCGCCTACTGGGAGTTTTACGCGCAATTCGACTGGCCGCTGCCAGGCGATCCGAAATGGATTTCCGAAGACCTGACCGTGCGGCACGACCTGATCCACGTGCTCTGCAACTACGACATTTCCATCAACGGTGAATTTTGCGTGACGGCCTTTACCTCGGGAAACTCCGAAAAATTCAACTGGATGATCGCGATGCTCGGCTTCACGCCGCCCTACGTTTCCACGGGCGCGCAATTTCAGATCGCCGATTTCCTGGCGGCCTATGAGCGCGGGGTGAATGCCGCGCACAGCTTCGTGGACAATTGGGACTTCTGGCCGCGGCTCGAACACCAGGTCACCGACCTGCGCGTCGAATTTCAGATCTGAAGTTGCGGCTATGATGCCGGTCGGGCATGCGCCGCGGCGGCGAGAGGGGCGACGAAGGCCGCGAGCTTCGGGACGAGATCGGCATCTCTGCCGAACTCGGCGATCTGCTTCACGATCGCGCTGCCGACCACGATGCCATCGGCATGCTGGGCGACCTGGCGGACGTGCCCGGCATTCGAGATGCCAAAGCCGACGGCGATGGGCAACTGGGTGGTGGCGCGGATGGCGGCGATCCGTTCGGGGAGTGAGGTCGCGACTTCCGTCCGCTCGCCGGTGACGCCCTCGCGCGAAACATAGTAAATGAAACCGCTCGCGCCCGTGGTCAGTTGGGCGATGCGCTTTTCGGGCGTGGTCGGCGCGATGAGGCGGATCCGCTTGAGGCCCGTCGTCTGTGAGAGCTCGGCATTCTGGGCGTCTTCATCCGGCGGCAGATCGAGAATGAGCAGGCCATCCACACCTGCGGCCTCGGCGTCACGGTGAAAGGTTTCGAACCCGTAGCGGTAGATCGGGTTCATGTAGGTGTAGAGAACGATCGGCAACTGCGACTTCGCGCGAATCTGCCGGACAGTCTCGAGCACGCCCCGGACGGTCGTGCCCGCCTCCAGGGCGCGCGCCGCGGCGAGCTGATTGACCACGCCGTCGGCGAGTGGATCGGAGAAGGGGACGCCGAGTTCGAGCAGATCGACACCGGCCTTTTCGAAAGCCCAGGCCAACTCGCGGGTGGCATCGAGATGCGGGTCCCCGGCGGAAATGTAGGCGATGAGGGCCTTCTGCCCCGCGGCGCGGAGGTCGGCGAATTTCTGATCGATACGATTGAGCATGGCGGAAAAGGGGAGAACAGGATTGTCAGGATTCGTCGAATGAACAGGATTTTTCGAAGGGAGACGCCTGGAGGAGCGAGTAATCAGCAGTCAGTGTGTAGTGATCGGTGTCCTGCGATGGAAGATCAGGAGCCGAAACCAACGATTTCTGTTCATCCGTGAAAACGTGGTTACTTTTCCGGCCCGATGTCCGACAAAGCGCCGACGCTGACGATCAACGAAATCTACGAATCCATTCAGGGCGAAAGCTCGTGGGCGGGGTTCCGTTGCGTATTCGTGCGGCTGACGTTCTGCGACTTGCGCTGCACTTATTGCGATACGGAATACGCCTTTTACAAAGGCGAAAAGCGTCCCGTGGCGGAAGTCCTGGCGGAGGTGCTGAAATTCGAGACGCCGATGGTCGAGATCACCGGCGGCGAACCGCTGCTTCAGAAGAATGTCCTCCCGTTGATGACCTCGCTGTGCGACGCGGGACGGACTGTCCTCATCGAGACGAGCGGGGCGCACGATATCTCGAAGATCGATCCGCGCGTGCACCGGATCATGGATTTGAAGACGCCCGGCAGCGGCGAATGTGAGCGCAATATGTGGAGCAACATCGCGCACCTGACGCCGCGGGATGAGGTGAAATGCGTGATCGGTTCGCGCGAGGATTACGAATGGTCGCGCGATCGGGTGCGGGAGCACGACCTGGCGGCCCGTTGCAATACGGTGCTCTTTTCACCGATCTTCGGGCGCATTGAGCCGCGGCAGATCGTCGAGTGGATTATCGAGGACAAGCTGCCCGTGCGTTTCCAGCTCCAGATGCACAAGTTCATCTGGGATCCCAAGCAGAAGGGCGTGTAAAACGCCGAGACGCAGAGGCGCAGAGAAAGAATATTGCAGCTCCGTCTTTGCGTCTCTGCGTCTCTGCGTTTAAACCCACAGTTCTATGCGAGTCCGACTGACCAAAGATTTCACTTTCGAAGCCGCCCAGACGCTGCCGTGCGCGCCGGAGGGCCACAAGTGCCGGCAGATGCACGGGCATAGCTTCAAGGTGGAGATTTCCGTGGAGGGCGAGGTCGACCCCAAGACCGGGTGGTTTTACGATCACGCCGAGATCAGCAAGGCAATGCGGCCGCTGCTGGTGGACCTCGATCACGGGTATCTCAATGAAATTCCCGGCCTGTCGAATCCAACCATCGAAAACATGGCCGCGTGGTTCTGGCAGAAGCTGGCGCCGGATTGCCCCGGGCTGGCCGAGATCGTCATTCACGAGACGCCCACCGCGCGCTGCAGCTATCGCGGTCAGTGAAATCGCAAATTTTCGCTGGCCTTGCGGAACCGGGCCGCTAGCCTCCGCCGCGCTTATGAAATGGTCTTCCATCCTCGTCCTCGGCGCGCTCGCTCTTTTCGTGAATGCTTGCGAAAAGCATCCGGCATCCGAATTGCCGCCGGAGCACGCCACCGCTTTCGGCGCACACGGGTGGCCGCCTCGCTCGGAGGCGAAGCACGGTGAAGCATCGGCTCCGGCCCCGGCGTCACACGCTCCCGCGGCGGCGGCGGATGGTTCGGCCGCCCCAGCGCCGAATTTCTTTCCAGACAAGAAATAACCCGCTTTTCGCGGATCGTGAACGCCCGCCCGCCAGCGACGAAGCCCGCGGAATGGCGTTTCATTCGAACGTTCGGGTTTGCCTGCCGGGGCGTGGCCATCATGCTCCGGACTCAGGTCAACGCCCGCATTCATCTCGGGTTTACGGTGTCGGTGCTCGTGGCGGGATTTGTCTGCCATCTGACGCGCGCGGAATGGTGTGCGGTGGCCGGGGCGATCGGGTTGGTGTGGACGGCGGAGGGTCTGAATACGGCGATTGAGGCGGTCGTGGACCTGGTTTCGCCGGACTATCACGTGCTCGCTGGGCGGGCCAAGGATGTGGCAGCGGGAGCGGTGCTCTGCGCGGCCGTGGCCGCGGTGGTCATTGGGTTGTTAATTTTCGGTCCCCATTTGCTCGCGCTGCTTCAGTGATTCTGAGCGGCGCTTACGTTTTGGAGTGCGAATCAGACGAACGCTTCCGCCACCGAATCCGCCATCAATTTTCCGCGACGGGTGAGAACGGTGCGATCGGCGCGTTCCTCCAGGAAACCGAGTTCACGAAACTTCTGGAGGTCGTCGGACCAGCGGGTCAGATCGCGGGTGGCGATGCCTTCGCGAGTGCGCACGGCAAAGGCCGCGATCTCGCCCTGGCGGGTGGCGGCGGAGAGGTCTTCCGTAAAGTGGACCACACTTTCCCCGGCCAGAACGCGGCGGGTGTATTCCGCCGTGTCGGGCAAGGCCTGCCAGCGCTGCAGCCCGACGGTCGAAAAGGCGCTCGGACCGAAGCCCAGGTAATCCGCCCCACGCCAGTAGGCGAAATTGTGGACCGACTCGCGACCCGGGCGGGCGTAGTTGGAGATTTCGTAATGGTCGAAGCCGGCGCCGGTGAGCGTATCGATAGTCGTCTCAAATAGGTCGGCATCCCGGTCGTTGTCCTGCTGAAAAGTGCCGAGCTGCAACTGACGGAAGTAGGCGGTGTCTTCTTCGTAGGTCAGGCAGTAGGACGACATGTGCTCGGGCTGCAGGGAGATGGAGTGTTCGAGCGTCTCCTGCCATTGAGCCAGTGTCTGGCCAGGAACCGCAAACATCAGGTCGATGTTAATATTGTCGATTCCGGCCTCGCGGAGCAGGCCGAAGGTCTTTTCCGCCTGCGCGGCGTTGTGGACGCGCCCAAGGGTTTTGAGCAGGGCGTCGTCCCAGGATTGCACCCCGAGGCTGATCCGGGTGACGCCGGCGGACTGGAGCAACCGGGCCTTATCCGCGCGCACGGTGGCGGGATTGACTTCAAACGTCCACTCGCGGAGGGCGCGGAGGTCGAGCCGATCGCGCAATCCGCTCAGCAGATATTCGAGTTGTTCGCAGGTCAGGGCGCTTGGCGTGCCGCCGCCGAAGTAGATGGTCTCCGGACGGATTTCATATGTGGCCTGCGCGTCTTCCACCTCACGGAGGAGGGCATCGAGAAACTGGGTCGTCTTGTTCTTCGCCCCCGTCTCCACGTAGAAGCAGCAATACGGACAGAGCTTCGGGCAGAAGGGGATGTGAAAGTAGAGATGCTTGATCACACCCACATCGTTACAACTTCTTAGAGGCCTCTTCCGTCGATCGTCGAAAGCAAGAACTCGCCAGCAGGCGGAAGGCTCTCCCCCGAGGAACGTTTCTCGGCAATCCACAGTTCCAATAGATCGAACGCCGCTTCCCGTGCGCCAGAGACGCCATCCCCGTGCGTAGTCAATCCCAAGGACGGAATATGCGCGTAGTAGTGACCGCCTGGAAACGTGCCATTCTGGATCTGCTCGAAGAGAATGCCGTATGTCATCACCGCACGTTAAAGCACATTGCCATTCCGGCAAGCGGCCTTAGTGCGAGGTCGCTTTCTCCGCGCCAAGGCCGGTATTGGCCCGGACGGTGAGTTCCGCAAATTTTGCTTCAGCGCTCGGCTCGCGGGTCAGCATCGTTCCGATCCATGCGGCGAGGAAGCCGAGGGGGATCGAAACGATGCCCGGGTTTTCCAGCGGGAAGTACGGTGCATGTTGGATGAGATGACGGGCGCTGGCGGCGACCGTAGGCGCATCGATTTTCATGATCGTCGGGCTGATCAGGATGATGCCAATCGAAGAGAGGAGGCCAACCGTGAGGCCCAAAACGGCCCCTGTCGTGTTGAAGCGCTTCCAAAAAATGGAGAACACGATCACCGGCAGATTGGCGCTGGCGGCGACGGCAAACGCGAGACCGACCAGGAAGGCGACGTTTGCCGAGGGCCCGAGGGCGATCGCGAGGCCGATCGAGACAGCGCCGACCACCATGGCGGTGATGCGGGCAACGCGGACTTCCTCGCCGGGCTTTTGCTCCTTGCCGTGGTGGATGACGTTGGTGAAGAAGTCGTGGGCGAATGACGTGCTCGCGCTGATCGTCAACCCGGCGACCACGGCGAGGATCGTCGCGAAGGCCACGGCGCTGATGAAGGCGAAGAAGATATCACCGCCGAGGGCCCGGGCGAGCTGCGGCGCGGCCATGTTGCCGCCGCCATTTTTCGCGATGAAATCGGGGCCGAGCACGCTCGCGGCGCCGAACCCAAAGAACGTGGTCATGATGTAAAACACACCGATGAGCACCATGGCCCAGACGACCGATGCGCGCGCCGTCTTGGCGTCCGGCACGGTGTAAAAGCGGATAAGGATGTGGGGCAGGCCCGCAGTCCCAAAGACGAGCGCCAGCGAGAGCGAGATGAAGTCGAGCGGATTCTTGAACTTCATCCCGGGGGTGAGGAAGTCCGAGGTAACGACCGCGTCGCCCTTGTGATAGGTGATCTGCGAGAGTGAGTTGAAGAATTCGGTGAGGCTGAAGTGGAATTTGCTCATCACGAGCACGCTGAGGAAGACGCTGCCGCTCATGAGCAGCACGGCCTTCACGATCTGAACCCACGTCGTCGCGAGCATCCCGCCGAAGACGACATAGACGATCATCAGAATGCCGACGCCCACGACCGCCACCTCGTAACTGATCCCGGGCAGCAGGACCTTGACGAGGCCACCGGCGCCGACCATCTGCGCGATCATGTAGAAAGTCGAAACGACGATGGTCGAGAGCGAGGCGAGCGCGCGCACGGGCCGCGGATTGAGCCGATAGGCGAGCACATCGGCCATCGTGTATTTGCCCGCGTTCCGCAGCGGTTCGGCGACGAGGAGGAGGACGGTGAGATAGGCGACGAGGAAACCGACGGAATAGAGGAAGCCATCGTATCCGGAGAGCGCGATCATCCCCGCGATGCCGAGAAAACTTGCGGCGCTCATATAGTCGCCCGCGACGGCGAGTCCATTCTGCCAACCGGTGATCCGGCGTCCGGCGGCAAAGTAAGCGCTCGAGCCGCTCGATTTACGCGCGCTGAAATAGGTAATGATGAGAGTCGCGGCGACGAAGCCCACGAACATGGCGATGGCCGCGGGATTGGCGGCGGGCGCGCTACCAGTGACGGCTTGGAGTTCGGCGATCATGGATTACTTTTGATGGGCAATTTGGTGAGGAGGGCGGCGGCTGATTTATCCCAGCCGGCGGCCTTGCGGACATAGATCGCAGCGACGATCCAGGCCATGAAGAACTGTGAGAACGCGAAGAGGTAGGCGACATTGACGCTGCCGACCTTCGTCTTCATGAGATCGGGAAACCAGCCGACGAGAACCGGCAAGGTAAAGTAATAGACGAGGAAAAAGATGGTCGCCGGACGGATGAACGCGGCCTTGGCGACGAGGAGCGCCTTGAATTCGGGAGCGGCGGCAATCTCTTCCCACTTTACTTTACCGGCCTCCTCATCTGCGGTCAGTTCGTGAGCGGGCTTTTGGCCGGCGCGTCCGAGCGGTGCGACATCGGTCGGACCACCGGAATCCGGGGTAAAATCGCGTGGGGTCTGGGAACTCATGGGCGATGTCTGTAGCGGCTCACCCGCGCCGTGTCGAGCGGCGTGTGGCTCAAAGATCGCGCGGCTGGGCCGCGGGCCCACTGGTCCGGAAGTTGCGGGCCGTTACTCCAGCTTCTTGATCAGCACGTGGCGGAAGGCCACGGGGTCGCTGTGTCCGGCGAAGCCGAAGAAGCCGGTCGTGTTGTCTTTGCCGGGATGGGCGCTGTGGGCCATGACGGCCTCCATGTCCACTTTGCTCAGGTCGGTGTCGAGGATCACTGTCCCGTTGAGTTCGACCTTGATCGTGGACCCATTGATGGTGACATCCTGGAGGTTCCACTCGCCGATCGGGTGCTGGTAACCGCGGGCGGCGGCGACCATGCCGTAGGCTGAGCCGTGGGCCTGGCGCGGATCGATCTTGCCGCGTACCTTTTCGTAATTGTCGTCCAGCACTTGAAGCTCGCACATGCCCTTGTAGGCGGTGTCGCCCTGGAGCGGGCAGCGAATGGCGAGGCCGTTGTTTCCGCCTGGTGGGATCTTGATTTCCACGCGGGCCTTGAAGTTGGCGTACTCGTCCTTGGTCAGGAGGTTGCCCCCCTTGTGGGGCTTGCAGACGATCGCTCCGTCGACCACCTCGTAGTTATCCACCGCGCCCTGCCAGCCTTCGAGGTCCTTGCCATTGAAGACGGGAGTAAAACCTTCGCCACCCTTCGAAGCGAGGAAGGTGACGGCTTCATCGCTGCCGATCTCGCGGACGAAGAGATTGCGCCAGCGGATTTCGCTGCCGTGGGTCTGGAGTTGGATCGGGCCGCGGGGAAGGATGGGCAGGCGTTGATCGGCCGGCTTTCTCTTGTCGAAGTAGTTCTCGAGGATGGCGTGATCCACCACTAGTTTGTCGTTGAGCCACACGGTGACGCGGCTGCCCACCATGATGATGCGAAAATGATTCCACTCGCCGAATGGTTTGTCGGCCAGCACGAGCGGGTCCTTGCCGGGCGAGCCTTTGTCGTTATTCCACAGGCCGCCGGAGCCTTTATCGGCGCCGATGTTCCACTTTCCGCCTTCCTTGGTGTAATCCCAGATTTGCACCTGCGGCACGCCACGCAGGTAGATGCCGCTGTCCCCGAGAGGCTGCATCTTGTAATCCACGAGCAGTTCGATATCGCCGTAGTCCTTGTCGGTGGTGAGGTACAGGCCCTTGCCGTCGTTGACGATTTCGTCGCCGTCCGTTTTCCAATGCGCGTTGATGTGGTCTCCCTTCCCGGCGGGACCGCCTTCGACGGATTGTTTTTTGTATTCCGCGAGCGCCTCGGGCGTCATGGCGGCGAGTTCGCGCGGATCTTTTGTGCTCCAGCCGAACCAGTTGGAAAGGTCCTTGCCGTTGAAAAGCGGGGTAAAGCCGGGAGGCGGCGTGGCCTGTCCGAAGCTGCCCGTGGGCAGCGCGGCGCAGGCCATGGCGGTGACGAATGCGAGCGGAAGAGAGCGACGGAGCAGGGGAGCGATCATGGGATGTTCGGAGGGTGAAATGAGACCCGAAGGGGTTGGGGGGTGAAATCAGCAGAATCGTGGTTTATTAGCAACTCACTTACCGAAAAGCTGAATCAGGCTTGGGTTAACAGATCGGCCAGAATCTCCCGGCGACGCCGGATCGCGAGCGAGTAGTGCGCTTCGTCCTCGAGGAAGCGCGCCGTGCAGCGCGGCAGGCGCGCGGCGATCTCTTGCGACAATTCCCATGCGAAATTTCGGTCCTGCTTTCCATGCCAGAGTCGCACGGGCACGTCGATGTCCTCGAGCGCAAAGCCCCACGGCGCGGCGTAGATGGCGGCATCGCTGTAGAGTCCATCCGCGCCGCCGCGCCAGGATTCGCGGTAGTTGTGGAAGCAGGTCTCGAAGATGTGATTGTCGGCCAGCGTTTCGGCCTCCGCACGAGGCAGATTGCGCAGCAGCCATGGTCGGACCCAGGCGGGAGGGCGGACGCGGGCAAATGGACGAGCGGCGCGAAACAGCCAGCGCAGCGTGCGGGGACGACGAAGATGGGTGCGCAGGAGCCACTGGTAGGCCGGGTTGAGTTGCGACGGGTCGGCCCTTTCCGCGAGCGGCGGCGCGCCGCAGACCACGGCGATCGCCGTGACCCGATCCGGCAGGCCCCACGCCGCGGCCAGCGCATACGGTCCGCCGCCCGAGACGCCCAGCACGCGGAATTTTTGTAATTGGAGGGCGTCGGCCATCTCGCCGAGCAATACCGGCCAGTCGCGGAGCGTGCGACCGGGATGCGACGGCGAATAGCCCACACCGGGGCGGTCCGGCGCGATGATGCGCGCGCCAAGCTCGCGGCCATGCGCATCGAGCAGACCTGCTTGCAGCCGGGAGGCGGGCCAGCCGTGACAGAAAAACACCGGCGTGCCGTCGGGATCGCCGTACTCCGCGTAGGCCACCGTACGGCCACCCGAAAGTGGAATCATGCGTGGCCCGGCGTTACCCTGATGACCGGGTGGCAGAGGGGGAGTAGGGCTTCCGTTCGCGGGCGGCACGGTGCCAAGGAACATGATCCCTGGCGCACGACAACCCGCAATCGTGCGATACCGTGCTTTTCAAGACACGAATCGCCGGTGCAACGTGTGCCCGTGCGTACCCTCCCCCAATTCGCGTTTTGTTTCCCGATGGTTTTCGCGTGCTTCGCCCCGTGGTCGTGGGCGGATGAGCCGCGAATCATTGCTCCCGACTCCACCAAGCTGCTGATGCTCGACACGCGCGTGATCGAGCACGCGGAAAACGCCCGCCTCGTCCTCGGCGTCGCGCAGAAGGAGGCCCGCAATCCGCTGATGCTCTCCGATCAGCCGTGGGAAAACGCCACGAACAACTACTACCCGAATGTCCTCTGGGACACGGATGAGCACGTGTGGAAGCTGTGGTACAAGGACGTCCTCGCCGACAAGGAAGTCATCGCGCAGATGGATGAGCCGAGCACCGTGCACGACGTCGGTTGGTATTTGCTCTACGCCACCTCGAAGGACGGGTTGGCCTGGACCAAGCCGCAACTCGGCCTGCACAAATTCGCGGGGAGCGCGGCGAATAATGCCGTGGCGCGCGACTGTCCCAATGTCGGCGTGTTCAAGGATGCGCACGACCCCGATCCGGCGCGCCGTTACAAGATGGTCTTCGACGTGGGGCAAGGAAAGCCGCGGATGCGTTTCAGTCCGGACGGCGTCCACTGGGGCGAAGTGCGGGAGCCGGAGGGTTTCACCCCGCAGCAAGGCGACACGCACAACAACGCCTTTTTCGATACGCGGCTGGGAAAGTATTTGTGGTTCACCAAGATCTCCTTCGGTGAGCGTCTTGTGACGCGACTGGAGAGCGACGATCTCCAGACATGGCGGAGCAGCGGTGTCGTCCTGCGCAGCACGCCCGAGGAAGGCCGGTCGAGCCAGACGTATGCGCTCACGGTTTTCCCCTATGCCAACCTCTGGCTTGGCTATGTGATGATGTATCACGTCGGCGGCGGTCGCACCGTGGACGCTGAACTGGCGTGGAGTCCCGATTCGATTCATTGGCAACGTGTCGCGCCTGGCACGCCGTTCTTGTGCCTCGGCGAAAAGGGCAGCTACGATGGCGGGTGCATCTACGCCCAGGCGGGCCCGCCGGTGGTTCAGGACGGCAAGTTGATGATCTACTACGGCGGCAGTCCGACGGTGCATCTGGGTTGGAAACGCTCGGGAAGTCTTTGCCTGGCGCGACTGCGCGAGGATGGCTTTGCCGCTTACGAACCGGAAGACGCGACGAAGGCGGCGGTCCTCACGACAGCGCTGCTCAAGCTGGCCGATCAACCCCCGCGAGTGAGCGCAGATGGAGAGGTGAAAATGGAAGTGGTTCCCGAGAAGGACGGGGCCGTCCGCTTGCGTCTCACCCTCTCACCGGGAGCCAAAGTCTACGCGATTTCCGGGGCGACGCTGATGAACCCCGCGCTTCCGGAGTCAAAGGTTCTGCCGGCGGCGCGTTAAATCATCAATTGCCCGTCCTCCGGTTCGCTGCTTTCCTTCGCCCTCCGCATTTTCGCCCATCCTATGAAGTATCCTCAGTTTGTCGTTTCCTCCCTCATTGCCGTTCTGCTCCCCGGTGGCCTGCATGCCGTCGAGAAGGGCACCTCCGCGGTCGGTGTTGCGCCGGCCTCGGACGAGGGCAAGAATGCCATCCCGTCCTTCAAGCATGATCCCGGGCTGAAGGTGGAGCTCTGGGCCGCGGAACCGATGCTGGCCAATCCGGTGGCCTTTACCCAGGACGCAAAAGGCCGTTGGTACGTCGCGGAGACCTTCCGCCAGGAACGCGGCATCGAGGATGACCGCAGCCACAAGGAGTGGCTGGACGAAGATATCGCGGCCCAGACGCTGGAAGACCGGCTGGCCTACATGAAGAAGCATTATTCCGATCCGGCGAAGTTTGCCGAAAAGTTCACGCAATTCGAGGATCGTATTCGCCGGCTCGAGGACACGACGGGTAGCGGGAAGGCCGACAAGTCCACGATCTTTGCCGACGGTTTCAAGGACGCCCTGGACGGAACCGGCGCCGGCATCATCGCGCGCGGAAATGAGGTGTGGTGGACGTGCATTCCCAATCTCTGGCGTTTCCGGGACAGCAACGATGACGGCGTGGCGGACGACAAAGAGAAGCTCCTGACCGGATTTGGGGTGAAATTTGCCTTCCGCGGCCACGACATGCATGGCTTGCGTTTCGGCCCTGACGGCAAGCTCTACTTCTCCATCGGCGATCGCGCGATCAATGTGAAGACCAAGGAAGGGACCCAGGTCGCATCGACCGAGACGGGTTCGATCATGCGCTGCAATCCCGACGGCACCGGCTTCGAGATTTTCTCCACC
>JBBRPL010000068.1:0-43946 GCA_038228205.1 Chthoniobacterales bacterium
CGCCCGTCTCCTCGAGGAGAAAGGCAAACTCGACGCCCTGCTCAACGGCCTCGACAAATTCATCCGCGAACACTCCATCACCTCCGAGTCCCTCATCTGGCTCTGCAAGGAACGCGAAGGCGTCTTTGCCGACCTGATGAACCCCCGCCTCCTCAGCGCCATCGTCGGCGCCCTCGAGCGCGACCAGTTCGACGAGACCAAGCGCGACCGCCGCCTCCACGACCTGCTCCTCAACGACAAGGAACTCCTCACCGACCTCATCGCCGCCGCCACGCACGAAGAGCTGCGCGACGCCATGCAAAAGCTGATGCGCACCCCCGTCTTCGAGGAATTGAACAAGCGCTCCCTTCTCGGCCGCATCATCCGCGTCTACCCCGAGATGCAGGCGCTCGTCTCGGGCGACAGCGACACCAAGCAAGAAACCCTCATCGTCTCCTGGGAGAGCCTCGAAAAGCGGAAGACCGAGTTCGACGAACTCGTGAACAAGAAGATCCCCGAAAACGTGAAGGAAATCTCCATCGCCCGCAGCTACGGCGATCTGCGCGAAAACTTCGAGTTCAAGGCCGCCAAGGAAATGCAACGCGTCCTCGGGCGCCGCCGCGCCGAGACCGAGCGCGACCTGTCGCTGGCCCGCGGCACCGATTTCGCCAACGCCGATATCAACACCGTTTCGATCGGCACCATTGCCACCCTCAAGGAAGTCCCCGGCGACGTCACCGATATCTACACCATCCTCGGCGCCTGGGACGGCGACCCGGAAAAAGGCATCATCAGCTACCAGAGCGCGCTCGCCCAGGCCGTCATCGGCCACAAGGTCGGGGACCGGGTCGACTTGCCCACCGAGCACGGCGACCGCGTCGCCGAGATCATCAAGATCGAAGCCTACAAGAAGTAGTTGCGCCGTCAGTTGACGCTCTCTCTTCGTCGACATTCCAAGTGAGCGAAGACCTCTGATCTCCGCAGGCGGCGGTGACGCGGAGCATCCGAAACGATGAGTTTGAAGGCCGGCATCGCCGCTGCCGCTCGACGCGCCGGGGTCCAGAGTCGCTGCGGGCCATGGAACGCGACGAAGGAGAAATTCTAGGAGCATCAACGTCCCGCCGGAAACCCTTCTCTCGCGCATCGAGCGCGGCGCATCAAACTGGCGCTGTGCATGAGCGCGTCAATGCGGGCGGTTCAAAGCACTCCCGTCCGCTGACCCGGTCCGATTTCGCAAATCGTCCCCAAAATACTTTTCCCTAATCTCTTCATCCTTCATCCTTCTGCCTTCATCCTTTCGCCTTCACCCTACGTTTTCCTCGCCTCACGGATCGTCCCCAGCGATAACCTTCCTCCCCGTGCGCCCCCTCCTCTCCCTCTTCATCTTCATCTCCCTCTTCCTGTCGCGAACACCGGCCCAGGCCGCCGAGCCGTTCCTCAAAAAGGGTGACATCATCGCCCTCGTCGGCGGCGAGGATATGGTCGTCGCCGACGAATGCGGCTACCTCGAACTCCTCCTCACCCGCGCTCTACCCGATTACCATCTGCGCTTTCGCAGTCTGGCGTGGGAAGGCGACACGGTCTTCGAACAACGCCGCGACCTGAACTTTCCCACCTGGGAGGAGCAATTCGACAAGATCGGCGCCACCGTCGTCATCGCGCAGTTCGGACAGATGGAAAGCCTCGCTGGAAAGGAGAAGCTGCCGGAGTTCATCGCCGCCTACGGGAAGCTCATCGAGCGCTTCAGCGGCGCCGGGAAAAGACGCGTCGTCATCGTGGCTCCCATCGGATTTTCCCAGGCGGAGCACGAGCCCGTTCTGCTCGATTACACCAAAGCCATCAACCAACTCACCACCGCTCAACACGCTCTCTTCGTTGATTCGAGAAAGTTGGCTGGCTCTATCGACCATCACGATCAGCGCGACGGCGTTCATTTGACGGAGGCCGGCCACGGCGATCTGGCTGTCGTCCTGGGAATGAAACTGGCCGCCGCCGCGACGATTTCGAGGCCAGATTCACCCGAATTGCAGTCCCTCCTCCAGGAAATCCGCGCCAAAAACCGCTTCTGGTTCGACTACTGGAGAATCCAAAACTGGGCCTTCCTCTCCGGCGACCGCATCAACCAGCCGAGCAGCCGCGATCACCTCGACCCGAGCAAACGCTGGTTCCCGCCCGAGCGCGAACAATTCCTCACCCTCCTCGCCACCAAAGAAAAGGAAATCGACGCCCTCGCCGCCAAACTCGCCCAGCCATGAGCACGTATCCCTTTTCATTCAGCGCCGAGCGTAAGGCTCCGGGTAGCGCGGTCCTCCGGTCCGCTGGCGAAGGCGGAGACAGCGTGGGCGCCGACGGAGCAGCGCCCTCCAACACGGGAGTCCCGCCTGTGCGCGCGGGACGCTCTGCGACCGCGTTGCTCTTGCTGTCCGCGATCGCTTCATTCGGGGCATCTGCCGCCTCCGGCCAGACCCCCAATCACGACGCCCCCGAAGCCGAACTCGCCTCCTTCAAACTCCCCCCCGGCTTCGAGATCAACCTCTTCGCCTCGGAGCGTGAAGGCGTCATGAAGCCCATCCAGATGCGCTGGGACGCCCGCGGCCGCCTCTGGGTCATCGGCAGCACCACCTATCCCCAGCTCAAGCCCGGCGAAATCCCCAACGACAAAGTCTGGATCCTCGAAGACACCAAACACGGCGGCTACGCCGATAAAGTCACCGTCTTCGCCGACGGCCTGATGATCCCCACCGGCATCGAAATCGCCGCAGTAACGTCCTCGAACTCAGATACGGCCTCCGCCACGGATAACCAGAACCAGAAATCTTCCGCGGTGTACGTCAGCGAAGGGCCCAAGCTCTGGCTCATGACCGACACCGACGGCGATGGCATCGCCGACAAGCGTGAGGTCGTCCTGCGCGGCTTCGGCACCGGCGACAATCATCAAAATATCAATTCCTTCCGCTGGTCGCCCGGCGGTGAACTCATGTTCTGCCAGGGCCTCCACGGCTTCGCCCGCGTCGAGACTCCCTACGGCGTCGTGGGCCTCGATCAAGCCGGCCTTTGGCGCTACCGCCCTCACCAGCAGCGGCTCGACGCATTCTTCGGCGGCGCCGCCGATCCGCAGAATCCCTGGGGCTGGACCTTCACCAAATGGGCCGTGCCGCTCATCTCCGCCGGCAATACCGGCACCATGTACTACCCTGTCCCCGAGATGATCCGCGGCTTCCAGGGAGGTCGCCGCGATAACATCTGGGCGACCGGCCGCGGCCGCAAGACGAGCAACCCCGAGATCATCGAAAGCGCTCACTTCCCCGACGAATGGCAGGGCGCGCTCGTCACCGGCGGCTACATCAACAACGCCGTCTGGACTCTGAAATATTCAACCGACGGGGCCGGCATGAAGGTGGAGGATCACCCCACCCTGCCCCCGCTCGTCCAGAGCGATCACGGCAGCTTCCGTCCGGTCGACGTCAAACTCGGCCCCGATGGCGCCCTCTACATCTGCGATTGGTACAACCCCATCATCGGGCACTACCAGGCCAGCTTCCGCCATCCCGACCGCGACAAAGCCCACGGCCGCATCTGGCGCGTCACCTACAAAGGCCGCCCCCTCCTCACCCCGCCGCCCATCCTCACCGCATCGCCGCAGGCCAGCAGCACGACAGTCCCCCGCCTCACCGCCCTCGCCGAACTCCTCCGCGTCCCCGACCGCTACCCGCGCGAACAAGCCAAGCTCATCCTCTTCGGCGGTGACACCGCCGCCGTCACCACCGCCATGCGAGCCTGGTATCAGCAGCTCGATCCGAACGCCCCCGACCTCGACTTCGCACTCCTCCAGACCCTCGGCATCTTCGAGGCCCATGAGACCATCGAGCTTCCCCTCCTCAAGCGCGTCCTCGCCGCGAAGACGCCCGAAGCCCGCATGTATGCCGCCGCCACGCTCTCCCGCTGGTTCGACCGCCTGCCCCTTGACTATGACCCGCTCGAGCCCCTCGCCGACTTCGCGCACGACGCCGATCCGCGCCTCCGCCTCGCCGCCATCGTCGCCGCCGCCAATATCCCGCGCGCCGAGTCGATGGTCGTCATCCTCAGCGCTGCGAAGCAGCCGCGCGACCGCTTCATCGACACGGCCCTCTACGCCGCCACCACCGTCTTGAAACCGCAGTGGGAACCCTTGCTCGCCAAGGGCAATTCCGGTTGGCCCGCCGATTGGCTCGAACTCATCAAGACCCTCGACAAGCCGAAAGCCGCGCCCGCACCCCCTGCCGCCAAAAAAGTCGTTCAGCAAAATGGCATCCCCATCGTGCCGATCTTCGGCCGCCAGCGCGCCTCTCCCTACGTCCTGGAAAGCACCGCCGCCGACGTCCGCGCCCACGGCAACGCCGAGAATGGCCGCAAAGTCTTTCACCGCGCCGAACTCGCCTGCCTCACCTGCCATCACGTGGGCGACGAAGGCGGCAAGATCGGCCCCGCTCTCGACGCCATCGGCAGCGCCCAGCCCTTGGAATTCATCATCGGCACCGTCCTCGAGCCCCAGCGCGAAGTGAAAGAAGGCTTCGAAACCATACGCCTCACCACCAAGAAAGGCGAAGAGCTCATCGGCATCATCGTCGCCGGCAACGATTCCGAAATCACCCTGCGCGACCCCGCCGGCGCCGAACACACCGTCGCCCAGTCCAGCATCACCAAGCGCGAATTCATCGGCTCATTGATGCCCGCCGGCCTGACCGACAATCTCTCCCCCGAAGACCAGCGCGACCTATTCGCCTACCTCGCGCAGTTGGGCAAAGCGAAGTAGCCGCGGTGCGAAGGGCCAGGTGCTGGGTGGCCAGTGCTCAGTTCTCAGTGCTCAGTCACTGCGCCTACCCCTCTCCCACGAGCAACATCGCTCCCGGAGAACTGAGAACTGAGCACTTCCCCCTCTTCCGCCTCCCCACCCCGCAAACAGGCTTGCCAACAGCCCCTCCACCCCCTATGCAACCCCGCTGTCTTCGCCGGCACCGCCCCGCCCACGGTTCGCGCGGCCTTCTCGGAAATCATCATTCGTAAATCGCAAATCATAAATTCCTATGCCTCTCACCACCATCGTTGAAGTCCACGCCCGCCAGGTCATCGATTCCCGCGGAAATCCTACGGTCGAAGCCGACGTCGTCCTCGCCGGCGGAGCCATTGGCAGCGCCATCGTCCCGAGCGGCGCCAGCACGGGTGAACACGAAGCCTGGGAACTCCGCGACGGTGTCAAAGATCGCTACCAGGGCAAAGGCGTCACCAAGGCCGTTGCCAACGTCAACAAATCCATCGCCAATGCCATCGAAGGCTTCGACGCCCTCGACCAGGTCTCGATCGACAAAACCATGATCGCCCTCGATGGCACGCCCAACAAGGCGAAGCTCGGCGCCAACGCCATCCTGGCCGTCTCCCTCGCCACCGCCAAAGCCGCGGCCAATCAGCTCGGGCTCTCCCTTTTCAAATACATCGGCGGACCCAACGCCAAGGTCCTCCCCGTCCCCATGATGAATATCGTCAACGGCGGCGCCCACTCCGACGCGCCCGTGGACTTCCAGGAATTCATGGTCGTGCCGAAAAACTTCCCCAGCTTTTCCGAGGCCCTCCGCGCCGGCACCGAAATCTTTCACTCCCTCAAGAGCGTGCTCAAAGGCCGCGGCCTTTCCACCGCCGTCGGCGACGAAGGCGGCTTCGCCCCGAACTTCAACGACGCCAACGACGCCCTCGAAACCATCGGCATCGCCGTCAAAAAAGCGGGCTACAAATTCGGCAAGGACGTCTTCATCGCCCTCGATGCCGCCTCCTCGGAATTCTACGACAAAACCAAGAAGGATTACGTCTTCAAGAAAGGAGACGGCTCCCGGCGCAGCTCCGAGGAACTCGTCGAGTACTACGTCGAACTCCAGAAAAAGTTCCCCATCATCTCCATCGAAGACGGCTGCGCCGAAAACGATTGGGCCGGCTGGAAGAAACTCACCGATCGCCTCGGCGCCACCACCCAGATCGTCGGTGACGATCTTTTCGTGACCAATGTTGCGTTCCTCAAAAAAGGCATCGAGACCGGCACCGCCAATTCCATCCTCGTGAAGGTGAACCAGATCGGTTCCCTCACCGAGACCCTCGATGCCATCGAGCTCGCCAAGGAAAACAAATACACCGCCGTCATCTCCCATCGTTCCGGCGAGAGCGAAGACAATACGATCGCCGATATCGCCGTCGCCACAAACGCCGGGCAGATCAAAACCGGTTCCTTGAGCCGCACCGACCGGGTGGCGAAGTACAATCAACTTTTGCGAATTGAAGAGGAACTTGGTGACAACGCCATTTATGGCGGTAAGATGCATTGAGTGAGCGCGGCCCAAGGCCACTTCCAAACCTCCCCACCGTCTGGGGGAATCTGGCATTCCCTCAACCGGTTGCTATTCGTGCTGATTGTCCTCGTCGTAGCGATGATCTGCGCCTACCGGTTCCTGCCCGAAGTCTCCAAACGCCGCGACCAGCAGACCCGCGTTGACCAGCTCAAGGCCGAAGTCGAGAGAGAGCGCCAGCTCCTCGTGCGCAACACCCGCATCGAAGAACTGCTCAAGCACGACCCCGAGTACGTCGGCCTCGTCGCCCGCGACCGCCTCGACCTCATGAAGGAAGGCGAGACCATCTACCGCATCGAGGCTCCCAAGCCCGACAAAGCCCGCATGCGCCTCAACCACTGAGGCCCGCCTCGAAGGGGCAGCGCCACGTGGGGGGACCGCGGTCCGTGGAGGGTCTGCGCTCCGTCGCAGCCCCAATATCAGTGGGCGAAAGGCGGCCGGAGCCCAAGCCCTGCGGTGCAGGCTTCCCAGCCTGCCTGCACCCGACGCAGCCAGGATGGCTTGCACCACAACATCTGCGGGCCGAAGGTGCCGGGCGACAGGATTCGAATGTGACCGCTCTTGGAACCCGAAGGGTTCACAGCCATTAGCCGGGGGTCGAGCGAGCTTGGCGAGCGACACCCCCGGATCGCCCCCCTCCACGGCTGACCCCAGCGCGGGTCGCAGCCCTCCGTCGCGGCATCGATTTGTGGGCGGTAGCTTAGCCGTCACCACCGCCGTCACTCCTCTCCCTTCCACACCATCCACACCACATCTCGCGGTATTTTCCCTCCACATTTCGCGCAAAACCTCGCGCATCCATCAACGGCGACGCCCCCATCCGCTCTCGCAACGAAGACCGCAGCGCCCCGAGCTGCGGCAGATCCGCTGCCAGATCACACGCCATTCGCACATACTCATCCACCGTCTGTGCCACCAATTCCGGCAACCCCAAATTCATCGCCAGGCTCATCCCGGCACGACCCACTGCGGTCTCCCCTCGCAGAGAAATCACCGGCACTCCCATCCAAAAGGCATCGCACGAAGTAGTGCCGCCACCGCAAGGAAATGAATCGAGCGCAATATCGATCCGCCCATACAGCTCGAGATATTCCGCCATGGGCACATGCGCCACAAACTCCACGCGCCGCCCATCCACGCCCAATTCCTGGAGCCGCTCCACGGTGCGCTGCCGATGCGATCCCTCAGCCGCATGCAGCAACAACCGCGACCCGGGCACGCCCTGCAAAATGCGCGCCCACGCCGCCAGCGTCGGCGTCGTCACCTTGCAGAAATTATTCAGACACCCAAACGTAATCCCACCCGCGTCGAGCGCGGGCACCGCCCCGACCGCCGGAGCCCCCATTGGCTCGTAGCACCAATAAGTTTGCGGCAGCCGCACCGTCCGCTCCGAGTAGATCGATTCGTCCATCGCGGGCGGATCGAGGAAAAAATCGCTCAGCCGATAATCCATCGTCCGAAGCCCCGAGGTTCCAGCATACGCGAGATACGTCACCTGGATGGGCGCCGGTTTGCGCGCAAAGACCAGCAACCGATGGCGCGCCATATGCAGCGAGAGATCCACGAGAATATCGATTCCATGTTCGCGAATGAGCCCCGCGACCTGCTGATCCGACTGGCCATCGATCCTGTGCCAATGGTCGGCGTAGCCCCGGAGCCGCTCCGTCAGCGCATCCGGCCTTCGCACCTGCGTGTAGCAAAAAATCTCGAAGCTCCCACGATCGTGCCCCGCCAGCAGCGGCAGCATGAAACGCCCCACCGGATGCTCGCGCAAATCCGCCGATACATACCCGATCCGCAGCCGGCGATCGGGCGTCCGGTCGTTCTCGTGCGGTGCCACGCATTGCCCCAGCGCCTCCGCATGCTCGCGATTCCACGTTCGGTGCTCTTCCGCGATCGCGCGTCCATCAAACCCCGGATGAAAGTAGAGCGTGTAGAGGAGATTGCTGTGCGCATCCGGATAGTCGGCCCTCAAAGCCACCGCCCCGCGATACGCCGCGATCGCCTCATCCAGGTCTCCCCGATCCTTCAGCGCATTGCCGAGATTGTTATGCGCCATCGCGAAACCCGGATCGAGCGCAATGGCCCGTCGCAGCACTTCGATCGCCTCGTCCGGTTGCCCATTTTCCCACAGCGCATTCCCCAGATTTCCATGCGCTGCGGCATCGTCCGGACTCAGCGCAATCGCCTCCCGATACACCGCGATCGCCCCATCGAGCCGCCCGGCATCTTTCAGCGCCACCCCCAGATTGCTGAGCGCGATGGGATATTTGGCCCGCAACGCAATCGCCCGCCGGTAAGCCGCGATAGCCTCCTCCAGTTGCCCCATCTCCTTCAGCGCACTCCCGAGGTTGCAGTGGGCTTCGGCAAGGTCGGGCCTCAGCACAATCGCCCGGCGAATCAAATCCACCGCCGCCTCGTACCGCCCCTGTGCATGCGCAATCACACCCAGCAAATGCAGCGCCCCCGCATGCTGCGGCCACGCCGCCAAAACCCCTTGCAAGATCCCATCCGCCTCGGCCACACGTCCCGCCCGATAATCTTGAAGCGCCATTTCAAAAGCGCGTTGAACCGAAACCGTAGGCATGAGAGCCCTTCGTTACGCAACCCGCGCCCCCACAGCAACCCCAGACCGCACGAGCACTGATTACTTGCCCTCCACGCCATCCCCATCAACTCTCCACTAACCACCATCCACTTTCCCAACCCCATGTCCTTCGATCTCAACAGCATCAACACCAACGAACTCAAAACCCGCGTCGGCGAACTCCGGAGGTATCTTTGACTTCGCCAAACTTCAGACCCGCCTAGCCGAAATCGAAGGTCAGATGGCCGAGGCCGACTTCTGGTCCAATAAAGAACGCGCCCAAAAACAGGTCGAGGAAGTCTCCACCCTCCGGGGCAAGATCACCCCGCTCCTCGCCCTCGAGCGCCAGAACGAAGACCTCCCCGTCCTCATCGAACTCGCCCAGGAAGCCCGCGACGCCGCCAGCGCCGCCGAAGTCGAGAAAGAATACGCGGCCATCCAGAAGGCTCTCGCCGACTTCGAACTCAAGATGCTCCTCAGCGGCCCAAACGACCGCTTCAACGCCTTCCTCACCATCAATTCCGGCGCCGGCGGCACCGAGTCCTGCGACTGGGCCGATATGCTCCTACGCATGTATCAGCGCTGGATGGAGCGGCACGGCTTCAAGAGCCAGGTCATGGATATGCAACTCGGCGACGAAGCCGGCATCAAGTCCTGCACCGTCCAGGTCACCGGCGAATTCGCCTTCGGATACCTGGCCACCGAGCGCGGCGTCCATCGCCTCGTCCGCATCTCCCCCTTCGACGCCAACAAGCGCCGGCACACCTCCTTCGCCGGGGTCGACGTCGTCCCCGAGCTCCCCGAGAGCGCCCCCATCGAGATCAACGAAGCTGACATCGAGGTCGACACCTACCGCAGCGGCGGCAAGGGCGGACAGAATGTCAACAAAGTCGAAACCGCCGTCCGCATCCGCCACCTTCCCACCGGCATCGTCGCCGCGTGCCAGAACGAGCGCAGCCAGCAGAAAAACAAGGTCACCGCCATGCGCATGCTCCAGGCCAAGTTGCAGCAGATCGAGATCGACAAAACCGCCGCCGACATCAACGCCGCCTACGGCGAAAAAGCCGATGTCGCCTTCGGCAGCCAGATCCGCAGCTACGTTTTCCAACCGTATCAGAAAGTCATCGACCTCCGCACCGGCGTCGAGAGCAGCAACATCGACGATATCATGGACGGTGACATCGACGCCTTCATCCAAGGCAAACTCCGCGGCCTCAAACGCGAAAAAGGCGCCACTGACGACACGGAATAACTCGCCCACGCGCGGCCGAAAAACGTCCCTTCCCGCAGTCGCGCGGCTTTGCGTTTAAGACCTCCATCGCCCATGAAGCTCTCCACCATCACGGCTAGTCTCGCGCAGATCGGCATGCGGCCGACGCGAAGCCTCGGCCAGAATTTCCTGCACGACCAGAATCTCGCGGAATGGATCGTCACGCAGAGCGACATCCAGCCGGATGAGGCGTGGGTCGAACTCGGGCCGGGGTTGGGAGCGCTGACGGAGTTTGCCCTGCCCCGTTCTCCCCGCGGGCTGCTCATCGAAAAGGATGGGCGGCTGGTCAAGTTCCTCCGCGAGCGTTTTCCCGACGTGGAGATCATCCATGGCGACGCCACGGAATTCGACGTCCGGGAACTCTTCGCCCGCGGCCCGGTGAAAGTGCTGGGCAACCTGCCGTACTACGTCTCCAGCCAGATCCTCTTTGCTTACACCGCCGAGCCGAGCCCGGTGAGCACGCTCGTGTTCACCCTGCAAAAGGAACTGGCCGAGCGCCTCTCCGCGAAACCGCGCACCAAGGCCTATGGAGCGCTGACTCTGCTCATCGGACGGCAGTGGCGGGTAAAGTATCTGCGCACCCTGCCGGGGAGCGTATTCACTCCAGCGCCGACCATCGAATCCGGCATTGTCATTTTCACCCCTCGCCCGCCCGATGAAGTGCCCGCGTGCGACGGGCCGCGTTTCACGACGCTGGTTAAACAGGGCTTTTCCCAGCGCCGCAAGCAACTGCGCAAGATGCTCGCCAGCAATGGGATCGATTGGCCCGCCCTGTGCGCGCACCTCGGCGTGCTGGAGACGTGCCGCGCGGAGGAACTCTCACTCGAGCAATGGATCGCCCTGACCAATTTCGTCACGGGCTCATCCGCGCCAACCGGGGCCGCGCATGCCCAGGACATTCACGGGGAGATGTTCGACGTCGTGGATGGCGAGGATCGAGTGACCACCCAGATGTCCCGGCACGAAGTCCACCGGCAGAAACTGCTCCACCGTGCCGTCCACATTTTCGTCTTCAATGCCCGCGGTGAACTCTTCCTGCAACGCCGCTCCCGCTGGAAGGACATGCATCCCCGGCGGTGGGATTCGAGTGCCGCGGGTCACGTGAATGCCGGGCAGACCTACGAGGAAACGGCGCCGCGGGAGTTGGAGGAGGAACTCGGTGTTTCTGCGCCCGTCGAGGAGATCGGATCACTCCCGGCCACAGAGCAAACTGGCTGGGAACACGTCCGGCTGTATCGAGCCGCCCACGAAGGCCCGTTCAAGCTTCATCCTGCGGAAATTGAAACGGGCGGCTTTTTCACGCTCGACCAGGTCGAGCGCTGGACGGACGCGCGGCCCGAGGATTTCGCAAACGGCTTTCTCGCGTGCTGGCGACTCTTCGCCGCGCGATCACCCGCGGACCAGTCTGGAGAGTAATCAGTGTTCCAAAGCGATGCAGCGGCAGATTTACTGATCACTGCCCACTGATTACTGGTTACTTTCCCTAGATCTCCACCACCTGGCTGACCTCGTAAACTCGGTCCGGCGGGAGTTGAAAGAAATCCGCGGCATTCTCGGAATGCTTGCTCAAAAACGCGAAAAGGTGTTCCCGCCACGGTGACATCCCCGATTTGGCCAGCACGACGATCCGCTCCTTGCCGACAAAAAAGGTGGTTTTGTCGCGATGGATGACCAACCCCTTCTCTCCCACGGCACGGATGACCTCATCGATGTGCGGACTCTCCATGAAGCCAAAACTGGCGATGATCCGAAAAAATCCTTCCGTGCGGTCGCTGAGTTCGACGCGTTCCGTCGGAGGGACGTGGGGACGGCTTGGATCGGTGACGATGGTCAGGATGATGTTTTGCCGATGAAGGATCTGGTTGTGCTTGATGTTCTTGATGAGCGCATTGGGCGTCCCGTTCGGATTTCCCGCGAGGAAGACCGCGGTACCCTGGCTGCGATGCAGCTTGTTATGCTCGTCGAGCGTTCCCGCGATGCTGATCGAGGCGATGAAGTCATCGAGCGGCATGCCGGGGGGGAGGCTCTTCTGCAGTTTGGAGCGGCCCTTTTTCCACGTCGTCATGACGAGGAAAATGAGACCGCCTGAGGCGAGCGGAAACCAGCCGCCGTGGGTGATCTTGAGCGAATTGGCCGCGAAGAAAATGGCCTCGATCGAACCGAAAAGCAGACAAGTCAGCCCAGCCTTCACCGGACCCCAATTCCAGAGTCGCTGGGAGGCAAAGAAAAATATCGCCGTCGTCGCGAGCATGGTGAGCGTCACCGCGATGCCATAGGCGCTGGCCAGCGCGGAACTGTTTTGGAAGCCGATGACGAGAGCCCCGCAGCCAATGGCGAGAAGGATGTTCAACTTCGGGATGTAGATCTGCCCGTGCGCTTCGCCGGAAGTATGGAGAATCTCCATCCGCGGGATGTAGCCCATCTGAATCCCCTGCATGGTCAGCGAGAACGCGCCGGAAATAAGGGCTTGCGACGCGATGATCGTCGCGGTGGTGGCAAGCGCAATGAGTGGATAAAGCGCCCAGCCCGGAGCCATGTGGAAAAACGGATTCGCGCGGGCCGCGGTATTGCTCAAGACGAGAGCGCCTTGACCGAGATAGTTCAAAATCAGCGCGGGGAAGACAAGGAAGGTCCAGGCGCGCGCGATGGGCCCGCGTCCGAAATGGCCCATGTCCGCATAGAGGGCCTCCCCGCCGGTGACCACGAGGAAAACGCTGCCCATGATGACCAGCGATGCTTTTCCATGGTCCACCAGAAAGTGGAAACCCTCGACCGGGTTCAGCGCGTGCAGCACGATCGGGCTGTCGTGGATATGCATGATCCCGAGCACGGCGAGGATGGAGAACCACAAGAGCATCACCCCTCCGAACCACCGGCCGATCGCCCCCGTGCCCTTGGATTGCACGGCAAAAAGACCCACGAGGATGCCCAGGGTGAGAGGAATGATGAAGGGCTCGATCTTGTTCGTCGCGAGGAGCAGGCCTTCGACCGCGGACAGCACTGAAATCGCGGGCGTGATGACGCCATCTCCGTAAAGCAGCGACGCCCCGGCGATCCCGATGGCGATCATTCCGCCAGCCGCCAGGCCGTGCTTCCGGGCGTCCTTGGGAAAAGCCAGGGAGAGCAGCGCGAGGATGCCGCCTTCGCCCTGGTTGTCGGCCCGCATGATGATCGCGAGATACTTCACCGACACGAGCATGAAGAGGCTCCAGATAATGAGGGAGAGGACACCGATGATCTCGCCGTCCGTGGACAGACCGTGCTGAAGACATTCCTTGAATGCGTAAAGGACGCTGGTGCCGATGTCCCCATACACGACTCCCAGCGCGCCAATCGAACGGATGAGTGAGGATGAACTGCGTTGCTCGTGCATGAACGGTTCAGGGTGCCGGATGGAAGAATTCGCCGCAACTCAATCGTGCGTCCACTGGGCGGCGCGTTGACCCCGTCGCAGGCACCGCCTACAACCATCGCGCTGTGTCCGAATTTTCCACCCAGGCCCACCGTCCGCGCAACGTCAATTGGGAGCGCGCCGCCGCGCTGCTCTATGGAGACTGGGGCACGAGCAAGGCCTACGTCATCGGCCTGGCCTTCGCCGCCGCCGGGTTCACGTCCTTTCCGATCATCCTCGCCGTCTGCGCCCTGACGGCCGTGGTGGGTTACAACTACGCCATCGTCTGCCGCAATTTTCCCGATGGCGGCGGCGTCTATTCGGCGGCTCGCGAGCAAAGCCGGCTGCTGGCCTCCGTCGGCGCGCTGTTACTGATCGCCAACTTTCTCGTCACGGCGGCGCTGAGCGGTTGGTCCGCGATGAGTTATTTCGGGCTCGCTCCCAAGAGTATCGCCAGCATGACGATGCTGACCATCGTCCTCCTGGGCGCGGTCAATTTTTTCGGCCCCAAACACAGCGGCACGATGTCGATCATCATGGCCGTGCCGACGGTCGCGGTGGTGGTCCTTCTCATTGCGCTCAGTGCGCCGCATCTCGGCACGGCCAATCTCGATCGACCTACCGAGGGGTTCGGCCACGTATGGGTCTCGTTTGTCAAAGTGATCCTCGCCCTCAGCGGCGTCGAAGCCATCGCCAACATGACCGGCGTCATGAAGCTCGACCCGGACGCCACGGCCGCTGCTCCTCGAGTTCGGAAAACGGCCACGCGTGCGCTCCTCGTCGTCGCCGTCGAGGTTGTGGTTGGCACCACTCTTCTCGGATGGGCCATGCTCTCCCTGCCCCGCGATTTCGCGCCGCAACTGGTTGCCCATCGCGACGACATGTTGCGGTTCCTCGGCGAGCACTACGCCACGCTGTCCTTCGGTCATGTGCCGGGCGTGGTCATCGGCGTGGTCGTGGGCGTGGTTTTCGGCGTGCTCCTGCTGAGCGCGGTGAATACTGCCATCGTCGCCGTGATCGGCGTCTTCTACATGATGGCGCTCGACGGCGAATTCCCGCGCCCGCTCATCCGGTTGAATCGTTACGGAGTGCCGACCATCCCACTCATCCTCGCCACGCTGCTGCCCGTCCTCATCCTCGTGGTGACCGGCGATTTCGAAGCGCTGGCCAGCCTTTACGCGATCGGCGTCGTGGGCGCGATCACCGTCAACCTCGGTTCCTGCACCGTGAATCGCCGCCTCGATATGCGGTGGTGGGAGCGCGGACTCATGGGTCTGACCTTCCTCATCCTCTTCGCGGTCTGGCTGACGATTGCCTATACGATCTCGCATGCCCTCTTCTTCGCCATCTGTGTCGTGGGGGTGGGCCTCGCGGTGCGCGCCTATTCCCACCGGATCACCGGGCTGAGTACGATCACGGTCTCCAAAGAGGTCGCCGAACTCGTTTCCCCGGAAGTCGTCAGCCGATGGCGGCCTCGCTGTGAGGAAGGCCAGAAGATCCTCGTCGCCGCGCGCGGCGCCACGCCCGTTTTACGCTTCGCCCTGGATTTTGCGGCGGCAAAAAAGGCCACGCTTTATGTGCTCTACGTCAAGGAACTCGCCGTCTTCCTCGGCGGTCCAACCAGCCAGGGCGGCCGACCGCGCTGGCAGGACGATCCCCAAGCTTCCGCCATCATGGCGCTCGTCCTCAAGCTGGGAGAAGAGTACAATGTGCCGGTTCTGCCCGTCTATATCGTGAGTCTCGATCCCGCCGCCACCATCCTCGATCTCGCGGCCACGCTTGGCGCGGATTACCTCATGCTCGGGGCCCAGCACCGCTTCACCATGGCGAAGCTGCTCAAAGGCAATGTCGTGGAGCGCGTCGCCGCCGGCCTTCCGGAAGATATCCAGCTCATCATCCACGGCTAGCTAGCACGCCTTCAGGTTTGAAGTTTCTGGTTGCCCCGAACGCAACGCGAACTGGGCAGCAGAAAACTCGAAACCAGAAACTTTTTAAGGCAGTGGCGTGATGGTCAATCCTTCGGCGGCGTAAGGACCCATCTGCTTGTCGAAACAATCTGGACAGATGCCGTGGCTGAAATTACTGCCCGTGTGCGTGTGGATGTACGTTTCGACCTGGTCCCAGTAGTTGGTATCGTCGCGGACGCGCTTGCAGTACATGCAGATCGGGATGAGTTCCTTGAGCTGCCGGATTTGCGTGGTGAACTCCAGGATGCGCTCCGCCACCCGCAACCGCATCAGGATCGCCTCACGGTCCAACGGCTTGGCGAGAAAGTCATCGATGCCGGCGTCCATCGCCTTGCGCAGGTTTTCCCGGCCGGTGTTGTTCGCGGTCAGGAGGATGAAATAGGTATAATCGGTCTTGGGGCGGTCACGCACCTTCCGGCAAAACTCGAGGCCATCCATGCCCGGCATCATCCAGTCGCTCACGATCACCCTCACCGGATCGCGGTCGAAGACTTCCCACGCCTCGGTGCCACTCGCCGCAGCAACGACTTCGTGGCCGTAGTGCTGCAAGGTGTATTGCAGGACCTTCACGGATACGGGGTCGTCTTCAGCGATGAGGATTTTCATGCGGCACACGCGTGTTTCTCATGCTCCAGCGCGAGACGCACGCATTCAAATTCCTTTTCGACTTCGGCGATCAAGTGTCCCGCCCCTTCCAGTTCCCCCTCACGAGCCACGGCTTCCAGCTTCTCGCACGCGACTCGCATGCGCTCCGCGCCAAAATTGCTGCAACTCCCCTTCAGCGTGTGGGCGGCACGTTCCAGTTGCGGGCTCATCCGGCGCGCCAGTGCGGTGCGCGCTTCTCCCAGCACCCGGGGCGTATTCTCGATAAAGACGTCGATCAACTTGTCGAGCAGGCTGTCCTCTCCTTCGACATCCATCTCGCGGAAACCGGCCATGATCTTCAGATCAATGGTGCCCGCCGATCCGGTCTCACGGCTTTCTTTCTGGACGGCCCGCATCCCGGTAAACCGGCTGAGCGCGGACTGGAGATGCTCGGGCTTTACGGGCTTGCTCACGTAATCGTCCATGCCCGCATCGAGGCACTTTTGACGATCGCCTTCGAGCGAATTGGCGGTCATGGCGATGATCCAGGTGTGCCGATCCTCGCCTTCGATGGCCCGCAGATCCCGGGTCGTCTCGTAACCGTCGAGTTCCGGCATCTGGCAATCCATAAAGACGACGTCGTAATGCGCCTTCGCCAGCGCTTGCAACGCCAGACGGCCATTGTCCACCACGTCGGCCAGATAGCCCAGCTTTTGCAATTGGAAGAGCGCCACCCGTTGGTTCACGGGGTTATCCTCGGCGATGAGGATCCGCAGTTGCGCCGCCGGTATCGATGGGAGGACTTCGGGTTGTTCCCGCAACGCGACCAATCCGGACTTGATCTCTCGCGTTTCGACGTCGCTTGACATGACCGTGGTCAGGCAATCGAAAAGCTGGGATTGCTTGACCGGTTTGGTTAAATAGGCGTCGACACCGTTCTCGCGCAAGACCTCGGGATCCGATTGCCGATCGACGGAGGTGAGCATGACGATCCGTGTCGTGGCGAAGCGCGGGTCCTTCTTGATCATTCGGGCCAGTTCCAGTCCGTCCATGCCCGGCATTTGCATATCGAGCACCGCCAGTTCGAACGCTTTACCGCGCGCGGCTTCGGCATTGAGGAGGGCGAGCGCATCCGCGGCGTTGGGCGCCTGCTGTTCGCGCATCTGCCAGCTACTGAAAAGATGCTGGAGGATCGCGAGGTTCGCCTCGTTGTCATCGACCGTCAGGACACGGACATCCTCCAACTTGCCGGGGCGTGGCGTTCCCATGCCTCCACCGGCCTGCTTCTCGTAACGCGCCGTGAACCAAAACGTCGAACCCTTGCCCAACTCGCTCGTCACCCCGATCTCCCCGCCCATGAGAGCGACGAGCTGCTTGCAAATGGCCAGGCCCAGCCCGGTGCCGCCAAAACGGCGTGTCGTGGAGCCGTCCGCCTGGACGAAAGCCTGGAAGAGCCTGTCCTGTCCCTTCTGGTCGATCCCGATCCCGGTATCCGTCACGGAAAAACGGACGGTAATGTGAGTGTCATCCGCTTCCTGGCAATTCGCCCGGACAACGACCTCCCCATGGTCGGTAAATTTCACCGCATTCCCGATCAGGTTGGTCAGCACCTGCCGCAAGCGGCCGGGATCGCCCCGCAGACAGGTCGGCACGTCGCTAAACACCAGGGAGGCCAGTTCGATCCCTTTCGTCGCGGCGCGCGCCGCCAGGAGTTCGACCGAACCTTCGACCACGGAGCCCAATTGAAAGTCGATCTCCTCGAAGACCAGCATGCCCGCCTCGATTTTCGAGAAGTCCAGAATGTCGTTGATGATGGTCAGCAGAGCATCGCAGCTCGAGGAGATCGTCTGCGCGAAATCGCGCTGCTTCGCCGACATCTCGGTGTCGAGCAGGAGCCCGGTCATGCCGATGATGCCATTCATGGGAGTGCGAATTTCGTGGCTCATATTGGCCAGGAATTCGGACTTGAGCCGGGCTGATTCGAGCGCCGCGTCGCGCGCCTTCTTGACCGCCTCCTCCGCCTCCCGGCGCGCGGTCACGTCTTCCACCGTGCCTTCGTAATAGAGCAGTTTTCCGTCGCCGTCGCGCACCGTTCGCGCCCGCTCGGAGATCCAGATGATCGAGCCGTCGCGCCGGTAGATCTGCGACTCGAAGTCACTCACGGACCCTCTTTCCTGCATGATCGCCGCAAACTCGGCCCGGCGCCCAGGGCGGACGTAGAGCTGCCGTGCAATATGCGTGACGGTGCTCATGAGATGGTCCGGTGAATCGTAACCGTAGATCATCGCGAGCGCCGGGTTTACGCTCATGTAGCTGCCCTCGGGCGTCGTCTGGAAGATGCCCTCGATGGCGTTTTCGAAAATGCTGCGGTACTTTTCCTCGGCGTAGCGGAGTTCCTGTTCCTTGCGCTTGAGAGCGCTGATATCCTGCAGCGTGGCCCGCATGCCGCACACACTGCCGGCGCCATCGGTCATGAGCGTCTGACGCATGAGGACCGGCACCTTGCGCCCGTCCTTGCGGCGGAAGATGCGCTCGGTGGAGCCGTGCTGCAACTCATCATCCGGCGCCGGCCCGGCGCCCAGTCCCTGCCCAAGAATGAAGTCGGTAATCGGGCGCCCGACCATTTCCTCCGAGGAATACCCCAGCATCTGGAATTCGGTCGCATTGACCCGCGTGATGCGGTTGTCGAGATCGAGTTCGTGGTAGGCCACGGGAGCCTCGTCGAACAGTTCACGAAAATACCGCTCACTGTTCTGCAAGGCGCGTTCCGCGGAGCGTTGCTCGCTCACGTCGATGGCGACCCCGCCCAGCATCTTGCACCCATCGGTCGCACCGATGCAGAACTTCATGACCAGCCATTCGCGAGCCGCTCCATCCGGTGTCGGCACCAATTCGATGACCTGCTGCGGCTGGCCGGACGCCAGCACCTCCCGATCCACGGCTCCCACCGCGTCGGCGATATCCGCCGGCAGCCAGTCGTGATCAGTCTTGCCATACATTTGCTCGAGATTGACCTGAAACCTCTGCTCCATGACTTCGTTCATGTAGAGGATGCGGCCCTGCTCGTCCTTGATGAACGCGACCACCGGGCTGTTGTTCATGAAAGCCTGGAACCGCTCCTCACTCTGCCGCAGGGCGGCTTCGGCTTGCTTGCGCTCCGTCAGGTCATGCCAGACCGCCAGTTGCACGCGCCGCCCCAGCAGTTCCACCATCGTGAGCGTGATTTCCACGGGAAATTCCTCCCCGGATTGCCGACACAAGTTCCACTCGCATCCATAGCGTCCCTTCTCCTTGAGGATGCGACGAATCTCTGCGGCCCGCTCCATCGAGCCGGAACCATCCGGCTGGCAGGCCGGCGAGAGCGACGACATCGGCACCGCCAGCAGTGCCTCCTTGTTTTCAAAGCCGAGCAGACGCACGGCCGCAATATTGCAATCGATGATCGTGTCCTTCGCAAAGAGCAGATGCGCGTCGCTCGATTGTTCGAAAATGATGCGGAATTTCTCCTCCGCCGCCTGCCGCTCGGTGATGTCGCGCGAGACCACCAGAAGCTTGTCCGGACGGCCGTCGGCATCGTTGATCGGCGTCACCACGACGTCCCACTTTCGAGGCTCGCCCTGCTCAGTCAGGCAGGAGCCGCGAAAATGACCGGTGCGGCCGGCGCGGGCCTCCGCCAACGCCTCGCGGGCCAGAGTTTGCGAACCATTTTCCCAGAGGGCTGACCAATCGGAGTTGCGAACCTTTTCGAAATCATCCACCCCCATCCGGCGCTGG
This sequence comes from Chthoniobacterales bacterium, assembly GCA_038228205.1. Lineage (GTDB taxonomy): Bacteria > Verrucomicrobiota > Verrucomicrobiia > Chthoniobacterales > Chthoniobacteraceae > Chthoniobacter. The sequence goes on from JBBRPL010000068.1 coordinate 19,922, forward strand.
CCTTCGCCGTTCGTCGAAAGCAGGTGTCCCTCAATACTGAGCACGTCGATCGAATCGCGGCTGCTCTCGAGCATGCGCGATTTGAATTCCTCGACCTCGCGCAGCGATGCCTCGGTCCGGCGCCGCGCGTTCATGTCGAGCCGGGTCAGTCCGTAGACCAATCCAAGGATGGCCACGGTGGAGAAACAACCCACCACGACGACGGCGAGGTTGGTTCGGGCGCTTCGGCGGGCCTCGTCGTCCTGTTCCTTGAAAGCCAGTAACTGCTCGCTCGTGAGGCCGTGCAGGAGTTCCGGAGTGCCCACGACTCGCTTTCGCGTCTCCAATAACCGCGCATTCAGGAGGTACGTGACCAGGCTCAGCACGATAGAAATCGCGAGCGCGAACGCGAATCCGGCGAGGATTTTCTTTTCGATGGAGGACGAGATCCGGGGCATTATTGAGAATATACTGTGTAAGCAGGATACAGGCCCACAGAGAGGACAACGCCGCGTCCGTACGTGAGAAACCCCGTTTTGCGTCAGCAAAACGGGGTTTCTCGGGTGCGAGGGGGAAATTTACTTCAGCTTGGACTTCAAGTCCTTGCCCGCGGCGAATTTCACGCTCTTCGAAGCCTTGATCTTGATCTTCTCGCCGGTCTTCGGATTGATGCCAAGACGCGCCTTGCGGTTGGTGACCTTGAAGGTGCCGAAGCCCACGAGTTGCACCGGCTTGCCTTTTTTCAGGCCGCCTTTGATGCCCTCGACAACGGCTTCCACCGCGCGTTCCGCATGCGCTTTGCTTGTTTCTTTTCCGAGCGTCTTTTGGACGGCCTCAACGAGTTCTGCCTTGTTCATGAATATTGGTGTTTCCTTGGATTTGATTGATTGGAGCTGGGGGTGACAACCAGCGAAGTCGGCGAGTCATGCCAGCCTGTCTATTTTAAGTCAACAAATTCCTCGCAGATTCTTCCTAAGGGGCCGAGACCCTGTAATCATCGGCCTTGGCGGTTGATTTTGCCACCCGCAGCTCTCACATTTTTCCCATGACTCTGGCCGATCGCCTCACGCTTTACCTGGACGCAAAAGCCCAAATTCATCCCTCTGCATTCGTCGCGCCGGGCGCCGATGTCATGGGCGATGTCACCCTCGGCGAGGAGTCGAGCGTGTGGTTCCAGGCTGTTCTGCGGGGCGACATCAATCGCATCGTCATCGGCCCGCGATCCAACGTGCAAGACGGCGCCATCGTGCACCTGTCCGACGACCATGGAACCTACGTCGGCGAGCTTGTGACGATCGGCCACAAGGCGATCCTGCATGCGTGCACGATTGCCGACGAGGTGCTCGTCGGCATGGGCGCCATCGTGCTCGATGGCGCGGAGATCGGCGCGCGCTCGATCATTGGTGCAGGGGCGCTCGTCACAGGTGGAAAGCAAATCCCGCCGGGTTCCCTCGTGCTGGGTTCGCCGGCAAAAGTCGTACGGACCCTTTCCCTGGAGGAACAGGCCGGCATCAAAGGCTGGGCGGAGAAGTATGTCGCCGTGTCGCGCGAGTACCGCGAGAGGAGTAGTGGGTAGTGGATAGTTGAAAGTTGATAGTTGATAGCGGCGTGGAGCGGGCGAAACGCTTCCCGACAGCCGCGTGGTGTCCCTCCAACCTGGGAACGCATCGATCCAGCGCCCGGGGCTATCAACTATCAACGATCAACTAGGCGCTGCTTCCCGCCAGCGCACGTCCCAGACTCTCCCCGGCAATATCCTCCAGTTCCGCGATCGAGGCCACGTGGGCAAATTGCGCTCGAAGGTGCTTCGCCTCCGGCATGCCGCGCGAGTAGGCCATGAGCCGGGTGCGCATGCACTGCATGGCGTGCAGTTCGCTGCCCATCTTCTCCACCTTCCATCGGCAATGCCGGACGATGTGGCCCCACTGCGTTTCCAGGCTCGGCGATGGGAGGATCAGGCCCGTGGCGAGATAGTGTTTAATCTCGCCGAAGATCCACGGCGTGCTCATGGCGGCCCGGCCGATCATCAGGCCGCGCACGCCGCTCTTGAGGCGGCGGGCCGCGTCCGCGGCAGTGGCCACGTCGCCATTGCCGATCACCGGCACACGCACGGCCGCCGCCACTTCGGCGATCACGTCCCAATCCGCCACCCCGCCATACCCTTGCTCCTTGGTGCGGCCATGCACGGCGATCGCCTGCACCCCGCAGTCTTCGAGCAAGCGCGCCGTCGTCGTGGCGTTGATCGTCTCCTCGCTCCACCCGATGCGGATCTTGGCCGTGACCGGCAAAGGCGCGGCGGCTTGCACGACCGCGAGCGCGATCTTCTCCAGCAGCGGGCAATCGCGTAGCAGCGATGAACCGCCATTTTTGGAGACCACCTTGTTCACCGGGCAGCCAAAATTCAGATCGATGAAATCCGGTCGCTTCCAATCCGCGACCATCCGCGCCGCTTCGCCGAGGTGCACCGGATCGCCTCCGAAAAGCTGCACGCCGACCGGGCGCTCCGCTTCCACGAACTCCAGATATTCCAGCGTGCGCTCGTTTCGCCGGAAAATCCCTTCGGCACTGACGAACTCCGTGACCATGACATCCGCGCCCTGCTCCTTGCAAAGCTGGCGGAAAATGGTGTCCGTGACCCCGGCCATGGGCGCGAGGTAAAGCGGGAAACGATCTTGGAACCAGGGTAGCGGCATTGCGTCATTGGATACCACAGCCTGGCCGCCCCGTCATGCACCACCGGCAGGCGTCAGGGGACAATCTTGAGAATGCGATCGTTGTAGCTGTCGGTGATGTAAAGCATGCCATCGGGGCCGACGGTGACGCCATGAGGACGGCGCAGTTCGCATTGTTTCGGGTCGCCGCCGATTCCCTCCGCTCCCGCCTTGCCTGTGCCAGCCACACGACTGATCTGACCGGACTTGGGATCGTAGCGGCGGATGACGTTGTTCTCAGCATCGGCGATGAGGACCGTGCCGTCGCGATCGAGGGCCGTGTACTTCGGGCCGGTCATCGTCGCCTGGATCCCTGGACCGCCGTCACCGCTCAAGCCCTTTCCCCCTTTGCCGACGACCGTCTTGATCCTGCCCGCGAGATCGACGTAGCGGAGGGCGTTGCCGCTCCGTTCGAGAATGTAGAAACCTCCCAAGGCGTCGGGAGTGACCGCACGCGGATCGACCAGCGGCGCGCTCATCGCCTCCGCGCCATCGGCAGGCACGCCCGCCTGGCCGTTCCCGGCCACGGTCGCAATGACCCCGCTCGCGATCTCGATCCGGCGAATGCGACGATTGCCAATGTCGGCGATGTAGAGCCGCTTTCCGGCGGGATCCAGGGCGATCTGGATGGGCGAGGAAAAGAGCGCGTCCCTGGCCGCCCCGCCATCGCCCTTGAAGCCTTTCTCGCCATTCCCCGAAAACGACGTCATCACCCCAGTCCCCGCTTCGATTTTGCGCAGCGTGTTGTTGAAGGCGTCCGACAGGACGAGGTCACCGCCAGGCAGGATCACCAGATTGTGCACGCCGTTGACCGTCGCGGCAGTCGCGGGACCACCGTCGCCGGAGTAGCCCTTCGCGCCAGTGCCGCCGATCACCCGGAGCACACCGGCCTTGTCCACCTTCAGCACCCGCGAGCCTGTCGTCATCTCCACAATGACCATTTCGCCGGTGGCGGTGAACTCCACGCCAAATGGCTCGCGCAGAACGCACTCCCTGGCAGGCGCATCCTTCTCCGCCGTGCCGCCTCCCGCCACGAGGACGATTTTTTCCGCGTGCAGGACGGCAGCGGCGCAGCAAAAGAGCAGGGGGAGGAGGAGGGAACGCAACATGCCGGGCACGCTGACCCAAATTCCCGCCTGCCGCAATCAATGGCTGCCGCGCCCGCCGACTCTCTTCGCCGCCTTTTGCAGTATTCCCTACCCCGGCGCGAGCAACGACGAAACCTCCTGCTGCACCTGCTCGATTTGGTCGAGCCGCAGCCCCGGGTCCGGAATCACGAAGACCTCTCCCGTCTTGGTATGCTCGTAAATACGGGTGAGCTGGCCGTCGGAACCGGGTTTGGCGTCGATCTCCTTGAGCAGGCGCTTGCGCTCCAGCATCGCCGCGAGCAGATAACGCGCGGCGGCATGCTGGGCGGATGTTTCTTCCATGTAGCGGCGCAACAAATCCTCCGCCGTCTGTCGGCCGATCGCCTCGGGCGCGGGCGGAGGCGGCGGTTCGAACTTCGAGCGCCAGAAGGAAAAAGGCTGCCGATTGTCATTGCGCTCCTTCCAGGCCCCTTCGCTGAGGTCTTCGCGCCGCAGCCCCGCCGGCTCCTCAAAAAGCAGGGTGTAAAATGTGTCGCCTTCCTGAAATGGTTCGCCGGTGACGGCGCACTTTTCGGCGCGGCTTTGGATGGTCCAGTCGATGGTCATGCGCGGGCGGTCTTTAATTTCGGCCGGCGTCCAATCATTCCATAGATGATCAATACACCGCCCACAAAAAGGCAAACATAGGATGAATTCTTCCACAGCGGTCCCGTGATTTGCAGGGACTGCGGAAAATTGCGAAACACAAAGAAAGATCCGGTCCCGGCGAGGAACGCCCCACAGAGAATGGCGATGGTCGCGCGGCCGGTGGACGAGGCGAGACTGGGCAGATCCCGGTTCGACGAGCGGAACCACAGCAGGATCAGCCCGAGCACGCCCAGCATGATGTCCGGAACCCATGGCGCCACCAGGGGATCCACCCGCATGCCCTTCCCCATGGCCATGAAGAAACCGTGCGCCATGATCATCCCGAAGAAAATGACCAGCGCGCCGGCGACCGAGGCGGTCACCCCGCTCCGATTGTAAACGATCCCGAGCGGGGCGGCGATGAGGACAATCACAAAACACGAGAACGGCAGCGCAAAACGGTCGGCAAGATTTGCCCGGTACGGCGCGAGTTGCGGCGCGGGGAAGTCGCTGTTGTATTGCAGATAGTCAACCAACTGAGGGACGGACAATCCCTGCGGATCCAGTTCCGAACTGGCGACGCGCCACGGCGTTTCACTCCAGTCGGAGATCGTCCGCGATCCCGTCAGATAGTTATCCTCCTCAGCGATGTCGCCCTCCGGGGTAAACAGCACCGTCTTCCCTTTGTCCAGCTTCCAAGTCTTGCGCTGGGAATCGTATTGGGCGCGGGTGGCGTACCATTTGCAGGTGATTCTCCCATCCGGTTCCTGCTGGGTCACGTGGATTTCATCGAACCTGGGTTCGGTCGTCGGGGATGGCGGACGCAGCTTCTTTACGTACCACGTGCGATTATTCTGACGATCACGGAAGAGGTGCGCCAGGATCGGCTCGGCTTCGTCCACTTTCTTGTGGCGCTTGATCTTGTTAATGCCGGTCTTCTTGATCTCCTCGGAGTGCGGCGCTTTCTCCCAGTTCAGATAAAGGCAAAATGCGGTCGCCAGTATGCCCACGCCAAACAGCGGGACGAGGACGCGGAAGACGCTGCGCCCGGCCGTGAGCATCGAGACCAGTTCGTTGGAGCGCGACATCCGGCTCAGCGAATACAGCAGCGCCAGGAGCAATCCGACGGGCAGGCAGACGATGGTGTATTGCGGCAGTTGCGTCACATAGTACATCACGATCTGCTTGGTCGATGCGTGGGCATCGATGAAATCGCTGCTGTTGTCGCTCACATCGACAATGATCCAGATCGCGAGGAACCCGCCAAAGCAGATTAAAAACGGCTCGATAAAACTGCGGAGAACGTAACGGTCGAGAAGCTTCATGAAGCGGGGTGCGGGATTGAAAGGCTCATACCGGCCTTTGCCAAGCGAAACGTGGAATCACGGCCCCGGCTCGACAACCTGCCAGTCGGGGGTTCCCCGTGCTTGCCCCGCCGCCCGCGCCGGGGAAAGATGCACGGCTCATGATTTCGCTCGATCCCGAAAATACCTCGACCGCCTTCCCCGACCGGGTGCGCGAGATTTTCTCGGAAACCGGACTGCTGGCCAAGTCGAAGAACTTCGAATACCGCGCGGAGCAGCAGGAGATGGCGGTCGCCGTGGCGAAGGCGCTCAGCGAGGAACGGCATCTGGTGGTCGAGGCCGGAACCGGCGTCGGGAAGTCGCTGGCATATCTGATCCCCGCGGTGCTCTGGGCTCTGGAGAAAAAGAAGAAGGCGGTGATTTCGACCTACACGATCAACCTCCAGGAGCAGCTCGTTTACAAGGATATCCCGATCGTCCAGAAGGTGCTGCCCGTGGAGTTTGAGGCCATGCTCTGGAAGGGGCGCGGCAACTATCTCTGCCCGCTGCGCATGGAGCGCGCGGTCGCGCACGCCCAGGAACTCTTCACCTCACCCGAGCAGGCGGAGTTGCAGCGCATCTGGGAATGGTCACAGACGACCCAGGACGGTACGCTGTCCGATTTTTCCGTCGAGCCGGACCCGTCCGTCTGGGCCCAGGTCTGCAGCGAGCAGCACATCTGCACGGCGAAATCGTGCGGCCAAAATTCGAAGTGCTTTTACCAGCGCGCCCGCAAGCGGCTCCTGACCGCCGACATCGTAGTCATGAATCACACGCTGTTTTTCATGAACCTCGGCGGCATCGCCGAGCAGGAGGAAAACGAGAGCGGGTATCTGTTCAGCAACGATTTCGTCATCTTCGACGAGGCCCACACGGTCGAGCAGGTGGCCGCGCGGCAGATCGGGATCGGGGTCTCCCAGTACGGCCTGCGCTACGCCCTCCAGCGACTCTACAATCCTAAGACCAAGAAAGGTCTGTTCCAGGTTCATCGGAATCCGGACGCGGTTCGCGAGACGGCGACGCTGCTCGATCAAGTGGACACCTTTTTCGACAAGCTCGGCACCACGGGAGATTTCAAGAAAGGCCGCGAATACCGCGTGCGGCAGCCGGATTTCATCGACGATTCCCTCACCGCGCCGCTGGCCAAACTGCAACAGATGGTCGTGGAGACTTTGCGCGGGATCGATGACGACCTGGCCAAGTCCGAGTTACAGGATCTCGGGCGGCGCATCCGCGATGCACGCGGCGGGATCGCGACCTTCCTCAAGCAGGAGGCTGAAGATCACGTTTATTGGATCGAGAAAACCGGCAAGACCCAGCAATACCACGCCCTCCATGCGGCTCCGATCGACGTGGCGTCCTATCTCCGGGCCCTGCTTTTTCCCGACGGCAAGTGCTGCGTGATGACCAGCGCCACTTTGAGCGTCGGCAACGAAGCCCTTTCCTATTTTCGCAATCGGGTCGGCGCGGACGAGGTCGACGCGCTGCAAATCGGCAGCCCGTTCGACTATCCGCGGAAAATGAAGCTCTACATCACGCGCAAGATGCCCGACCCGCGCGACAGCGGCTACGAAACCGCGCTCGCCGATCAGATCGAGCATTTCGTCGGCATGTCCAAGGGCCGCGCCTTCGTCCTCTTCACCTCCTACAAGGCCATGTCCAATGTCGCCTCCGCCCTGCGCGAGCGGCTCGACGACCTTGATTACAAGCTGCTGGTCCAGGGCGAAGGCCTTCCGCGGCACCGGCTCATCGCCGAGTTCAAGAAAAACGAACGCCACGTCCTCTTCGGAACGGAAAGCTTTTGGAGCGGCGTGGACGTCCCCGGCGAGGCGCTCTCCAACGTCATCATCACCCGCCTCCCATTCGCCGTGCCCGATCACCCGCTCATCGAAGCCCGCCTGGAACTCATCGAAGCCAATGGAGGCGACGCCTTCGCGGAGTACTCCCTGCCCGAAGCCATCCTCAAGCTCCGCCAGGGCGTCGGCCGCCTCATTCGCACCAAGCAGGACGAGGGGATCGTCGTCATCCTCGATAACCGCGTGCTCACGAAAAACTACGGCCAGGCCTTCCTCCGCGCCCTGCCGCAGTGCCCGGTGGAAGTCGTGTGATCCGCTGAGTGCGAGCGCGCACTGCAATCAGGATATGGCTGGCGAACGGGGACGTGCTCCGACTGGCTATCCCGTAGGCAAACCGCCCAATGAAAGTGGTTTAAATCGGGCGCATCGCCCGGGTGAAGTGGTGAACTTTGGGCAATTTAACGCTCACCATGGCGCTTTTTAGCCCGCATTTTGAAACCATTGCGAGCAACGCGGTGACAGAAATGTAAACTTTTTTGCCGTCCCGCCACGCGTTCTAACACCCTCATTCTCAGAGGAAAGCACCCCAGCGACAACGTGGGCCCCATTTCGTTCAGAAGAATTTCGTTTACCCACTGGCAGACCGATTGCTAAGAAGCGCGTCGCCAACTCTGGCACCACCTAAACCAACCAAGAAAACAAGAAAGACCAACATGACCAAACACAGCATCGCAGCTTCCTGCGCGCTCACCTTGGCCGCCTTCGGCTTCGCTTCGACGTCCTTCGCGGGCGACGGCAAAGACGTGAAAGAAACCAAGGACATCAAGGAGTCCGTCAAGGAATCCTGCATCACTGGCGATCTCGGCGTGACCATGCCCACGGAGTACATCTCCCGCGGTCTCGTCCTGGAAAACCAGGGCGTCATCGCCGAGCCCTACCTCGACCTCTACTTCAAGCTCTACGAGGGTACCGGGTTCATCAACAAGGTGACCTTCAACCTTGGCCTCTGGAGTTCGATCCACTCGCATGTCCAGCCTTCGCCCACCTCTTCGACAACGTCGAGCTGGTATGAATTCGACTACACGCCTGGCATCGCGATCACCTTCGCCAAGAACTTCACGCTCACCGCGAGCTACTTCGAGTTCGACAGCCCGGCGGACGCGTTCCTGACCGCCCGCAGCATCAACTTCAACCTGGCGTATGATGATACGGATCTGCTCGGCGCTTTCGCCCTGCACCCGCACTTCACCTACCTGCATGAATTGACCGCTCCCGGTTTTGCCGGTCTCGGCGCGGACGGCAACTACTATGAAATCGGGTTCGCTCCCGGCCATACATTCGGACCGGTGACCCTTACCGTTCCTTTGACCGTCGGCCTGGGTAGCAACAACTTCTACGCTGGCGACACCTTCGGATATGCTTCCGCCGGTCTCATCGCGTCGGTTCCGATCGGTTTCATCCCTGAATGCTACGGCAAGTGGACGTTCTCGGGTGGGTACACCTACTATTATCTGGGCGATAACGTGGCGAACGCCACGGCGACTGGCCACAACAGCCAGCACGTGCTCCAGGGCGCCATCGGCCTGACCTTCTAAAGTCGGTCCTCGGTCTCTCTTGCGGCTCCTCCGGGCTTCGGCCCGGAGGAGTTCGCGAGGCCCTTCCACGGGAAAAGCCGCACGGGGTGCGGCGGGCCTCAAAAAATCAGTTCTTTCCTTCGGTTCGTTTCCGGCTCGACTCCGAGCTGCGAAACACTTGGCCAGCGGCGCTTCCCTCCCTGTTTCGCGTCGGCTCGGCCTCCCCTGTTTGGTGTCTCTCTCCGTGAGAGCGTGCAGTCAACCATCACACCACCAAACACATGAAACTTCTCAATAAACTCGGCCTCGCCTTGCTCGCGAGCGCCGCTCTCTCCATCCCTGTGCGAGCAGCGGATGATACGATCAAGGTCGGCGTCCTTCACTCCCTCACGGGAACGCTGGCGATTTCGGAGACTTCGCTTCGCGATGTCCTCCTTTTTACCTTCGACGAAATCAACGCCAAGGGTGGCGTGATGGGCAAGAAGATCGAACCCGTGATCGTGGACGGCACGGATGTCTGGTCCGATTGGGCCGGCAAGGCCAAGACACTCCTCGAGCAGGACAAGGTGGCCGTCATCTTCGGATGCTGGACCTCGGTGAGCCGCAAATTCGTCAAACCCGTGGTCGAGGCTGGCAACGGCTTGCTCTTCTATCCTGTGCAATATGAGGGCGAAGAAGAGTCCCCAAACATTTTCTATACGGCGGAAGCCGTCAACCAGCAGGCGACCCCTGCGGTCGATTATCTGCTCGCCGAAGGAAAGAAGAAATTCTACCTCCTGGGCAGCGATTATGTCTATCCGCAGACCACCAACCTGGTGCTTCTGGAATATCTCCTGAGCAAGGGCGTGAAGCTGGAGAACATTGGCGGCGGCTTCAAGAAGGATGAGAGCGGCAAGATCACCAACGCGGGTATGTATACTCCGTTCGGGCACAAGGATTACCAGCAGATCGTGGCGGAGATCAAGCAGTTCGCCGCCGGCGGCAACGCCTGCGTGATCAATACGCTCAATGGCGACACCAACGTTCCATTCTTTAAGGAATACGCCGCCGCCGGCCTCAACGCGAAGACCTGCCCGGTGGTCAGTTTCTCGATCTCGGAAGACGAATTCCGCGGTCTGCCAGCCGACCAACTCGTGGGCCAGCTCGGGTGCTGGACGTATTTTCAGTCGATCAAGTCGCCCGCGAACAAGAAGTTTGTCGGCGATTTCCAAACCTGGCTCAAGACGAAGGCGCCGGATAGCGTGAAGAAGGAAGGCCGCGTGACCTGCTCGCCGATGGTGCTCAGCTACGATGGTGTGCACCTGTGGAAAATGGCGGTGGAAAAAGCGAAGAGCTTCGAGGTCAATGACGTGCGCAAGGCGCTGAAGGACGGTCTCACCTTCGAGGGCCCCGGTGGCACGGTCACCAGCCAGAAAAACATGCACATGACGAAGAACGTCTACATCGGACGGACGACGGCGGAGGGTCAATTCCAGATCCTGGAAACCTACAAGGGTGTGAAGGGTGATCCATGGTTGAAGGGCACCTACAAGGCGGCCACCACCGCGAAGAAATAGTCGCCGTCTTATTCCGCCCCGTGCCTTGAGCACGGTCCAAACTGATTCTTTGGGTTGGAGGGGGGCGGGTTCGCGATCGGACCCGCCCCCTGCTTTTTTTTTGCAGTCGCAAATCTTCAAGACATGGCCATCTCTTCTCATTTTCTTTCGAGGCTCACCTCGCGTCATCGTTCGATCTTTTTCGGCGCGCTGGCCTTCCTGGCGCCACTGGGCACCCTGCTCGGTGCGGATAGTGCCCGCCAGGTCATCGCCACCGCCATCGTGGAGGAAGAGGCGGATAAGCGGATCGAGTTGGTCAACTCCCTCGTCAAGATGAAGGACGAGGCGGTTAAACCCCTGCTGGCCGCTTGGGAAGCGGACCAAATTTTCGTTTACCAAGCCTCGGACAATGCTCCGAAAATTCCCGTCACCCTCGTGGGAGACAAGGATGCGACGGGTGCGCGGGCCGCGATTCGCGTCGTTGATGAAAAGCCCCTCGTCGACGCGGAAGGCAAACCGGTCCGGATCTCCGCGGCCGACGCCGAATCCGCGACACACAATTCCGCTCTTCGCCGCGCATTCAAGACGGTGAACGACCTCCTGGCCCTTTCCTCACCCAATCGCGACGAACGGATCGCGGCGATCAACATCTTCGGCATGGCGCAGGAAGAGGAAAAACTGCCGCTGCTGGAATCAGCCCTCCGGGACGAGAAGAGCGGCAAAGTGCGGCATGCACTCGTGGAAGCAATCGCTCTGATTCAATTGAAGGATTCAGATCTGAAAGTGCGCATCGACGCGGTGCAAACCCTGGGGAAAATCGGCTCCATCCCGAGCCGTGATTTTCTGACCACGCTGGACAAGGAAGCGGAGGGCGCGGACAAGCCCGCGATTGCCAAAGCGGTCCAGCAGGCGCAGGCGCAAATCGAGAGCCATGTGAAATTTGCCAATGCCTGCGGCACCGCTTTCGCCGGGATTTCCTTGGGCAGCGTTCTGCTGGTGGTCGCGCTCGGCCTGGCGATCACCTTCGGACTCATGGGCGTGATCAATATGGCTCACGGAGAAGTCATGGTCGTCGGTGGTTATGCCACTTACGTCGTGCAGTGCCTGTTCGACACGGGCCTGCATCTCGCGCCGTTTGGTATCGCCCTCAACATTCCCGGCATGCATCTCAAAGGAGAGGCCTTTAGCTGCTATTTCATCGCTGCCCTGCCCGTCGCCTTTCTGAGCGCCGCGCTCGTGGGCCTGGCCCTGGAGCGCGGCGTCGTGAGGTTCCTTTACCGCCGGCCGCTGGAAAGTCTGCTCGCGACGTGGGGCGTCTCGCTCATCATGCAGCAACTCTTCCGGCTGGTTTTCGGTGCGAACAACGTGCAGATCAGCAGCCCCTCCTTCCTGAGCGGGCACTGGACGGTCGCGGATATCGACTTTCCCTGGAACCGCGTCTTCGTGTTTTGCTTCGCCATCGCGATCGTCATCGGCACGCATCTGCTCCTCACCCGGACTTCCCTCGGCCTGCTCATCCGCGCCGTGGTGCAGAATCGGCAGATGGCCGCCTGCATGGGCGTAAAGACGCAACGCGTGAACATGCTCACCTTTGCCTTCGGCAGCGGGCTGGCGGGCCTCGCGGGCGCGTTCCTGAGCCAACTCGGCAACGTAGGTCCCAACCTTGGCCAGGATTATATCGTGGATTGCTTTATGACCGTCGTCGTGGGTGGCGTGGGCAATATCGCCGGCACGGTCATCAGCGCCCTCTCCATCGGTGTCGCCGATCAGTCGCTACAGAAAGCGCTGGGCGATCCTGTCTACGGCAAAATCCTCGTTCTGGCCATCATCATCCTTTTTCTGCAATGGCGGCCGGCAGGCATCTTCGTCACCAAAAGCCGCAGTCTCGAGAGTTGAGGTCTTCGTCCCATGCCACGCATTCTTTCCAAAGCCGAATTGCTCTTCGTCAGCTTGCTGGCGGTGTTCTTCATCGTCGTCTTTCCCCTGCTCAACGCCAGCGGCGTGATCAGCAACGTCACCCTCTACCAATGGTCGAAATACCTGTGCTACGCGATGCTGGCGATCTCGGTGGATATTCTGTGGGGTTACACCGGCCTGCTCAGCCTCGGCCAGGCTCTCTTTTTCAGTCTCGGCAGCTACATGCTCGGCATGCATCTCATGCTCAAGATCGGCAAACTGGGTTCATTCGCGCAATCCGGGCAGAATCCCAATCTCATTCCCGACTTCCTGTTCTTCCTCGGACACACCGAACTGCCGACGTTTTGGAAGCCCTTCCACAGCATCATCGTCGCCGGCCTGATGGTCATCGCGATCCCCGGTTTGCTCTCCCTGATCTTCGGCTTCCTGGCGTTTCGGAGCCGCATCAAGGGAGTCTATTTCTCCATCCTGACGCAGGCTTTGACCTACGGCTTCATGCGCTTGTTCTACGTCAACGACGTGAAGATGGGCGGCAACAATGGCTTCACGGACTTCAAGACGATCCTCGGCGCCAGCTTGCAGGAACCGGCTACCAAGCGGGTCCTCTACATCGTGACGGCAGTCACGCTCCTGCTCGTCTACCTCGCCTTGCGCTGGCTGACCCAAACGAAATTCGGACTCGTGCAGCGCGCCATCCGCGACTCGGAAACCCGCGTCCTCTTTTCCGGATACGCAGCCGCCAACTACAAGCTGTTCGTCTTCGTTCTTTCCGGGCTCATTAGCTCGCTCGCCGGGGCTCTGTTCATCCCGCAAGTCGGCGCGATCAATCCCAGTGAAATGTCGCCGGTGAAATCGCTCGAGGCCGTCGTGTGGTGCGCGGTGGGCGGCCGCGGGACGCTCGTCGGTCCGATCATCGGCGCGATCAGCGTCAACGCGCTGAAGAACTGGGCGACCCACGCCTACCCCGATCTGTGGCTGATTTTCCTCGGAACGCTCTTCATCCTTGTCGTGCTGTTCCTGCCCAAGGGTGTGGTCAGCCTTCCCCTGCAGATCCGGGATTTGCTGGTCCGCAAAAAAGCCCCCCCCGATCCGGAACCCGCTGCCGACGGCGTGCCCGCGAAGTCATGAAGATCGAATCGACGCAAAAACAATTCCTGCTCGCCGCCGAAGGAGTGAACAAACAGTTCTCCGGCTTCAAGGCGATCACGAACCTGAATTTCTACCTCGACCAAGGCGAACTGCGCACCGTCATCGGGCCGAACGGCGCCGGCAAGACGACCTTCCTGGACCTCATCACGGGCCGAACCAAGCCGGACACCGGCACGATCGAATTCGAAAACAAACACGACGTCACGCGGATGAACGAGTATCAGATCTACCGGCTCGGCATCGGGCGGAAGTTCCAGACTCCCACCGTCTATACCGATCACAGCGTCTGGGAAAATCTTGTGCTGTCCCTGGAAGGCAGCCGCGGCGTCTGGTCCTCGCTATTCCACAAGCCAAACAGCGCTGAGCTCGACCGCATGGACGAGATCCTCAGGACCATCAATCTCGTGACCCAGCGCGATTGGAAAGCCGGCGCGCTCGCCCACGGTCAGAAGCAATGGCTCGAGATCGGGATGCTCCTCGCCCAAAACGCCAAGCTCCTCCTCGTGGACGAACCCGCCGCCGGCATGACCGACACCGAGACGCACAAGACCGGCGAATTGCTTCTCTCCCTGGCCGGCAAGCACACCATCGTGGTCATCGAGCACGATATGGTTTTCGTTCGCCAGATCGCCGCCGGACGCAAGGTGACCGTGCTCCACCAGGGCTCGGTGCTCTGCGAAGGCGGTGTCGATGAGGTACAAAACGACGAACGCGTGCTCGACGTCTACCTCGGGCGCAAGAAACGCCACGGCTAACGCCGCGACGGCGAATGATGAATTTTGAATTCTCAATGAGCAATTCGCAGCGCCATTTCGCATTCAAAATTCAAAATTCAAAATTCAAAATTCAAAATTTCCAGATGTTAACCGTCCAATCTCTCGAACTTTCCATCGGTGGCAGCCGCATCCTCCGCGGGGTCGATTTCGAAGTACCCGACAACCAGTGCTTCTGCCTCATGGGCCGCAATGGCGTGGGAAAGACGAGTACGCTTCGCAGCATCACCGGTGTGATGAAACCCAGCGGCGGCAGGATCATGCTTGCCGGCCAGGACATCACGAAGCTTTCCTCCGAGGCCCGCGCCGCGGCAGGCATCGGCTACGTTCCGCAGGGTCGCGACATCTTTCCGCAGCTCACCGTCGAAGAGAATCTGCACATCGGCGCCATCGCCCTCGGTCGGAAGGTGAATGGCTCGCTGGACCGCGTCTTCTCGCTCTTTCCCATCCTCAAGGAATTCCTCCCGCGCAAAGGCGGCATGCTTTCCGGCGGTCAGCAACAGCAGCTCGCCATCGGCCGCGCGCTCCTCACCGAGCCGAAGATTCTGATCCTGGACGAACCGACCGAAGGCATTCAGCCCAACATCATCGACCAGATCGGCGAAGCGATTAAACTCCTCCGTCGCGGCGGCCACCACAATGAGGCCGGCCTTCTTGCCACAGTCAGCCAATCCCTCAAAACGGCCCGGGCGGAAGAGGGCGCGGCCAGGTCTCCCGTTTTCGACGAGGCGCAGGAACTCGCCACGGTCCTCCTCAAGGAGGGAGTCGAAAAGCACCCCGCTCTTCTCACCCGCTTCGCCGAATGCGTGGAAGCTCTCCGCAAAGCCCAGCCCACCGGCACCGTCCTCGCCGACGAAATCGGCGCGGCCCTCCAGCAACTCCGCGGCGAGGCCAAGATGAGTATCCTCCTCGTCGAGCAGTATCTCGATTTCTGCAAGGAGCTCGCCGATACCTTTGCCATCATGGACCGCGGGGTGGTCGTTTGCGCAGGCACGGTCGATGGCCTGACGGATGAAGTGGTCAAAAAATATCTTACCGTTTGACCATTCCATGGGCCGCCGTTCGGCTGGCGATTTGCGCGGACGGCGCTTTGCAGCGGTGGCGAAAGATGCTACGCACTCACGCGTATGAGGTTTCCCCTTCGACATGCGCGCTCGATTCTGCAGCTTTGTGGCTGTCATTCGCTCGCGTTGCTACTCGCCGCGGGCTCATTGCGCGCCCAGGTGCAGTACGACGGCAGCTTGGGTAAATCGGGAATGCCCGGCGTCTCGGCTATTGGGGGAAAAACCAACTACCAGATCCTCGCCACCGATGGCCAATTGCGGGGATCCAATCTGTTTCACAGTTTCTCCAAATTCGATCTATCCAGTTCCGAAGCCGCGACGTTCCTGGGTCCAGCCACCGTCCGTAACATCCTGGCCCGCGTGACGAGTGGAACGGCGTCCTCAATCGACGGCGGAGTGAGTTCCGCGATCCCCGGAGCAAATCTGTTTCTCATGAATCCGAACGGCATCATCTTCGGGCCGAATGCTTCGGTGGATGTGAGCGGTTCTTTCTTTGCGACGACAGCCAGCTACATCCGCCTGGGGAATGACGGCCGGTTCGCCGCCAGCCTCAACGCCAGGGACAGCGTCCTCACGACTTCAGATCCGTCCGCGTTCGGATTTCTCACCCCCAACCCAGCCGCCATCCAGGTCAACAGCAGCAAGCTCACCAGTCCCAACGTCAAGACGCTCGGGTTCGTGGGAGGAGACGTGTCGGTCACCGGCGATGCGGTCCTCCAGGCGCAGGATGTCCAGATGATCAGCGTCCACTCCACGGGAGAAGCGGCGCTGCGGCTGCCGACGGACACCAATGGCCTCCGGTATCCCTCGATCGACGCGGAGAGCTTCACGCGGCACGGCGCTGTAACGGTGGGCCAACCGACCGTGGTGGGTGCGCTGCCGCCGCCGCAAACTTCCATCACGGCCAACCGCGTCGTCATTCGCGGTGGCACGCTGGCGATGGCCAATACGCAGGTCATCGCCACCGCCACGCAAGCGGGCGATGGCATCCACGCCCGGGCCAGCGAGTCGATGGCGCTCACCGACGGCGCCCTGCTCTTTGTTTCGGTGCTCGGTGATCTTCACAGCACCGACGCCATCAAACTCACTGCGCCAGCGGCCAGCATCAGTGGCGGCGCATTCGTCGCCACCGCGGCGTCTCCAGGCGGCCTTGGCGGCCACGTGCATCTCGCCATCAGTGGCCAGCTCATCATGGATGCGGCCACTATTGCCACCTTTAGCAGTGACGGAGCGCCGGGAGGCGACGTCATTGTCGAGGCAGGGGAGATCGCGGCGCAGAATTTTTCATCCATTTCCACCTTTGGCGCCGTGGGAACCAAGGGAGGTGATGTGCGGATCGCGGTGGCCGGAACCCTCTCCCTCACCGGAGGAGCGGCTGTGGCCATCCCAGCCGCCGCCGGAGAAAAAATCGAGATCTCAGCCGGGGACGTTTCCATTGATGGTCCGACGTCGGGAATCTTCACGAACAACTTCGCCGTGGGACCCGGAACGGGGTCGATCGGGCTGCAGGTCGCCAATGGCCTGGCCATCAGTAACGGCGGGATGATCAAGGCCGATACCATCGGAACCGGCGGCGACGGCGCGAGCATCGATATCGCGGCGGCCAGCGTCTCCATCGTCGGTGAAAATACCGGCATCTCCGCGCAAAACAACAGCGCTCTCGCGGGCCGCGGCGGCGATATCCGGCTCCATGTCACGGGGAGCGTAGCCCTTCTCGAGGGTGGCACGATCAACACCAATACAAGTGGACCGGGCAGCGGCGGCCTCATCGAGATCAGCGCCGGAGATCTCACGGTCGCTGGACTCGGCGCAGGCAGCTTTGGCACGTCCATCAATCCCCGGGGCATTACCGCACAAAATCTCAGCCTGGGAACGACACCGGCCGGGCCGAGTGGTGACATCCGGTTGCTCGTCAACGGCCGACTCGAAGTGCGCGACGGCGGAGAGGTGCTCGTCGGCACGAAAGGCGCCGCGAACGGAGGCAGCCTCACGATTAATGCTAGCGAGCTTCACATCATCGACGGAGGCAATGTGAACGCAGGCACAGTCAACGCGGGAAATGGCGGCTCGATTTCCGCGGTCGTTGGTGATTTCGTCATCTCGGGGCCCGGCTCGCGACTTGCGACCATCAGCGACGTGGTCGCTTCGGGCAACGGGGGAAACATCGCCATTTCGGCCGGTAACTTGCGCGTATTGGACGGCGGCGTTATCACGGCGGAAACCTTGGGCACGGGTGCCGGTGGGAATATCGAGATCAACGGGAATCGCATGACAATTGCCGGCGCCAATTCCATGATCACCGCGACCAGCGACGCTGACTCCACCGGTCGCGGAGGTGACGTGCGGCTCAGTGCGAATTACCTGGAAATCACCGACGGTGGACAAATCACGGCAAGCACGTCCGGGCTCGGCGCCGGCGGCAGCATCGAGGTCATTGCCAACACGGTCCTCATCGTTGGCAGTGATCGCGCCGCGTTGGCCGGTATCAGCGCGCAAACTCTCAGCTTCGGCGCGGGTGGTCCTGGTGGCGTAGTCCGGATCGACACCCAATCGCTTGAGATGAGCGGGGCCGGGGCCGCCATAACGACGCAATCGTCCGGGACCGGAAGTGGCGGGACGGTCCAAATTACCGCGGATACCCTTTCGATGGCGGATCACAGTTTCATCGCAAGTTCGAGTATCGGGACGGGCCCCGCCGGCAGCGTCAGCATCGAGGCCTCAGGCGACATTACCTTGCGCGGCGGCAGTTCCATCTCCGTCGCCTCCGCGATTTCGGACGCCGGCGATATTGGCATCCGGTCGGGTTCCACCATCAACCTCACCGACAGCAACATCACCGCGCAAGCCGCGCTCAATGGCGGAAATGTTGACCTGCGGGCCCATGACCTCCTCTTCCTCACGAACAGCCAGATTACCGCCGCGGCCGGGCTCAATGGTGGGAATATCTTCATCGATCCCCAATTCGTCGTGCTCGAAGACAGCCTGATCAGCGCCAACGCCATCCGCGGCCGGGGTGGCAATATTCGGATTATTTCCGACTTTTTCCTCTCCAACGGAAGTGCCGTCACCGCTACCTCCGAACTCGGCATCGACGGCACCGTGCAAATCGACGCCCTCCACAATGATTTGACCGGCAGCCTCGTCGAATTGCCTTCCTCCTTACTCAATGCGGAATCGCTCCTCCGCGAACTTTGCACTGTCAAAATCGACAAATTTAGCAGCTTCATCAGCGAGGGACGCGGCGGACTGCCGCCCCTTCCCGGGGAAGCCTTGCCGAGCCTTATGATCGTTCCATGAACGTGGCTCGTGCCGCTGCGCGCACCGGAGTCGGCCCGGTCTATGGCGTCTTTGCCGTTTTCCTCGGCATCGCCTTCGTCTGCCCGACCGCTTCCAGGGCCCAGAATCCATTCGTTCCGCCGCCGAGTTCGATTTCACCTCTCGAGCCGCGACCCTTGTCGCTTGCCCCGGAAAATCCATCGATGCCCTCGCTCGATATCCTCCTGCCGCGGGTGGAGGCCAGGGCCTATCCGACGATCGCCATTCATGTCGGCGCATTTCATTTCAAAGGGAATCACGTTTTCTCGGCAGAACAGCTCTCCAGGATCGTCGCACCCTATACCGGCCGAACGATCACTGCGGAAGAACTCGAAGCGGCCCGGCTCGCGGTGACTGCGGCCTACGTCCAGGCGGGTTTCGTCAATTCGGGCGCGGTGCTCGAGGATCAGGATTTGGAAGGCGGCGTGGTTGTCCTGACCATCGTTGAAGGCACGCTGAACGAGATCGATGTGCGCGGAAACCGCTGGCTGCGGTCGAGCTTCATCAGACGCCGCATCGAGCATTGGGGACGCCCCCCTTTGCAGGTCAGCCGGCTGCAAGAAGCCCTCCTGCTGCTCAACGAGCAGCCCATGATCGTCAAGGTCAATGCCGACCTGCAACCCTCGGGCGAGCCCGGAAAGAGCCGTCTCGTGGTCAATGTGCAGGAGCGATTCCCCTTCCACGCGGGGCTCGAGTTCAGCAATGACCGGCCCGCGAGCGTCGGCGCGGAGCATCTCGACTTTATCGCTTCCGACCAGAGTGTCACTGGCAATGGCGATGCGCTCGACGTGCGGCTCGGGCTGTTGAATCGCTCGGAAAACGGCTGGGAATCGACCTTCGATAACTTCGCTCTCTCCTACACCCTGCCACTCACGTCATGGGACACGACGCTCAAACTGTCCTACCGGCAGAATGACTACGCGGTCATTGAGGAGCCACTCGCCGAACTCGGCATCGACGGGCGCTCGAACAGCTACGACATTACGCTTCGTCAGCCGCTTTACCACACGCTCAAGTCCGAATTCGCCCTGTCGCTGACCGGATCGCGACGCCACAGCGAATCGTTTTTGGGCGGCAAACGCTTCAGTTTCTCCCCGGGCACCGTGGACGGCGAAGCCAATGTCAGCGTCCTTAGGTTCGGACAGGAGTGGCTCTACCATTCGCAGCAGCAGGTGATCGCGCTACGCTCAAACTTTCATTTCGGCGTGCACGCCCTCGGCGCGACGATCAATGGCACGGATCGCGACGGCCAGTTCTTTGCCTGGCTGGGCCAGGGTCAATATATTCGCCGGCTCGACCACCGCGGCACGCAAGTGATCTTTCGCGCCGACGGCCAGTGGACGGGCGACCAGTTACTCTCGCTGGAGCAGTTCGCCATCGGCGGCATCGATACCGTGCGCGGTTACCGGGAAAATGAACTGGTCCGCGACAAGGGGGTGATCGGCTCGGTGGAACTGCGGGTCCCGATTTGGATCAACGGCATTGGCAAGCCCATTGTGCAGCTCACGGGCTTTTACGACGTGGGCGCCGGTTGGGACGTTAAAGAGCAGACCCCGGATCCAAAAACGCTCCAGAGCGCCGGGGTTGGTCTGATCATTACCCCCAATGACCGGATCAACGCCGAGATCTACTGGGCTCATCGCTTCACGGAAATCGAGACGACCGGCAAGAAAGACTTGCAGGACTACGGCCTGAACTTCCGCATCTCAATCCTGGCGTTCTAACATCGCGGCGTCACGATTCGCGCCGTTCGACTCACTGGCAAAGCCTAATGTTTGCTCCAGGGCCAATGCCACACATTGTGGTGTGAGACCACGGCGGCGCCCACGCTAACATCGATCGGGTCATTCTTGCCGAAATTCCCCGTGACGCGAAATTGATACTCGCTGGACGCGTGCGGCCCATCCCCATGCGGCAAGGTATAGGCCCTGACCACCTGCGTTCCATGCGCCTTGATCGCGATCCCTTTGAGAGTGGCGTTCTTACCGAGGTGCGACGCGCTGGGCAACTTCGACTCCGTGGTCAGAAGCACGGGGAAGTGCACCCCGTTCCGTGACGGATTCTTCGAGGCAAGCGTTGCGTCCAAAGTCACCGGGACGCTTTCGTTGTTTGTGATCCGGAACCTCAAACCGAACAACGCCTCCGGACGAGCCCGGCCCTGCGCACCTTCGACTACCTTCACCTCCAGGCGGGGAACCTTGGGCTGGCCAGCAACGCCTTTAACCACACTAAGGACGGTATCACCGGTCACCGGACAATTCCAGCTCGAAGGATTTTCGGAGTCGCTGGAGAAGGTGACGAACGAACCGTTCGCGCAACTGCCGCCAGCCGCCGGACAAGACACCACATAAGTACCGATAGGGCAGCCCGTCATATTAACGACGACGGTTACGATGTCGGCGTGGTATCCTGCAGTCCTTGTGGGGATGCTCGCAGTTCCATAGTAAGTCGGACTTCCGGTGTTCCTTTGCACTTTCACGCAGAGCGTGCCGCCCAGGACGGTGGCGGGGTTTGCGCAAGAAGTGCCTCCTTGGCCCGTGCATTCACTCACTGAACCTGTGCAGGTGGTCACCACAACAGGAACGTTCACATTACCGGGACTAATGATTGAAATCGGGGATGACTTGGAAACACCCGCACCCCGGTAGCAATTTGCCGCCAAGGCTGTCGCACCACTTAGACATGTGAGCCCCAGCAACAAGGCTGGAACAAGATTGCCACGATAATAGTTTTTCATCACGGTTTGGTAGGGTTCAGGGAGGGTTAAGTTTCCGCGCCGATCCGAACGTCAGACCGGCGATGTGCATTGATGAACTGTCGATCACGTGCCGCCGTCAAACCAAATATCCAACTTTCCGCTTGAATACCGCAGTCTGATCCAAAGAATCGATTTTCTGCCATGCCAGCATCATGAACATCCGTGTCTGGATCATCGCCGTGCCGGCAGTCTTGAAGTTCCTGCTCGCGACATCCGGGGCAGTCGACTCCGGCGAGACCCGCATGGATGAGGGCGCAAAAGCTTTTGCACGAGGCGCATTTGCCGCAGCGACCGTGGCGTGGAAGGAAGCGGCGGCGCTCAACGAAAAAGCCAAACAACCGGAACGGCAGGCCGATGCCTTGCTCAACCTTGGGCAAGCCTACCACGCCCTCGGGCAGCGGCGTTTAGCCTCCGAATCGCTCGAACACGCGCTCACGCTCACCAAAGATCCCGAGCGTGACATGAAGATCAAGGCCGCGCTCGGGGCCGTCTACGCCTTTTCCAAAAAGGATGACCGGGCGGAGCAACTCTTGCGGGAGAGCCTTGAGGAAGCCCGCAAACTCGGCGACCCGGCCGCGGTCGCTGCGATCCTCAACGACCTGGGCAACCTGCTCGCCGCCCAGCGGCACGTCGGTGATGCCGTGCGAGCCTACGAAGAGAGCGCGGAAAAGGCGCCTGACTCCCTGCTCGCGGCCAAGGCCTTCGCCAATCTCGCCGCGACCGCGACCGACCTTCAAAGTGCCGGCCAGGGAAATCGCCGTGCCCTCCGCACCCTGGCGAAATTGCCGGATTCCCACGAAAAGGCTGCGCTGCTCCTCACCATTGGCCGGACCTGGTTGCACCACAAGGAGGCGGACGATGCGCTGGCCGCGTGGAAACAGGCGGGGGAAATCGCGCTCCGCATCGATGACGATCTCACCCGCTCCTACGCCATCGGCTTCCTCGGCGAGCTGTACGAAGCAGGCGGGCATCACAACGACGCCATGAAGCTGACTCGCGAGGCTTCCTTCCTCGCGCAAAAGACCGGCTCGTCGGACGCGCTCTTCCGCTGGGAATGGCAAAAAGGACGCCTCTTCACCCGGCTCGGCGATACCTCCGCGGCCATCGACTCCTACCGCCGCGCGACCGCGAACCTCGACCCCATCCGCCATGACGTCGCCATCGCCTTCGGAAATGGGAATCGCCGCTCCTCCTTTCGTGAAGCGGTTGGGCCGCTCTTTTTCCAATTGGCCGACCTCCTCCTGCAACGTTCCGCCCGCGAGGCCGATCCCGCGCAAGCGCAGGCTTCGCTGCGCGAAGCGCGCGATACCGTCGAACTGCTCAAGTCCGCGGAACTCGTGGACTATTTTCAGGATGACTGCGTCAACCTGCTCCGCTCGAAAACCGCCGGTCTCGAGCATATTTCTCCGACGGCGGCCATCATCTATCTCGTCCCGCTGCCCGACCGCACCGAGTTGCTCCTCGGGACGTCGGAGGGCCTGCAGCGTTTTCCGATCAAGGTCGGCGAACAGCAACTCACCACCGTCATCCGCGCCTTCCGTCGGAATCTCGAGACGCGCACGACTTACGAATACTTGACCGAGGCACGCCAACTCTATGACTGGCTCGTGCGCCCCATGGAGGCCGCCCTCGCCCAGCATGGCATCGATACGCTCGTTTTCGTGCCCGACGGCGCCCTGCGGACGATCCCACTCGCCGCCCTGCACGATGGCCACGCTTTCCTCATCAGTCGCTACGCCGTCGCGGTCACCCCGGGGGCCACGCTCACCGACCCGCAGACGGTCGAGCGCAAATCCGCCCGGCTCTTGTTAGGCGGACTGTCCGAGTCGGTGCAGGGTTTTCAGCCGCTGGCGTTCGTGCCCCAGGAACTCGACACCATCCGGCGGCTCCACAGCGGCACCGTCATGCTCGACAAGGAGTTCCTGACCGATCGCGTCGGCGCCAAGTTTCGCGGCGATCAGTTTTCCATCGTCCATTTCGCGTCCCACGGGTCTTTCGACCGCGATTCGCAGAAGACGTTCGTCCTCACCCACGATTCGAAGATGACCCTCGACGATCTCGAGCGTTTCATCCGGCCCGGGCAGTTCCGCGGCCGTCCCGTCGAACTCGTCACGCTCAGCGCCTGCCAGACCGCCGCCGGCGACGATCGAGCGGCGCTCGGCATGGCTGGCATCGCCGTGAAATCCGGCGCTCGCAGCGCCGTCGCCAGCCTTTGGTTTGTCAACGATCAGGCCTCGTCGCAGCTGATCTCGAAGTTCTATGAATATCTTTGGCAGGAGCCGGGAATCTCCAAGGCTCAGGCCATGCAAAAGGCCCAGCTCGCGATGCTCGAGACCTGGTCGTATCGCCACCCGTGCTACTGGGCGCCCTACCTCGTGATCGGCAACTGGCTCTAG
>JBBRPL010000069.1:0-43834 GCA_038228205.1 Chthoniobacterales bacterium
GGACTACGCCGCCGCTCTCGCCGCAGGGTTGCCCATCGGCAGTGGCCTCATTGAATCTGGCCACAAGCACGTCCTCCAAGCCAGGCTCAAACTCTCCGGTGCCGCCTGGCTACCGGCCAGCGCTGAGTCCATCGCCCAGTTGCGCGTCCTGCGCTCCAACAACCAATGGGCCCAACTCTGGCCTCTCGCTGCTTGAACCTTTGGACCGGGTTTGAATCACGCCCCGCGGTGCGCCGTCCTTGCCAGCCTTCCGCGGACCGCCGTAATCTCGGAGCGGTCGCCCATGAGCCAGCTCCCCCGCATCCTTCTGTTCCTCGGACTCGCCGGGCTCACGCTATACCTCTTCAACGAAGCGCGCGTGGTGAACCGGCAACCGGACGTCGATTCCAGCAAAGTGGTGCTGCTCTTCGTCGCGGTCGTGCTCGTCGGCGGCCTGACGGGCGTCCTCTTCGTCATCATGGTGATGCCCTCCATCGGTGATTCCATCGGCAATTTTTTCTTCCAACCCAACGAGCCGGTCGCGCGGGATCCACACGCCAGCGCCCAGGCGGCGCTGGCGCGGGGCGACCATGCCGGCGCCGTCGAGGAATACCGCAAGGTGCTCGAGGACACCCCCGATGACCTCCTCTCCTACAGCGAGATCGCCAAGATCTCGTGCGACCATCTCGCCGATCCCGACTCCGCCGCGCAAATGCTGGAACAGGCGCTGGAGCGCGAATGGTCCCCAGACGACGCGGCATTCCTCACGGCGCGGCTGGTGGATGTCTACTGGCAGCACCAGCACGATGGACCCAGCGCGCGAGCGCTGCTCCTCCAGGTCATCGAGGCCATGCCCGGCACCCGGCATGCGGCAAATGCGGAACATCGGTTGCGGGAAATCGAGCAAAAGCTCGCTCTGGAAGAATAGGAACGGGGCCCACGAATCACTCGAAGCACGCGAATGGAAGACTTCCGCATTCGTTCGATTCGCCTCATTCG
This sequence comes from Chthoniobacterales bacterium, assembly GCA_038228205.1. Classification (GTDB taxonomy): domain Bacteria; phylum Verrucomicrobiota; class Verrucomicrobiia; order Chthoniobacterales; family Chthoniobacteraceae; genus Chthoniobacter. The sequence goes on from JBBRPL010000069.1 coordinate 979, forward strand.
CGGGCAGTTCGCTTCCACATGTTTAGGTGTCCAGTCGGGGTTCTGATTCTTGATCCCCGAGGAAACAGCCGGAGCGCGAGATGCGGCGGAATTTTCCGCTCCACCAGATTCGCCGCGTCGCCCAACTGAGCGTCCAACATACGGTCTCGACCAGACTGGCGAGGAAGACTGCGGGAACCAGGGAGGAAATGGAGAAATCGAGTGCGCGCGCGGCGCGGTGGGCGGTGAGGCAGCGGACGGCAAAAACGCCCAATGCCAATGCCCAGGCCCAGATCTCCGCGGGTCGGCAGCAGACCAGCAGCAGGCTGGTGGTCACCCCCTGGGCGAGGATCGCCCCGGCAAAACCCACGGGATTTGAGACCCGATATGTCACGCCCACCCGGCGCTGATGGCGCCAATAGTCCCGCCACGATAGCGGGTCACTCGCGAGGGTGACGACGTGTGCGCTCAAGCGGATGGTGCGCCCCGCGCCGGCCAGGACCTGGCCAAGACGGTGGTCCTCCGCCAGATCATCGGCAAAAGCGGCCCATCCCCCGGCCATTTGCAAATCGGCGCGGCGAAATCCTGTCGACGCGCCCAGGGTGAGGCGCACGCGCCCGGCGGCCCGCAGCACCGCCAGCCCCGGCCAGAGGCCGAGCAACACGGCAGCGGCATCGAGCCGCTGCGGCCACGTGGAGATGCGGCTGAAACGGTAGCCCGCGGTCAACACATCGCACTGCGTCCACTCGCGCCGAAATGACGCGAGGAAGTCCCCATCCATCACCGCCTCGCTGTCGCTGAGAATCCAGTGCTCATGACGGGCGTGTGGTTCCATTCGCAGGAGCTTGGCGATTTTCGGATTCCGCGCTCCGCCCGGCTCGCAGGGAACGACCGTGATCTCGTGTTCCGGATATCCGAGACGCAGCGTTTCCGCCGCCGCAAATTCTACCGTGTGAGGCTCCGCGCCGATCAGGAACTGATCACCGGGCTGCAAGGCCCGGGCGAGAACGACCAGCTTGGCGAAAAGGTCCGGGACGCCCGCCTTGAGCGGACGGAAAAACGTCACCGGCGGCAATTCCGTCTCCTTCCCTTCCCCGAGCGGACGTTCATCCATCCACCGATCCAGCAGGATCGCGGCGACGCAGAAATAAATGAGACTCGCGACAGCGGGCACAGCCAGGAACAGCGCCATCGCCTGGAACGCATTCATGCGCGGAGGTCAGGTTCGATCATCAGCCTTGGCGTCATCTGGGAAAGAAGCGCAGGATGCCGGGGCCGCCCGCGTTTTGAAACAACTCATCCTTACCGCCGACGACTTTGGTCGCAGCCCGGAAATCAACGCCGCCATCGAGCGCGCCCACCGGGCCGGTTTCCTCACCCAAGCCAGTCTCATGGTCAACGAAACGGCCGTGGAAGACGCCGTCCGTATCGCACAACGCAATCCCGCGCTCTGCGTGGGACTGCACCTCACCCTGTGCGATGGCCGCGCGACGCGCGTCTCGCCGCTCACGGATCGCGCCGGAGACTTCGTGCGCTCACCCGCGCGCGCCGGCCTGCGGTATTTCTTCGCGCGCAGGCTCGCCGCGCCCCTCCGGGAAGAAATCCGCGGGCAATTCGACCGCTTCCGTACTTGCGGATTCCCAGCGAGTTACTGGGACGGTCACGCGCATCTCCACCTGCACCCGAGGATCCTCGGTCTCGCGCTGCCCATCGCTACGGAGTCCGGCTTTCATGGGATGCGGCTCGTGCGCGAGCCAGGGCCTCCCGCGCTGTTGCCGGCGATTTTTCACGGGCTCAGCCAGGCCGCCATCCCACGGCTGCGGACGCACGGCATTCATTTCGCGGACCGGGTCTTCGGCCTGCGGCACACCGGGCGGATGAACACGGCATACCTCGCGGAGCTTTTGCAAAACCTGCCCGATGGCCTCAGCGAGGTCTACTTTCATCCGGGCGCGGAGACGGGAGAGATCGATTACGCGGCGCTCCGCCCACTCATCGACCGGAACGGAATCGTTCTCGCCTCGTTGATCGGAACACTCAGCCCACCGCCATCCGAACGCTGACCTCGCGCTGGGTCGCGCAAATGACTTCGACTTCGTTGGCCCCGAGGCCATCGAGGCGCGAACGCACAGTCCCGACCGCGAGTTCCGGGCTGTTGCAATCGCGGCTGAGATGGCCGAGCACGGCACGCCGCAACCGGCCTTCCAGCAATTCCGCCAGCACATTGGCCGCCGCGGCATTGGACAGATGGCCGTGCCGCGACATGATCCGCTGCTTGACGGACCACGGCCGCTTGGTGTCGTTCTGCAGCAACTTCTCGTCGTGGTTTGTTTCGATGAGAAGGGTGTGGGCCGCGCGCACCCGTTCGTGCACCAGCTTGGTCGCCACGCCGAGATCCGTGAGGACGCCCAAGGCTTCGTCGCCGTGATGCAGGACGAAGCCGCACGGTTCGACCGCGTCGTGCGGCACGGGGAATGTCTCGACCGTGATGTCCTTGATCGTGAAGGCGCTGCCGGTGACAAAGAGCTTCCAGTCCCTGCGCTGCTCCGGCGCCTCCTTCTGCAGCACTTCGGCAGTCAGCCGGTTGCAATAGATCGGCGTGGAAAACTGTTTGCACCAAACGTGGAGCGCTCCCGAATGATCGCAGTGCTCGTGCGTGAGCAGGATGCCATCGATCTCCAGCGGGTTGACACCGCATTGCGCCAGCCGCAGCGCGATCTGCCGCGAGCTCAGCCCGCCATCCACCAGGAGCCGGGTCTGCGGCGTCTCGACGAGGGCGCAATTGCCCGCGCTGCCGCTGCCGAGGATCGTGACGGAGAACATCCACGGATAGAACACCACGCGGGGCGCCGCGGCAATCCGCAATCCGGATTCGGAGATAGTTTTCGGGCGGGAGAAGGGAGTTTCTGGTTTAAGGTTTCTCGATCTCTGAAGCGAAGGGGCTTGGTATCTGGTTTCAAATTCCTCCGGCAGAGACGAAACTCCCGATACGCATTTTGGGTTCCTCCGCGGAACCAATTCCCGCAGCAAAGAAATAGAAACCAGAAACCAGAAACTTTGAAGCAGAGACCTTCCCCGGATTCGCACCACTGCTGCGGCGGACATGCGTCGACATCCCCGCCGCTGCCCGCGGCCTCGGCGAAATATTTCTGCCCGATGTGCGACGGGGTTGTTTCCGACGTCCCGGGCGATTGCCCGAAATGCGGGATGGCTCTCGAGTTGAACCCCGCGTGGCAGCAGCCTTCGCGCACCGTATTCACCTGCCCGATGCATCCGGAGGTCGAGCAGGATCATCCTGGGGAATGCCCCAAATGCGGGATGGCACTCGAACCCAAAACAGCAGCCACCGGCGGGGGCGAGGAAGATCACGAGCTGCGCGACTTGACGCGACGGTTGTGGGTCGGCGCGCCGCTCGCGCTCCCGGTCTTCGTCCTCGCCATGGCCCATGTTTTCCCCAACCCGCCCGAGTGGGCGGCGGGCGATGCCTCGCGCTGGCTCCAATTTGCCCTGTCCACCCCGGTCGTGCTATGGGCGGGCTGGCCCTTCATGGCGCGCGGTGCACGCTCGCTGCGCACCGGGCACTTGAACATGTTCACGCTCATCGCGCTTGGCGTCAGCGCGGCTTACGGGTTCAGCGTGGCCGCGCTGCTCGCGCCGGGTTGGTTTCCGGAAGCACTTGGTGGGCACCACGGGCCTCCGATCTACTTCGAGGCCGCTGCCGTGATCATCGTCCTCGTCCTCGTGGGCCAAATCCTGGAAGGCCGCGCCCGCAGCCGCACCGGCCACGCGATTCGCGCGCTGCTCTCCCTGGCCCCGACGAGCGCGCGGCTCGTCGAAGATGGCCACGAGCGCGAGATCCCGCTCGAACAGGTGGCGACCGGCTCCCTGCTGCGCGTGCGGCCCGGCGAAAAAGTGCCGGCGGATGGCGTGATCACCGAAGGACGATCGCAAATCGATGAATCGATGCTCACGGGCGAGCCGCTTCCCGTGGAAAAGAGCGCCGGCGATCAGGTCACCGGCGGCACCCTCAATGGCACCGGCAGCTTTCTCCTGCGCGCCGAGCGCGTGGGACGCGAAACGGTGCTGGCGCAGATCGTCGAGATGGTCGCCGCCGCCCAACGCAGCCGGGCGCCGATCCAGGCGCTCGCCGACCGCGTCGCAGGGTGGTTTGTTCCGGCCGTCCTGGTGATCGCGATGGTCAGTTTCGCGCTGTGGTGGTGGCTCGGACCGGAACCGCGCCTGACCTATGCGCTGGTCGCGGCAGTGTCGGTGGTGATTGTCGCCTGCCCGTGCGCGCTGGGATTGGCCACACCGATGTCGATCATGGTGGGGGTCGGGCGCGGCGCACAATCCGGCATTCTCGTGAAGGAAGCGGCGGCGCTCGAGCGCCTCGAAAAAGTGGACACGCTGGTGGTGGATAAGACCGGCACGCTCACGGAAGGCCGGCCCCGATTGGTCGAAGTGCGGCCCAACGGCGCCGTGGCGGAGGACGCTCTGCTCATTGCTGCCGCGGCCGTCGAACAACTGAGCGAACATCCGCTCGCCGCGGCGATCGTGGCCGGCGCGAAAGCACGTGGGCTGACGTTGCCAGAGGTCCAGGACTTTGCCTCGACGACCGGGGGCGGGGTGCGCGGGCGGGTGGAGGGCCGTGAGGTGGCCGTGGGCCAGGCGGCGTTTCTCCAGAACCTCGGCGTCACCGGATTGGAAACGCTCACCGATCTGACCGAACCCCTCCAGCGCCAGGGGCAGACCGTCATCTTCGTCGCCATCGCGGGCACGGCGAGCGGCATCGTCTCGGTCGCTGATCCGATCAAGGCTTCCGCGGCTGACGCGATCCGCAGCCTGCACCGCCTCGGGTTGAAAATCCTCATGCTGACGGGCGACAACGTCCGGACGGCGGAAGCCGTCGCTCGCGAACTCGGCATCGATCAGGTCGAGGCGGGGGTTTCACCCCGGGAGAAACACGCGCGGATCGAGGCGCTGCGCCAGGCGGGCCGGATCGTCGCCATGGCGGGAGACGGGATCAACGATGCCCCGGCGCTGGCCACCGCTGACGTGGGCATCGCCATGGGCACGGGCGCGGCGGTCGCCCTGGAGAGCGCGGGCATCACCCTGCTGCGGGGCGATCTCCGCGGACTGGTGGGCGCGGTGCTGCTCAGCCGGGCGCTCCTGCGCAATATCCGGCAGAATCTCTTGTTCGCGTTTCTCTACAACGCGCTCGGAATTCCGCTCGCGGCCGGTGCGCTCTATCCGTTCTTCGGACTATTGCTCAGCCCGATGGTCGCGGGAGCGGCGATGAGCTTGAGCTCCGTGTCGGTGATTGCGAATGCTTTGCGATTGCGGGGAATCGAACTCGAATGGCGTGCGAAGGAATAAACCCGCTGCTCGACGGCGCACCCCCGCCGTGGGATATGCTCCGCCGCTCGCCCCATGAAGTTTTTCTCCTTCCGTCCTCCGTTCTCTGTTCTCAAGTCCTCGTGAACTCGCACCCTCTCTCAAATCCAACCTGATCAAATAATCATGCTGACCATCTGGACCAACGCCCAGCTCGCCGAAGCCCCTCGCGCGCAACTTCTCGCCGGGATCTCGCCGCATCGGCTCGTCTCTTCGCCCCAACTCATGGCCTCCAATCTGGTCAAAGCGGCGCCCGATCCGGCGCTGCTCGAAGCCGACATCGCCTTCGGGCAACCCGATCCGGACCTGGCGCTGGAGTGCCCGCGCCTGCGGTGGATCCATCTCAACACCGCAGGCTACACACGCTACGACGCCCCGGCCTTCCGCGCCACATTCGGCGGACGCGGCTCGCGGCTCACGAACAGCTCACAGGTTTACGCCGAACCCTGCGCGGAACACGTGTTTGCCTTCATGCTCGCCCAGGCCCGGCAATTGCCTGCCTCCCACGACACGCAGCGCACGGATCGGGTCTGGCCGAGCCTGCCCCGTCGCGCCCTCTCGCGCCTGCTCCTCGGGGAAAGAGTCGTGCTCCTCGGCTTCGGCGCAATCGGCCGCCGCCTGGCGGAAATGCTCGCGCCCTTTCACATGCACATTACCGCTGTGCGCCGGCGGCCCGCGGGCGATGAAAACGTGCACGTCGTCACGGAGGATCATCTGGAAGCAGCACTCGCGGACGCCGATCACGTGGTCAACATTCTGCCCGAAAACGCCGCCACACTCCGCTTCGTGAATGCCCCGCGACTGGCCGCAACGAAACGCGGCGCGATCTTCTACAATGTCGGTCGCGGCACCACGGTCGATCAGGATGCGTTGCTGGCCGCACTCCAATCCGGCCGGCTCGCGGCGGCCCACCTGGACGTCACCGACCCCGAACCGTTGCCTGCGGCGCACCCGCTCTGGTCGACGCCGAATTGCTACATCACGCCCCACACCGCCGGCGGACACGACACCGAGCGGGCGAGGCTGGTCAGCCATTTCCTGGAGAATCTGCGCCGGTTCGACAGCGGGCAGGAGCTGATCGACCGGGTGATCTGACATCCGGTGAAGATCGCGATCATCGGCGGCGGACCAGCGGGCCTGCGCGCGGCGGAGGTCGCCGCTACGGGCGGCGCCGCCGTCACGGTCTTCGAGGCCAAGGCCTCGGTCGGACGGAAGTTTCTCGTGGCGGGCCGCGGGGGACTGAACCTCACGAACGCCGAGCCGATGGATCGATTCGTCACGCGCTATTCCGGCCCCGGCGATCGATGGCCGGATTTGCTGGCCGGTTTCGATGCGCAGGCCCTGCGCGACTGGGCCGCCGGTTTGGAAGTGGAAACGTTCGCCGCGTCCACCGGACGCGTCTACCCGCGCGCCCTCAAGGCAGCTCCCCTGCTGCGACGCTGGGTGCAACGACTGCGCCAACTGGGAGTGACCTTCGCCACGGATCATCGCTGGATCGGACTGCAGCCGGGCGCGCGCTGGCAACTCACCTTCCAGGTCGAAACCGAAACTCGCACGGCTGAAGCAGACGCCGTGATCTTCGGGTTGGGCGGGGGTTCCTGGCCGGAGACAGGCTCCGATGGCAGGTGGGTTCCGTCGTTCCTCCCGCACCGGATCGCCACCGCGCCCCTGGAGCCCGCCAATTGCGGCTGGGAGTATCCGTGGCCGCCCGGTGTCTTGAGCGCGGCGGAAGGGCAGCCGCTGAAGAGTATCGTGGCGCGGGCCGGCGAGGCGGAAGCGAAAGGCGAATTGCTGATCACCCGCTACGGGCTGGAAGGCGGCGCCCTCTACCAACTCGGCCCGCAGTTACGCGCCATGGCCGAGCCGCTCCTGATCGTCGACCTCAAGCCCGCGCACAGCGTCGCTCAATTGGTCGCGAAGCTGGGGCCGATCCGTCGCAATTTTCTCGTCGAAACGCGCTCGCGCTGGCGGCTGAGCGAAGCCGCTCACGCAATCCTCGCGCACAGCGCCGAAGGGCCGTCCCCCGTTTCCGCCGAAGCTCTCGCCACGCTCGTGAAGAACATCCCTTTGCGCCTCGCCGGTCCACGGCCGCTGGCCGAGGCCATCTCCTCCGCCGGCGGGGTGTGCTGGACCGAGCTCGACCCCCATCTCATGCTCCACAAGCTGCCCGGCATCTTCGTCGCCGGCGAAATGATCGATTGGGAGGCGCCGACCGGCGGCTATTTGCTGCAGGGCTGCTTTGCCACGGGCACCCGCGCCGCCCGAGGCGCGCTACGCTGGCTCAGGGATTATTCCGCCTTGCGGCGATAACAGGCGATCTGCGGCTGATAGAACATCGCGTAGAACGACAGCACATCGTCGAGCTTCATCAGCACCCACGGCTCCAGCGGAGAACGCCCGTTTTTTGTGAAAACGATATCGTCCGCCAGATAGACGCAGGAATGGATGGCATTGCCGGTATTCCCGTCCATGAAAAAGAGCACGTCCCCGTAGCGATAGATCTCGCCCGCCGCAGTCCTGGTATAGTTTTCGAGCGTGTAGGCCGTGGCCATCGTGGGATCGGCCAGCCGGTCGAGCGGGTCGAAGTTGCCGAAGTTCAGGGACGTCCAATGGCAATCGGGGTAATAGCCGCTGCGCCCATGGTTCTGGGTCGGGAAGGTATAAAGCAGGCGCCGCGCGGCCGTGGGGAGCAGGTGGACGATGTCCACCATATTGAGCGCCCCCACTTGCGACATGGATTCCAGAAACGGCAGAATATCCTTTGTCCGCGAATACCCACCCCAATACTCCGCCAGCTTGGCGACGTCCGTTTCCGGAGTCAGCCGCAGTTTCAACACGAGCGTTGGCGTCCGGCTCAGCGCCTTGCGGATCCTCAGCCGTTCATCCTCGCTCTGCACCATCCGCAGCACCAGCGGCTGATCGGCAAAGACAAGATTCTTCCCGCGCTGATAGACGGTCTTCTCGATCGTGGCCAGGACCTCCTCCGACAATTTGGCCCGCTGCAACCATGCGCGAACGTCATTTCCGGCGATCACGTCTGGTTCGTGGTAAAAAGTATTCTCCTCCCATCGGCCGAGGACCCCGTAGATCACGGAACGTGCCTCCACCGGCAGACCGAGCACGATTTCACGGCTGGGCAGGAGGACGACATTTTTGTCCTCGTGGCGCCATTTTTTCCGATCGAGCAATTCCGTCTGGATCTCCGCGGGCAACTTCACCGATTCGATGACTTTCGCGACCTGATCATCGGTATAGCCCACGAACTTCCAGACCGTGTCGTAGGTCGGGAGTTCCATGCTCTTCAGCGTGGGGACCGACGCTTCCAGGTAAACGGTGAAATAATCGAGTTCACCCCACGGGCCGGGTCGAGTCCGGAAGATCTGCGGCACCGCCGGATCGGGTTGGGGTTCCGATTGCGGTTTGGCCTGGCTCAGATGGCGGTTGGTGGTCGTGCGATCCATCCGGTCCGGGCGTAACAGCCCATGAACCGCCTCGGCCCGGGGAGGGAGGCGCATGATACTTTCTGCTTCGAATCCTTCCTCCGGCGGAGCGGCAAAAAGCACACCTGGAAACAGCAGAAGGACCAGCCAGGAAACGTGGCGGAAGACGGGGGAAAATGAAAACGGAGGGATAAACAACTGGTCCAACATCGAGGGAGGGCGCACGCTACATAGTATTGCGGACAAGGCAAGGGCCGGGGCCGGAAAAGCCCGTGAATCCGGCAGGGGTAGACCACCGTCATGTCCCAGTTGGACATTTGGCACGCGGGACGGGAAAGCCTGCCTCTGCTCCGAGCTCTAATTGAATAAGAATTACGTGAGGGCGAGGCGGGGCAGGAGATCGTCGATGATCAAGGCGAGGGATGCCTCAATGCCCAATTCACCCGTGCGGACATGAATCTCGGGCTGCTCCGGCGATTCATATGGGGCGTCGATCCCGGTGAATCCGCGGAGTTCGCCCGCGCGTGCCCGCCGGTAGAGATCCTTGGGGTCACGCTCTTCACAGATCGACAACGGGGCATCCACGAAGATCTCCATGAAACAGCATCCGCCCTTGCGAGCGATCTCGCGGGCGGAACGGCGATCCTGCCGATACGGAGAAATCAAGGCGATGATGGCAATATGGCCCGCCGCAGCGAGCAACGTCCCCACTTCCGCGGCGCGGCGGATATTTTCCGTCCGGTCTTCCGGAGAAAACCCGAGATTCGAATTCAACCCGTGCCGCAGATTGTCTCCATCGAGCACGATGGCCTGCAAACTGCGGCTGAAGAGTTCGCGTTCGAGACCTCGTGAGAGGGTGGACTTGCCCGACCCCGAAAGCCCCGTGAGCCACACCACGCAGCCCTGATGTCCATTGCGCGCCCAACGCTGTTCGCGAGTGATTTGTCCTTCAGTCCAGAAGATGTTTTGAGATTTCATGAGGTGAAGGGACGTTCTATTAATGGCGACCATAAAATCTTTCTAGCACAGTCTATTGCTCCGACGATTTTCACCCCGGAAGCAGCGGTCTCGGAGACTTGTGACCGATGCGGGTGGATCAAAGGACGTTCCGCGATTGGTAGCGCAGCTCGTCTTAGAGTTCGATGGCTTTGCCTTCCATGTCACTTGGGACGGGCAAACCAAATTCCTTGAGAATCGTGGGCGCCATGTCGGCGATTTCCAGACCCTCGTAGCGGCGCGGAGCATTCTTCGACCCGCTCGGTTTCACGATGAAAATTCCGTGCTGGGCATGGTTCGCGTCATCGGGACCGGTATCATTTTCAAAGGTGTGAATCGCCCCGGAGCCGACCGTGCCCGCCGAACGCCAGGCGAGATTACCGAAATACGCCAGGAGGTCGGGCGCAATTCCGTTTCGAATTTTGTAAAGATCCTCGGGCTTGTGGACTTTCGTCCCGATCGGCCGGCCGTTCTCATCGGGAATGGCTTCCAACTTGGCGATCATTTCCTGACGCAAGCTTTCGTAATCTTCAGGGGCCACGATTCCTTCCGGTTCGCGTCCACGCACGTTGAGGAAGATGCGCGAATAATAGCCGCCATCGCCCCACACTCTGGTCTTCGACCAATCCACTTTCAGCTTCGCCAGCGGCGTCGGCGTGGAGGGCTGTTCGTGCAGCGTGAGATACCCTTCCCGAATCAGCCACTCGTTGACGCAAATCGCCCCTTCCATTTTCTGCGCCCCGTGGTCGGAGACGACGAAAATGGTGGTGTCTTTGTCCGCAAGTTTCAGCAGTTCGCCAATCTCCTGATCCACGACTTTGTAGTATTCGAAAATCGAGTTTTCGTACGGATTACCGGCGACGTACTTGCGGTGAGTTTTGTCCAGGTATTGCCAGAATGCGTGATGGATCCGATCGACTCCGATTTCGACCATCATGAAAAAATCCCACGCCTCCTTCGCCAGCACATGACGAGCGAGCGCAAACCGCTTCCGGGTCATCTCGAAAATATCCTTGAGGATCTCATCCTTCTTGTCTCCGCGAAATTGCCGCACATCGAGGATATATTCCCCGACGACCCGCTCGATCTCGTGCTTGAATTCACTGGGATACGTGTAATCGCTCTTCGTGTCGGGCGTGAGGAAATCCCCCACCAGAATGCCGTTCACCGGTTGGGGCGGGAAGGTTTGCGGGACGCCGATCAAAACCACGCGTTTGCCGGCCCGGGAGAGAATATCCCACACACGATCCACCTTAATGGCGGAAGAATTGGCGATGAGATGCTTGTCGTAGGAATGGTCCGCGCGGTTGCGGAAGCCGTAGACCCCCAGCGTGCCCGGGCTTTTCGAAGAGGTCATGACCGACCAGGCCGGGACCGTAATAGGAGGATCGCATGAGCGCAAAGGTCCGTGGCCACCCGCTTCGACCAGAGCCCGAATATTGGGCAAATCCTTCAGCCAGCGATTAAAAACCAGATCGGGCTCGGCGCAATCCAGCCCGATCACCATGACCTTCTTGCGCCGGTTTTTCAGCCAGTCAAACACTACAGTACGACCTCCAAATCGAAGATGGACGGACCCGGAGGTGAACTAGATGCCGACGGCTGGTTTGAGCTGCTGCATCGTCCGGTCCGTCTTGAGGAAGAGCCCTTCCTGATCGTCGCTGACACGAGCCATTTTTCCCCAGAGCAGCACCAATTCGCGGAACGCCTTGCAAATGACGAACAGATTGGCTCCGGTCGAACGACCGAAACACCGCGGCAAGTGGCGGACTTCCAACTCCTTGATCTTCATCTCGAACTTCATGGCCTGGGCCAGGATCTCCGTATTGACCATCGCACCCACAGCGCGGATCTGAATGCGCTCAAAAACCTCCCGGCGAAACACCTTGTAGGCACAATCGATATCCCGAACGCGAATGCCGAGCAGCGAGCGAACGAGGAGATTCCAGCCCCACGCATTGATCAAGCGATGCACGGGATCCTGCCGCTTGGCGCGGTATCCGGCGACGATGTCGTAATGGTCCGTGTGCTCCAGGAATTTGGGCAGCTCCTCGAGGTCGAACTGGCCGTCGGAGTCGGAGAAAAAGATCAGTTCGTGGCGGGCCGCTGAAATGCCACTCTTGAGAGCCGCTCCATAGCCGCGGTTTTCGGGATGTTCCACCACGCGCACCTCCGGCATCGATTCCGCGAGTTCATCGCAGATCCTCTGGGTTTCGTCCTGGCTGCCGTCGTTGACGATGATGATTTCCCACACTTCCGCGCACTGGGACAACACGGCCCGGGCAGATTCGACGGTCCGTGTGATATTGTGTTCCTCGTTATAAGCAGGAAAAATGACTGAAAGACTATTGACGAGCATTTCGGCGGTCCTTTTTGTGTAGTGGATTTGGTGGGAATCCAGCCGCCGAGTCTAGGACAAGGAAACATGGATTCAAGATGTTATTTTTTTATAAGCGCTTACCGTGCCAAATTCGGACACTGATTACGATTTCGGGCCTTTAACGGCCCGTTCACACCGTCGTCATAGATAAAATTCTCTGAATCGACTCCCCATGGTAAGATTTCTTTGGCGTTAAAAAGCAGATCGCTTCGGCTTCTTCGGTCAGTCTCCATTGGCTTCAAAACGGACCACCTGGCCCCAGAATTCGCCTCGCCCTGAACATCGATCTGCACTACTACGGGTCATCGTGAAAAATCCTCGCGTCTTCATCGTTGGCCTCGACTCCGCTACTTGGGACCTGCTTCGTCCGTGGGCTGCGGAGGGGCGTCTGCCGAACCTCGCGCGGCTGACAGCCGAAGGCGCCTCGGGCACCTTGCAATCCGCCATCCCTCCACTGACGCCACCCGCGTGGACGTCGTTCATGACCGGAAAAAACCCGGGGAAACACGGCGTCTTCTACTTTCTCGAACCTCAGCCCGGCAGCTACGCGATGCGCTACGTGAACGCCGGATCGCGGCGTGCCCGAACGTTTTTTCGCATGCTTTCAGAGGCTGGTTCCACTGTGGGGACGATGAATATCCCCTTCACCTACCCTCCGGAGGAACTGAATGGCTTTCAGATCTCGGGCATGGACACGCCGTCCATCAAGAGTCCGTTCATCTCCCCCCCTTCCCTCGGTCCCGAACTCGAAAAAGTGATCGGCAAGATCAGCTTCGATATCACGCATCTCGGTTTCATGAACACTGACGAACGGCGGGCCGACGTTCTCGCCGAAATGCAGCGCATCGACGAACAGTGGGTCAAGGCTGGACTCCACCTGCTGGAAAAGCATCCGACCGATGTGACGATGTTCACTTTCATGTCGATCGACACGGTTCAGCACCATTTCTGGCAATATCTGGATACGAGCCATTTTCTCCACGATCCCGTGGCGGCGAAACGCTTCGGCAACGCCATTCTGGACGTTTACCAGCGTCTTGATACGGCGGTGGGCCGATTTTTGGAGCGTTTGCCGGAGGAAACAACCGTCATAGTCGTGTCCGATCACGGCGGCGGCCCCACCTCGGATCGCGTCCTGTACCTGAACCGGTATCTCGCTCAACTTGGGCTGCTCAAATACCGGACGCGGAGTGATTCCCCCCTGAAGCGCCTGAGCAAATGGGTGAAGCGGAGCGTTTATTCGGTGCTCCAAAGCACCCTCGGGCCTGCCCAGAAAAAGTTCCTGGCGGGCCTGCTCCCAGGCATGCGGGAGAAGTTCGAGGGGGCGTACACTTCTTTTGCCGATATCGATTGGTCCGGGACGAAGGCCTATTGCAGCGAAGTCCTCGCTTCTCCACCGAGTATCTGGATCAACCGGAGAGGCCTCAAACCTTCAGGGATCGTGACGGACGAGGAATACGATGGCCTGCTGACCCTCATCACCCAGAAGCTCCTGGAATTGAAAGACCCCCGCACCGGCACATCGATCATTCCGCGGATCTATAGAAGGGATGAGGTTTTTCAGGGAGCATTCGCTGGTGAGGCGCCGGATTTGATCCTGGATTGGTGGGGCTCAGACGGCTTTTCCATCAAGCCGAGCTTCCCGGAGGATGGGGCCAAACCACCGATGGAGATCCGCGAGCATGCCCCGATGAAGGACCCAGAATGGGGCGGCACGCATCGCCTCCATGGCATCTTGATCGCGAAGGGTGCGAATCTAAAGAAGGGGGCCAAAATCGAGGGCGCGCGTCTCATGGATATCGCTCCCACGGTCCTCTACATGATGGGACAGAAAATTCCCCAGGACATGGATGGCCACGTCCTGCTGGACATGTTCGACCCGGAGTTTGTGCGCGAACATCCGGTCCAATACGAAGACTCGACGAATGCCCAATCCGGCACAGGAGCCGCCACTCCCTACACGGCGGAAGAGGCCGAACAGGTCGAGGAACGGCTCAAGGCCCTCGGTTACATTGAGTAATCCATCCTGTCGGCGAAGCATGGCCGGCTGGCGTCACCCGTCCAACTCATGAAACGCTATTCAGTCGCCATGGTCGCGGCGTGTCCTTTTCCCGCGAATTACGGTTCGCCGGCCGCCATCCGGGAACTCTCCGAGATTCTCGCGGAATTGGGGCACGACATCCATGTGGTCACGTATCCCTACGGCGAGAATCTATCGCTGGGAGCCGCCAAGCTGCACCGAATCTCACATGGCAGCGCCCAGCGGGGCACCCACGTCGGGCCATCGCGCGAGAAGCCGTGGCTCGATTTTCTGCTGCTCGTAAAGCTGTGCCAGGTCATCCGGAAGGAAAAGATCGAGATCATCCACGCGCATAACTACGAAGGCGGGCTGGTCGGCGTGGCCGCAAAATTTCTCACCGGGCGGCCCCTCATTTACAACTCGGTGAACTTGATGATCGATGAGTTGCACACCTACGGCTTCATCAAGCCGGCGTTCCTCGCGAATTGGCTCGCCCGGGCGCTCGATTGGTTCGTTCCCATTTTTCCCGACCACATCATCGCCGTCACCCAGGAGCTCTACCACTGGATGATCCGGCGGGGCGTGGCGCCGGAACGCCTCACGATGGTGCCATGCGGGATCAAAGCGGAGATGTTTACCGGAGCCGACCCGGCAAAGTTTCGCGACGCCTACCCGATCGGTTCCCGTCCGCTGGTCATGTACGCCGGCATCAACAGCGCCTTCCAACGGGTGGACTATCTCATCCGGGCCTTTGCCGCCGCCCTGCAAGAAGAACCGACCGCGCTCCTGATGGTGCTGAGCCCGATCACCGGCGAGCCCGACCTCGCCGCCAACCAGGCGCTCGCCGCGGAATTGGGAATCGCAGAAAACGTCATCTTCGCCGGACCCCACACCCTGGAGGACCTGCCCCACTACCTCGCCATGGCGACGGTCACGGTCGTCCCCCGGCCCGAGTGCCCGGGTCATCCCATCAAGCTCCTCAACTATATGATGTCGGCCAGGGCGACGGTGTGTTTTGCCGGTGCGGCCAAAGGGGTGCGGCACATGCACGACGCCTTGATCGTGCCGGATCACGACTGGCAGCAGATGGGCGCGGCCATCGTCACTCTCCTGCGCGATCCCGAACTGCGCCGGAAACTTGGCGATAACGCCCGCGAAACGGCGCTGCAAAATTTTGAATGGCGTTCCCTCTGCAAGAAGGTCGAAGCCATTTACGCGGGCTTGCTCGGCATCAAGCCGTCCGCATCCGCGCCTCCGGCCACCGCGGAGCACTGACGGGTCCCGTGGCCTCTCCGATCGCTCACAGCCTGGCCGGGGCGACGATTTGTCTTTGGTCGATGCGACCGGACTGCGGTCGGGTGGCGGATATTTTCCGTCGCCATGGCCGGCCGATCGTCCTTTTCGTGTTTCTCGCCAATCTTCCGGATGCCGACTTCATTCTCGGCTGGCTGACCACCGGCGATCCCAACACCTACCACCATGGATGGACCCACAGCTTTGCCGTGGCGGCGGGCGCGGCGGTGGTGACCGCCGTGGCGATCAGGATTTTTCCGGGATTTGCGGCCAACGTGCTCTGGTATTTCGCCGCAATCGGTTCCCATTTGCTCATCGATTTCTTCACGGGCCCGGCGCTCGGCATGCAGCAGCGGGCCTTCGGGATGCCGCTACTTTGGCCCTTCAGCAGTGCAGCATTCCAAGCCCCGATCACCCTCATCGTCGGTCCGAAACATCACGCCGTCGACCACCTGCTCAGTCTCCACAACTGGGTCTGGGGCGCCTACGAGATGATGATCTTCGGGCTTCTGCTCCTCCTGACAATCAAGGCACTCGCCGAGCATGCGCTGGCTCGCAGCGCCGGTCCTGAGAGGCAAAATTTGCTCGTCGACGATACCACGACCGAAGCGGTATTTCTCCTGCCGGAGACTGCGGACCTGCACCCCACGGATCAATTGCCGGAATGGTTGACCCGTGAACAGTGCCTGGCCGCAATCACGTTCAAAAGGCCACGGGAATACTTCGCCGCGTGCTTTGGACTGGCCCGTCTCGCGGATGCGAGCGGCGCAGAGATTCCTCGCGGCCTGCAACTGCTAGCCGACGGAACGGTCCAACTGGCTGAGCCCGGCAATATCCAGATGCATTTCGATGCCTCGACCCAGGTGTGCGTGATTGGAAGCGGGAAGCATCGCGTCGCTGTCAACTATAGCACCGGACATCACTAAAGCGGTTTTAAGTAACTCAAAACGTATCCGCGATGACGTAATCCACTTTCCCATTCGCGTCGAAGTCCAGGGCGCCGGCAAAAACTGACTGCCTTGGCAATGTCGGACCCACAATCTTTCCGGTCACTACCACTCCGTTCATGTAACGAATCGAGGTTTCCCAGGTCGCCTTGTTCAGCACGATGAAATCCGGCTTCTTGTCGCCGTTGAAATCGGCTGCACCCAACAGTGGCCCATCCAATTTCGGGCCGGCGGCCGAACTGAGAAACGCGGTGCCGTTCATGTACCAGAACGAAGTCTGGTAGGTGTTGACATTGCACAGGACATAGTCGGGAAACCCGTCCCCGTTGAAGTCCACGGCGCAGGCGATTTTGAATCCGGTCGGCAAGGTGGGGCCTTTGTCACTGCGCACGAGCAGGGCGTTATTCATCAGCCAAATCATCGTTTGCCGGGTGATTTTGTTCCAGAGAACGAAATCGGGCTTGCCATCCTTGTTGAAGTCGGCGCAAGCCACGAGTTCGTATCCCGATGTGATGACCGGCCCATTGGCCGCGCTGACAAAGGTCGTCCCCTTGACATACCAAATCGCCGTCTGCTGGGTCGTCGGATTGTAGATCGCATAGTCCAACTGCCCATCCCCATCGAAGTCGGCAATGCCTCGCAACAACCATCCGGAAGGCAGAGTGGGAGCCGCGGTGCCGCTCACGTAGGCGCTGCCATTGAGTGACCAGACTGCGGTGGCGGTGATGCCCGGAGGCACGGTGAGGTTGCTGGCGGCATAGTGAACAACGGACGCCAGGTCGGGGTTCACAATATCCTGTTCGTAGATTTCCTCGTAGTTCAGCCGGTGATAGAGGCCGATCTGGACGGCCCGCCGGAGCGTGGTCGCCGGGTCAAACGGAAGTCCATTGCCGTTCATCCGGCCCGTCGAGTCGCCCGTCACATACCAAAGCATCTGACCCGCCCCTTGGGGAACATTGTCCGCCATGATCCGCCATGGCCCCAACTGGGGAGGCGGCGTGAGCATTGGATCTTTCGTCACGGCCGCAAGATTATTCTTTTGCAGGACGAACCTGGCCCCGTATTTGCCGCGCGCATACGAAACGACGGCCCGCGCCACGGTGTCGGGAGTCGCGTCGAGAAGTCCGTTCTGGCTGACCGCCATGAGCACCGTCTGCGTCGGAAATGCCGCCATGGTCGCATCGACTTCCTGCTGGCAGGCCGTGGTCAGTTTCGCGGAAGTATAGCCAATTGCCTTCCAATTCTTAATGTCCGCATCGGTCTGTGGGACGTTCCAATCGTCGGTGATCGAATTGGCTCCGGAAGAACTGACGAGCACAACGGTCGGATTGTTCGCGAAATGCGCCCCCATGGCGACAATCAGGTTCTTTCTCTTGGCCAGAAGGATCGGGTCCCAAAAGACAGGGATCGTCATCTTGTATCCGTAGGTGGTGTCGTCCGGATTGCTGTTGACGAAGGTAAATGTCTGGACCCCGGCGCTAAATACCCAACTCGGCGTATTGATCCCGCCCGCCATCACCCGCAGGAGGACTTTTTTCCCGGCACTTTTTGCCCGGGCGATTTCTCCGTCGAAGTAGGACCAGTCGTACTGCCCCTGCACGGCTTCGATCTTAATCCAACTCTGGCGCAAGGACACGCCAGCGACGTCCGGATTGAGGAACACGGCGTCATCCGCCGGGACCCCGGCGCGGGAAAGGGAAAAAACGCCTGTCGGAACCGGTACGGCACCAAAAGCGCCAGCCACGACCGTGGCAAAGGCAATCATCAGGGAAGAAGCGCGAAAGAAATTCAACATGGGAAGTATGGTAATCATTAAAGAAGCAACTCCTCGGTAAGCAGGTCCCGTTCTCACCCGCAGAAATCATCCCAACTATGGCTTGTATCTGACTGCCTTTAGGGTCTAATCACGTCACAATCCCCTCTCTTGCCGCGTAAAAACCGAAATCGTTGTGCCTGAATATGACAAAATACGCAGTTTCGGAGCCCGCAGGCGGACCGACATAATCGTCGGCGCCATCCTCGCCGTCATTGTTGCAGTGGTCGTCGCCATGATGATTCGCCATCTCCTCCACACGGACCCGCTCAAGGCCCGGTTGGTCGGGCTTCCGCTGCCCGTGGAGACTTTGCCGGCCAAGGTCGTCTCGCTCGGTGAAACGATCGGAGCGAGCGGCGCGGTGGAACAGAGCGCCACAGTGACTCTGGCGGCGCGAATCTCCAGCCGGGTCATCACGGTCCCTGTGGATTTGGGGGCGATCGTCAAGGAAGGCGACCTGCTCGTGGAAATGGACAGCCGTCTTCTAAAGGCCAACCTGGAAAGCGCGCGGATCAATGCCGATCACAGTGGCAAACAGCTTCACCGCATGGAAGTCCTTGAAGAAAAGGGTTTTGGGACAGCCGTGGACACCGAAAAGGCGCGGTCGGACGACGCCGAAGCCCGGAGAGCCGTCATCGACGCGGAAATCGCCCTCACGGACACTCGCGTCTCCAGCCCGGTGGAGGGCGTGGTGCTGGAGCGGGGCACCAATCCCGAAGAAAATGCGCGGCCCGGCCAAAAACTGATGGTGCTCGGAACCCTGCACCCGGTGATGATGGTGGCGGAGGTCTCCGAGGAGAAAATCGGTTCCATCCGGCTCGGCATGCCGGCGGAGATCGGCACGGACGCCTTTCCCGGCGAGATTTTCACCGGAGCAGTGGCGAAAGTGCAGGCATCGGTCAGCGCCAAGACGCGGACATTCGACGTTTACATCAAGGTCGCCAATGAAGACTTGCGGCTCAAACCGGGCGTCACGGGTTACGCACGGCTCAACAACCAGCGTCCGGCACTGGCGATCCCGAGCAGCGCCTTGATGGATCCCGTGGGGGACCGCGCGACAGTTTTTGTGGCCGACAAGGAAGACCGCGCCCACTTGCGCGCCGTCCGGCGTGGGATGGCGGCGTCGGGTATGACCGAGATTCTGGACGGAGTGCAGGAGGGAGAAATGGTGGTCACGGTCGGCCAGCTCGAACTCCACGACAATGACCGAATCCGGCCAAACCGCAGCGGCCCATGGAACAAAAAATGAAATTCTTGGCCATCGCGGGAATCGGCATGCTGGCGGCTGCGAGCGCGATGGCGCAGCAGGCGAAAGAGTCCGTATTGACGCTCGACGAGTGTATTCGCCAGGCGCTGGGTCGAAGCCCCGAACTGGAGGCGCAACGCTACGAGCTCAAGGGAGCGACCGCCGCGATTTGGAAGGCGCAATCCGCTCTGTTTCCCCAAGTCACCGCCGATCTGCTCACCCAAACCCTCAACGGCTCTCCGACAGGCCCGTTTACCCTGCTGAGCATCGCCAATGAGGACGAGACCGGCACCGCCCATGGGAATCAGCGTGCCAGGGCGCACTTCGACGCCGTGGGCACTTTCTCCGTGATGATGAGCTACGGGCTGTATCAGAACGGGAGCATTCTGGGGCTAAACGACGCGCCCGCCGTCGCCAGCGCCCGGTCGGACCGCAGCCGGCAGGAGTGGACTTACCGCCTCACGGAAGGCGCGGTGGAATACAAGTTGACCACCGCCTTCTACCAGTCCGTCTCCGACCAGCAGCAATTGGATCTGGCGAAGCGGAAGCTCGCCTTCTCCCGGGAACGTCTTGAAATCATCAAGGCCGAATTGCATGTGGACCTGAAGTTGCCGAAAGACGTGGAAATGGCCCAGGCGCAAGTCACCGCGGACCAACAGGCGTTGGTCTCGAGCGAGCATCAAGCTTGGGAAAGCGGCGCCCAGTTGGCGGCGTTACTGGGACGGCGTGGCGAAAGCATCTCGCGGTTGGATTCATCGGAACCGCGCATCCCCGCGGCGCCGGCCCTGCCGGAATTGTTGAAAACCGCGACCCGGGCGCACCCGGCGGTCGGCATTCAGCAAGCAAAAATCGATATCGCCAAACAAAACTGGCACCTGGCACGCAGCGACATGCTGCCGAGCGTTAAGCTGGAAAGCGGCTTAACCGGGGCGACCGATTTTCACGGGACCGACGCCGACCTATTCGTCGTCGGCGTGCGGGTGGATGTTCCGATTTTTGACTTCGGCCACCGGCAGGCCGCCACGCGCGAATCGCGGAACAAGATGCTGGCGGAGCAGGCCCGCATGGGCCAGGTGGAAGACGATCTTCGTACATCCCTCATCGCGGCCGTCGGCGCGATCCACCGCATCGAAAGCACCCTGGCAAACCTGCAGCGCGACTATATCGACGCAAAAAACAAAGCGACGCTGGTGCAGGCGCAACGCGAACTCGGCATGACCAATCGTCTCGCCGTGGTGGACGCGGAACTGAATCTGCTGGCCCTTTCGGAATCTCTGAATCTGCAAAAGCTCGCGCAAAGACTGCAATACGCCAGCCTCCAAAACGCGACCGGCGGTTTCTGGAAGTGGCAGCGATGAAGCAGTCGCAGCGCATCGTCAAAAACGTGCTCGCCGGCGGGATTGCGGTGGGCATCGGCGGAGTATTGCAACTGCTGGCGGTGGTGCTGATCGCGCGCAGCGTGAGCGTGGGCGAATTCGGCACGTATTCCTTCATCCTCGCATTCGCGATGTTTGTGGGCCTCCTGGCGGACTCGGGCTTGAGCAACATTCTGGTGCGGGAACTCTCCACCCAGCCGGAAAGAAAAGCGGAGATTTTTGGCGCGGCACTTTCCTTGATCTGGCTCCTGTCGATCGCCGGCGAGATCTTGATTCTCGGAATCATTCCATTCCTGCATTTCAGCCTGGAGACCAAACTCCTGATCGCGCTGATGGGAGTCGCGACGCTGACGCAATTCCATTGTTCGGGATACACCGCCGCGCTTCAGGCCCACGAGGACAACGAGCTCCAGTCGCTCGGTTTCTTGCTCCATAAGGTAGCCTTCCTGGGCTGTATCTACGCGGCCATCGTGGCAGGCTGGGGGCTTCTGGGGATCGTCCTCGGACACGTGATCCCCAATCTGATCCTTTGGACCTATTTCCGGCGGGTCGTCGTGCACCGCTACGGCCGCCCGAAGCTCCACTGGAATCCCTCACTCTGGAAGCACATCCTCACTCATTCGTTGCCCGTCGGAGGGGCCGGAATCATGAGGGTGCTGGCCCAGCAAGTGGACATTCTCGTCCTCACCTGGTTGACGAACGTCATCACGGTCGGTCTCTTCAGCGGTCCCTATCGGATCTCCATGGCGTTCCTCTTTATTCCGCAAACGATGTCGGTGCCCCTCTACCCGATGTATTCACGCCTGGCCAAGGAACCCGAGCGGCGGCCGGATCTGGAAGATGCCTACCAGCGCAGTATCAAGTTCTTCCTCCTGGCAGCCTTGCCGGTGGCCGTTCTGTTTCTGATGTCTTCCGAGCGGGTCATTACGACCATTCTCGGGCCGACGTATGCCGGCGCCGTCCCCGCGATGCAGTGGCTGGCCGTGGGGTTCGTGCCATTCTTCCTGGCCAGTCCGTTTCCCTTTCTGCTGGCGGCCCTTCATGAACAACGCTTCCTTCTCGTCAGCGCGGCGATTTCACTCGCGATGCGGATCGGCCTCAATTTCGCCCTCGTGCCCTATCTCGGGTCGGTGGGAACATGCCTGGCGTTTATCGCGAGCGAAACACTCACGGTGGCGCTCTGGATGGGAAAACTCTCGCGCCTCGGATTTAGATCCCATTTCGCGGCAGTTTTCTGGCGCCCATTGCTGGCCGGCGGCGTGATGGGAGCGATGCTCTACTTTGCCAAGTCGCATTCGCTGATCTTGTTTGGATTGATGGCCCTGCTCTCCGTGCTCGTTTACGTGACGGCGGTCCTCAAGTTGCGGGTCCTTTCACCAAAGGATATCGAACTCACCCGGGAGGGGCTGGGATTCCTCAAGCCATTCCTGGCGAAGCGCGGGATCCCCTCGCCGAAAATCGTCTCATGACCAACCGTGTCGCCAAAGCGGCCACTCTCGGGGTGACGCTGGCCTGCGCTGCCGTCGCTCTCGGATGCAGTTGGGTGACTTTCACATTCCAATCTTCCGCACCAGGCTTGCGCTTTTCCGTCGGAAACCTCTTCACCCGCGGTGGAACGTCGGCGCTTTTTTCCTATGGTCTCCTGAGCGCATTGCTTTGCATGATCGGTGGGTGGGCTCTTTGGAAAAAGCGAATGGCTCTGCAATGCTCTGCGGCGATCGCCCTGCTCCTGCTCGTTTTGGGAAGTTTCCTGCAAGTCGCGCTGCTCGACTCTGACTTGTTGTTCCGTTTGATCGACGATCAAGAGCAAGCCCGCGAATCGTGGCTTTTCTCCGTCCGAAATCTGCCACCGAATTTCATGCAGGAACCGACACGGACCCACACGATCTCCACGGAAACGGTTTGGGATCGAATCACGACGGCCCAGTATTTTATGGGATTTGCGTGGTATGCGATGGCCGGCGCCGGCCTGATCGGTTTCGCGTGCAGTTTCCGTTCACTGGAGGCCGGTCGCGAGCGTCGCCGGATCGCCCTCGTTGGCACGGCCGCGGCCGCGGGATTCACTTCCGTCTGCCTGACCAACCCCGTCCTCGCGCAATACGCCATGACCCGCGCGGTGAACGCCGAGTCGAATGGCAATGCCCGGAAAGCGATCGATCAATACCGTCGAGCCATGGCCCTCGATTCGTGGTTTCACTTTCAAACGTCGCTGCACCAGCGCATTGGATCCATCGACGCGACCTTTGGTCGGACCGACACCCTCGAATACCACATTTTCAAGGCCGAGTGGTTCGTCGATCAGAATGATCTGCCGTCCGCCATTGCCGAGCTCGAACCCCAATTTCAAACGAGTGGTTCACTCGCGCCCGCTCTTCGAGCCAGAACCGCCTCGCTCTGGGCGATCTACGGCCAAACGCTCTACCGCGCGGGCGCGCCCGGGGTCGCACAACAAGCGTGGGAGAAGGCTATCCGGGCAAACCCGAGATGCCTCGTCGCGAGCTTTTGCCTTTCCCGGGCTTACTTTGAGGTCGGGCGCTACCAGGAATCCGTCGACTTAATCATCCCGTTGCTTCCAAAATGTTCAGATCCGTCATTGCTCGCGGATCTCTATAGCAACCTGGGAGACGACTACACGAAGCTCGGCCAGCTTATGGATGCCCGCGTCGCGTATCGAAACTCGTATAAGTACGATGCCATGGAGAACTGGCGAGGACTGACCGCCTTGGTGGGAGGATCATAGCCATGACGTTGCGAGCCCGCTTCCTTCACTATCTGAAGAGCAGCCACGGTAAGTTCTCGTTGGGCTCGGTCCTCGCCTGCGCCCTGCTGCTCACGTTTTTTGGAGTCCAGACTTTTTACCAACCTCCATCGAAGTCTTATTCACTTGACTTCGGCCAGGCAGAGTGGATCGGGTATCCCGCACCCACTTCGCCGCACGCCTATTTCCGAAAGACCATTTTCCTCAACGCGCCAGTCGAGCGGGCCTGGCTTCAATTGGCGGCCACGGACGAATTCGAGATCTTTGTCAACGGCCTGAGGATCGATACCGGCGATTTCGACGCAGCCTGCCCCACCGGTCTTTACGACATCAAAGACCTTTTGCGGGAAGGAAAGAACGTCGTGGCGATTCACGTTTCGCGAATGTCATTTCCAGGGACGTCTCAGGTGCGCGTTCGAGGCTTCTACAGCGTCGCGAGTTCACCGGTCCAGGAGTTTACCTCCGATGAAACGTGGAAAGTCTCGAAGCTGCCCGACGGGATCGTCGGCGGCTACCAATGGCAGGATGCTTTGCTGGCCGACGATCACTGGACAAATGCCCAAAAAGGCTCGGATTCACAAAGGCCACGGACGACCATTCCGGTGGCATTTCCACCAGCGCTCCTTGAAACGCCGCTGGCCGGTGCGTGGATCGGTCCCGCGCCGACTGGCGCGCAGCAGGCTTCCTTCCGATCCCAGTTCACGCTCCCGCCCGAACGTCGTGAGACCTGGGTCCAGATCGCCGCCACGGGAGCCTTCGATGTGCTCATCAATGGAAGGCTGGCCGCCACCGAGGCAGCGGCTCCCCAAAGCCAGCGTGGACCCACCAGATCTTCACTGGCTTTACTCGCGTACAATTTCACCCCATGGGTTCACACTGGCACCAATACCATCCTCGTCAGGGTTCGCCCGGCTTCGGGTCCCGCGGCCCTGCTGGCCGACGCCATCACTCTCCTCCCGGGCGGGCTTCAACGATTTTCGACGGGCGCCGACTGGCTGGTCGCTCCTCTTGCAGACAGCTTTGATCGTCGCCCGCCGGAGCATGCGCTCGTTCTCGGGCAGTATGGAGATGCACCGTGGGGAAAACTGCCCCAACGCTCCGGTACCCCGGCATCTCTCCTGACCGGAGATGTCCGCTCTTTTCTGACATTTGCCGCGATCCTTCTCGCCGGAACCGCTGCCATCGTCATCGCCTGGATAGCCTTCTCAGCGATACTAACGTTCCGATCTGCCAGCGCCGTTGGGCAACTATGGACTGCGGACGCCCTCATCCACCTCGGCGTGCTCGTTCCGCTGCTCTTTCTGTGGTTGCTGTCCTTCGACATCCGCCTGACCCGCGATTGGTGTTTCGTTCCGGCATTCACCCTGGGGGCTCTCCTCTTGTTGTTCGCAGGCAAGTTCGCCCTCCTCGTCGGAGGAAGGCCGGCGGAAGCGACGTGCGATGGAAGCCCGGAGGTCCTCGCTCCAGTTTCTTCGGGAGGCTCCTACTGGAAGATGCTGGCGTTGGCCGGCATTGTCATCCTCGGCCTCTGGTTGCGCACACTGGACTTTGCCACCATCTCCCTCGATGTGGACGAATTCAGCCTGGTTCGATTTGCGAGAGGGGTAGAGGAATTCGGTTTTCCAAGGACCACGTTCGGGAGTTTCCACAAGGACGCGACCACTTACGAACTCGTCAGTTACTTCCTGGCGGTCACCCGCTTTTTTTTCGGCGAGAACGATACATCTGCCCGTCTTCCCTCCCTGCTTTTCGGGACAATGTCGATTGGCGTGATCGGATGGGTGGGCTACCGGATCTTCGGATGGCGGGCCGGCCTGGTCTCGGCCCTCATCTGCGCACTGCATCCCACGTGCATGTATTGGAGTCGCAACGCTTTCTGGCCCGCCCAGGGACAATTCTTTGTCCTGTTGACGGTGTGGTGCTTCTACGAAGCGATACAAACCCAGCCGTTTCGCTCGAGATACTTGACCGCCACAACGGTGCTATTCATTTGTTCGTATGTTACATGGGAAGGATCCGGATTTCTCTTGCCAGCGCTCTTCGTTGCCATGGTTGCCCGGCGATGGGGGGACTACTCCTGGCTGAAAAACTGGCACCTATGGCGATGCATTTTCATCATCGCGAGCGTCGTGCTCATCCAGCAATCCCATCGGAGACTGCAAGCCATGCCGGCTTACTTTCAGATCGGCACCAGTTTGGGCGACATCACCACGCCTACCGTTGTTTACCTCGACCCGACCACCTACAACCCGACGTACTATTGGAACCAATTTCTATTTATTGAGAACAATTACGTCTTGAGTCTCGTGGTGCTGCTCGGGATTCCGTTCTGTTGGTGGAATCTGCGCATTCGCTTCCTCTTTGTGGCGGGTTTCGTCCTCTACACAATGTACTCGCAGACCTTGCCGGCTTTTTCCATTCGTTATTCGCATCCCTACCTCACTTTGTTGATCCTCACGGCGGTCGGCATTGTTTTTCAACTTTGCGATCGAATCTCCCAAGCGGGTCGAACGGTCGCCTTTGGGCAGTGGCCAAGGTGGCTTGGCTCCGCGACGGCCGCGGGATTTGTGATTCTTCTTCTTCTCGCCACGAACCCGTTCGTGCTCGAGGCTTACAACCTCGCGAACATCCAGGGCTACTTTGCGATGCGATTCCGCATTTACCGGAATGATTATCGAGGAGCAGCCCAATTCGTCGGCGCGCATATCCAGCCTGGCGATGCGGTGATTGCCGTCATCCCTCATGTGTTTGAGTATTACGCCCATCATCCGGCGCACTACTCGATGAACGCCATGTACACGAAGGCCGTGGTTTATGACGGATCACACGAAGTGCCGTATTTCGTCGACAAACTGGGGGGCGTCCCTTCGTTGCAAAGCCTCGAGGATCTGGAAGACGTGCGCACTCATTCATCACGAGTCTGGCTGGTGCTCGTTCCATCCTTCGTTGCCGATACGCAAAATCCGCAAATCATGAAGTACCTGGCGAAATGCCAGCGGGTGGTATTTGAAAGCTACAGAGCCAGAGTCATCCTCCTGGAAAGCGCATCGAGGCGGCCGAATGAATCGGGACCGTCAGCAAATACCGAAGCATCACCAACAGGTTCCGCCCCCTGACCGGGCGGCTCGCCGACATTCGTCAGAGACGATAGTCGAGGTTGATGGAGTCGAGCACCTTTTGCCCGAGGACGCGACCTACGGTCTGCATGCCGCAGTTCACCTTCACGCGCCCCGTCATGCCGGGCCGCAGGAGGTGGTTGGATTCAGAAATCTTCACCTGCGCATACCACTGGTGCTCGATCAATTTTTCCTTACCGCTTTTATCGATGGTCGTCGCGACATCCCCTCCCCGCCGTGCGGTGAGGGATGCTGGCAGCCCTTCGGAGATGGTCGAAAGCGGCTCCTGAGTGACCTCCCCGTGGAAAGTGATCTCCGGTAGGGCATTGACTTTCAACACGACAGACGCGCCCCGCTTGATGAAACGGGCTTCTTGCTCGGTAAGTGGAACCAGGATGCTGAAATCCAACGAGGGACCAACCATGCACAGCTGTTCTCCCGATTGGAGATAACGGCCCATTTTATCTTCCAGGTTTCTGGTCAAAACCCGTCCGTCCAGACCGGTTGTCAGGTTGAGATCGTTCACTTTCGACTCTGTGTCCTTGAGATCCGCGACGATCTCGTCTCGCTGATGAGTCGCGAGCTTGAACTTCTGTGAGCTGTCCTCGGAGATGGCCTGGCTAAGTTGTGTGTCCGCCTGCCGCAAGGATTCGCGCTGCGTCATCAGGCGGGTTTGGAGCTCAGGGCTGCGGAGTCGGGCCAAGACTTGACCCTTTTGAACAACGTCACCTTCCCGCGCCAATACTTCGCTGACAAAACCCGACTGAGCGGCGCGCACGATGTAGGCATCGGCGAGTTCCAGCGCGCAGGATCGTGTCACCTTCTTGGGATATGGCAGATTCAGGATGATGACGACTGCCAGGACGAGCCCAACTAATACCTAGAGGGGGCGGAGGCGTTTCATGAGAGGTAGCTTCAGTTTCAAACGAGCAACGGTCTTATACGGCATGCTAAAAAATCTGGAAATCGGCCAGACGAGGACGGCCATGGCCCATAAGGAAACCAGCACGTAGGCTACGATGCTCAAGCCGAAGCGGTCGAGGAGGTGCAGCCTCTTGAAGACGTGCGACATCATCACGAGCAAATAGGCGAAACTCATGGTCGAGTAGATCGCAAAGGTGGTGGAGTCGCGGCCGGGCACGCTCTTGGTGGGCTCCGGGAATGCCTTGCCAAAGAAAACCTTGCGGAACTGGCGACCCAGGAAGGCCCGTGATTTTTGACGGAGATTGGGAATTTCCAGCCAATCGCTCATCACGTAATAGCCGTCGAAGCGCATCAACGGATTGGCATTGAAAACGAGGGTCGTGACGCTGGCCGCCATGATGGCGTTGAAGGTAAATTGCTTCCAGAATCCAGGCGCGAGGAACAGCCATACGTAAACCAGAATCGCGGCGAAAATCACCTCGACGTAGACGCCCGCGGCCGAAACTGCCATGCGATGTTTCTTATTGGGAAACAGCCACGTATCCGAGGTGTTCACATAAAACATCGGAGTCAGGATCATGAGCATGAATCCGATTTCGTGCACCTCTCCGCCGAAATGTTTGCAAGTGATGCCATGGCCAAATTCATGGACGATCTTCAAGAGAACGATCGATATTAACATCAAAACGATATTATCGAAGGTGAAGAACCAACCCATATCTATCCTCACGTCGTGGACGTGCGAAAAAAGGGTCCAGATCGCCGACGCGACAAACAAGCCGGCACAAATGGAAAACCAGGGACGAAACAAAAACGCAAGTTTAGGCGTCACCTTCGTGAGCAAGGGGTCCGGATCGTATAGGGACTTGCGAATGATTAACCAACTCACCATCCACATGAGCCGGCGCCCGAGGGTCTTCATGTCCTTTTGCCTGGCGCGCAGGCGCAGCAGATTCTCCGCCGCCATGTCGCAGAGCTTCCTGCTCTCGAAATCTCGAATCAGAACGCCTACCTTTTTGAGCAGCAGGGAGTCATTCATCTCGAGGGCCAGCTCCGGAAAGCGCTTCTTCCATTTGCGCACCACTTCCGCGGCGTTACGACAGCCGTCCATGAGACGCACGAGCTCGTAGTCCCGCCACGGCACCCGAAAATACTGGAGCGAGATGGGATCCTTGATCACCGCAAACGGCTGCCGCTCATACCGCTGGCGGCTGACTTCCAAATCGCGGCGCAACCTGGGAATGCGCCGGACGCGCTGGTCCTTGCGCGCCGGCGGGGCTGGGGCGGCGGAAATCTCGGCGGAAACCTCTGCAGACATGCGATTTCGCGGCTGGGGACTACAGGAGGAAATGCACGCGCAGGAAGTGAACGAACTTCCGGCTCATGACTCGAAACAGCGATCGGTTGCCAATGATGATGCGGGCCTTTCCGGAAAATCCGGGCCGAATATCATGCTGGAGTTCCGCCGGGAGCGGGATTCCCGTGACCGTGGCGTAAAAGACGTTTTCCGTGCCCTTGGCATAGGCCATCTGGCTCAGTTGTTCGATGGAATGAATCCGCGCTTTGAGTTTCACGCTCGATCGGGCGAAAAGGATATACTCAACCTCGATCGACTCTCCGCTTCTGAGCGCATCCTCGACGATGCCAAAATCGGCCTCCTCCACATCCACCTGCAGATTCCAATTCTCAAGGGACGCGACTTCGCAGAGTTCCTTGCCAATGGGCAGCACTTCACCGCGGCGAAGGTCCACATCCTTGGTCAGGACGATGCCCGCAATCGGCGAACGCAATTCCGCGCGGGCGATATCCTGCTGCAGTTTGCTCTCCTGCTCGGAAGCCTTTCGTGACTGGTGCCAGGCCACTTGATACGCAGGCATATCGCCCATCGATTGAAAACGTCGCACGTCCGAATCGAGTCGCATCCGCTCCTGATGCGCAATCTCGAGGTTGGTTTCCAGGGACAGGGTATCCAGTTTGGCCACGGATTGATCGGCCGCCACCACTGTGCCTTCCTTGACGCTGATCTCCGTCAGCCGCCCCGTGGTCTCGGCGACGACGACCGCGCGCTTGGACGGCAGCAGCGAGCATTCGCCCACCGCTCTCTCCTTCCAGGGGATCAATCCGATCAGCACAAGAAAAACGAGGAACCCGCCCCACAGGCGGACGAGACGACGTCCTTTGTTCTCCGCCAGGGCCAGGCGCGCGCCCTGAAGCCGGATGAGCATCGAGGCAAACGGGATAGTCTGATGCGTCCGGCTGGCGACCAGGGCCTTGCCCGCTTTTTCAGCGATCCAGAGGGAAAGCGAGACGGCGTCGGCATTGTCCAATGACTTCCGAGCTCCCGACGGTGGGGTGAAATGCCCTGCCTTTTCGCTTTCGAACATGAGACCGAAGGCTGGCCGGCCGCGAGCGTCGTCCTTCACGACGGCCAAAAGCGACCGGGTATTGCTGGCGGAAATCATCCGCTTCACGCTCGGGTCGAGAGAGGGATCTTCTTCCTCATCGGAGAAATTGAGGATGGTCATCGGCCCTTTCTGCGCGAGGGAGGCAAAGGCCTCCCGCATCGCGCTGACCAGACGGCTGGCGCGGTCAATTTCGTCGTTCCCGGAGACACTGAGGGCAACCCAATTCCCGGTCTTGAATTCGAAAACCGAGGCCCGATTGCAACCCGCCACATCGCGGCCTTCGTTGGCGATGAAGATGCCCAGTTCGTCTTTCCGCAGCTCGCCGACGACACCCGAGGTGAAATCCAACAACTTGCGGGCGACGGTGCCCGTCTTGGCTGCCAGGTTCTTCCGGCGCAGCAGGAGGTGGGTCGAAACGTACTGGCCGAGGTGATCGACGAAGGTGATGCGGCTGTTCGCTTCTTTCGGCGCCCATTTCGCGTCCAGGAGAAGCATGAGCACCCCGAGCACCCCACCCCGGAAATCGATGCTGCTGAAGAACCAGGCGAACGGCGACGTGTTCGGGTTGTCAGGATCCTTTTGATCTTCCTTCGTCGGGGACGGGTAGACGACAAGCTTTTGCCGTGTATTGAAGACCTGCTGGAGGCACGAGAGCACCGCGGGTGTCAGTGGTTCGAACCCAAATTCGAAACTAGATTTCGAAAGGTCGATAAAACTCTGGTGTTGAAACGCAGGAGGCTCGTCCGTGCCCTTGGGCTCCACGAGCCACACCACGCCGCCAGTCGCGCCGGAGTTCTTGACCACCTGGAGCAGAAAGCGCCGGAAAAACTCCTCGCTCGGGCCGTCCTCCAGGATCAGTTCGGCGAACGCCGTGGCCACACGGGCCATCCCGCCCGCCGCGGGCGGCCGCGCTGACGTCGGAGGGGACGACGGCGTGGACGTTGAAAGCTGAGTGTCTGGAGGCATTGTTTACCCGATATCCTTTGGTGGTGGCCAGGCCTGCTTTCCAGCCACCCGCCCCAATAGCCGCATCAATGCGGGGAGGGTCCGGTTCAGCGAGTATTTATCCTCGACAGTGCGGCGGGCATTGGCCCCAAGGCGCGCGTAACCTGCCCCATCCCGGAGGATTTTCAACGCGTTTTGTGCGTGCCCCTCGTAGTTGTGATAATCCGCCAGCAGGCCGTTTTCATTGTGAACGATCACCTCCTCGACCGGGCCAGTGCGGCAGGACACGATGTTGCACCCGCATGACATCGCATTGATCATGGACCAGGAAAGGACGAACGGCACCGTAAAATAGATGTGCACGTCGCTGAGCGACAGGATGCGAACCAACTCCGGCACGGGCACGACGCCAGTGTAGAAAAACTTCTCAGGATCCGGTTGCTCACGATTTTCAATGTGGGCGCGGTAGCTCTTCTCGGTGATCCGCCGCTTGTCGCCACCATAGCAGACCCGATCGCTGCCCACGCAAACGAAAAGCACCTTGGGGAACTCGGCGTAGATCCTCTTCGCCGCCTGAATGAAAATGTCGTAGCCACGCATGGATTCGAAGCCGCGCGATACGTACGTCACGATTTTTACGTCGTCGGGGATGGTCCGGCCCTGAATGACCCTCGGAAGCCCCGGGATCCGCCGGAAACGCTCAGAATCGACTCCGTCGAAGATCGTTTCGATTTTCGGCAGGTATTCCTTGGGAAATTGATTCCGCTGAAAATGGGTCGGCGTATAACCAGCGGCGGCCTCCTGCAAGTCGAGGAGGATGCACGCATTCAGAAAGCGCATGCGCTGCTCGAAGCGCGGTTCCATCGGGAACTGTGGATTGTAGGCCGCGGTCCGCGCGCCCAGCCGGTAGTAAAACTCGAAAAGATTCACGACGGGACACTCGAAAAGGTCCCGGAGGAGCACGGTCGAACCAAAACCCGAATGGCCCACAATGATGTCGGGTTTCGGGTTGAGATTGGCCTTCTTCAGAGCCCGATACACGCCCAGGGCCGCCCGCGAGGTATTGTCAAAATTCCTGGCCAGGAAGTGCACTCCCTCCGTGGCCCCACCCACCGGCCGATACTTGACCATCGGCATGACATCCGTCTTTCCCTCCCATTTCGTGACAAAGGTGCAATTCCATCCAAACCGCCGGGAGAGCATCCCCGCAATGGTGCCGAACTGTGCCGGAAAGTTCTGGTGCACGAAAAGAACGTTCATAGGGCTTCCTCGTTGGCACTCTCTTCCTGGGCCTCGAGCGCGACCTCTTCTTCCGCAAACTGATCTGGCAGACGATCTCCGGCCGTGAGCAACAACTGGCGGAATTTCGGAACGGTCCCGCGCAGGGAGAGATGCTCCACGACGAACGCCCGCGCGCGCTTGCCGAGAACGCGATAGTCGCCCGGCGATTGCAAAACGCGGACGGCTTCGTCGGCGAGCGCCATGGGGCAGTGATGGCCGGCCAGCAGGCCGTTCTGCCGATGCCGGATGAATTCCCGCACGGGCGGGAAATCCGAACCCAGGACCACGCATTCGCACGCCATCGCGGCGATCATGGCGGGCAGCGGAGCGGTGGGGACGGTCAGATGGATCGCGAGATCCGTGATCGGAAGCAGGGCGGCGAATTCCGTGGCGCCGGGGCTCTCGAGGAAGATATATTTCGCAGCCCCCTCCTTGTTTTCCCGCAGGAAACGTTCCTTGACGCTTTCCGCCGGTTGGCCCTCGACGGCGAGCGCGGGAACATCCGCACCGCAAACCACGAAGACGACATCGGGGTAGCGACGCTCGATCTCCCGCGCGGCTTCGAGGAAAATCTCGAAGCCGTTGGTCGAGTTCAATCGAGTGGCGAGATAGGTGACGATCCGCGTGTTGCCATCAATACTTCTCCGCCCGATGACCCGCGGGGCGTCGCTCCGGCGGCGGAAGGTATCGACGTCGCACCCCTCAAAGAGAACGCGCACCTTGTAGCCGAATTCCTTGGGGAGGAGGCTGTGCTGGAATTGGGTGGAGGTCAGCCCGCAATCGCAGTTCACCAGATCGAGGAGCGACGCCGCATTGGCCATCCTCAACCGCAATTGCTCCTGCTCGGGCATCTGCTGACGCGCCCGCGCATGCGGCGCACCTTTCCCCGGCTGGTGGAAGTATTCGAAGTAACCGACCACCGGGCAACGAAAGAGGTCGCGCAAGGGGAGACAACTCCCTGTCCCCGCGGCATCCAGCACGAAGTCTGGCGTGTACCGGCACGACGACCGCGCCGCATCGTAGATGGCCTCCGCATCCCGCACCTGCTGGTCGTACAAGCGCGTCAAAAAATGGGCGCCCTTGGGACCGGACCTTTCCGGGACGTAGCGATGGACATGAGTCTCGTCGGAAGGTTCCGTGACCTTGTTGCAGAGAAACTCGCACCGCCAATCGGGCAACTTCGCGAGTTCCCGAGCCAGCGGTGCGAAGCGGCCGGGATATTCCTTGCTGACGAAGAGAACGTTCATGTCCGTAGTGCCGCTGCCAGCCTCAAGGGTCGAACTGCTGGAGACCCTCTTCAACAGCGGCTTCCACACTCGCGCTGGGGTCTTTTGGTTTTTCCACCCGCCGTGCGGATGGCTGGGGCGCTGGTGGAGTGGCATCCCCGGCAATGGGCACCTGCCGGCCGATGAGATCCAGATAGCTCGATCCGCAGTGCTGGAGTTCCAGGAACGCCGCGTTGCTCAAGGCCGGCTTGTAGACACGGAAAGTCTTCATGATGCCGAGGGTTGCGGCGCTTTCCGGCGGCCCGATGAAACTGGCGCTCCGATCCAGGAAATAAGGCTTGTCCACCCAGGATCGCATCTGGCTGTCGCTCAGGAAAAATGCGCCGGAATGTGGGTTGAGCGTCCGCTGGAAGGTGACAACCTGTCCGAGCACCTTTGCCCTGATCTGGTGGTGATCCGTGATCTTCTGGAACCGCACCGTGGATCGCAACGGCAGTTCCCCATCCACGTAGACTTTGTTCACGTTCCCCTTGAGCGCGATTTCGTAGCGGTTGGGCTGAAGGAGGTCGTCCTTGGTCGTGACCTGATTGAACCAGTTCAGCTTCATGAACAGCAGCGGGTCATGGAGGATAAGGTCGTCTTCGAGATAACAGTAGAAGTCGTACGCGCCGAGGCGCTCCTTCAAGACCGCATGGCACTCGTAGCCGAGCAATGTCGGATCGGCTTCCGTGAGTTGGTGATGATACGCCCCGGCAGGCAGCGGGAGTTCGCCGAGCAGGTGCATGTCCTTCACCGTGCAGACCACGATGTCGACCGTGTGGCGCAACGCCTCGTTGGCCGGAAGCCCCTTTCGCTGCCCGTGGTCGAGGCTGAATTGGGCGCCGCCGAATTGCTGATGAATCGCCGCTATGCAATCCGTCAGCGCCCGGACACGGGCCGTCGAGTCGCTGCCCATCGATCCATAATTTCGCAGCCCCTTCGCCCCACGCCGGAAAAAATGGACGACTGTAAAAAGCAGCCGCATCTACTTCTTGGCGATTTTCTTCCAGAGCTCCTTGCCGGGAAATTTCTTGGCGACCTCGGGCGGAAGGATGGTGGGCCACTGGGGCGGCTGGGGCTTTACCTCGGACCGGATGTCGTGCAAGCCCGGCATCCGCCACACGTCGTCATCCTCGACGGTGACCTGGGCCACATTCTTGAAATCATGGGCGTAATACGGCTCCTCGAGGAACTCGTAAATCCCGCGCATCATGCGGTCGGGATGGGCGGTAAAATCGTCGTAATCGACAAAATGCATGCGATCCCCGAAGCCTTTGATGAGCGCGTCTTTCATCTTCCGGTAGGGGGCGCCGACGGGCTGATTCTGATGGAACCAGATCTGGCAGCGTCCCTCGATCGTCTCCCACGCCTGCGGATTGGCGAGTTCCTGGGAACTCGGCCGCAAAGGGTTCTTGCTCGTGATTTTCTCGAAACTGGCCAGAATGTCGCGCACGTCCCGGACAGGGACGATGATCTTCACTTTCCGGTTCAAGACGGCCTCGATGAATGGGATCTGCCCGATCCAGCCGCGGCCCTTGTCCACGACGACCGGTCGATCGACATTGGCGAAATACGCGACGACCGCGCCCCGGAGGACCCGGGCCTTGGTCGATTCCGCTTCTTCCTTGGGCATGGCCTTCACTTCCTGCATCCTTTCCCAGTGATTGCGGATCCCGAGGAGGAGGCTCAGCAGGCCACTGGTGGCGGTTACGTGAAAACGCGGGTTCTGCCACATCACGTTCGCAATGAGCGTGCTGCCGCTGCGCGGCAAGCCGCCCAGGAAATAGATCGATTTACCGGTCTTTTTGGGTGCTGCCGGAACCGGCGATTGCGAAGTGACGGTCGGGGTCTTTGTTGCCTCTGCCATAAGGAGGGACAGACAAATCCGCAAATACACTGGGACGTCAACAAGAATGAATCCCGCGGACCCGGCGGGCGAACACTATTGCTCGTCCCGCTGGCTGTATTGCGCCCAGAGCACCTGGAATGCGGAACACTGTCGCAACAACTCTTCCAAGCTCCCCACGGCGATGATCTCCCCTTCTTCAAAGAGGCAGATCCGATCGAACAACTTTAGCAGATGCAACCTGTGGACGGAAGAGATGATGGTTTTTCCCGCGAAGCCGGCGAATATTCGCCGGTAGACAGCCATCTCAGTCGTCGCATCAAGGCTGCTGGTCGGTTCATCGAGCAGGACGATGTCCTTGTCTTCGCAGGCCAGCAAACCCCGAGTCAAAGCCAGACGCTGCATCTGGCCGCCGCTGAGATTGACGCCCTTCTCGTTGATCGAGGACTCCAGCCCTCTCGGCAAATCGGCGACCACATCCGTGAAACAGGCCATGTCCAAAAACCTTCGAACCGTGGCTTCCTCATACTCGGCGCCCAACGTGATGTTGTTGCCCACGGTCGTGGCGAATATTTCCGGCAACTGCGGGACCAAAGTGATGGCACGAGCAATCCCGGCAAACCCTTCCGCCGCATGAACGCCATCCACGGTCAACCGGAGAGCTTGAGGGGCGTGAAGATCGCGGATGACTTTTAGCAGCGTTGTTTTCCCGCTGCCGCTCCTGCCGACAAAGGCGATCTTTTGCCCTCGGACAATCTCAAGATTGATATCGATCAAGGTGGGCCTGGTATCAGGTGAAGAACCGTAGGAGAACGTCAATCCCTTCATGGCGAGAGTTTTCCAATCCATGGGAAGAATGTGATCGGCGAAGCTTTCCTCCCTGAACTCTTCCGTGAGTTCTTCGGCATTCATCACTCTCGCCCGACGCTGGAGAACATCGCCGTACATGGCGGTGAACTTGAAGAAGAAGGTGGCGAGTTTATCCAGGTAATTGATGAGAAGGTAAACATTTCCGGCCAGCACCTGCTCCGAGCCATGGGCGTGACTGATGAAGTAAGTGGCCAGCACCATCGCCGTGGTCAGGGTGGCGCACATATTCGTCAGAAACCATTTTGTCTCGTTCAGCGTATTGTTCCGGCGGAAGAGGGGCAGAGGGCTGTCAATCTTGTGGCCGATCGCGTTGAAAACCAGTTTCTCGACCCGCAGAATAATAATCGTTGAAATGTTACTGATCGCGTCGAAGACACTTTCCGAAACGGCGTTTTCCGCCCGCTTTAGTTCTTTGTACTGTCGGACCAGGATCCGATCGAAATAGACGGTCACGAAAACGGTCAACCCCACCATCGCGAGCATGGAGAAGGCCGAAGAGCGGCTGAAATACGCCAGCATGGCGAAACTGCCGACAAACTGAACCAGCGCGTAGATGATCTCGAACGAAGTGCCGGAAAAGTCATAGAGCGCGCTCGCCCCTTTTTCCACCTTGTCGACACTATCTCCCGAGTGGTGGGACGCATGCCACTCCATGGGCAGGGTCATGATCCCTTGAAGAAGATATTTGCGATAGTTGGCCCTGACCTTGAAAGCATTGACCCTCTCCAACACGCGCGCAGGACCGTGCAAGCTCCAAAAGGTGATCTGAAGAACAATCGGCAGCAGGAGGAGCACCAGCAAATGATGCAGGCTCGCGGGGTTGATGCCTTCTTTCTGGACGACGTCGATCATCTTCGACCAAACCCACGGAAAACCGAGAATGCTGGTCGCCCCGGCGGCGACGAACATCAGGCCGTACAAGACCACAATGTGGCGGTTCCCCCTGGAATAGCGCCACATTTGGGCAAAGAGGTAGATGAGCGGATTGGACGAGGCCATTGATTCGTATGAAAAGAGCGATCTAAATCAGAAGCTTCGGCCTTGGCCAGCGGTGTTCCGATGATGGAAGAAGGCAGCGGATGGGCGCAAGGAAGCGCAGGGGCCCTGATGGCCTTCTTGATCTCGTTTCGGCGTGCCTTTGCTGTGGGCACACATCCATCATGTCCATGCGCTTGCCGGCGTCCCCTGAAATGAAAGCCGTTACAATCCTGCTCTGCCTCGCCCCCGTCGTCGGGATCGCCGACGGGGAAGTGTTTCCATTCGACCGCGACAAGGGCCGAATGATAGTTCCCCATGAACTCATCGAACTTACCGAGCCTCAGCGGCGCGAAATTGCGGCTCGTCATCGCGTCACTTTGACTCTACCGCAACGCGAACACCTCATCAGTCTTTGCCCGACGTTTCCCAAATCCATCAATGAGATTCTCCCCTACAACTGGGGCGACTGCACATGCCTCGTCGGACATCCTTATGCCATCCTTCTGCCCGGCGGCGCGTCCGCGGCGGTTCCTCGAGACGAACTCAGTTCTGAATATCGCCACGGCGCCCGGCCATCCTCCATGCCGAAGCCGCCATCGGCATGGAGCCGCTTTTGGTCACGACTGCGCAGCCACAAATCCTCATGAGCAAAGCGTCTGGACCGACAACCGCCGGCAGGCAAGAGGGAGAATGTCATGCTAAATAAGGAATTGGCAGCGCCAGACAACACGGCGGTGCGGGTCGCCTTATGGCGGGCGCTGCACGTCGAAGTCGATTCGCCGCCGTACGTGCTCGAAGACGAGGTGGGCTTGATGCTGGCCGCTCCGGGCGATGGATGGCGCGACCGTCCGGACATGAGCCCGTTCACGCGGCCCTTCCGCGCGTCCATTCTGGCCCGCGCCCGCTTCATCGAGGATCTCGTCGCGGAACAAGCTGCCCGTGGCGTCGGGCAGTACGTCATCCTCGGAGCGGGCCTGGACACGTTCGCGCAGCGTCGGCCGGAGCTTGGCTCCCGACTACTCGTGTTCGAGATCGATCAGCCCGGCCCGCAGGCGTGGAAACGCCAGCGCCTCGTGGATGTCGGCCTCGGCATCCCGTCGTTTCTGCGGCTCGTACCGGTCGACTTCGAGGCCGGCGACGCGTGGTGGGACCGGCTGGGGGCGGCCGGCTTCGACGCCGGGCGGCCGGCAGTCGTGGCGTGCACCGGCGTGAGCATGTACCTGACCAGGGATGCGATCGCGGCGATGCTGCGCCATGTCGCGACGCTCGCTCCGGGCTCCACACTCGCCATGTCGTTCCTGCTCCCGATCGAGCTGGCGGACCCCGAAGTGCGTTCCGGGATGGAGCGGGCGGCAGCGGGGGCGCGAGCCAGCGGCACGCCCTTCCTCAGCTTTTCCACGCCAGCCGAAATGCTGGCCCTGGCGCGCGACGCAGGCTTTCGCGAAGTCCAGCACGTATCGGCAGCCATGCTTGCCGAACGCTACTTCGCGGGCCGGGCGGATGGCCTTCGTCCGCCCAATAATTCGGAGGAAATGCTGGTGGCGATAACTTAACCGCGGAGCCAAAAACAAAAGTAGAAGCGGCGTCCCGCCGCTTTTCGCCAAAAGAAAGAGGCAGGATGCCTCTTCTACGCTGAGAAGCAGTTCCCGATCCGCGCGATCCGCGAAATCCGCGGTTCCCATTCCGGATTTCAGCAGACAACTCACCGGCTCTTGCACCGCACGGGAAAGTGTTCACGATGCCTTCGTCATCGCTCGGAAATTCGGCGCACCCACCGCTCACCGCGCCCTGCCAAATCTGCGCACCAAAACCATTCCCTCCACCAGCATGATTCGCAAAACCCTCTTCTGGATTCATCTCGTCATCGGCCTGGCCGCGGGAGTCGCCGTCTTGATCCTCTGCGTCACCGGCGCGATCCTGGCGTTTGAAAAGCAAATCACCGATTGGGCCGAGCACGATGCGCGCGCCCTGCCGCCCAGCGGAGCCACGTCGTGGCTGTCGCCGGAGGTGCTGCTCGCCAACGCGGCCTCGGCAGGCACGTCCAAGCCAACAAGCGTGGCGTGGTCGGCGGATGCCATGATCCCGGTGCGGATCCGCCTGCAAGACAATAGCTTTGTCATGCTCAACGGCTACACGGGCGAGTTACTCGGACGCGGGGCCGCTTCGTGGCGCCGATTCTTTAGAACGACCACGGAATTGCATACGAATCTTTTGCTGA
This sequence comes from Chthoniobacterales bacterium, assembly GCA_038228205.1. Lineage (GTDB taxonomy): Bacteria > Verrucomicrobiota > Verrucomicrobiia > Chthoniobacterales > Chthoniobacteraceae > Chthoniobacter. Next base: position 40,469 of record JBBRPL010000069.1, read on the forward strand.
AGTCCCAGGGAAGCTGGATCGTCGACATCGCAAACGTGTGCCTCGTGGTCATCAGCGCCAGCGGCTTGTACCTGTGGTGGCCGCGACAGTGGCGGTGGAAGGCTCTCCGCAGTTCCATCGCCTTCCGTCTCAAGGTGCGCGGCAAGGCGCGAGATTGGAACTGGCACAATGCCTTTGGCTTTTGGTTTCTTGCGCCACTGCTCTTGATGGCCGCCTCCGGTCTCGTCCTGTCTTATGGGCCGGTGGATCAATGGTGGCGCATCTTTGCCGGCAGCTACTTTCTCGCTGCGCCGTTGCCGCCCGCCTCACCGGTCGCAGCTTCCTCACCGGGGATTTCTCCATCCGAGGCGCCCCCGCGTCCGCCAAGTTGGAACGACCTGATGGGCACGGTGCAGCGGCAGTATCCGGGTTGGCGGACGATCATGGTCGGCAACCCGGCGGGACTCGCCGCGATGAACGGCACGGTGGCCGTCACGGTGCACCTGGGACAACCGGGCCAGCGCACCCAGGCTTACACAGTCCGAATCGACAGGGCGACGAACACCATTGTTCAGACCCTTGACTGGACAAATGTAGACTCGGGGAGCCGCGCGCGCGCCATCGCCCGGGTCGGGCACACGGGTGAGATATTGGGGTTCTGGGGACAGTCGCTGGCGTTCGTCGGCTGCCTGGCCGGGGGCATGCTCGTTTATACTGGCTTTGCTTTGAGCTGGCGGAGGTTTTTCAGGCGAAGGGGCGGGGCGCGAGTCGTCCCCCAGCCGGTGGCGGACCGGAGCCAGCCCGGGGTGGCGACGTTGAGTTCCTAATGAGTAAAGATTACATCGCCTCGGGTTTCTTTGCCTTGCGCACGCCGTTGCTGCCGTTCGATGAACTACTGTCGTGGAACGGAGAGGCGCTGAGCGCAAATCGTCCGGCAACCGTCTGCGCCGGATGCTCTCCGAAGAACGCCCGGTAATCGGCGGCGAAACGGCCGAGGTGCCAGAAGCCCCACTCGAGTGCCGCACGCTTCACGACCCGAACGCCGCTGCGGAGCGCTGGAGCTCGCAGCAGGCACCATGCGGGCGCCGATGCCGCAGGTAAGTCGTCGGGCTGGGGCCGAGGAGATCGTGGACAAGATGCTTCAGCGCGCGGCGATGCAGTCCGGTCGCGCCGCAAAGCTATTCCATATATACTGGTGCTCATCGCCATCGCGATTAGGGCGCTCTGTCCGTGGATTCTGAAGCTGCGGGTGGGAGCCCAGCAATTACACCCTTCGGAGGCACTTCGCCACGGCGCCCCCAAAGATTTTTCGGCAAATGGAGCGATCTTTCGGAAACAATGGGTAGCACCCATCATGTCCACCCTGAATGACCAGCATCATGACCGGTTCCTCCGGCTCTTCACGGAGCATGAACCGTCGGTTCGCATTTTTGTGCGCTCTTTGGTCCCGACGCTGTTCGACACCTCAGAGGTGATGCAGGAGGTCGCGGTGGTGCTGTGGCAGAAGTTCGGCGAGTTCGATGTCACCCGGGATTTTCGGAAATGGGCCTTCGGGATCGCCCGTTTCAAGGCGCTGGCGTTTTCGCGCGACCAGGCGCGGGACCGGCATGTGTTTGATGACGAGTTGGTCGGCAGACTGGCGGACAAGGCCACCGCTGCGGAGCCGCGCCACGTGACGCAGCGCGAGGCATTGGAGACGTGTTTGCAACGACTTCCCGAGCGCCAGCGCGAGTTGGTGCTCGTGGCTTACACCAAAGGTACCCGCATGGATGACCTTGCCGCACAGCGAGGGCAGAGCGCGATGTCGCTTTACAAGATTCTGCACCGCGTCCGGCAGGCCCTGCTGGAGTGTGTGCAGAAGGAATCATCCGAGGAGAAACCGGCGTGAACACTCAATGGCTTGACCTCATTCAACGCTATGCCGACGGACGAGCCGACGTGGAGGAGGTGGGTGAGTTGCAGAAGGCGATGAAAGCAGACCCGGAACTGCGCGCTCGATTCGTCGACTACATGAATCTCGACGCGAGTCTGAGCGCGGCGGCATCCGCGCGGGAGGCTTCGATCGGAACAATGAAGTCGCTGCCAAAAACGCCACGCCCCATCTGGTTGCAATGGCGTCCGCTGGCGTGGGCAGCGCTGGTCCCGCTGGCCGGTCTCTGCGTCTGGTTCGCAGCGCATCCATCGGGACATTCAATCGCGGTTGAAGTCGAAATCATGCAGCTTGGCAATGCCGGTTTCGCCGCCCCAAATGTTCGTTTGCGCGAGCACGAGAAAGTGAAAATTGCAACGCTCGTTCTGCGCCGTGGCGCGGCACATCTGCGTCTGCCTTCCGGCGTAAAGCTTGTGATGTCCGGGCCTGCGGAGCTGCGCTTTGTGGATGCCATGCACGCGCGCGTTTTGCACGGCAAGGTGACGGTGGACGTGGGCGAGCATGGCAAGGGCTTTGTCCTCGATACTCCGGTGACGCGAGTGGTGGATTTGGGCACGCGGTTCGGCGTGGAGGCGAAGGCGGATGGACGGACGGACGTGATGGTGCTGGAGGGCCGGGTCGAATTGTTTAACCCGCAACAATCGCAGCGCGCGGCCGCACTGGAACAAGGTGAAGCGGTGCGTGTGGACGCATCGCAAACCGTCGTGCGCATCGTCAATATCACCGGCAGTCTGCAACCCAGCGAATGGTCCACGCAGCCGCCACCGCCCGATTGCAATATCGTCTCGGTGAGCGACGACCTGGACGAGCGCGGAGACATTCATTTCTATCGGATCGTGCCGCATGGCTTGCGACCGGGGGCCGTGGTTTATACCAATCGTCCCTATACATGGGTCCCAGCCGACGGGCAGGACTTTCCCGCCTCGCTGTTCAATGCAGACGTTGTGCAGACGTTTCACGGCGAGCTGAAACACGCCGTGGCGGTCGTTGTGGCGCGACCCGTGCAGTTGTTCGTGATTATGCCGAAGCGCGGCATTCCTCAAGCGTGGCTGACGGAGAACTTCACGCGCACGGGCGAGGAGCTTTTACTCGACGAACTTCGTCCTGGAGTCCCTGCGCATGCCCACTTTGAGGTGTGGAAGTGCACCGTGCCTGGGGCCGGCAAGGTCATGCTCGGACCGGCCAATCGCAACTCTGAAGGCATATCGCTCGGCATGTATGGCATCGCGGCGACGGCGCTGTGAACGTCACGAAAATTCCATTCCAATGAAACCAAATCCAACGAAATCCCCCCATCGTCTCTTCCCGATATCCGCGCTAGTGCTTTGTCACTCGTTAGCCGATGGTAATTATTGAAAGATTAGACTGGTACTATCTTTATCAGTGTATAAATGGATGCGATGCCCAAGAAAAAGCATCACATCGGACTCAGTTCGAAAGAACGCGAGCAACTCGAA
>JBBRPL010000070.1:0-42709 GCA_038228205.1 Chthoniobacterales bacterium
CCACCCGTAGGTGTCTGGACCGTGTCTCAGTTCCAGTGTGGCTGGTCGTCCTCTCAGACCAGCTACCCGTCATAGCCTTGGTGAGCCGTTACCTCACCAACTAGCTGATAGGCCGCGGGGTCATCAAGAAGCGCCAGGTTGCCCCGGCTTTGGTGTCGGAAAGATGTCTTCCCTAACCACATGCGGTATTAATTCGCCTTTCGACGAGCTCTCCCCCACTTCTCGGCAGATTCCCCACGTGTTACGCACCCTTACGCCACTAGACATCGCTTGTATTGCTACAAACAATATCCCGTTCGACTTGCATGTCTTATCCACGCCGCCAGCGTTCGTTCTGAGCCAGAATCAAACTCTCCGTAGAAAACGGATGGGATCCACCGAAGTGGAGAGCCCAAAGTTTGCGCGAACGACTGCTAAAGTCGTCGCTAAATCTGACCGTTCATACCTGCTCTGAGCTTCAACCCGAAGGTCGTCGGCTTTCGCAGGGTTTGTCCGATCTTATTTTTAAGTATTTGAAACCAAAGATCTGACGTGTAACGCACAATTCAATTTTTGCTTACTATCTACCCCGAGCTGTCTCGGGGTTTTTGTGACCGTTCTGAGTTTGCTCATTCCGCGCCGCTCGGTGCCACCAGCCAGCTTTCGCTGCGGTGTCATCTGCGCTCACGGAGTCGTGTGACAAACTCCAGAATCAAACTTTCAAAGATCGCCGTCCTTCTCAAACTTCCGGGCAACAAAAAACTCAATCTCAGTGCCGACTTTAAACTCGCGACCTGTTTCACAACAGGTCACTCGGTCATTGTCGGGACAAGATTGAGTTCAATCTGAAGTCCCAGAAGTTGGAAGAACTGCTGCTCTTTCGAGCAACCCCGCTTGCGTTGCGGGACGTGCACTTTAGGCGGTTGCTTTTGCGGGTCAACTAGAATTTTGAACTTTCTTCAACTTTCTTTGCCGACCTGCTTTTTCGCGTTGCCGCTTTTTGCAGTCCCTCCTCGTGGCGGGACGCGGAAACTAGCAAAGCGATTCAGTGCGACAAGAGGAATTTTAAAAAAGTTTCAGCCCCGGGAAAATCCTCGCGGCAGGCACGTGCGATCACGCCCTCGACGGATCGAGTTCCAGATTCACCTATCGCCCGCGAATGGGCGCTGGCAAAGGATTCGCGGGCGGGTGCGACTGGCGGTAGTGCCGCACCGCGGCGCCGACGAGTAACGCCGCGAGGAGCGCCGTGAGCAGCGTGATCTCGTGTTTGGTGAGCCGCATCAACGCAAAATAGTGCGCGGGCGTTCGGTGAAAACAACGATTTCGCGACGGGCCTTCGAAGCGATGCCCGCGCCTTCGGCGGGGCGTGAGAGCAAAAGGTGCGGAGGAGAGGACGTATAGGACTCATGAGACCCATCAGACCCATGCGGCGAATGAGCCCGAATCCTGGCGAGGCGGGAAGGTCGCTGGCGTGGAGCGCTACCACCTTGGACGCGGGCGGCCGCCCCGCGGCGCCGCCCATTCCCCGATTTCGGCCTACGCGGGGCGTGTGTGCGTGCAGACGAGATCGCGCTCGGGCGTGATTTTCCAACGCTTGGCCACGTTCTCGAGGTCCGTCGTGAGGGCCCAGCGGTCAGGCAGCAACTCACCGACGTGGTCGGGGTTGCCGCCCTTGAGCTGCATGCAGCCGGTGTTGTCTCCGATCCGGCGCACTTCCTCCACCTCGTCAGCGCTCAGCGTGATCTCGGGCAACGCGGCGAGTTCATCGATCTTGGCTTCGATGGGTTTTGCGTCATCTCCGACCTCCTGAACCATCGTCGGGATCACGCTCCGCACTGGAGGCTGGCTGAGATTCCAGATGCAGGCGAATTGAAGCATGGTGAGGCCGTGGTGCTCCGCGATGCTGCGCATCCCATCGAGCTTTTGGTTCCCCGCCTCGACCCACCCGGCGGGCCGGAACGCGCGGTGATCGCGTTCGCCGAATTTGTGGCCGGGCTTGACGTCGTCGTGGAAAACGCCGCCGTAGTCGACGACCCGGGTGATGACCTTCACGTCCTGCTGGACGGCGGCGGGCAGCGCCAGATGGCCGGGCCACGGCTCGAGGGGGTTCAAGATGATCATGGCCCAATCGAGGAGCGGGCCGAAACGTTCCAGACTCAGGATGATGTCGAGCGAAAACCCATTGGCCGGCCCGGGCGCAATGCCCAGTTGCCCGGTCAGCCCGGCCTCCTGGGCTTTCTCCATGGCCTTCCAAACAGCATCGCTGGTATAGCCGATCGAATCGGGATTGTGCAGCATGAGGCAGTCGAATTTATCCACGCCACAGCGGGCCAGCGACTTTTCCGTGGCCATCCGGACATAATCCGCGTAATCGCGAGGGCCACGCAATTGCGGGTGCGTGAAGCGCGGAAAACCCTTCGATCCGTCACGCTGCCCGCTGTAGAAATCGTGCCCGATCATTCCGACGAGGGCGTAGGTGTCGCGGGGCACACCGGCCAGCGCCCGACCCAGCATCTCGTCCGCGGCGCCATTGCCGTAAACGTCCGAGGTCATGAAGGTGCGAATGCCACCATCGTAGGCACGCCGGATGGCGTCGACAAAGCGCTCCTCGGAGAGCGGTTCGCCAAAATGCATGAAGCGACCACCAGACCAAGTGCCGTAAGCTGTGCGAGTGATATCCATAGGGTGTGTTGGGGAAATGGGTTGAGTCCCTTTCCTTACGCTGGGCAGCGTTCGGGGAAAACACCGATTTTGCGAAAGACTGCCCTCGGGTTGTCGTTTCTCGGGCAGTGCTCAGTCCTCAGAGTTCAGCGATCAGGCAATCAAAAAGCAATCGATGCAAGACTGGGGGGCATGGATTTCAGGATCAACGCGGCGTTTCGCTAAGAAATGCTCGCGGGGGGGCATTGGTAGGGGCACATCTGACCTCCCGCACTTTTCCATGAAGAATCCCCTGCTCCCATTGTTCCTCCTCGCTGTCGCTATCGTCGAGCTTCCGGCGGTCGCCCAAAACAAGGATCAGTCTGCTCCCCGTTCCGAGGCGGACATCCTGAAGACGGTCAAGGTCCCCGAGGGGTACGAGGCCACGGTATTTGCGCGCCCGCCGCAGGGTGGTTACCCGATTTCCGTGAGCGCGGCGATCGATGGGACGATCTTTGTGGCGATCGATGAGAATGGTTCGCTGGGGCGGGATCGCAATCTCAAGCCGGGCGAGACGCCCGACCCCAAACGGCGTCCAGGCAACCCGGGCCGCGTCGTGCGAATGCGCGATACGGACGGGGATGGGAAGGCGGATGAGATCAAGACCTTCTGCGAAGTGGAAAGCCCGCGAGGGGTGATCTGGGATGGTCCGACCGGGGCGGGACCCGGGACGCTCTACGTGATGCATCCGCCGAATCTCACGGCCTATACCGATACGGACGGGGATGGGGTGGCGGACAAACAGGAGGATATCCTGACGGGTCTCGGCTTCGATCTTGGGTTCCGCGGCGCGGATCACACGACAAATGGCTGCCGCCTGGCCATCGATGGTTTTATCTATATCGCCATGGGCGATTACGGGTGCGTCAACGCGAAGGCCAAGGATGGGACCACGCTCACGCACCGGGGAGGCGGCATCGTGCGCATTCGCCCGGATGGCACGGGTCTCGAACTCGTGGTCGAAGGCACGCGGAATATCTACGACGTGGCGGTCACTCCGACGCTCGAGATTTTTACGCGCGACAACACGAACGATGGCGGCGGCTGGAACGACCGCGTGAGCTTCCACGCGCCCGGCGCCCACATGGGCTATCCGTTCCTCTTCAAGAACTTCACCGAGGATATGATCGACACCATGGCCGACTTCGGTGGAGGCAGCCCCTGCGGCTCCCTCTGGCTCGATGAACCCGGTCTGCCGAAGGGGCTTTTCACCGTGGAATGGGGCGCTGGCGGCATCTTCTACCACGACGACCTCGTGCCCAATGGCGCCGGCTGGAAGCTGAAGTCCGCCGAGACCACCGACGCGCGCTCCGCCTACCTGCGTCCCCCCACCCCGCAAACGAAGTGGCTCGGCCTCACCCGTCCCACAGACATGGACGTGGACGCCCACGGCGCCCTCTTCATCACGAGTTGGGAAGGCGCGACCTTCAACTACAACGGACCGAATGCGGGGTACGTCCTGCGGGTGGTGAAGAAGGACGCACCACCGGTAAAAGCGGCGATTCTACCCGGGCACTCGCCGGCGGCACTCGCGGCGATGGTGACCTCTCCGAGCCAGGTTCTGCGGATGGCGGCGCAGCGCGAAATCCTGCGCCGGGGAGCGACCGATGCGACGCGCGATCTCATCGCCTACGCAAACTCGGCGAGCACACCGGGCGCCCGGGTGGCCTGCCTGCAGACGCTGCTCCAACTGAACGGAGCCAAAGCTCTGCCGACGTTGCTGCAAATGGCGAAGGAAGGCGATTTTCGCGGGCCAGCGATCAACGCGCTGGGGGATGACGCCCGGCTGGCCGCGCAAATTCCGAACGCCGTGCTCACGGCGGCGCTGGCGGACAAGGATCCGGTGCTCCGTTCTGCCGCGATCGTGGCCCTGCGTCGCCTGCAAAAGGCCGATGCCGCGCCGGCGATTCTGCCCCTCGTGGCCGACGCGGATCCAATTGTCGCGCACCTGGCCTTCCGGGCGCTCCGTGCGCTCGGGGCGTCGCAGGTGTGTCTCGGAGCGCTGGATTCCTCGGACGAAAAGGAAAAAGCGGGAGCGCTGAAGGCGCTCTACGGCATGTATGAACCCTCGGTCGTGGATGGCCTCATTACGCGTTTGCCAGGTGCGACCGGCGAACTCCGCCGAGGCTTGCTCAATGCCCTGTGCCGCCTCGCCAACGCGGATGCGCCCTATGAAAGCCCGACGGTGTGGTGGGGCACGCGGCCGGATACCAGCGGCCCCGTTTACCAGCCCATTGCGTGGAGCGAGACGGAGAAGGTCAGTGCGGCGCTGAAGAAGGCGCTCGATGCTTCCAATGACGAAGATGCGAGGTGGCTCGTGGCGCGCATGTATGTCTGCAAGGTGGCCTATCCCGGTCTCGTCGAACTCATGCTCGCCAAGGCCGGCAGCGATACGGTCGCAAAACTCAACGCCATCGAGGGTCTCATTCGCACCGACAATTCCATGCCTCCGGAGGCCGTCGCGGCGCTCAAGGCCATCACGGCCGACGCGCAACAACCGCCCGATTTGCGCAGCCGCGCGCTGCGTGTCTTTCAGAAATGCATGGAAAATGGCGGGGTTTTTCCGGGCGCGGTCGAAGCCTTCGCGCCGCTGGCCGGCCATGATCTCGGCGAGGCCAAGCTCACGGCGGCCTTCGAGGATTTCACGCGCGACAGCAAGAACGGCAAATGGATCGGCGACTACACTAGATTTCTCGGCGAGGCCGACGCGGCCAGGCGTCAACTCGCCGCGATCGTCCTCGTCAACATCGCCGCCAGCAAGGTGGGCAAGGAGCAGCATCGCGAGGCGGCGACGAAAGCCATCGACAAGGGCCTGGCCAGGCCGGAACCCGCCGCGGCGATCATGACGGCCATCGCCCGCACCAGCGCGAGGACGTTTGCGGACCGGGTGAAGGCCAATCTCAACAACCCGAACAACGCCGTCGCCGAAGCAGCGCTTTTTGCCTACCAGAAGCTCGGTCTCAAGGACGCCGGCGCCCCGTCGAAGACCATCGGCGAGATGAAGTACGAGGAAATCTTCGCGGCGGTGCAGAAGGGCGGCGACGCCAAGGCCGGACAGGAAATGTTTCTCCGCGCCGGATGCATCGCCTGCCACACGATCAATCCCGACGAACCGCCGAAGGGACCGGTCCTGAGCGCGGTGGCGAAGATCTATGACCGCGCGACGCTGACGGAATCGATCCTGAAGCCCAGCGCGAAGATTGCGCAGGGGTTTGAGAGCGTCTTCTTCAAGACGAAGAAGGGGGAGCAGGTCGAAGGGTTCGTGACCCGCGAAGGGGGGGATAGCGTGGATGTGCGCAACGTCGCGGGGCAGGTCGTGACGATCGAAAAAGGGGATATTACGGAGCGCGGGACGCGGCCGCAGTCGATGATGCCGGAGGGATTGCTCAATGCGTTCACGCCGGCGGAGTTGGCGAATTTGCTGACCTGGCTGGAGTCGTTGAAAAAGTAACGTCCCACGCCGGTCTTCCCTCCTGTTGGGCGAGCCGTTATATCCGTCTCCCATGAAAGTCCCCCCCTTCCTCGGCGTGCTCTGTTTTGCGGCGGCGTCGGCCCTGGCGCAGAATGCGGTGGCGCCTGCACCCATCGATGCGCGGCTCATGCAGATGCCGGCGGTGTCGAAAACGCAGATCGCCTTCGTTTATGCCGGGGATATCTGGATCGCGCCGAAGGCCGGCGGCACGGCGCTGCGGCTCAGTTCACCGCGCGGCATCGAGCAATTTCCACGGTTTTCGCCGGATGGAACGCAGCTCGCCTTTAGCGGAAATTACGACGGCAATGTGGACCTCTACGTGATGCCAGCCGGGGGCGGGGAGCCACGGCGAATTACGCATCACGGTGCGAGCGATCGGCTGCTGAGTTGGACGCCGGACGGCAAGGCGCTGCTATTTTCGTCGCACATGCTGGGGTTCACGGAGCGGGTGTCGCAGCTTTTCACCGTTCCGGTGGGAGGCGGGCTGCCGGAGAAATTGCCGGTGGCCTACGGCGAGTTTGGGGCGATTTCGCCGGATGGACGGATGCTCGCCTACACGCCGGTCTCGACGGACTTTGCGACGTGGAAACGGTATCGAGGAGGGATGGCGCCGGATGTGTGGCTCTTCGACCTGGCCAACAAGACGGCGGAGAACATCACCAGGAACGAGGCGAAGGATTCCCAACCCATGTGGCATGGATCGACGATCTATTTCCTGTCTGACCGGGACGCGAAGCAGCGGGACAATTTATGGGCCTATGACACGGGGACGAAGCAGACGCGGCAGGTCACCCACTATACGGCGGCTGACGTGCATTTCCCGAGCGTCGGGCCGGATGAGCTGATCTTTGAGAATGATGGGCGGCTCTTCCTGCTCGATTTCGCGTCCGAGCAAACCCACGAGGTGAAAATCAATGTCGTGACCGACCGGGCGACGCTGCGTCCCCGGATGGAACACGTGGCTGGCCTGGTCCGGAATGCGACCATTTCACCGACCGGGAAGCGGGTGCTCTTCGAGGCGCGGGGAGACATTTTCAGCGTGCCGGCGGAGAACGGCATCATTCGCAATCTCACCGAAACCAGCGGCGTGGCGGAGCGCTATCCCGCCTGGTCGCCGGATGGTCGATTCATCGCCTATTTTTCCGACAAGACGGGAGAGTATGAGCTCACGCTTCGGCCGGCGGATGGGAAAGGAGAAGAGCAGACAATCACCAACCTCGGGCCGGGCTTTCGCTACCAGCCGCAGTGGTCGCCGGACTCCAAAAAGATCGTCTTTATCGACAAGGCGATGCGCATCTACATCTGCGATATCGAGACCAAAAAATGGACGATCGTGGGCAAGCAGCTCTGGGCCTACGAGGGCGAACTCACCCGCTTCGCCGTGAGCTGGTCGGCGGACAGCCGCTTTTTTGCCTACGCGGCGGACCAGGACAATCGCCAGAGCGCGATCATGATCGTGGACACGCAGGAGCACAAGGAGACGCGGGTCACGAGCGGGTTTTACGACGACGATCTGCCGGTCTTCGATCCCGACGGGCGTTTTCTCTACTACCGCTCGCAGCGGATCTTTCGCCCGATCTACAGCGAGTCGGACAACACGTGGATCTATGCCAATGGGCAGAGCCTGATTGCGGTGCCGCTGCGCAAGGACCTGCCTTCCCCGCTCGGGCCGCGCGATGACGAAGAGCCCGTGCGAGTTTCCCCGCCGCCGCCCGCCGCGCCGGCGCCTGAGAAGAAGGACGAGCCGAAAAAGGACGACAAGCCGGAGCTGCCAAAATCCACGGACCCGAAGAAGGATCCATTGCCGCAGGGCGAGACCGGCCTGAAGGAGGACAAACCCGCCACACCCGCCCCGGCGACGCCCGGGCCCGTGGGGCCGCAGGGCCGGCCGGCGCCGCTGCGTCCGCGCAGTGTGACAATCGACTATGACGGCTTCGAGGCGCGGGCCGTGGAATTGCCCGTGGGCGGCGGGCGTTTCGATCACGTCATGGCAGTCCCCGGCCGGGTGCTCTTCCGCTGGCCCCCGCGGGTGGGCGCGCGCAAAGGCCCCGCTCCGCTTTCATTTTGGGACATGGAGAAGCGCGAAGAGAAATTGATCCTCGAGGATTGCAGTGACGTGGAGCTTTCGGCCGATGGGCGGAAGCTGCTCGTGAAGAAAGGCGAACAGTGGGGGATCATCAATGTGCTGGAGGGACAAAAGATCGACAAGCCACTGCCCGTGAGGAGCCTCGAGATGCGGGTCGATCCCCCGGCGGAATGGCGGCAGATTTTCAACGATGCGTGGCGGATCGAGCGCGACTTTTTTTACGACCCAGGCATGCACGGCGTGGATTGGAAGGCGCAGCGCGATCATTACGGGAAAATGCTCGAAGACGCCGTTACACGGAGCGATGTGAATTATCTGCTGGGCGAATTGATCTCCGAACTGAACACGTCGCACGCCTACCGCAGTGGCGGCGATCTCGAAGAGCCGGTGACGCGCGGCGTGGGATATCTCGGGTGCGACTTCGCGCTGGAAGAAGGCGCCTACCGGATCAAACGGATCATCCAGGCCGCCGAGTGGGACAGCGTCCGGTCGCCGCTGCGCCAGCCCGGCGTCCGCGTGAAGGAAGGCGACTGGTTGCTGGCCGTGGATGGCCACGCGCTCGATGTGCGGGAGGATCCGTGGGCGGCATTTCAAGGCCTGGCGGACCGGCCGGTGATCATCACCGTGAATGACAAGCCGAACCGGGACGGCGCGCGCGACGTGCTCGTGCAGACGCTGGGCACGGAGACCGTGTTGCGCCAACTCGCATGGGTCGAGGCCAACCGGAAGCACGTCGAAACCGCCAGCGGCGGGAAGATCGGCTATATCTACGTGAAAAACACGGGCCAGGACGGGCAGAGCGATCTCTACCGCCAGTTCCGCGCGCAATACACGAAGGCGGGGCTGATCATCGATGAACGCTGGAATTCGGGCGGGCAAATCCCGGATCGCTTCATCGAATTGCTCGGACGCAACGTGCTGAACTATTACGGCGTGCGCGACGGCCCGGACTGGACGACGCCCTTCGTCGGGCACCAGGGGCCGAAAGTCATGCTCACCAACGGCTGGAGCGGGTCAGGCGGCGATTGCTTTCCATTCCTGTTCCGGGAAAAGAAGCTCGGGCCGATCATTGGCCAGCGGACCTGGGGCGGGCTCATCGGGATGACCGGGGCGCCGGGGCTGATCGATGGCGGGAGCGTGACCGTGCCAACCTTTGGCATCTACGATACGAACGGAAAGTGGATCATCGAGGGGCGCGGCGTCGATCCCGACATCGCGGTGCTCGACGATCCGGCGGAATTGGCCCAAGGTCGGGATCCGCAACTCGAGCGGGCGATCGCCGAAGTGCAGAAAGCACTGCAAGCGAATCCCCCCAAGCTGCCGCCGAAACCCGCCTACCCCATTCGCACCGCCCCATGAGCCAGCCCCTGCCCGAGTCCCTTCAAACTGTAGCCGCGACCGGAGACATCGCCGCGGTCCTCGACGCGGCGCTGGCGCATTTCGGCTGCCAGGCCGGTACTGTCCACCTGCTCCGGGGCGGGATGCTGAAGCTGGCGGCGCACAAGAATATCCCGCCGCCCGTGGTCCAGATCGTGGAGACGGTGCCCGTGGGCAAAGGCATCGCAGGCCTCGCCGCGGAACGGCGGGAAGCGGTGACAATCTGCAATCTCCAAACCGATACGAGTGGCCAGGTGCGCCCTGGGGCGAAGGCCACGGGAATGGAAGGGTCGCTCGCCGTGCCGATGATGGCCGGCGACACATTGCGCGGCGTATTGGGCATCGCCAAGGCCGGGGCTTACGACTGGACGCCCGAGGAAACGGGCCTGCTGATGCGACTCGCGGGAGCGCTCGCGGAGCGGCTGCCGGCGGAATAAATGCATTGACGGCTATCGCCGGCGCGACTAATCAGCGCGACCGGTGCCATGAGGGAAACATCATGTTTAGGGACATCCGTATTCGCGACGATGACGCTGCTGGCGTTCATCGCGCTCCCACCTCTCCTCGTGGCGCAGGCGCCGCCCGCCGGGGACGCTCCGTTGCCGGTTGCCGGGACGTCGCCGAACCCTGAAGCGGCGCCGCCATTGGCGGATCCGGCGCCGGAGCCTGTGACGGAATTGCCGGCGGCGCACATCCAGCAAATCGAAGCGATCAACCTATTTCCCAACCAGGGGGAGGTCACCTCGGGGTCGAGTCTCAACGATCAACGGTTTGGTTACGTGCTGCACGGGGAGGCCCGAGCGGCCTACGAGAGCAATCTATTCATCCAGTCGCAGAACGCCCAGGAAGACTTCATTTTTACGATTTCCCCGGGCGTGGCTGTGGGCTGGGGTGAGTTCAAGAGCGAACTCTTTGGGCCGGAGAATTTCCGGCATCGTTTCGAACGCTGGGTGGGCAAAAACTATTTCTACGTCGACTATTCGCCGAGCTACACGTGGTACGCGGATCATGGCTCGCTGGACTCGTTCGACCAGGCGGTGCGGCTGGCCGCGGAGTGGAACTTCCATCGGCTGACCCTGGGCGCGCGCGGGGCATACGTCACGCAGACCGCTCCGGTGGAAGACATCGGAAATCGTGTGAAACAGAAGGAACTCACCGCCTCCCTGACGGCCCGTTACGATTACAGCGGAAAGACATCTTTTGAGGTCAACGGCTACTACGATGGGGTGAGTTACGACAGCAACGGCGTCGATTCGCGCGAGTGGCGCACCCAGGATTGGATGAATTACCAGATTTCACCGAAGATCAGAGTCGGGATCGGAGCGACCCTGGCGCATGTGGACCGTGATTTCGGCGCGGCGCAGATTTATGAGCAGGGGCTCCTGAGAGTTTTCTACGAAGCATCGGCGAAGCTGACCCTGAGTCTGACCGGCGGGGCGGAGTGGCGGCAGACGGACGGCGGCGCCGATCGGACGGATGGGATCTTCGAACTCGATGCGGCCTGGAGCCCATCCGACGGGACCTACCTCTACGTGCAGGGCTACCGGCGGTCGGTGACGGGGAGCACGGATGCGAGTGATTACTTCATCGCGACTGGCGTGGTGGCGCAATTCCGCCAGCGGCTCTATCAGCGTTTTTACTTCGACCTGACGATGCAGTACCAAAACTCCGACTATCAGGGCTCCGGAACAGTGGGCGGTCAGGGCCGGGCGGACGATCTATTTGTCATTCGTCCCGGAGTCGGATTCGATCTGGCATCCTGGGTGAACTGCGAAATTTCCGGCGAGTTTCGCCGCAATCAATCGTCTGATGACCAGCGCAAGTTCGACGCGAAGACGGCGATGGTGCGTTTCAACCTGCTGTTCTGACGCTGGCGGCTAATCCAGCATGGTGCGCAGGTAGTCGGCGTAGGAGGTCTTGCCGAGATCTTTGATCAGCGCGCGCAATTGATCGGGGGTGATCCAGCCCTTGAGCAGGGCGATTTCCTCGATGCACGCGATCTTCAAACCCTGTCGATTCTGGATGGCGCGGACGAAATCGGCCGCCTCGAGCAGGGAGTCGTGCGTGCCGGTGTCGAGCCAGGCCAGGCCGCGGCCCAGGGTCTCGACGTGCAGGGCGCCGCGTTCGAGATAGACCCGGTTGAGATCGGTGATCTCGAGTTCGCCCCGTGGCGAAGGCTTCAGGCCGCGGGCCAACTCGACGACCTGGGAATCGTAAAAGTAGAGCCCGGGGACGGCATATTTCGATTTGGGCGCCGGCGGCTTTTCCTCGAGCGAAACAGCGACGCCCTCCGCGTTAAACTCCACGACTCCGTAGGCCTCGGGATTCGATACGTAGTATCCAAAGATGGTGGCGCCTTCCTCGCGCATGGTCGCGGCCTGGAGAGTCTTGGAAAAATCGTGGCCGTAAAAAAGATTGTCGCCCAGGACGAGGCACGCGGGATGCCCGGCGAGGAAATCGGCGCCGATGAGAAAGGCCTGCGCGAGGCCATCGGGTTTCGGTTGCTCGGCGTAGGAAATCTCCAGGCCGAACTGGCGGCCGTCGCCGAAGAGGCGGCGGAATTGCGGCAGGTCGTGTGGGGTGGAGATGATGAGGATATCCCGGATGTCGGCCATCATGAGGACCGAGAGCGGGTAGTAGATCATCGGCTTGTCGTAGACCGGCATGAGCTGTTTGCTCACGGCTCGGGTGACCGGGTAGAGACGGGTGCCGGAGCCACCGGCGAGAATGATGCCTTTGCGTTTCATGATAAAACTCCGAGGCGTTCGCGGCGGTATTTGCCAGAGGTAATGTCGGCGCACCAGTCCTGGTTGTCGAGATACCACGCGACGGTCTTGCGCAGACCCGTGGTGAAGGACTCGGCGGGTTGCCAGGCGAGTTCACGCGTTATTTTCGCGCAATCGATGGCATAGCGGCGATCGTGGCCCGGCCGATCCGGGACAAAGGTCTTGAGCGTGGTGTAGGAAGCACCGTCAGCCCGGGGGCGCAGTTCGTCGAGCAGCGCGCAGAGAGTATCGACCACGCCGATATTCGGTTGCTCATTGAGGCCGCCGACGTTGTAGGTCTCCCCCACGCGACCGCGGTCGAGAACGAGGCGAATGGCGGTCGTATGATCGTGCACAAAGAGCCAGTCGCGAATGTTTTGCCCATCGCCGTAAATCGGGAGCGCGCGGCCCTCGAGGGCGTTTTGAATCATGAGCGGGATGAGCTTTTCCGGAAATTGCAGCGGGCCGTAGTTGTTCGAGCAATTGGTGGTGAGCACGGGCAGCCCGTAGGTGTGGTGGAAGGCGCGCACGAGATGGTCGCTGCCGGCCTTGCTCGCCGCGTAGGGGCTGTTCGGCGCAAAGGGCGTCTCCTCGGTGAACGCCGGGTCCTGGGGGCGGAGCGAACCGTAGACCTCGTCCGTGGAAACGTGAAGGAAGCGGAAGGCGCTCTTCCTGGCGGGTGCGAGCTGAGCCCAATAGCCGCGCACGGCCTGAAGCAGGCGAAGGGTTCCGACCACATTGGTCTGCACAAAGGCTTCGGGACCGTCGATCGACCGATCCACGTGCGATTCGGCGGCGAAGTTCACGACGGCGTCGATGGCGTGCTCCGCCAGGAGGCGGGCCGCCAACTCGCCATCGCCGATGTCGCCTTCGACGAAAATATGCCGCGCCTCTTTCTCGATGGGTCGGAGACTGGCGAGATTGCCGGCGTAGGTGAGCTTGTCGAGATTCACGAGCCGCTCGATGTCAACGCGCTCGGTGAGTTGCTGGAGGACGAAGTTTGCGCCGATGAAGCCGGCGCCGCCGGTGACGAGGAGTCGCACGGTCAGGCCTTCCAATTCTTGAGCGCCCGGGCAATGGCATCGTGCACTTCGCTCATGACGATGGCCGAGGCGAGGAGCTTGGAGCTGTCGAGGACGCAGTTTGAGCGCGGAGTTTTTGCGGCTTTCTGCATGAAATCGCTCTCGCTGGCAAAGAACTCGAATTGCTTGTTCGAGACGCCGCTTTCCCGAATGAGATCCACCACCTCGCGAGTGGTCACAGAGCCGGGATTGGTGACGTTGTAGATGCCGAAGGGGACGCGTCTTTCCCAGCATTCCCAGGTCGCACGGACGAATTCGTCGAGCTGCGACAAGGAGTTCTCCGCCTCGAGCAAGCGGTCGTAACGCATCACCTTGGTGAGGTAGTTCCGTGGGGAGTCCACTTCATTGAACGGGATGCGCAACCGCCAGATGAAGCAGTTATCCGTCCCGGCAAGGATTTCCTCCCCGAGCGCCTTGGTGCCGCTGTAGAAGGAGCAGTTGTTGGTGCGGAACGAAAAATTGGCCGGGTCGGTTTCGCGGAAGCCGCCGCCGTCGGCGCGTCTCCCGGAAAAGATGCACCCGGAGGAGACATGTCCCCACGGGGTGCCGGTGGCCGAGCAGGCCTGTTGCAGGATTCCGGGCAGAATGGCGTTGCCGAGCAGGCATTCGGTCTTGTGCAACTCACAGGCATCGACGTTCGGCTTGCCGGTGTAGCCCGCGCAATTGATGAGGAAGGCGGGCCTGGCTTCGCGCAGGGCGGCGGTCAGCGTGGCGGGATTGTAATAATCTAGCGCGCTGCGCGGGAGCGTCCGGTAGGCGACGCCCTGCTTGTCGAGCAGACGCTGGTAGGCGCCACCGACGTAGCCGCTGGCGCCGAGAATCCAAATGGGTTGAGTCATAGGTGAAAATCGCCCGCACGTCCGCGGGGTCGCAATGAGGGAAACGCGGGCGGCAAGCGCGCCTAGATTCGCAAAGCTCCTTAAAAAGTCCACCCCCTCCCGTGAAACTTCTCCCGGCTTCCCTTCGGACTTTTTTTGCCTATCGTCGCCGTCCCCTGCGGCGTCGCCGCGGAGAAAACCCATTTTTTCCTTAAAGAAACATGAAAAATCAGCGAATCGTCGTCTGCGGCGGTGGCGGCTTCATCGGCGGCCACCTTGTGTCCGAACTGCTCCGGCGCGGGCACACCAATGTCCGCTCGGTCGACGTCAAGCCCATGAGCGAGTGGTATCAGTTGGACGATCGCGTCGATAACCTCGTCCTCGATTTGCAGGATCTCTCAAGTTGCCGCGTCGCTCTGCAAGGGGCGCGCTCCGTTTACAACCTGGCGGCCGACATGGGGGGCATGGGCTTTATCGAAAACAACAAGGCGCTCTGCATGCTGAGCGTTCTGATCAATACGCATCTGCTCATGGCCGCGCGTGAAGTGGGGGCCGAGCGTTTTTTCTACGCTTCGTCGGCCTGTGTCTACAATGCGGACAAACAGCGCGACCCGAACGTGACCGCGCTCAAGGAGGAAGATGCGTATCCCGCGATGCCCGAGGACGGTTACGGTTGGGAAAAATTATTCAGCGAGCGAATGTGCCGCCACTTTCGCGAAGATTTCGGGTTGGCGACGCGCAGCGTGCGTTATCACAATGTTTACGGCCCGAACGGGACCTACATGGGCGGCCGCGAGAAAGCGCCGGCCGCCATTTGCCGGAAGCTGATCGAGGCAAAGCTCACCGGGAAGCATGAGATCGAAATCTGGGGCGATGGCCAACAGACGCGGAGCTTCATGTTTATCGACGATTGCCTCAAAGGCACGATCGACATTCTCCACAGCGAGATCACCGAAGTGCTCAATCTCGGCAGCAGCGAACTGGTCTCGATCAATCAACTCGTCGATATCGTGGAAGACATCGCCGGGATCAAAGTGCAGCGGCGCTACAACCTGAGCGCCCCGAAGGGGGTAAACGGTCGCAACAGCGACAATACCCGCATCCTCGAGCTGATGAATTGGGAGCCGCAGGTTCGTCTCCGCGACGGGCTCGAGAAAACCTATGCGTGGATTTACGATCAGATGACTGCGGGCCCAAAGTAGACGGGACGTTTCCGTCCTGTGCGGGGCTGTGGGTCGGCTGCGGGGGACAGCGCACGTTTTGATCACGGTGCGGATATTTTGACACCCAGCGGAATTGTTTTCCGCTGGGTGCTCTCTGTAGGAGGAGGATGGTCTCAATCCTGCTATCCGTGCCCCCCGACGTGAAAAGACGATCACCAATGAACCTGAACCTGTCCCTGCCCTGCCCGCCGGCGACCCGTTGGGCAGCCTCGGAACCCGACCGACGGGATCTCTGCTGAGATGGCCCGTTGCGATTCAGCAGCGCCCCCCTCGCTTCCGCTTTCATCTGAGTTCGCCTCGACTGGTCCAAGTCGGGCGGGCTTCCCTCCGTCAACCCCTCAACGATCCGTGTTGTGAAAAATCATTTATTGTCGTTCGCCCGGCGCTTTTGCCTGCTGCTTGTCCTGTCCACCTTCTGTGTGCTCGAGAATTCGTCGTCCGGTGCTGCCAGTCCGGACACGTCCTACGTTCTCGCGCCGAACGACGTTGTCCAGATCAAGGTCTTCCAGGAAGATGACCTGGAGGCCAAGTTGCGGGTGTCCCAGGCAGGGACCATCACTTTTCCCCTGATCGGGGTGGTATCCATCGGTGGAAAAACTCCGCAAGATGCGGCGGCGACCATCCGCGCGGCGCTGGCCAAGGACTACCTGGTCAATCCGCAGGTGAGCGTAACGGTGATGGACTATGGGAAGCGGCGTTTTACGGTCCTCGGCGAAGTGCAAAGGGCCGGGAGCTTCGACATACCGGATCACGAGAAGGTCACACTTCTCGATGCCATCGCCATGGCCGGTGGTTATACGCGAATCGCCGATCCTTCCAAAGTAACCCTCCGCCGCAAGATCGGTGGCAAGGAAACCGTGATGCGTCTGAACGCCAAAGTAATCGCCCGGGATGGCAGCGTCGCTCCCGTCGAGATCCAACCGGGAGACATTATCACCATCGGCGAAAGTTTGTTCTGACCTCTTGATCCACCGCGCCGCTGATTGCCGCGTGTGCAGCGCGACGTACCGGCGGGAAGAGGGTCGAAAATCCATTCATGAAAAAAGCGCTCATCACCGGCATCACGGGTCAGGACGGTTCCTACCTGGCGGACCTCCTGCTCGAGAAGGGATACGAAGTGCACGGCATTATGCGACGGGCGAGCACCTTCAACACCTCGCGCATCGACCATCTTTACGCCGATCCGCACGTCAATGGCGTCCGCTTGTTTCTGCACTACGGGGACCTATCGGACTCCCTCAATCTCACCCGCCTCATCGACCGGATCGGGCCGGATGAAATCTATCATCTGGGCGCGCAGAGCCACGTGCGGGTGTCCTTCGACATTCCGGAAAATACCGGGGACGTGACTGGGCTGGGAACCATCCGCATCCTGGAGGCGATCCGCGAAGCCAGGGTGGCGGCACGCTTTTACCAGGCCAGCTCGAGCGAAATGTTCGGCAAGGTGCAGGCCGTGCCGCAAACGGAGACGACACCCTTCTGGCCGCGTTCGCCTTACGCGGTGGCCAAGGTGTATGCCTACTGGGCGACGGTGAACTATCGGGAGAGCTACGGGATGCACGCGAGCAACGGGATCCTCTTCAACCACGAGAGCCCGCGGCGCGGGGAGACCTTTGTGACGCGGAAGATCACGCGGGCGGTGGCGGCGATCAAGAAGGGCAAACAGAAGGAACTCTACCTGGGCAATCTGGACGCCAAGCGGGATTGGGGGTATGCCCCGGAATACGTGGAAGGGATGTGGCGAATGATGCAACAACCGGAAGCGGACGACTATGTGCTGGCGACCAACGAGACGCACACGGTGCGGGAATTTATCGAGGAGGCCTTTGGCCACGTGGGGCTGGACTGGCAGGAGCATGTGAAGTACGACGCGCGCTACGAGCGGCCGGCGGAGGTGGAGTTGCTGATCGGCGATCCGGCCAAGGCGAAGGCCAAACTGGGCTGGGAACCGGCCACCCGCTTCAAGGAACTCGTCAAAATCATGGTCGATGCCGACCTCCGGGCGCTTGCATGATCGCCGACCTGTCATCGGCCACGATTACCGGGAGCGCACCCCGACGGGGACCCCGTGTTGCTTTCCTGACCAATGGCTACTATGAGGCCGAGTCGGTGGCTTCATGGTCCGGTCTGCCATTCTTCATGAAGAAGTGCCTGGAACAGGCGGGTCTGGACGTGATCGAAGTGCAGGTGACAAAAACGGGAAACTGGCTGGGGTGGGTGAAATTCGTCTGGTGGAAAGCGATTCGAGGCCGGCGCTATCTGCGCGAGTTGGAAACGCGGCGCTTAAAGTGTTCGGCTCGCGAGATTGAGCAGCAGCTCCGGAGATTGTCAGTCGATGCCATCCTCAGCCCGAGCATCTGGATGGTGGCCTATCTTGAAACGGACCGCCCCGTCTTGTTGTGGACGGACGCCACCTTCGCGGGCGTTCAGAATCTTTATGAATCTTTCTCCAATCTAGCGCCGCCGAGCATCGAAGCTGGGCACAGGACTGAACGGCTGGGTTTTCAGCACTGCACCCTCGCGTTGTTCTCGTCGCACTGGGCGGCAAAGAGCGCGGTGGATCATTATGGGATCGATCGCCAACGGGTGGACGTCGTCCCCTTTGGCGCCAATATCGAGCGGGCCCTGCCCGAGGAAGAAGTGGCGGACTGCCTGGCCGCGCGCTCGTCGGATGTTTGCCGTTTACTTTTCGTCGGAGTCGATTGGGCGCGCAAAGGCGCGGATCTCGCCGTCGAGGTGGTCAGCCTCCTGAACGCACGTGGTCTCCGCTCGGAGTTGACCGTGATGGGATGCGAGGCGCCGCAAGGCAAAGAGCTGCCGGCGTTCGTGAAATCGATCGGTTTTATCAGCAAGTCGACGCCGGAAGGTCGCGACTTGATCGAACAGAATTTTCGGGGCCACCATCTCTTCATCATGCCGACCCGGGCGGATTGCACGCCATGCGTTTTCTCCGAGGCCAATGCCTTCGCTCTGCCATGTCTGAGCACAGATGTGGGTGGGATATCGAGTATCATCGTCAACGATCGCAATGGCCGCAGCTTTCCACTGGCCGCGGCGGCGGCGGAATATGTCGATTACATTCTTGCGCTGATGGCGGACCGTCCGCGCTACGAATGCCTGGCCCGATCGTCGTGGCAGGAAGCTCACGATCGGCTCTCGTGGGCGGTGTCAGGTCGAAAAATCGCGGCGCTCATCGATACCATGATCATGACGAATCGGAAGGACCTGGCGGCATGAGGACGATGATCGGCATGGTGACCATCGGCCAGAGTTCCGCCACGCGGGAGCGCGCGGTGGAGCGCGCGCAGGTCTACGCCAAACGCCATGGTTACGAGTTTGCTCAAATCCACTCGTCGGTTCGGCCGGGGACGACCCGAACTCCGCATTGGGAAAAGACGCTGATCCCCCAGGCATTCCCGGGCTATGAGCGCTACTGGATCATCGATGATGACATCCTGATCAATCATCGACTGGCGCCCGCCCTGCCCTCGGTCCAGGCCGGAAATATCGGACTGGTCCGCGAACCTCTGCCCGCGAACTCTGGAACGTCGGTGCCGTGGGTGGGGAATACTGGCGTGATGTTACTCGAACACGGCGGACTGGATCTGCTGACAAAGGCCTACGACCTCGGCGAATATGCGGATGTCCCGCCCGGTTATGGCGATCAGCCCGCCGTGAATGTCGTGGCCTGGCGGGAAAACCGCGTCACGCAATTGGAATGGAAATGGAACTATCTGCTGATGGCGGATTGGCTGATGTGCGCGCATGGGCAGGTCTACCCGTGGACGAAAAGTCTGGCGCTGGGGCGCCTCGCCAAGGCGACGCTGACGCTGCGGCTCATGACGCGCCGGCTCTGGCGGCGGTCCGACGAAGTTTTTGAACGGCTGCGACAAGCGTATGCGGTTCATCTCACATGGTATCGAATGGGAGCGAACCTCGTCGACGAGGTTCTCGACTGAATGCACGCGCCCCAATTAACCATCTCCAACGCCACCGTGTTCCTCACAGGTCTCCTGGCCTCGTTTACTGTGTCCGTCGTGGGCGCGATGCCGGTGGGAGAGATCGTGCTGCTGGGGGTCAATTTCTGGGTATTGCTGGGACTCGTGACGACGCGCCGCCGCCCAGCCGCGCTGGAAAATCTTCCCCTGGCGTGGATTCTCCTCGCCGCCCTGGGTGTGGCATTTTGTGGTTATGTCGTGGCCGATTTGTATCGCGAGAGCGCCACGCGAGATATCGCCCGCGGCTGGGCGCGGATCCTCTTTCAGGGGTTGGACATTTTCGCGATGACCTACCTGCTGGGATGCTCCACACGCAATTTGATCTACGGCAGTGTGGGCAGCGCCCTGGGGGTGATGTTCAGCTCCTGGTTGCTCGGTGCCTTGTTCGGCGATGTGTGGAAATTTGGCTACGCGACGATCGTCACGGTGGCCACGCTGCTGATTGCCGGTTGGATGAGTCGATGGATCGCCGCGGGGGCTGCTTTTGCGCTCGGACTGCTGCACTTCCTGATGGATTACCGCGCCTACGGTGGATTCTGTTTTTTGATCGGCAGTTTGATTTTGGTCCAGGCGCTGCCGCGCCGCGTGCGCCCCGTGGTGCTGCCCATTTTCGTCACGCTCGGCCTGGCCGGTATCTCTGCCGTGTATCTTCGGTCGAGGGGCGATGATGTCGATCGCGCCAACCGCTCGAATATCGAGCGGAGCGCCATGGTCCAGGCGGCGGCGGAAGCGTTCATCGAGTCGCCGGTGATTGGTCACGGCTCGTGGTTTAGCAATTCCCGGGTGATGGAAAACTTTGCCGCGATCCGCTGGCAGCAGGCCAGTATTGCCCACGTGGGCGGATTCTCCGAAGGGGACGGGGACGACATGGCACTGCATTCGCAAATCCTGGTGGGGTTGGCGGAGGGCGGCGTGCTGGGGGGGATCTTTTTTGTGGTCTACGGTGCGGGACTTTTTTGGGCGCTTCTCTATTGCGTCCTTCGACAGTCGTGGCAACGGGTGACCCCCCTCTATTTACTGACGCTCATCGCGGCCATCTGGCACCTCTTTCTCAGCCCCTTTTCCGGGACCCATCGAGTCCTCATCGCGCTGGCCGCGGCTTTTGTCGCCGTCCTGCATCGCGAGGCGCGAAGTCGCAAACCTTTCCCAATCCCGAAAAGTGATCATTGGGAATATCCCGCGCCCACCACTATCTCCATCGCCTCGTGACCAAGCTGCTACGCCCTGCGGGACGTTTTCTCCCACAAGCCCTTAAGAACATTGTCGTCTGGCTTCGCTGGAAGGTAAGCCCGCGCAAAGTCAGGATCGAGACGGGGGCCGAGATCGATTGGAGAACTTCTCTCGGCGAATATGTCGGCGTGCGTCGCCGGGCATCGATCAGTGGGTCGGACATCGCCCGCTTTACCTACATTGGCGAGGATTGCCTGATCGCAAACACCGAGATCGGTTCCTTTTGTTCGATTGCCCCAGGAGTCATCATCGGTGGTGGCACGCATCCGTCCCGCGACTGGGTTTCCACTGCGCCCGTATTCTACGGCATGCAGGAAAGCCGGCAGGAGGCGTGCTTCGTGTCGGAAACGCTGTTTCAAGGCAATTGCCGGACGGTGGTCGGACACGATGTCTGGATCGGGTTTGGAGCGATCATCCTCCCCGGGGTGACGCTCGGGAATGGCGTGATCGTCGGCGCCGGGGCTGTGGTCACCAAGTCGGTGCCGGATTATCAAATCGTCGTGGGAGTTCCCGCCCGGCGTGTTAGGGACCGATTTTCCGAGGATGAGATCGCGTGGCTGCAGGAGGCCCAATGGTGGCATTGGGATGAGGAAAAGCTGCGCCGCCTGGCCCCTGATTTCCGCAGCGTCGAGGCGCTCCGCAGCCGCACGGAGGAAGCGGCAAGTTCGTTGGTCCCGGAGATGTCATGACATTGCGCGCCCGACTCGAGCAGAAGCTTGCGCGTTTGCGATCCGGGCGCGGCCGGGCGCTCGGGCTTTTCTTCGCCAGTTCGCTGGCGGCGCGGGGGATCGGCATTGGGTGCCAGATCCTCCAGGTTCCGCTGGCGCTGCATGCTGTCGGGGCGGAGGCATTCGGATTCTGGATGGCGCTGAGCAGTCTCGGGACGTTGATCGCTTTCGCCGATTTTGGCATTGGCCTCGGCGTCCAGAACCGGGTGGCGGAGGCATGGAGTATCGGGGATATGGCGCAGGCCCGGCGCGTGGCGTGCTTGTCCCTGCTGCTCTTCGGTGGCCTGACGCTGGTGCTCCTCACCTTGCTGATCCCGCTGCCGTGGTGTCTTAATTTCGCGGCTCTGTTTGGCTTGCACGAAAGCGCGTTAATTCGTGAGGCGCCGCTCGCCGTGGCGCTGACGATTGGCACGTTTTGCGCGGCGTTGCCGTTTGGGCTCGCGCAGCGGCTGGCGCAGGCCCAGCAGAGAGGCTGGTTGCACAATGTCAGCCAGGCAGTCGGCAGCGTCCTGGCACTTGGCGCGCTCTATCTCGCGATTCGGCTCGGTGAGACACGGATCAGCGTGTTCATCCTCGCCGCCGCCGTTCCGCCGATCGTGTGCAATGCAGTCTTGCTTTTCCCGTTGCTGAGTCCGCTGCGACCCATCCGAAGGAGCGATTTCACGATTTCGCGTCCCTTGGTTCGCGACCTCGTGAGCCTTGGGGGAATGTTTGGTATTCAACAGGTGGCGACCTTCGTTCTCAACGTGGCCCCGCAGATCATTCTCTCGACCGCGCTCGGGGCCGCCGCCGTCACGCCCTACAATCTGGCCCAGCGTCTCTTCAATCTCTTCAGTGTGGTCCAGAACGCGCTCATGCTTCCGCTTTGGCCGGCCTACTCGGAAGCGCGCGCCCGCGGTGAGTTTGGATGGATGCAACGCATGTTGCGCCGTTCTGTGGTGGCGACCTGCGCTTTGAGCGTGCTGCCGATGGTCGCAGCCGGCTTTCTAGCCCGTCCCATTTTTCATCTCTGGGTGGGCCCGGGGACCGCACTTCCGTCACCGACGTTGCTCTGGCTGCTCCTGGTCTGGAATGCGATGCTTTTCTTACAGCAGCCTTTCTCCTATCTGTTAGCCGGTGTTTCTGAGATCCGCCGCGTGGCGATCTACTCCGGAGGGACGGCCATCCTGTGTCTGGTGACGATGAATGTGCTGGTGCGATGGGCGGGGGCTCCGGGACTCGTGGTCGGCATGTTACTCGGATACGTCCCTGTGCTTTTTGTCGGGTGTGTGGTGGAAGCGCAGCGTTACCTGCGCAACGCCACTTCGGCGCCGATGGAAACCTCGCTCAATATCGTCGAAAAGCATGCCGTCTAACAATCCTCCTTCCGGTTCACTCATGCGCAAGACTCAAACCTTGTTTCGGCGTCTGTGGCGCATGGCGCTAGGTCGCTTCATTAGCTTTATCGGAGAACTCAGCCAGCCGGGCGAATACCCGTTTTGCCGGCTGCAGGCTTGGGCCTTGCGCCGCATGGGAGTGACCTGTCCCTCGAATGAAGTATGGATCGGCCCGAGGACACAGTTCGACAACCCGGATTACGTTGTGCTGGGGAATCGCGTGCAGATCGGCCCGGACTCCCGGGTGACCGGTTGGGCGACAGTGACCTTCGGCGACGATTTCATGTGTGGGCCGATCATGCTGATCAACACGGGAAGTCACGACCTCGTGACCCTGACTCCACAATACCAACCTGTGACCATCGGGGCCCGCGTGTGGTGCGGGATGCGAGTGTCGATTTGCAGCGGAGTGGTCATTGGTGACGACGCCGTCATTGGCGCCAGTGCCCTTGTAACGACGTCGCTGCCGGCGAGACATCTCGCAGTCGGTGTTCCCTGCCGCCCCGTTCGGGAGATTGATCGGCCGGAGCCAAATGCCGCCGCTCCGCTTTGGTCGCCCTATGACCCGAAAAAAACCGGGGTGGATCGGGAGCGCTTGGGGCCGCGCATCACACGGCTCGTGCCGAAGGGATTGAAACGTTCGATTCGCCGCATCCTTTGGAGGCACCCCTTGCTCTACGCTCCGCTGGGATGGGTCCTGCAAGGGAAGAGCGTCCGCAAGTTGGATTTCGACTGCTGGCTCGACGGCTTTCCGCGTTCCGGAAACACATTTGCCGCCAAGGCGCTCCGGCTTAGCCTGCCCGATGGCCTCAGTCTGCGTACTCATACCCATCACCCAGCCTATATCCGGGCGGCGGTGCAGGCGGGCAAGCCTGGGATCTTCGTCCTGCGCCGTCCGGCGGACGCAGTCACTTCGTGGGCGATCTACTCCGAACTGCCGATAGTCGATCTGCTTGATTACTACATCGACTTCCACAACGCGTTGCTCGGAGTTCTGCCGCGGATGTTCGTGGCTGTTTTCGAGGATTTCTCTTCGGACATTCAACCACTCCTGACGGCCTTTTTTGTCAGATCCGGGTTCGAGGCCACCTCATTCAAGCCATCCACCGAGGAAATCTTTCAACAGATCGAGAAGGATAACATTTCCGCGCGTGGGGGTGTGAGCGAGTTGACAGTCCACCGCCCGTCGAAAGCTCGGGACGCCTTGAAGAGAGAGTTGCTGCACGAGTTGGAAACAGAGCGCGCGCAAAGCCGCTTGCGCGAAGCGGAGGCCTTGTATGGACAATTTATTCCTCGCGCGGCGGTTGTTGCTGAAGCAGAACTTTGCCAGTTACCGATTTAAAGTCTTCATTTCGCGGCAACGCTCGCAACCGTGGGGAATGGGGATGTCCTTCGTTCCGGTCCCCAGTTCTGTAAGATACGAAGCAACGGCCGCTCGACGAAATGGTAACTGGCCAGCCCACATCCGATAGCAGCCGCAATCATGACCAGAATCGCGAGGGCATTATCCCATAGGCCCCGCTGCCGAACGAGACTCCACACTCTCCCCACCGCGGTGATCACGAGAATGTGTGAAAGATAGATCGAGTACGAGGCATCGCCGAGCACTGACAACCATCGGGGAAACGGGAATCGAGAGCGGGTTTCCAGGGAGACCGCCCCGTACAAAATAAGCAGCGCCGGCAGGCCGAAGCAAAAAAAGCGCAGCCCTTCGACTTCGAGGGGATCGAAGAGGAGCGAAGTGGCCGGGAGTAAGAGCGAGCCCGCTATCAGGCAGACCGAGTCCGCGCGTCGAAATCCCCGACGGACGGCCAGTGCGACACAGGCTCCGAGCACGAACTCAATCGTAACTGGGTTAGTGATCATCTTGATCGCTGCGATGTCAGACTGAGTGCCAACGCTAGTGTAAACGCTGTAACCAAGCGCAACACCGAGCCCCCATATCAGGAGGAAACGCGGGAGTCGCCTTTCTGGCAAAAGAAGGGCCAGAGCGAACATCAGATAAAAGTAGGCTTCGTGCGTGAGCGTCCAGCCCTGTCCCAGCAAGGGCGGGAATCGCTGGGGGAACAAGAAGACGGAAGCGATAAGATCGACATGTCCCTTTTTCACGGCAGGCACCCATGCCGGTGAGACTAGGTAGACCAGAAGGATGACGAAACTGTACAGCCAGTAGAGCGGGTAGATCCGTGTTGCCCGCTTATAGAGGAAGGACCCGATTGCTCCGGGTAGCTGAAACTTCCCGGGACTGATCACGACCATGATAAATCCGCTGATCACGAAAAACAGATCCACGCCGCCGTCGCCCGCTTTCAGGATGTCCGGCAGCAAACTTTCTCCTCCGCCAAAATGTCCCTCCATAACCACGAGATGGCGGGCCAAAACGAGCAGGATTGCCACTCCGCGCAATGCCTGGATGCTGTGAAATCTCTTGTCTTCCATCCCTTACGCGGAGGAACGCAGTCTGAGCCGCGTTTGGCGAAAGGGGGAACGTCGTTGGGAAGGGGCACGGCGGGACCGAGCCGACAGGAGGATCAGCCGCGTCGAGGGTGAATATTCTCCGGAAGGGGAATCGAAACGGGCGGCTGACGAGTTTCGCCAATCTTTCGATCGGATAACTATGAGAAGCGTGGATTTTTGATCCTGCGCCAATGATGAATGGTTCTGTTTCAAGCGGTCCCTATCTTGCAGTTGGGCCCCTAACTAGGAACCCAGCTTAACCCTCTCCAGAGTAGATAAAATATGTCCCGTCTTCGTCAAGACGGAATGCACAAAAACTAATCGCCCATGGCGGGTAAAAAGGTGCGAAAAAGCTGCTTTCAGACTTGCGTCAAGACGAAGACTCTGACACAGTGCGCGATCCTTTTCCGGACGGAATATTCGGCCCGGAAAGGTTTAGGGCTTTTGATGATTGAAAACAGCAATTCATCGGGACATTTGAATGTAGTTACAAAGCGGCAACGCTTGTTGGTGGTGACCCCGACGCTCGGTGTCTCCACTTATCTGGAAGAAGCGGTTCGCGGTGTTAAGTCGTTGCAAATTCCTTACTTACATGTCGTGTCGTGCCCGCGGCCGGCGGTCGCTCAACTCCAGGAGCGTTTCCCACATGCGATGGTCGTCGCGGATGCGGGTAAGGAAGGTGGCATTTATGGAGCGATCAACGTCGCCCTCCAGGCCGCCGGAGAGGATTGGGAATGGTTTACTTACATCAACGACGATGACGAATTGGGGCCGGATTTTTCCGACGTGGCACAGCGCCACTTTGCCCGGACCAACCCTGAACCGGTCGTTTATGGTAACGTTCGCGTGATCGATGAAGGCGGAGGGACGATTAGCCTTCTCACCACGGAGAATTCGCCTCGCTTCATCCCGGCATTGCTTCGCGCCGGGATCAGCCCGCTGAATCAGCAGGGCATGCTCTTTCGGAGGGACGTGGTTCAAGAATTGAAAGAATTCAACACGAAGTATCGCATCTGTGCCGATCTCGATTTCTGGGCGCGGGCCCTCGCCGCCGGGCATCGTTTTCGTTATTATCCCTTGGAAGTAGGGCACTTCCGCATTCGCCGCGGCCAAATTTCCGGAGATGTGAATCTCACCATCCGCGAGCAGGATGAGATTGCCCGGCGGCTCTTCCCGAGCGCTGGCGACACTCTCGGACGTCTTCTCGCGAAGTGGCGCTATCGGGTGTGCAACCTTCCGCGCTACCTCGCGCGCAGCCGGACGGTGGGCTGGGTTTCGAGCAATGACATTCTTTCCGGAGCAGGCCGGACCACATGACGGCTCTTCCTGGTCTGCAAGTCTCGATCTGCATCTGCACCTATAATGGCGCGTCCCGATTGCTCCCCGTCCTCGAGGCGCTCGCTGAACAGACCGCCCACTCGGAGTCTTGGGAATTGCTGGTCATCGACAACGCCAGCACCGACGAGACTGCCGCGCTGGCCACGTCCTTTCTTCGGTCGCGCTTTGGCCGGCGAGGGAGAGTCGTTTCCGAACCGCGTGCGGGATTGAGTTTCGCTCGCCATCGCGCGGGGCTGGAGGCGGCGTCACCGATCGTTTGTTTTCTGGATGACGACAATATTGCCGCGGAAGATTTCGTGGAAAAGATTCCGCGCGCGTTTGAACGCTATCCGCGGGCCGGCGTCATCGGAGGACAGGTCCTGCCGGAATGGGAGGCGCCGCCCACTCCGCTGGCTGCATCGGTGGCTGGGTATGCGCTCGCGATCTGCCAGATGGGTGAAAAACCATTCGTCTACGAATGGATCGGCCATGGGCCGGTCGGGGCAGGTATGTGCATTCGCCGGGATCTTTTGCTGGCCGCTTGCGAAAGTCCGGATTTCTGTGCGGCCGTCACCGATCGCAAGGGGCAGTCGTTGATGAGTGGCGGCGACATGGCGCTGGCCATTTACGCCGCGCAGGCGGGCTATGAACGCCGGTATGAACCGAGTATCATTCTTCGCCATCAATTGCCGCGAGGGCGGATGGAAAAGGGCTACCTTCTCCGGCTTTATGAAGGGATTGGTCGCGGCCAGGCGTGCACCCGCCGGCTGTACGCGCGATTCGGGCGCAGTCGTTTCATGGCCTTCCTCATCGCGGTGAAGGACAGTCTGTTGTGGTTGGGACATTCCTTCCGGCCTTTGATGTCTGTCATCCGCGAGCCGGGCTGCCCGGCGTTGAAGTCCGATCTGCGTGATTTGGAGCGGCGTCTTCTCGTCGGACGCATTCGTGAAGCCGTGGTTTTTGCTTTTCGCCGCTCGGCGTCGATCCGGATCCGGCCACCCGAGGAAATGCCGGGCCACTCGTCATCCGCACAATGACACCACTCTTTCCCGCCGAGGGGCGGACTTACTGACTATGCGAGTTCTGATTCTCAACGATTATGCGTTCATCAGCGGAGGCGCGAGCCTGGTGGCGATTTCGTCGGCCCGTGGACTGGCCTCGCGCGGAGTGGCGGCCACGTATTTCACTTCGGTCAAGCCTCTCGATCCGTCGCTCGTCGATGTACCGGGTTTGCGTGTCGTCTGCCTCGGCGAAGAAGAGATCGCGCGTGATCCCAATCGCCTGCGGGCGTTCACCGGCGGTCTCTGGAATCGCCGCGCCTGGCGCGCCCTCGATCTTGAACTCGCCGAGCACGACCCAGCCGACACGATCGTCCATGTGCATATGTGGACGAAAGCACTCTCGTCATCGGTCCTCCACCTGGCCATTCGGCGCGGCTTTAAGGTGATGGTCACATTGCACGATTTTTTCATCGGCTGTCCGACCGGCGGCCTTTTCCTGCACAAGACGTCGGAACTCTGCCCGCACACGCCTCTCTCCGGAGCCTGCGTGCGCACATCGTGCGATCGCCGTCACTATGCGCACAAGCTCTGGCGCACGGCTCGCACGGTGCTGCAAAATAAAATCCTGCGCATCCCGCAAGGCGTGGCGCACTTTGTCAGTGTATCGGACCTCAGCGCGAATTTGATGCGCCCGTGGTTGCCGCCGCGCACCCCGATGACGATTGTCCGCAACCCGGTGGAAACGGTCGACCTCGGGGCGGCGCCGGTTGGGGAATCCGCGCCGTTTCTTTTCATCGGCCGATTCTCGCGGGAGAAAGGTGTCTTGCTGGCGGCGGAGGCTGTCCGGCGATTGGGCGTTCCGGCGGTATTCATCGGAGATGGTGAGTTGGCCGCGGAGGCGCGCGCGCTTTGCCCGCAGGCCACCTTTACCGGATGGTTGTCCGCCGAGGAAATCCGCGGCTGGCTGCACCGCGCGCGGGCTCTGCTCTTTCCGCCCCTTTGGTACGAGACGCTCGGGTTGGTGGTTGTGGAGGCTGCCGCCGCCGGGGTACCTGCGATTATTTCCGACCGCTGCGCGGCCACGGATTTTCTGCAGGACGGGGTGTGCGGGCTGCACTTTCGCCATGGTTCACTCGATGCCTTGTGCGATGCGATCACCCGCCTGCAAGACGCGGCCCTCACGGCCCGGCTGGGGCGCAATGCCTACGACTGGTATTGGCGCGATCCATGGACGCTCGATCAACATGTCACCGACCTCCTGGCGCTCTATGAGCGAGTGCTGGGCGTGGACGCCGGACAAGCCGTCTTCGCATGAAGGTGCTCCTCGTTTCGCAACCGGCATCCGACGGTGTTTTCCGCCATGTCGAAGCTCTCGCAGACTATCTCATCGCCCATGGAATCCTGGTGCATCTGGCCTACTCGGATCGCGCGGCTTGCGACCAGCTCCACGGTCTCGTTGAACGTGTCGTGGCGGCGGGCGGCGCCACGTTGAATCTGCGGATCGGCAACAGCCCTGGTCCCGCCGATGTTCTTGCGTTACTGGCTCTCCAACGATTCGTGCGTGTCCACACGCCGGATGTCATTCACGGCCACAGTTCGAAAGCCGGGGCGCTCGTCCGTGGGCTGGCGTTATTCGGAACGAAGTCACGAATATTCTATACGCCGCACGCCTACTACCGGATGAACGCCCCGCGAGGCGCCAAGGCGAGATTCTTTCACACCGTCGAGAGATTGCTCAAGAATACGGGCATCACGATTACCTGTTCATCCGACGAGGCCGCCTTCGCGCGGGATCACATCGGCGTATCGAACGAGGGTCAGCGGACGATCGCCAACGGGGTGGATTGCACCAGGTTTCGTCCGGGCACGCCGGATGAAATCCAACTCCTGCGGACGCAATTTGGCGTGCCGGTCGAGGCGTTGGTGCTCGGCACGGTCGGGCGCTTTTCCGCGCAGAAGGACCCGCTGACGACCTACGCCGCCTTGGCGAAGGTCGCCGCGGATCTGCCAAACCTGTTTTTCGTCCATCTGGGCAAGGGCGAGTTGGAACGGGAGGTGGACACCATCCTCGCGGCGCAGGGCATGGCCGGTCGTTGCCTCCGCATTCCCTATCTTGCGAATACGGCTCCGTTCTATCGCATGCTCGACGGTTTTGTCCTCGGATCGCTTTACGAAGGAATGTCGTATGCGCTTCTTGAAGCCCTCGCCAGCAATTTGCCCCTGATCCTGACCCAGGCGCCAGGCAATCAAGATTTTGCCGGCTTGGGCCTGGACCATATGCATTGGGCGCCGCCGGGAAACTCGGATGCGCTGGCCGAAGCCATCCTCGCGTGGGCGGGCCGATCGCTCTCCGGCGGCCCGGCACCCAATCACCGGGCGGTCGCCTTGGAGGAATTTTCGCTGGAAACGGGGTATGGGCGGATTCTGGCGACGTACTTGGAAGAGGCAAGAGCAACCCACGAGGTCGGGCGGGAGGACGTGCTCAAGTGCGGTCCGCTCGTTCGACGGCAGGATTAATGGCCGGCAAATCCATCTCTAGTTAGCAATCAATAATCGCAGTCTATAATTCCATGAAAAAAGCCTCGTTGTTGGATCGCGTTCAAGCGCGGGCGCCCGCCTATTGGCCTCTCATGCGGGAACAGCCTCTTTGGGCCGTCATGTTTGCCTTCTCTCGTATTAACGCCGCCCGCGATCTCGAGCGGTTGATCTCATCCGCCGGCCACAAAAAGCCGGAGAAGGTTGGCCAGACGGTATTCCCGGATCTCGACCTCGAGGACGCTGTCGCGACCTTGATCAAAGACGGCGTTCATCAGGGTCTCAAATTGCCCGACCCGATCGTGGAGGAAATCGTGTCCTTCGCTGAGGCCCATCCATGCTATACAAAGCAGCAACCGGGAGATGGGTTCCTTCCCGGCACCTACCGCGAAGAGGATAAACGTCGCGCATCAGACATTCTCGCGGCGTTCTATTTTAACACGGTGGAACATTGCCCGGCAGTGATGAAACTTCGGCAGGATGAGGCACTCCGAAGTATTGCCTCCGCCTACCTGGGACAGCAGGCCATTCTCATTCGCACCCGTCTCTGGTGGAGTTTTCCCGCGGACCGTATTTCCGAGGCCGACTTGCACATGGCGGCGCAGAACCGCTTTCACTTCGACATCGACGGTTGGCGCACCTTGAAGTTCTTTTTCTACCTCACGCCGGCGAGTGCCGGAGCCGGGCCGCATCAGTACATCCGGGGGAGTCATCGCCGCCGCCGGTTGCAGGATCAATTTACGATGACCACCGGCCGTCCCACCCTACAACTCGAGCGTTACTATCCTCCCGAGGATTTCGTGACGATTACCGGCGAACGGGGCTTTGGATTTGCCGAGGATCCATTTGTCTTTCATACGGGCTCCGTATGCCGGGATCAGCCAAGACTGATGCTGGAAATCGGCTTTGGCGTCTCGGCGGCGAATCCCGCCTACAAGAATCCCGATTTCATCTACGGTCGATTGGGCTGAACGGAGGATATCGGCCGACTATTGGACGGAACTTTCCGGTGCGCCATACACACCTTCGCCATAGCTGCCCGGCGAGTAATGGTAATAATAATCCCGGCCGCTTCCCGGGGGAAGCTGGTTGAGGACCAACCCGGCGAGAGGAGCTCCCGCCTCGGATAGTTTGAGGCGGGCCCGGGCCACGGCATTGCGCGGCGTGCGCGCCGCGTGGACGACGAGGATGACGCTTTGCACTGAGCGCACCAGGAGCAGCGTATCGCTGACGGCATTGATCGGCGCCGTGTCGATCACCACCCGGTCGTATTCATGGGCCGCATCGCGAATCAACTTAGAGAAGGCCGTTCCTGCGAGCAATTCCGCGGGCTGTTTCGGACGATGTCCCGCCGTGAGCACAAAGAGCTTCGCCTGGTGCGTGGCTTGCACGGCTTCCGGGAGTGACACTCTCCCCTGGAGCACATCGGCCACGCCGGCGTGTGTCCGGGAATCGAAGAAAAGACGATCGAGCGCGGGGAGCCGCATATCGGCATCGATCAAGAGCGTCCGCAGACCCTGTTGTGAGAGAGCGACCGCATAATTGGCGGCGCAAAAACTTTTTCCCTCACCCGGAACGGCGCTGGTGAACAGGAAACTGCGCCGCTCCACCGGTGGAGCAAGCAGCGCGAGCGAAGTGCGCAATGTACGGATATTTTCGGCCGCGGCCCCGTGCGGTTCGCGGATCACCGGCAAATCTTCTACGTACATGACTGGATTCGCATCGCGCGGGACGGACCCCAGCACGGACATCGCGAGGAAGCTCTCCGCCTGATCGACCGTGTGCAGCGAGCGATCGACAGCCACGCGGCCGAGGGCGATTCCTCCGCCGACAATCATTCCCGCCATGAGGGCGATCGCGAGGACCAGCTTCTTGCGCGGTTTGGCGGCAGTCATGGGTTTGGAAGAAGGGGTGACCACGCGCACGGTTTCCGGACCGATATTCTTGGTGACATCGGTTTCGTTGAGCCGGGTGAGGACGGACTGGTAGAGCGTCGTGTCCGATTCCACCTCGCGGGCCATGGTTTCATAGTTGATCGCGAGACGGCCGAGTTCGAGCGACTTGACCTCCTGTTCCCGCAGGGCGTCCTCAAATTTTCCTTCGGTCACATGCGCGGATTCGAGGGAAGTGGCCAGGCCATCCGCGGCGATCTTGATCGCCCGATCGAGTCCCGCGCGGAGTTCTTCGAGTCTGCTCGCCGCCTGGATATATTTGGGGTGTTTCGATTTGTAGCGCTGGCTGAGGTTGGCCAGTTCCGCTTCCTGTGCGGTGAGGTTTCGCTTCTGTTCGAGCACGATGGGAGCACTGGCGATGCTGCTGACATTGAGCAGCAACTCCGGACCCTTGCCCGTCAGCGCGCGCACTTGCGCATAGTCGGATTCCAGCCTCAGCCGGGCGGTCTTGGCCTCGGTCACTTTGGCATTGAGCTCGCGCAGCCGGGCGTCGGTGATGTTGTGCGATTCCTCGAGGGAGACCGCTTTTGTTTTTTCACGGTAGGCTTGCAAGGCTTCTTTGGAGGCCTGGAGCTTGGCGTTGAGCCGCTTCACTTCTCCCAGGAGGAAGTTGTTCGCCTGCTGGGTAATCTCGCCGTGGATCTCGAACATGCGCGCCCGATACTCTTCGATGATCGTATTGGGCAGTATGCCGGCCACTTCCGGATCGACCGCCTCGGCCTTGATGCTGATGAGCCGCGTGCCGCGGACGAGGCTGACCGAAATGCCCTGTCCCAGTTTGTAGATGAGTTCGCCCTCGCCGGGGGCCAGCCCGCCACGCGAACGCAGACCCAAGGCCGCGGGCGTGAGGCCGAGTTTGGGGTTATGGACCACGCGTTGGAGCAACGTCCAGTTGCTGAGGTTTTGTTCGAGGGTCTTGAGCGATTCGATACTTTCAAAATTCTCGCTATCGATGCCGTCGATTTTCACGACTTTGCGTCCGGCCTGGTCCACCTGAATGACGGCCTGGCCCTCATAGACCTTCGGCGCCCACCACAGGTAGACGCCTCCGAACACCAAGGCCGTCGCCACGCAGGCCGCAACGATCCACGCCTGACTTCGGAGGGTGTAGAAGATGCCGATCAAGTCGATCTCCCGTGACGGTTCGCCGGTCGGCGGTGGCTGGAGATTCATCGGAGGAGTTGGGGTTTCATAGCGTGGCTGTTTTCTGTGCGGGGTCTGCATCAAGCCGCGTTCTTGTTCTTCACAAAGGTCATAAACATGATTTGGAAATCGAGGAGGGCGCTCCAGTTTTCGAGGTACCACAGGTCGCATTTGATGCGCTCGCCGAGGTCCGTGTCCCCGCGGAGTCCGTTGACCTGCGCCCACCCGGTGATGCCCGGCTTGGCATTGTGGCGCGCGTTGTAGTGCGGGATCTCGTGCTTGAAATTGCGAATCAGCTCAGGGCGTTCCGGCCGCGGCCCGACGAGGCTCATCTCACCCTTTAAGACATTCCAAAACTGCGGGACTTCGTCGATGTTCAACCGCCGCATGAGGGCGCCGATGCGCAGGCGGCGCGGATCGTCCTTCGTTGTCCATCCCACTTTCCCGGCCGTTTCCGCGTCCAACCGCATGCTGCGGATCTTGAGGATGTCGAATTCGAGTCCGCTCCGTCCCAGCCGCCGCTGACGATAAAAAATCGGCCCGGGTGATTCCCAATAAACAATCGCACCGAAAACCGCCATGATCGGCAGCGCGAGGACCAACCCGACGATCGCGCCGATCATATCCACGAAACGCTTGAGGAAGATATTCACCGAGCGATCCAATGGCAGGCGGGAAACTCCCAGGATGGGCACCCCGCTCACCGTCTCGAGATGCAGGCCGGACACCAGGATCTGGAAGTACGAAGGCACCACCTTGAAATCGACCATTTCACGTTCGCAGGCGTTGGCGAGCCGGACGATGTCTCCCTTCACGCCGTTGACATCGGTGAGGATGACCATGTCGATGGCGTGGGTGCGGATGACCTCCAGGAGATCGTCGTATTGCCCCAGGATCCCGGCATGAGGAGCCCGCGGAAACCGGGCGCCTTTTGATCCGATACACCCGACCACCTGATAAGCGGATACCGGATCCTGGGCGAATTCCCGGGCGAGACGTTCGGCTTCCTTGTTCCATCCGACGAAGAGAATCCGCTGACGCAGATTCACCGCTACGAATGAGCGGGCGAGGTAGCGGTGCAGCAGCCACCTCCAACCCAGCAGGGCAGCCGGCGTCAGCACACCTGCCGAAATGACGAACAGGCGCGAGATGGGAGGCGCAAACCGGAGCACCAGCGCAATCGAGAGGAAGGCCATCGCCCACCAGAAGCAGGCTTTGAGGCTTTGCAGGGAAACGAACCGGAACCGCAGCAGTGCGTTGCGCTCGTAAATTCCGAAACTGGTCAGCATGACGATCAGCGCGACGGCCCCAAGGGCGATATAGGCCGCGTAGTCCGGCAGTCGTGGCGAGGTGGGAATGCCATATTCCCGCAAAGGCGTCTGAAACCGAAACCAGAAGCTGAAGATCAACCCATAGACGATGACGATCGTGTCACAGAGGAGCGTCGCGACCACGAGACGATCAGGCAGGGCCTTATCGCGCAGCCGAAGGGCCTCGGGAAAAGAGTCGCGGAGGACTGGCCGGTCGAGAATACCGGCCATGGACGCCGGCCCTGCGGCGTTCTCTCCCTGCGCTTGAATACAGCTTTCTTTTTTTGGACTGAGCATATGACCCTGGCGGCTCCCTAAAGCGCCGGGATTATTCCCGGCACGTGCCGCAAAAACGAACGCCCGGAATCTAGATCAACCGTCGGAACCGTCAACGCTTTTTCGGGCGCGATTGAGGGGACCTCTCCCTGAGACGAATATCGGGGCGCCGCACGAGAGCCGCGCCCGCGAGGTGCAGGAGTGCTGGTTGGCCACTCCACCTCCCCCGTGGGGCAAAGGGGCGCAATTTCAGCCAGAAATTTCTTGCATCGTGCCATGCCTCTTCTATTTTCCGCCTCCTGCTACGCGGGTGTAGCTCAGTTGGTAGAGCACTTCCTTGCCAAGGAAGATGTCGCGCGTTCGAGTCGCGTCACCCGCTCCACTCCTTACTTCGAAGGAGTGGAGCAAACCCCGAAAAATCTTCCCTGACGAATCAACGAATATCGCAGGCGCATGAATCAATCTGAGGGAAGCGCCGTCTGTGGGGCTTGAAAAGGAGCTTGAAAAGCTGCGCCCTCGATGGCGCTTCCCGAGGTCTTTTTCGCTTCATAGGATTGTTGCTTGCCTGGCTGCGATTCCGGTATTTGTTTGAGCCAATCCGGCGGATCGCCATGCAGGCCCTTATCGAGGGGGACTGGGTGAACGGTTGCGCGGCGCAGTTCACCTACCACACCTCAATCATAAGCCTCACCCTAGTCATGTCTCGTCTGTCTCTGCTTTTCGCCGCGTTCCTCGCTTTCACTGGGCTCACCGCGCTCGGCGCTCCGAACCCTGAAGCCTCCGATCGCATGCTGGCCGCCAAGAAGCTGGCCGACGGGCTTCGCTATCAGCAAGGCGAGGTCACCCTCAAGGGCGGGTTGGCCAAAATCAATGTGCCCGCCGATTTCCGGTATCTCGATGGTTCCGACACGGACACAGTGCTCTCGAAGATCTGGGGCAATCCGCCCTCAGGCAACCGCACCCTGGGTATGCTCGTCCCCGCCAATATCGGGCCGGCCGATGAGGATGGCTGGGGTGTCATCATCACCTACGATGAAGACGGGTACGTGAAGGATGACGACGCGGCCAAGATCAACTACAACGACCTCCTCAAGCAGATGAAGGCCGGCACCGCCGAGGCCAGCAAGGAGCGCGAGAAGCAAGGTTACGCGAGCATTGAGCTGGTCGGCTGGGCGACGCCGCCGCGCTACGATGCCGTGGAAAAGAAAATGTATTGGGCCAAGGAATTGCGATTCGGCGACAGCCCCGAGCACACCCTCAACTACAATATCCGCATCCTCGGCCGGCGCGGGGTGCTCGTGCTCAATGCCGTGGGGACGATGGACCAACTTCCAGCTATCGAAAAAGTCGCGCCGTCCATTCTCGCCACGGTCAATTTTCAGGACGGCCACCGCTATGCGGACTTTAGCTCCAAGACCGACAAGGTCGCCACCTACGGCCTCGCGGGCCTTGTCGCGGGTGGGTTACTCGCCAAAGCCGGCTTCTTCAAGTTGCTCATTCCCGCCCTCCTCGCCGCCAAGAAACTGGTCGTGGTGGCTTTCGTCGCCATCGTCGCCGCGATCAAGAAGATCTTCGGTCGGAAGAGTGAAAGCGGGGCGTAAGAACGCCCGGCGACGAGCGCCCTGGCAGGCGGCGTGCTTATTGTGGCCGTGCCCATGAATTCCCACGAAGCAGTTCCGCCCCAGGCGGCCGGCGGCTCGCGCCCGCGTGTCGTGTGGGGGATCTGCGCCATTTTGGTCGCGCTGACGCTGCTGATTTTTGGGCAGGCCGTCCGCTACGGCTTCATCGGTTTCGACGACGACCGTTATGTCGATCACAACCCCGCACTGACCGCCGGCTTGAGCGCGAAGGGCCTGGTGTGGGCGTGGACGACGAACCTCACCCGGCTGAGCGAGACCGCCGAGTACTGGGAGCCCCTGACTCTCCTCTCTCGCCTTGCCGACTATCAGGCCTATGGCTTTCAGCCCGGCGGCCATCATCTCACGAGCGTCGTTTTTCACCTGTGCACCGGGCTGGCCCTATTCGGGGCGCTGCGCCGGCTCACGGGAGTTACCTGGCGGAGTGCCCTCGTGGCGGCGCTCTTTCTCGTCCACCCGATGCACGTCGAGCCGGTCCTCTGGCTCTCTGCCCGCAAGGACCTGGTGAACGGATTCTTCTTCGTACTCACGCTCTGGGCCTATGCCTGGTATGCTGCGCGACCGGGCTGGCGGCGCTACCTGCTCGTCTTCGCCGCGGCGCTGGCGGCCAACATGGGAAAGCCGATGGCGGTTTCTCTCCCGTTCGTACTGCTGCTGCTCGACGTCTGGCCGTTGGGTCGCGTGGATTTCACGAAAATTGGCTGGCCTCGTCGCGTGGCCTCTCTGGTCGGCGAAAAGGCGCCCGTGCTGGTGCTAACCTTCGGCGTCGCCCTCCTCGCCCTCATGGTGCAAAAGGACATCGGCGCCATGGCCGGCGCCGACGTGCTTCCACTCCCGTGGCGCCTCGGCAACGCGGCATTGGCCGTGGCCACGTACGTCGCGAAGGCCTTCGTGCCGGTGAACCTGGCCTTCTTCTACCCACACCCGGGGAAGAGTCTGAATGTTTGGCTGGCGGTTGGGTCGACGTTGGGCATCTTGCTGGTCTCGATTTTGGCACTTCGGCACGTGCGGCTCCGGCCATGGTTGCTGGTTGGCTGGTTTTGGTTCCTCGTCGTCCTCGCGCCGGTGTCGGGCGTGATTCAGATTGGCGATCAAGCACTGGCCGATCGCTATTCGTATCTCGCCTTCATTGGTCTCTTCATCGCGGTCGTCTGGCAGGGTGCGGAATGGACCGCGCGCTTCGCCGGCGCCAATGAGGAGCGCGCTGGGGCCGAGTCCGGGCGGGATGCGAGGGCTGTGTGTGGGCTGGTGGCGGCTATCGTGGGGATCTTCTCCTTTTCCAGCTTCTTGCAGGTCCAGACATGGCGCAGCAGCGAGACCGTCTTCCGGCACGCACTGGAGGTCACCGGCGAAAATTACGTGGCGCACTACAACTTGGGCGCCGTGCTTTGGGAGGATGGCCGCCGCCAGGAGGCCATGCGTCATTTCAATGAGGCGGCGCGCATCCGCGCGCCCTTCCTTCGCTACCAACTG
Organism: Chthoniobacterales bacterium; assembly: GCA_038228205.1. GTDB lineage: Bacteria > Verrucomicrobiota > Verrucomicrobiia > Chthoniobacterales > Chthoniobacteraceae > Chthoniobacter. The sequence goes on from JBBRPL010000070.1 coordinate 37,936, forward strand.
GCCGCGGCCGATGAGGCCGTCCAGCGGGGGGCCTATGCCGAGGCCATCCCGCGGCTCACGCGTGTGCTCTTGATCACTCCGTGGAACTCCGAGCTCCATCACCGGCTCGGAAGCCTGCTCGCTCTGAATCGGGAGCCTGGCAAAGCGCTCATGGAACTCGACGCTGCGCTCAAGTATCGGCCCGACTGGGTTCAGCCCCGGATCAGCATCGCGGCGATCCTCATCGGCGAAGGCCAGGGCGCGAAGGCGGAAAAAATCCTCGAGGGGGTCCTGGCGCGCGAACCGGCAAATGCCGAGGCGCTCATGCTGATGCAATCCGCTCTCGCCCGGAGGAGAGGAAGTGCTCAGTAATCAATCAGTTCTCAGTGGAAGCGCCGCCCTCGCGGCAACTGAGAACTGAGACCTTCGCGGCGCCAGTCCTCTGCGTTCTAAAATCCCCCGCTTGCAGCTGCGCCCACAATTTCGTTTGGACGCCGGAAGCCCTGTGCGTAAGTTGGCCGCCCAATTTTGTATGGCTATCTCGTTCGCGAATCGTTTCAACGCCGACCTCCTCGACCAAAACTACGAGCGGTGGCGCAAGGACCCGGCATCCGTCGATCCCACGTGGTCCGCATTTTTTGAGGGCTTCGAACTGGGCGCGGTCCAGCCCAAGAACGGCGCTGCCCCCCAAACCGGCGCCTCGACGCCATCGGCTGACGGACTCCTCCAGACCCGGGTCGACGGCCTGGTCTACGCTTACCGCACGCTGGGCCACACGATCGCCAATCTCGACCCGCTGGCCGACGAGCGCCCCCAGAACCCGCTCCTGGCCCTCCGTGAACTGGGCTTCGGCGAAAAAGATCTCGATCTCCCGGTCGGTTCCCCATTTTTGATGGGTGGGAAGCGCATGAAACTGCGCGAAATGATCGCCACCCTGGAGCGGATTTACTGCGACGATATCGGCACGGAGTTCATGCACATCCAGAATCCGCGCGTCCGAAACTGGATTCGCGAAAAGATCGAGAGCCGTCCCGGGGACGCCGAGGTGCCAGTGGAACTCCAGCGGCGCATCCTGCGGGAATTGGCCAAGGTCGAGAGCTTCGAGCACTTCCTTCACACCAAGTATCAGGGCCAGAAGCGCTTTTCCCTGGAGGGCGGCGAATCGCTCATTACCGCGCTCTACGGCATCCTGGAAAACTGCCGCGCCCGCGGAGTCGAGGAGATCTGCATGGGCATGGCCCATCGTGGACGCCTGACCGTGATCGCGGAATTCCTGCGCAAGCCGTTCAAGCTGATGTTTGCGGAATTTTCGGAGAACTACATTCCCAACACCACCGCGGGCGACGGCGACGTGAAGTACCATCTCGGCTACCTGGTGACTCGCAAGCCGAAGACCGGCGGTGAAGTGGAAGTGCGTCTCTCCGCCAACCCCAGCCATCTCGAAGCGGTGGACCCCGTCGTCCAGGGCATGGCCCGGGCGCGCCAGCGGATTCGCAAGGACACCGACGATCGTAAAAAAGTCATCGCGGTCCTCATCCACGGAGACGCGGCCTTCGCCGGCCAGGGCATCGTCGCGGAAACGCTGAACATGTCGCAGCTCCAGGGGTACCGCATCGGCGGCACCATCCACATCATCGTCAACAACCAGATCGGATTCACGACCCTGCCCGCCGACGCGCGTTCCACCACCTACTGCACGGACGTCGCGAAGATGATCGAGGCGCCGATTTTCCACGTCAATGGCGACGACCCGCTCGCCGTCCGTTTCGTCTCCGAGCTGGCTCTCGAGTTTCGCCAGACATTCAAGCGCGATGTGGTCATCGACATCTATTGCTACCGCCGTCACGGCCACAATGAAGCCGATGATCCGGTTTCCACGCAGCCGACGATGTATGCGGACATCAATACGCGCCCGAGTGTCGGAACACAGTTTCAGAAAAAGCTCCTCGCCGCCGGCATCGTGACGCAAGCGGATGCCGATGCGCTCGACGAGGAGATGCGGGCGCGTCACGAGAAGGCGCTCGGTGAAGTCAAGGCCGCCGAGAAGGACCATACCATTGACAAGTTCACGGGTTCGACCGCCGACCCGCAACCCACCTACACGCACACTCCGGTGGATACCGCCGTCTCCAAAGACGATTTGGCCAGGATCGTGAAGGCCCTGACGGTCGTGCCGGACGGGTTTTCCATCCAGCCGAAGCTAAAAAACTTCCTGCTCGATAAGCGGGCGAAGGTCTGGGCCAACGGCGGACCGTTCGACTGGTCCTACGGCGAAGCCCTCGCCATGGGCTCACTGCTCATCGAGGGGATCCCCGTGCGCCTCAGTGGTCAGGATTGCCGCCGTGGCACCTTCAGCCAGCGCAACTCCTACCTCTACGACCAGAAGACCCGCGAACGCTGGTGCCCGCTCAAGCATATCGACCCGAACCAGGCGCAGGTCTGCATCTACAACTCGCTGCTCAGCGAGGCCGGCGTGCTCGGCTTCGACTATGGCTATTCGCTCAATTTTCCCAACCTGCTCTGCATGTGGGAGGCGCAGTTCGGCGATTTCGCCAATGGCGCGCAAGTCATCATCGACCAATTCATCTCCTCCGCGGAGTCGAAATGGCAGCGCCCCAGCGGACTCGTGCTGCTTTTGCCCCACGGTTACGAAGGCCAGGGACCCGAGCATTCGTCCGCCCGGTTGGAGCGATTCCTCCAACTCTGCGCTGAAGACAATATCCAGGTCTGCAACCTCACGACCCCGGCGCAACACTTCCACGTCCTGCGCCGGCAGATGAAGCGCCCCTTCAAGAAGCCGCTCGTGATCATGACCCCGAAATCCATGCTTCGTCTGGAAGCAGCCTCTTCCAAGGTCGAGGATTTCACCAACGACCGCTTCCACGAAGTCCTGCCCGGCCCGCTCCTCGACAAACCGGAGAAGGTCAAGCGCGTCATCCTTTGCTCCGGCAAGGTCTACTACGACCTCCTGAAATTCCGTGACGAGAACAAAGTCACCAGCGCTGCCATAATTCGGCTCGAACAACTTTACCCGCTCGACGAAGCCCAACTCAAGGGCGCCATCGGCCAGTTTCCCAACGCCCGCACGATCGTGTGGTGCCAGGAGGAATCGCAAAACATGGGCGCGTGGAACTTCATCGCCTGGCAATTGCGCCGCCTCCTCGAAACGAGCGTGTGGTACGCCGGTCGCGCCGCCAGCGCCAGCCCCGCCGTCGGCTCACTCGCCGTCCATAGACGCGAGCAACAACTCATCCTCCAGGACGCCTTTACTTTGGGCTAAAAGCCCAAACCGGAAATTTTGAATTTTGAATTCTGGATTTTGAATTCAGTATCCCGCCCCCGGCGCTCCACGGCCTTCCCGCCATTTCAAAATTCAAAATTCAGAATCCAAAATTAATTGAAGATGTCTCTCGAAGTCAAAATCCCTGCCGTCGGCGAATCGATCACGAGCGGACTGCTCTCCGTCTGGCACAAGAACGACGGCGACGCCGTGCAGGCGGGTGAGGCGCTGTTCACCCTGGAAACAGACAAAGTTTCCACGGAAATCACCGCCGAGAAGGCTGGCACGTTGCGCGTCAAGGCGGCCGCGGGCGCGGAAGTAAAAATCGGCGAGGTCGTCGCCACCATCGAGGAAAGTGGCGCCGCTGCCGCCGCCACCGAGGCGAAATCCTCCGAGCAGGTCCCCGACGATAAGTCGGACGCCAAAACCACCCGCGAGCAGGTCGAACCTCCCGCCGCGGTCATGCCCAAGACTCCGGCCATTTCCATCCAGAAGCAGGCCGCGCCCGAGACTTCGGAACCGGCCGCGGCGGCGTCGAAAATCTCAACCGCCGTGGCCACCGCCAACCTTTCGCTCGCGACTCTTTCGGAAAATGTGCCGCCGGCCGTCGAAGGCCGCAGTACCCGCAAGAAACTCACACCGCTGCGCCGCAAGATCGCCCAGCAGCTCGTCATGGCGCAGCACACCGCCGCCATCCTCACCACCTTCAACGAGTGCGACATGAGCGCGGTCATGAAGCTGCGCTCCGGCCAGCAGGACGTTTTTACCAAAGAACACGGCATCAAGCTCGGGTTCATGTCGTTCTTCATCAAAGCCACCGTCAGCGCCTTGAAAGCATGCCCGGCCATCAACGGCCGCATGGACGGGGACGACTTCGTCCAAAACCACTACTATGATGTCGGCGTCGCCGTCGGCACCGAGCGCGGCCTCGTCGTGCCAGTCATCCGCGACGCGGATCAGAAATCATTCGCCGACATCGAGCGCGACCTCTCGAACTACGCCGTCAAAGCGCGCGAAGGCAAAATCAAGATTGAAGACCTCAGCGGCGGCGTCTTTACCATTTCCAACGGCGGCATCTACGGCTCCCTCCTCTCCACGCCGATCCTCAATCCGCCCCAGTCCGGCATCCTCGGCATGCACAAGATCCAGGAGCGCCCCATCGCCGAAAAAGGCCAGGTCGTCATCCGCCCGATGATGTATCTCGCCCTCAGCTACGACCACCGCGTGGTCGACGGCAAGGAAGCCGTCACGTTCCTCATCCGCGTCAAAGACTGCATTGAGAACCCAGCGCGGCTGCTGCTGGACTTATAGGAAAGTGCTCAGTTCGCAGTGCTCAGTGCTCAGTCGTCTGTAGCGCGCCGCTCCGGGAATTACTGAGCACTGAGCACTAGTGCTTTGTCACTCGTTAGCCGATGGTAATTATTGAAAGATTAGACTGGTACTATCTTTATCAGTGTATAAATGGATGCGATGCCCAAGAAAAAGCATCACATCGGACTCAGTTCGAAAGAACGC
>JBBRPL010000071.1:0-42692 GCA_038228205.1 Chthoniobacterales bacterium
TCGGCAGCCTGCTCTCCTGGATGCAGGAGAAGAAATCGCCCGTCTTCATCGTGGCGACCGCCAACGACGTCAGCCAGCTCCCGCCCGAACTGCTCCGCGTCGGACGCTGGGATCAGCTCTTCTTCATCGACCTGCCCACCCGCGAGGAACGCGAAGTCATCTGGCGCCTCCAGATCGCCAAATACGGCCGGGAGCCCGAGACCTTTGATCTCCCGCAGCTCGCCAAAGCCACGGACGGGTTCACCGGTTCCGAGATCGAGCAGGTCTTCGTTGAGGCGCTCTACCGCGCCTTCGATCGGGATGCCGAGCCCACCGATCTCACCATCGGCACAGTGCTGGTGGACTTCGTGCCCCTGTCGAAGCTCATGGCCGAGCAGATCAGCGCCCTGCGCACCTGGGCCAAAGGCCGTGCCCGTCCCGCCACCACGCCGCCTCCCGAGCACAAGCTCCGGAAGATCGCGGCGTAGGTTGTAGTACTTGACTTGCTCTTGGGTTGCCCGCCGGGCCGGACACTCCTTCGCTAAACTGATCCCGCCTTCGGGAGATTGGGCTGGCAGGGAGTGTTGGGTCGGCGGAAGAAAAAATCCGTCGGCAACGGTGGGTCTTTTTTTTAGGTATCGGCGGAAACAGCAGGCTGCCTGCGTCGCCCCGGCGATTCAAAATAACCCCAGCATACGCCGCGTGCGATTCAACCCATCTCAACACTTTTCGCCCGCTGAAATGGAGCCGACTGGGATGCGTTGTTCATGGGCGGCGGAGAGGAGCGATTCTCGGGGTTTCAACTTGCTTGAACTTGATACGCCTCTAATAACGGATTATGCAGAATCTCTTGAAGATTCAGTCAGCACACTCCTCGGAGAGTCCTCGGCGGAGGACACCAGTATTCCGGCGCGTGAATTCTCGTTTGGCACTCGCAGTCATCGTGTGCGGACTTACCGCGATCACAGTTGTAGCATCGTGGATCGCGTCCGGCTCACCGGGAAAAATGTTTTTGCTTGGGTTGTTTGATTCAACCGCGCTGAGCCCTCGCGCGATGCCGAAGCCGAGCAGCGATGGGGCCGCCACGAGCCGCCTGACGATCGCGGAGATGGCCGCGATGGCGGTGATCGGGGGCGTCGGGCCGCCAGAAAAGGCGAAGCTGCCGGATGCATTGCGGCAACCTCAGGATGGCGCCGGCATTCCTCCTCGCGAGCAGGCGCTGCTCACCGCTCTCGAAACGGGCAGCGAAGCCGAGGCCGCAGCAGCAATTCGCGAATTGGCCGCTTTGGGAGGAGAACTGAATCGGCGGCGGCTCGCTGCCATCATGAAGGATCGTCGCTGGCCCGATGCCCTTCGCACGGAGGCGGCGCGAGCGCTGCTCGTGTCGGAAAACCCCGCCGAGGCGCAGCTCGCGGTCCGGGCGCTCGCGGTGATCGGTGGGGAGGCGAATACGCAGAGTCTGAGCGCGATGATCCTTAATGCCTCACTCCCCACGCCGGTGCGATTGGAAGCCACTCTCGCGATGGGGATCATCGGCACCCCGCGCGCTCGCGAGGCGCTGGTGGACGCCTTTCGAGTGTTCCCCGAGCCCGAGATGCACGAGCAGATCCTTGGTGCCCTTGGGCAGTTTCCGTTCACCCAGATCGAAGGTACCTGGAAACAAATCCTCGGTGACCCGAACACTCCCGCCGAAGTGCGCGTCGCTGCGGTGGACGCGCTCGCGGGCTCGTCCCCCGATGCCCTGCCTTTCCTGAAGACGATGGCGGCCTCGGATCGCGATCCGCAGGTCCGGGAGATGTCCGCATGGGCGATTTCTGCGCTCCCCGGGGCGGCGGAGAACGAATTGCTGGGACCGGACCTGGCGCGCATGGCGACCGTGGAACCGGATGCCGACGTGCGCCGCCGGCTCTACGAGGCGCTGCCCGCGCAGGTGATCAATCCTGCGGAGAGCCTTCTTCCGGTGATTCAGAGCGAGACCGACTACGCCGCCCGAGTGGCTGGGTTCAATGCGCTCGCCGATACCGTCAAGCGAGGAGCCTCGAGCGGCCTCTCGGCCAAGTTCGATGCGGAGATCGTTCCGGAATTGACGACGATTGCGGCTTCCAATCAGACTCTCGACGTGAAGACGCGCGCCGTCTTTGCCCTGCGACGGGCGAACACCCCTGCGGCTCGCCAGGCCCTGCAGACACTTTCCCAGACACCTAACCCAAAAATCGCCCAAGCTGCCCGCTACGGGTTGCAGACCGCAAAATAAAAGTATGAAAACTCCACGTCCTGTCTCCCAAGCGCTATTGGGAGTGTTTGTCCTCTTCACCCTCGGCGCGAAGGGCTTCAGTGCCGCGCCTCCGGTGGAAAGCCCCGTTGGTTCGTTTGGTTTCGACGCGCCTGCCGACCCGCCCTCCGGCCCACCTCAGATCACGCCGATGGTCTTCCTCAATGGAGCTTACAACGACCAGTTTTACGGGCTGGGTGCCAACACCTACATGACGATGGACGCGTCTGGCAAGGTCACCGCCGTCAGTTCGATCAATGGTTACGTAGATAAGAAAGAGGGCTCTTCGGTGACGCGCACCCTGTTCGTGAGAACCGTGAATGGACTCCCCGTCCTGACCGCGAATGCCAAGGCTGGTGGAGATTACAACGACGGGATGATGAATGCGCCGACGGAGGGCAGTGGCAAAGTCACGGCTCCCCTCGCCGGACCCACTGATGCGCCCCAGGGGAACATGCTCCCGGTGACGGTCATGTCGTCTTTTTCCGGAAAGAGGGACAAACATGCCGACAAGGATCCGGTGCAAATGGACACGCTTGACGTGGATGTGAACCAGTTGGGCGGCGTTCTCTACAAGAACTGGGGGATGAATCTCAGGATTTCCGAACGGACTAACTCGAAGGGCAAAAAGTTCTATGTCGCGGATCTATTCTTCGTCAGTCCGAGCGGCGACAGGACCTATTTTGGCGAAAAGACCGTGGTTTATTCGGCGACCAATGGTTATTCGATTACTTTCTCGAAGGGTGGGTTTATTGACATGACTGACCTCCCCATTCTTGATCTTAATGGCAAGCAGATCATCGACAAATACAGCCAGATCAAGTTTGACAAATTGCTCTTCAAAAAGAATTTCGACTCTAATAATAATCTGTCTTGGGAACCTGCGGCTGGGACGGTTAAATACAATTTCCTCGGCCAGAAAGGCTTTGGTCAGGTGTTTAACTTCGTCATTACCGTTTTCGCGCCTCCGACCCCATAAGTTTCGATTCGGACGATCCTTATTGGCTGGGAATCCTTCCCCGATACGGCGAGCCCGGCTGATTCCGAGGAGTCGCGGCCATTTGTGCTTCCGTTTGCCCCGCCGATTACCGCTCCATTCGGCAAGGCTCATTGCCGGATCAACTGCGTCGAGACAAACGTGCGGTAAGCCGGGCAGCGGCGGAGTAACTCGTCGTGCGAGCCCTCATCAAGGATCCGTCCGTCGCTCACCATGAGGATGCGCGGAAGGTGGGTCACGGTGGAGAGTCGGTGGGCGATGACGAGCGTGGTCCGGTTTTGCATCAGTTCCTCCATCGCGACGCGCAACTCGCTTTCCGTGCCGGCGTCCAGCGAAGAAGTGGCTTCGTCCATAAGACGGATCGGCGAGTTTTTCAGGAAAGCCCGGGCACGCGCTCCGGCCCGTGTCACCAGCAGCGGGAATGAAGAACGCAGGAGAACAGGAATTTCTGCTCCCCCGACTCATCTATCCCTTTCAGCTTTCAGTTCTCCTAATTCAGTTTTCTCTCCCTACGGTTTTCCCAGCACTTTGGCAAACCCGCGTCCGCTGGAGCCTGCATTCTGCGACCAGGTGGTGGGATCACTATCGATCACTGTATAGGTTCCGGCAGGGAGATAGACGTTGGGATGGCATTCCCAAGTCGCGTTCTTGACCCCGCCCATTCCCGGGAGACCGACCCTCTTCCACGGGCCAAAGATGGTACCGTCGGCAGCCTGGATGCTGAGCAAACCGGCCTTGGTCGTCCCCTTGCCATCGTTCCAGTGATAGGTACTGAGATAGGTAATGCCACGGGCCGCGGCGAGGGTGAAGGTCGTCGGCCCGGTGGGGTTGTTGATCACGCCGCCAGCATTCCCGTTGTCCAAGAGGGTTAGCTCCGTGCCAGTGAAGTCCTTCGGGTTGCCCTTCCCCTTTTGACCAAGGAAGCTGTAACTGAATAGCCCGTCCGTGACAATCCAGTGGCCGGGAGTACCGACCATGCGCATCTTGCTGATCTTCACGGAACTCTTCCGGTCGATCTGTTGTTTCCCCGTCTTGACGTCAAGGATGGGATTGCCAACGCCATCGATCCTCCCACCCGCAGAGAAGGCCGTCGAATAGCCATTCTTCACTGAAAACGTGAGCTTCTTTTCTTTGAAGGAGGTCTTGTCTCCATTCGGAAGGGTAAGAATCGACGACGCATAAACGGTCTTCTTGAAGGTCGTCGGATTGATGACTTCGCGCAGTTTCAGGTCGAGCTTCCACGATCTCCGGGGCGTCGCGGCTTGGGCGGGAGTCAAGAGAGTCACGCCGGAAGTGGGCTTCGCTGAATAGGGCGTGCCATCCACTTTGGCGCTGCCGGCCGCTACGCCACCAAGGCCGATGTTTCCGCCTCCCGCGTCCACGATCACCATCGGACCAGCGGCAGTTCCTGCCGCTGTCGTATCCTTGCCATCGACCGTGCCGGTGAAGGAAGACTTGAACTTGGCGTTCGGGGTGTCGTTAAGGGTCTTGAGAGAGCCGACCGATCCGGCCACCGGACCGCCACCCTTTGGCACCACTCCATCCATCGTCCCCATGACGCTTAGTTTACCGGACTCGTCCATGGCCACATCGCCGTTGTAATTCCGGCTCCCGAAGTGAGCCCTCGTGGTGCCGGAATAGTTGCCGGTCACATCCAACATCGTGGTGGCTTTCCCGTTCGGGAAATTGAGGGCGAAATCGCCGGTGGGATTCGGAGCCGTGAAAACGGCGACGAAAATGTGCGGACCACCGACGGGGCCGAATTGAGAGTGTTTGTTGCCATCCAGCCAAGCGAGGATGTCATCGGTATTCTTGTGCAGGCTGGTGAGTTCGTAGCCGCTTTGCGCCTTGAATGTGAGGTCCACGAGGGCGCCCGAGTCGAACTGGATGCTCCCCGATTTACTGAGGACTCCGTTTGCGCTCGGCGAGGAGGTCGCCCAAAGGACGCTGCCGCCGGCGGCGGGGCTGATGATGATGGACCACTTGACGGTGGCGGCCTCGGCGAGCGTGCTCAGGCAGAGGAGAGCGAGCGCAGAGCAGACGATGCGGAGGAGGTTTGTTTTCATGGATGTTGGGTGGTTTTCGGCAAGCCATTGATGGCCGCTTGCGCGATTTGTGGGGTTTCGGTGGTGGAGATTTGGGTGAGGGCCGCAATGGCCGTGGGGGTATTGGCGCGCCGCAGGGCAAAGACCGCCCGCATCCGGATATTCAGGCTCCCTGACGCAAGAGCGATTTGCGTCAACTCCGGGACCATTTGCGCGTCGAACACTCCTTTGAGAGCGCTGGATGGATCGCGCCGAATGGCATCGCCAGCCGCGTTTAATCCGGCAACCCGCGCCGCGATATCCGTTTCCGATTGAATCAAGGGGAGCAGTGCTTGCGCGGGGTTTTCCGCCCGGGAGAGCATGGCCTCGTAAAGTCGGCGGCGCACATCGGCTTCCGGTTCACTGCGGGCCAGTTCCGCCAACTCCGAGCCCAGCACTCCATCCGGCCCGTGAGACGAGATCGCCCACGCAGCCATTTCCCGCACATCCGGATCACGATCTGACTGGGCCATGGCCAGAAGGAAAGGCGCTGCCTCCGGCGACGAATTGGCCAGTGCTTCCACCGCAGCGGAACGCAGGGCCGCCGGCGTGTCCGGCGCATCCAGGAACTGCCGCCAGGTCTCTTCAATCTCGGGGAAAGGAAAGTGCCCGAGACTATCGAGAAGCTGTGCATGGACATCGCGACCGGTGAAAGTGGGAAAGGCCGCGACGAGGTAATCGGCCGCTGCCGGGGTGCCGATGGTCCCCAAGCCCAGCGCCCCGGCCAGGCGCTGGCTTTGCGGCAGACTGGTGTCATTTGCCATCGTGCCCAATCGGTCGGTATTCGCGTCACCACCAATCACCGCGAGGCCGCGAATCGCCGTCCGCGTGTCCTGCTCGTTCCCGGTCTTCAACAGCGCGAGCGCCGCTTCGGTGCGCGTGGCGTCCGGCCAACCGTCGGGGTCGTTCATGAGGGCAGCAAGGAACGCGAGGTTTCTTTCTCCGCCAAGGGCAGCCAGTCCGCGAATGCCCTCCGCAGCCTCGGCGTCCCCACCCGTTTCCAACTTGGTCACGAACCCAGCAGCCGCTTGATTCCTTGGATCGTGAAACGTCTCAGGAAGCCTTCTCGGTGGTTGCGGCTGGACGCCGCCGAGCACCGCGAGTGCCGCCGTTTCCGTGATCGTCAAATAGCCGCCAACCGCAGGAGTCGCCGCTTCGGAGGGGGGTAAACCATCAACCCCTGCAGCTCCCGAGGGCCGGTAAAACACGAGAGATCCAGACTGCGCCCAATAGATCGCCATCGCGATCAAGGTCAGGGCGACCGCCATCGCCACGAGAGCCCCTGGCGATTTCACGAAATTGAAAAACGGAATGTTTTGCTCCCGCCGGGCGAATCGGGATTCCGAAATGGGCCGCTCTTTTCGCACCGCGAAGAGACGGGGAAGCAGGGCCTTCATGAAAACAACATCCTCCCGCCATACCCCGCACGCTCACCCTCACTTGCGGAACACAAACCAAACTTTGCACGCCACAGACCGACGACTCATACCAACTTCATAAATTAAACGGACTCCGTCCAAGCCGGAGGCTTCCAAAGAAATTAGCCCCGGGTTTCAACCCGGGGTAAGGCGAAGAGAAAGCAATGCACCCCGGAGGCGGTGCCGGAAACGCTGTGGAGGCTGGTTCTGGCACCCCTTCAGGGTGCGGCCCTTTTTTGCCGGTAACCCCGGGTTGAAACCCGGGGCTAATCTCTGGCAGCCCTCCGGGCTGGCGAAGCTGTCTGGTTATTTCGACGAGATGGTATCAGCAGGCTCTCCGACACGCACTCACCGCATCCACCGGTCGTTTCGCATTCCCCCCCGCCGCAGAACTCCAGCGGACCACCAACCCAGGGAGGATCGCCCCTTTTTTTCGCCCTGACACGCAGCGGTTTGGCGGACAGATCTTCGTCGGCCACTCTCAAGAGTAGAGCTAAACGGAGGGCACTCCTTGCCGGATCAATTGCGTCGAGACAAACGTGCGGTAGGCCGGGCAGCGGCTGAGTAACTCATCGTGCGATCCCTGATCGAGGATCCGCCCGTCGCTCACCATCAGGATGCGGGGAAGGTGGGTCACGGTGGAGAGCCGGTGGGCGATGACGAGAGTGGTCCGGTTTTGCATCAGTTCCTCCATGGCGACGCGCAATTCGCTTTCCGTGCCGGCGTCCAGCGAAGACGTGGCTTCGTCCATGAGCAGAATCGGCGAGTTTTTCAGGAAAGCCCGGGCGATCGCGATTCGCTGGCGCTGTCCGCCGGAGAGTTTCAGCCCACGCTCGCCGACCTGGGTGAGATAGCCTGAGGGAAGCGATTCGATAAAGGTCGCGGCCCGCGCGGCCGCGCAGGCGGCCCGCACTTCGGCGTCGCCCGCGACGGGATTTCCGTAACGCACATTTTCCATGATGGTGTCATCGAAGAGGACGGTGTCCTGCGGCACCACCGCGATCGCTTCGCGCAACGACCGCAGGGTGATCGATTGCACATCCTGACCGTCCACGAGGATCATGCCTCCGTCCGCCGCGTAGAACCGAAGGAGGAGATTGAAAAGCGTGGACTTGCCGGCGCCACTTTCACCCACGATGCCGACGCGCTCACCCGCGGCGACCCGGAGGGACAGGGCAGACAACACTTGCTCCCGTTCGCGATAGCCATAGCTGACGTGGAAAAATTCGACCTCTCCGCGCACCGGCTGGCCGAGCGGAGTGGCCCCGGGTGCATCCTGCTCGAGGACGATGGCGGCGGTCTCCTCGAGACGATCGAGGGCTACGTTCAGGTGCCGCCATTGGGCTACCTGGAGGGCGAGGTTGCGCGCGTTGGGCAGGAGGAACGCGAGGTAGATGAGAAACGTGATGAGTTCCTCCGGCGCCAGCTCGCCGTGGGCGATGAGATTGCTCCCGTAAAAGAGGACTACGAGAAAGTTCATGGATGCCATCGTGACCAGCAACGGCTCCATGAGTGCGGCCACGAGGGACTCCACGCGCTGCACGGCGAGCAGGCGCTCCTGACGTTCCTCGAATCTCCGCTCCTCCCGCGATTCCCCGTTGAAGGCCTTGACCACCTCGATGCCGGTCAGCAATCCGTGCAAACTGGCGACGAGGGTTTCCATCGCGTTCATTCTCTGCCGCTGAAGATTTCGGGACCGGCCGTTGATGATCCGCAGACCGAGGGCCATGAGCGGGGCAGTGCAGGCGCTGAAGAGCGCCAGCTTCCAATTCACGAAGAAGAGCATCACCGTGCCCCCGCCCATCAGGATCACGACGCCCAGAAGGCCGCCGAAGCCGCGTTTGATGAACCAGTCAACCTCATGAAGGCTCCCCGCAAGTCGCTCCATGAGGCGCCCCGTGGCCGCATCGCGGTGATACGCGACCGGCACGCGCAGGAGGTGCCGCACATAGTCGCACCGCAGTCGCGCGGTCACCTCGTGGGCGACCTGGAAAAGCAGCACCGACGAGGTATAACCGGCAGCCGCCAGCGCGAGAAAGCCGGCCACGATGGCGAAACCAACTCCCGGGGACATGTTCACCTCGTGGAGGTGGATGGCCCGGTGCAGCGACTCCCGCACGAGCAGTGGCAAGGCGAGAAGTCCCAGACAGGTGAAGGTCATCGCCGCGAGGGAAAGGAAGATTTTCAACCGGTGCGGAGCGAGCAAAGCCACAACGCGCGCGAGCGTGCCGCGCGGCGCCGCCGGCCGACCCTTGGCAGATGGGTCCACGGAAACGTTCACGTCGTGAGCGGGCAGGGTTCGCATCGCGCGGAGACTTCGTTCAGGACGAGATCTGCCACTCGGTCCAGAACCCCCTCTTCACCGAGCATCGCCGGCAATTCGCGGAACCGCTTCCGCATCTCCGCCTGGCGCGATGGACTCTCGAGGATTTCCAACGCAGCCTGAGCCAGACGCTCCGCGGTCACTTCGCGCTGCAGGATTTCCGGCACGACATACTCTCCGAGCAGCAAGTTTGGCATCGCGAGAAATCGGGTGGTGGCAAAGATCCGCCCGACCAAGACGCTGAGCGGGTGCAGGCGGTAAGCTGTGACCATCGGAACACCGAGCAGGGCCGTTTCCAGGGTGGAGGTTCCAGTCGTGGTGATGACGAGACTGCAGCGGCTCAGGCAGGTGTAAACATCCGCCTCCAAATAATAAATCTCCTCTGCGCCTCCGACTTCGCGGCGGATTTCCTGCAACCGCGCCCGAAGGTGCGGCGAAGCGACCGGCAGCATAAACTGCATTTCGGGAATCCGCTTCTTGATGATCGCCGCCGCTCCAAAAATGGGGCCGGCCAGCCTTTCCAACTCCTGCGCGCGACTGCCGGGCATCAGCGCCATGAGTGGTCGCGACCGATCGATTCCCAATCGGGCCAGCACGGCTTCTGGATCGGGACCGGGCTTGGCAATGTCCAGAAGCGGGTGGCCGAGGCAAACCGCGCGACCACCGTGTCGGCGGTAGAGCGCGGCTTCGTCTTCAAAGGACGAAATGATCAGATCCGTGTGGCGCGCGATTCCTCCCGCGATCACTGGGCCCCCGATCCACGCCTGGGGAGGAAAGTAATAGATTACCGGGATCTTTTGCTTCTTCAGGAATTTGGCGAGCAAGAGGTTGAAGCCGTGGTTGTCGATCAGGATGGCCGCATCGGGTCGGTCGGCGCGAATGAGGGCTTCGATCCGCCGGAGCACGCGTCGCAGTGGAGCGATGAATCGCAGGGCCTCGATCGCTCTCACAGTGCTGAATGGCGTCGTATCGATCTGGAGATCCACGCCAGCCGCCTTCATTGTCGGTCCACCGCTACCGTAGAGGCGCAGCGTCTCGTCTCTGGCTAGCAGGGCCTTCGCCAGAAAGCCTCCCTGCATATCTCCCGAGACCTTCCCGGCGGCCATGAGAATATTCAGCGCATCGCCCGCCGGCTTCGACCCCCGCAAGTTAGGGCGTGGCGACCGCTCGTCGCGGGTGAATTGTTTGGGGAAGCCTTTGCATGGCGGGAAGGGTAGCCACTATACACCGCTGATGTCCAAGTTGAGAAGATGGATGCCCGGCATCTTGTGCCTGCTGGTCGTTTGGCTCGGCGTGGTCGCCGCTGTGCGCCTCGTCTCTTCCGGCAAGCCGTCTGTGGCCAGCACGCTCAAACTCGTCGAGGCGTGGCCCGCTGGCGCGGTGAACGATGAGGCCCGCCGCAGGTGGATCGAGCTTTTTTCATCCCACCTCTCCGCGTTGGATCTGGACGCGCGGCATCTCGTTCTCATGGAACCCCGCCTGCGATCTGTATTCATCGAAATGTCCCCGGAGGATCAATCCCACTTTCTCAAGGCCACCGAGCCTCCTGGGATGAGAGAACTCATCGAAGGTTCGAAGCGGTGGAACGGCGGTCGTTGTGCGCGTCTCGTCCAGCCCGCCGTCGCCGACTTGGAGGCGCTCAAAACCGGCTCCAGCGCCCGGTTTCAAGCGATGTTTGTGGCCGACCTCTCCATTGCCGAGCCGGCGATCGAGACGGTTGGCATCGAAGGGATTTTCAAGGGGACGACGGACCCTCTCACTCGGTTCGACACCCGCCCTTTGGTCGAGCGGATCCAGAAACATTCCCAAATGGGTCGATGAAAGCCGCTTCGTCGATCGGCACAGCCGTCGCCAGTTCCATCGTGTCCATTCAGGCGGTGACCAAAAGGTTTGGCCGCCGCGTGGCCGTGGATGCGGTAAGTTTCGAGGTGCCCGCCGGATCGATCTACGGGCTGCTCGGCCACAATGGCGCCGGGAAAAGCACTCTCATCGGGATGCTCCTGGGCCAGGTCCTGCCGGATGCCGGCACGATCCTGATCGATGGTCACCACATCCACCGAAACCGCCGCGCGGCTCTGGCCCGGGTCGGCGCCATTTACGAGGCTCCCGCATTCTATGGTCACCTGAGCGGGCGGAAGAACCTGCACATTCTCTGCGAGTACACGGGGCCCATCCCGTACGCACGATTGGACGAGGTCGTGCGGTTGGTCGGCCTCGCGGAGCGGATCGATGATCCCGTCGAAGTCTATTCCCACGGGATGCGGCAGCGGCTCGCCTTGGCCCAATCGCTCGTGCCCGACCCCAAACTCCTCATCTATGATGAGCCCACGGAAGGCCTCGATCCCGAGGGCATCTTCGACACTCGCAACTTGATCCTCAAATTGAACCGCGAATGGGGCCTGACCATCGTGGTCTCCTCGCACCAGCTCAGCGAGTTGCAGCAGCTTTGCGATCGTCTGGCGATCCTGCGGGAAGGTCAGCTTTTGTTTGCCGGCGAGTGGCGGCGATTTCTCTCCGGCACCCGCGTGCTGCGGCTGAAGGTGGACCGCCAGGAGGAGGCTGAGCGGGGCCTGCGCATGGCCGGCCTGATCGCGGGGGATCAGTCCGGCAGCCCGCAGTTGTCGGAGGGTGCCGACATCTCCGCCGTGGCCGCATGGCTGGTCGGCCACGGATTTCAAATCGATTTCCTCGGCGGCGAAGAAAGATCCCTCGAAGACTTTTACCTCGAGACCACGCGCACCGGAGCTGCGAGGCACGCCCCATGAGCGACTCCATGTTTTTCCGCCAGCTTCGCAACGAATGCTTCAAGCTCTTCTCCCGCAAGCGGACCTACCTGGGATTCGGCATCTTTTTCCTGCTCAATCTGGTGATGCTCTGGCTCCTCCAGCAGCCCCTTCCGCTCCACGGGATCCGGAGCCTTCTGGTGAACAATGGTTTCCGGCTGGAAGACTTTACCGGCGGGCTGACCGTGGCGGCGTTCACCATGGTGTTTACGGTCGCGTTGGTCTCCGGCCTTTATCTGGCGCTCGTCTCGGGCGACCTCATCGCCCGGGAGGTCGAGGATGGGACGTTGCGCCTCGTTCTCGCCCGACCGATCTCGAGGGCGCGGCTTTTCGTGGCCAAAGCCTTGGTGGGCGCACTCCATACTGCTTTGCTGATGCTCGGCGTCGGCTTGAGCGGCTTGCTCGTCGGATGGGTCGGACACGGCCGCCTCGCCATGATGTTTGTTTACGCGCCGCTGGAGGGCATTTTCTCCGTCTTCGAACCTGCCGAAGGCCTGCAGCGCTACCTGCTGGCGACACTCCTGCTCGCCCTGACCTACCAGGCGGTTTCGGCGATGGCCTTGATGTTCTCGTGCCTCCGCCTGCGCCCGGCCACCGCGACGGTGCTAACTCTCACCGTGCTCTATGTGGATTTCGTCCTGAATAGCATTCCCTATCTGACTGCATTCAAGCCGTGGTTCCTTTCTCACCACCTGTCGTCGTGGGTGCTTGTCTTCCGCGCGGAAATTCCCTGGCGGGATATCGTCACCTCGCTTCTCATCCTCCTCGGTCTGAGCGCTTCGTTCCTGGTGATTGGTTTCGGGTTTTTCGAAAACCGCGACGTGAAATCATGAACCCGGTTGCCCCCCGGTGTGATCAAACCTTGCGGCGTGCGCGCCATTGATTTCGTAAATCACGCAGCCCAGCAGCGCCAGCATCGAGAGTGGATGGAGCCCGAGTCCGTGAACCCTCGTCGTGCCGGGGAACCAGTTGGCCACGAGCGCCGCCGTCAGCAGAGCGATGGATCCAAAGAGGCTCGCGCGGAATAAAAGCGGGCGCGCTCCGAGGTGGTCCGCCAGCAGCAGCCAGGCAAAGACCGGCGCCGCCAGGACGTAGGTGCAAGATTCGGTCGCGGGTCCGAGGAGGAGGATCCAGCAGGCCGTGAGCGCGTAACCGATCGTCAGGACGAAGCGTTTGTCCGTGCCCCGAAAATGCAAACGTCCGCAAACCCACGCCACGGCCAGACCTCCGAGGATTTGCAGGGCGAAATAGAGCGCCGGATGCGGGTGCAGGCCGGTGACATTCAACAGCAGCCGCAGATCTCGATACGCTGCTTCCGGCGGAAGATCGAACCGCAGATCTCCGCGAAGATACTCGAACCAATCGACGAACTGCTTCGCCGCGAAGGATGGCTTTTGGCAGATCAAACAAGTGGCCGCGCCGGCGGAGAGAGCGGCGCCCTGACGCCAGAGCAGTTGACGGGGATAAAGCATTCCGAGGAGCAAGCCGGCGGCGAGCGGGTAGAGCTTCAGAAACACGGCGGCCGAAAGAGCGAGCGCTGCCGCGATCCAAAGCTCCTCCGCCGTGGCGGCGAAGGCGCACAGGATCAGGCCGGTCATCAGCGGATTGACCTGACCGTTGTTCAAGCTCAAGAGCGCAAGCGGGAGCGAAAGGAGCAGCATGATCGGCAGAGCGCGGGCGTCGCCGCGCCATCCCGCCACTCGGCGCCACCACCACGAGAAACCGGCAACAAACGCCGCCGCATTAAAAAGGCGCCACAGGATGCCGCCCATCCATTCCGGCAGGAACGTGAATGGATTGAAAAGGATCGCGAAGAGAGGGCTGTAGCGAAATTGGAAATTATCCGCCGTGTAAAGATCGCGGCCATCCATCCAGCGCTGCGCCGCATTCACATAGAGGAAAAAAACGCTGTGCTCCCGCGGTCCCTGCACGAACACCCGGATCGCCACGATCAAAAGCACCACGCCCCAAACCCAGGCCGCGAGCCGCCACCAATCCCGCGCCGAATGAAGCGCCCATCTCGGCTTCCGCGCGTTCATGAGCTGCTCTCCCGCCCGCCAGGCGAGGAAAAATATTCGCGAAAGCTGGTCACGCTCACCTGATTCTCATCGAGGCTCCGGCGCACGCCTTCGCCGGTCAGCGCTTCGAGTTCCTCACGAAAGCGGTAGCCCCACCGATACGCGCTTTCCACGCCCGTCTCGCGGCGGGGATGGCAGCAAATTTCCGTCAATCCGGGACGCAGCGTACGGATGGCCGCCGCGAGGTTCCCGGCGTTCCACCGGCCCGCCTGCATGACTCCCAAAAAATGATCAGGGGTGCGCGGCGAAGCGCCGGCGAGACGGCGGGACGCCAGGTGAAATGCGCCGCCCACGCCGAGCCGTGCAGCGCTGCGCGAGATGCGGCGATCGAACAGGCTGGCGCGTTCCAGTGGATTTCGGACCGCGCGGATGCCGTGGGCTTGCGCGAGGCGGGCCACGATGGCAAACACCGCCGGCAGCGCGTGGAGATGTTGATGGCTGTCCAGGTGGCTCACGGCGATCCCGCGAGCCTGCGCCTTCCGGAGTTGGGCGGCGAATTCCGCCTCGACTTCGGCAAGGCGGATTTTTCCGCAAAAATAGCGCCTGAGAAACGCGGCGTAATTTCGATGGAAACGTCCATCCGCTCCGACCAGCGAAGGAACCCAAGCCGGGTCGCACGCGGGGCGGCCTTCGCACAAAGCCAGGTGCAGCCCGCAGTCGAGCGATCGATTTTCCACCGCGTAATCCGCGGCCTCCTCGAAAGCATCGCCGGTCACGATCAAGCTCGCCGAGCGCACTACGCCATCCTGGTGGCTCGCGATGACCCCGGCATTCATCCCGGCGCAGAGACCGAAGTCGTCGGCGTTGAAAATCACCGACCGCGCCGGCAGAGCAGGCCGGTGCCAGCGTTCGCGCCGATACCGCGTGAGATCGCGCAGCAATTGGGGAATCACCGAGGGGCCGCCCATCGTGGACTGGCCGGCCTGCCGCGTCTGGTAATGAAAACCAATTTCGCGAATCGCCCAGCCACGCCGTTGAGCCTCCAGCAGCAGCTCCGCGTCGATGAACGAACCCTGGGAGCAGAGCGGCGTTTCAAGGATCTCCCGCCGGAATAACTTGAACGCGAAATTCGCATCCCGCACGCGCAGTCCGAAGACCCGGCGGAGGAGCGCATTGTAGGCCCACGATTGCAGGTCGCGATACAACCCCTCCGCCCGCCCGAATCGATACCCCGCCACCATCTCGACAGTGTCCCCACGCAGACCGCGCAACGCCTTCTCCACATCCGAAAACGCCACCGGAAAATCCGCATCCATATACAGAATATGGTCGAGCCGAGCCGCGGCAAACCCCGTCCTCAACGCGCCGCCGAGCCGCCGATTGCGATCGTGATGCAGCACGCGGAGTGGTGGAAAATCGGCCTGCAAACGGTCGGCCAGCTCACCGCTCCCGTCCGTGCTGCAATCATCCACCACGATGATTTCGTAATCGTCGAGAGCGAGCCCACGCGCCAGCGAGTCGGTGGACCAGATGACCTGCTCGATGTTCCCGATCTCATCGAACATCGGAAAAACGAACGAAATCCTCATGCGTTCAGCGCCACTGGCGAAGCGATTGCGGAGTCGCGAGCCGCGCGGCGCGACAAAGCCGCCAGGCCGGCGCCCCAGAGGGCGAGCATGGGATGAGGCGAAACGCCACACAGCTTGAAAGCGTCCAGGAAAGGCATTGATGTCACCATACTCAACAGAAGATTCGGGACGAACAAAGCGGCATATTTCCGCCCGAGCCGGGGCGCTCCGTGCGGTTCCACATTTCGGCAACGAGGGCCATGACCAGGGAAATGGCACACATGAAATAGTGCAGGTGCCGACCGGACTGATTGCCGGCGTATTCACGATGAGCACACCTCCGAAAAGCCTTTCCGAAATCGCGTCTCCCCGCGCCTTGCGCGGTCAACGCCGCCGCTAGCCTCCAACGTGCCCAACGCACCTGCCGAGGCCTCCTGCAGTCTGATCGCGGGAGACAATCTCGACTCGCACACCGACTGGCTCATACTCGGTAGCACCACAGGTCATCCTTCGCGCTTGAGACATTTCCCAAAACAGCAGCATTCGCTTTGGGCAAGGGACTTCTCCACTGCTGAACCGAAATTCCTGACGGCCATGCTGTTTCCCTCGTTCGCCTTCTTCTGCGTCGTCTTCGCTATCTATTGGCGGTTGCCTCGACTTCGTTTGCGTAACGGCTGGCTCGTCGTCGCGAGTTGCGTGTTCTATGGGACGTGGAACCCGTGGTTGATTTCGCTGATCCTGTTCACCGCCGCGGTGGACTACGTGATGGCCTTGCGGCTGATGACCACCGAATCGCCCGCGATGCGGCGCGCGCGCTTCTTTAGGGCGGTAACTTCGGTCCGCGTTCTGATCGGTCTCCGGGGGTGAAAATCCAATTTCCAGACACGTAGCGATTTCCTACCGGTTCAGGCACCGGTAGGGTCACTCTACAAATCTTGACCAAACCATTGTCTTTCCATGCGCGCGTCGGGCAAGGCGCGAAGAAACACCCGGCCGCCGGGCTTTTCCTTTTGTGCCTGGTGGTCTTCATGGCCAATGGGAGGCCGCAACCGGAAGTCGATTGCGTTGCCGCCCCATACATGGCGTGGTCGCTTGTGCGGCATGGGTCGTACGATTTGCGGGAATACTCCGAGCTGCGGCGATATTTGGGCACCACGATCTTCGAGCGCGCGGATGGCTCCTGGGATTCGCGGTATTCGCCGGGCAGCGCCGTGGCGGCCTTGCCCTTCGTCGCTCCGATCGCCGTCTTTCGCGAGCGACCGTTCCGCGCCAATGTCATGCTCCACCTCGGCAAGTTGGTCGCGGCCGTCTTCGTGGCCGGCGCCGCCGTGCTCTTCTTTCTGATCTGCCGGCGCCTGCTGCCGGAGGCGGCCTGGCCTGCCACGATTCTCTTCGCGTTCGGCACGTGCCTCTACAGCGTCGCGAGTCAGGCGCTCTGGATGCACGGACCGGCGGTTTTCTGGCTCTGCGGCGCGCTCTATCTTCTTACCCGATCGAATGAGAGATCGACGGCTTCCGATCTGGCCATCGGTTTCGCTTTGGGAATGGCCGGATTGACGCGGCCGAGCACGGTTTTCTTCGCGGTCGCCACCTTGGGTGCGCTGGCGATCGAGCGAGGTGGGCGTGCTGTCATCGCGGTCGTGATCGGCGCGTTTCCGCCAGCGATCGCGCTGTTGCACGATAACTGGGCCCACTTCGGCTATCCCATTCTCGGCGGCTACGGAATTGAGGACTGGAGCGGATCGTCGCCCTACTGGCTGGGAATTTTCGGTCTGCTGCTGGCTCCCTCGCGGGGAGTGCTGGTGTATTCGCCGGCGTTGATCCTGGCCTTTTTCGGCGCGTGGCGGGTGCTGTCCGCGAAAGCGGAAATGACCCGTCGAACGCGCGAGCTTTTGATCGCCTGGATCGCAGCCTCGGTCGCGACGTTGCTTTTGTTTGCCCGCTGGCACGAATGGAGAGGCGGTTGGTGTTTTGGGCCACGGTATCTCTGCGAGACGATGCCCGTGGCGTGCCTGTTGTTCGGGGTTGCCTACGCGTCGCTGCGACGACCATGGCAGCGCGGCGCCGCGGTCGGATTGGTGGCACTTTCCGTGGCGGTGCATTTCCTCGGCGTGTTTGGCCACAGTGGATACGCGGCCTGGCAAATGCGCCACTCTTTGCCGGACGGACGCGACTTGTTCTCCTTTCAGGACACGCAAATCGAAGCTCATGCCCGCGCGTTCCTCGAAAAAGTCAGCGGCGGCAAAACCTGGAATCGCTGACGTGTCGATACCTCTCCCCATGAAGCATCAGAAATCGGTGGAAGATCTGCTTCGCACGGCTGGCCAGCGGGCCTGGCCATGGTTTGTAGCGATTGCGGTGCTGCTGGCTTTGCAAATTCGGTGGTGGTGGGACCCGGGGCCCGATGCGTCGGAGTATCTTTCCACCGCACGACATTTTTCGCATGGTGAGTTGCTGCGATTTGGATCGCCCCATCTGGGTCACCCGCCCGGATATCCGTTGCTAATCACTCCATTTTTCTGGGTCCAGGATCGACCGTTTTTGTGGATCTCGTTGTTTCACTGGGCACTCGGTCTGGGCGCAGCGGCCGGGATTTTCTCGTGGTTGCGCCGCCTGGAGATTCCTCCGGCTGGTCCGTTGACGGCGCTCGTCATCGCCAACGCAGGATTCCTGGAGGTTCACCGGCATGTGCTTTCGGAAACGGCGTTCATGGTCGAGTTGATCTGGGCCACCCACATATTCTACCGGGTGATCCACAGCCGCACGCCGGCCAGGACGGCTGGCTGGATCGCGCTTGCGGTGCTGATGCTCGTCTTCACGTGTTATACGCGGCATCTCGGGGTGTTTCTGACGGCAGGTCTGGTGCTGGCGTTGTTTCTCCGCGCGTGGCGCGGCAAAGATTCGTGGCGGCGCGCAATCGCCATCAGTGCCGCGGTGGGTCTGCCGGTGGTTCTCGCCTTGCTGGCGCTATTGACCTGGGACCAAGCGCGGCTGATGCAGGTGGATTCCGCGGCGAAGCCCAGCGTCGAGTCGCTGGTGGATGACCACCACCCGCTCTGGCAACAAGTCGCCGAAGGAGTCCGCCGCGAGAGCAGTGAGTGTGGCCGTTTGCTCCTGCCGGGGATGCACAAGGCCTACGCGAAGACAGGCGATTGGCTAAACATCAACACGTTCATCTACGGTGTGGTCACCGTTTTCCTGGCGGTGGGATGGTGGCGCCTGGTGCGGCGGCGTGAGGACCCGTTGCTGTTGACGTTTCCCTTGTATGTCGCGTTTCTGGCGGCCATTCCCTGGGAAGCCGGCACACGCTACCTGGTGCCCATCCTGCCGGTGCTTTGGGCCAGTGTCTGGCCGGTTCTGGAGCAGCGGCGCCGCCCCTGGACCATCCTCGGCGCGTTGCTGGTGGCGCACACGGCCGTGGCTTTGGGGTATTGGGGCTGGGAGTTGCGGAATGTGCGATTGCACCGTTGTTGGTCCACCCTCGCCGAGGTGACGGCGCCGTTGCGATCGGAGGTGAATGTCACGGAACTCTACCGGGTCTCGCGGCCCTTGGAATTGATGCTCCGAGTGCAAGCCGACCGATGCTTCGTGAACTATCAACAGCCCGAAGATATCGCCGTCGCCACGCGGTGGCTGATCACCGCGCAAGAGGAGCCGGTGCCGGCAGGCTTTCACGAAGACCGGAGCGTTCGTCAGTTCAAGCTCCTGAAACGACAGTAACGCGATTCCCGGCGCCTCATGGCGACCCGAGAGGATGGGAGCATGTCAGGGCTTTCGATTCAGTCTTTGATAAAACGCCAATGTTTGCGGCATGATTTCCTTCCAGTCGAACGCAAGCGCTCGACCACGCCCGTGTTCAGCGAGTCTTCGCGCCAAAGCGTCGTCGGTCAGCAATCGGACGATCCGATCGGCCCAGGCTTCGGGACCGGCCTCCACGGGCAGCAGAGCCTCGTCACTTCCGATGAAATCTCCGACGGCGGTGTCGGGGCCGTCCGCTGCCAGCACGGGTGTGCCGAGCGTCATGGCCTCCAGGACGACCAGACTCTGGCCTTCGCGCGGAGACGGCTGCAGAAGCAGGGCGGCGGAATTGATTCGCGCCAGCACGTCCTGCCAGTCCGCAAGCTGCCCGTGAAAGAAAACGTCGCCAGCCACGCCTTCGGCGGCTGCCAACTGCTCGCAAGCGGCCCGGTCCGGTCCGTCACCGATCACGTGCAACTGCGCCTCGGGCAGCCGGGCCACCACGCGAGGCCAGGCGCGGATGGCCAGATCGACGCGCTTGTCCGTCACGAGACGGCCGGCGATCACGACGTGCCACCGTTTCCTGTTCGCCGCCGTCACTTCCATTTGCGCTGGTCGCTCAAAGCCGGCCGGGATGACCTCGATCTGCTTCGGTTCAACGTGGTGAAATTCCTGGAGGCGCCGCGCGGTCGTCGGCGAAATGCACAGATTGGCCGGGGCGAGCCACGCATAGACGCGTTCCGCCAGCGCGGCCACCAGTCCCCAACGTCCCAGGTATTTTTGCGAAGCGGTCCGGCCATACACCTCGAACCAAGTAACAAACCACGGGCATCTGCGGACGAACAGGCAATGCACCAGCCAGAACGCCGGCACCGCGAGCGAGGGAAAGGCGACGACATTGATCAGATCGAATTCCTTCCGGCAATGCCCCGGAAATCGCCACAACACGCCCATCGCAAATCGAAGCGCGGTCATCAGACTGCGCCGACCTGAAGGCTGGTAGAGTGGCCTCGCGCGGCACAGGGCATGGTAGTGAATGCCGTCCCGCAAGATGCTATCCGGGCCATCCCACCAGCGCATGCCGAACAGGTGTGGTTCGTGACCCTGATCGCGGAGTTGCACGGCTAGCTCATAGAGATACTTCTCGCCGCCACCTTTGACCCACGGGTAAGCGGCATCGTAGATCAGGGCGATTCTCATCACGGACCTAAGCGGCCGGGCGCGCCGGCGTCGAACCGGGCTTGCGCGCAAAAACCAGCCCTTCCGCCGGGCGCTTCCACAGGTGACTCTCTCCGAGGCACCACGGGATCGCCGCCAGCGTCGCGACCGCCCCCCAGAGGCGCGAGGCAGCCGCCCGCCAGCCGCCCCTCCCATACATGTGCATGGTGCTGCTGCCCGGTGCGACGGAGAGCCCGATATACCCGGCACAAGTCAGGACCGAATCCGGCCGAATCGCAACCTCTTCGAAGCCCGCCGCCGCGCACGCCCTGCGGAGGCCTTCGGCCGAGGGCAGCGTCAGATGCCTCGGCGCTTCCTGCACCTGACACCAGCGGGATTGCAGGATTGTGGCTTGCGGACAGTCAACCAGCGGCACCGCCGCGACCAGCCAGCCGCCGGGTGCCAGCAGGTCATGGCAGATGCGCAGCACGCCTTGGACATCCGGCACGTGCTCCAGAACACAGAATGCGGTGACCAAATCAAAAGACTCCGCACGGAAGTGCTGTGGCAACTGCTCAAAATCGCAGGCGACACACGGGATCCCCAGCGTGTTCTCCACATACCCGACCACTTCGGGCTGAAAGTCCATGCCCTGCACATCGAATCCGCGCTGACGCAGCATCTGGAGGCGCAACCCCCGTCCGCATCCCACGTCGAGAACCTTCCCCGCCTTGCGACGCTGCCAGCCGATGCCCCGCAGCGTCAGGCGGACCTGGCTTGCATATTGTGGCCGATAAAAGCACCGATACTCGACCCATGCCAAAGCGCGGCGCCAGAGGTGCTCGCGGGCCAGCTCAGGAGCGAAGTTATACACCGGCGGGTAGTACGAGCTGAGCTTGCGAGAGTCGGGTTGAGGAAACAAGATGGCCGACCCGCAGTCGCAGCAGCGGTGGAAGGCCCACCGGCCAGGCGCGCAGCCGAGCCGGTCCTCAATGTTCTCCAGCCACGGCTCGCGGGCTGAACCGGAACAATACGGGCAGGCGGGAAGATCGCGCAGCGCCGTCGTGCCTCTTCTCATTTCGCGTCACGAGCTGGGCCGGGTATGGCGAGCAGCAAGCTGGTAGCAGTGCGCTTTGAATCCCCAGGCAAACGCGCGAATTCAGAGAGTGAGGGCAACAAGCCGATCATGCTGGGAGGAGGAAGAAGTTCTCTAACAGGTTGTTGAAGAAGTAAGACTTTTGGAAGTCTTTTGGGTGGGCAGGACGGATGGACAGGTCTCGGCTGACGGTCGCGGTGGACGGCCTCTACTTGCGCGATGCGCAAGGTCAGATCGTCCGCAAGGAAATCCCTGACGCGGGCGACAGCGGCATTCATTTGCGCGGGAGTCCCAATTGCGAGGTGAACATCTGGAGCCAGCCGATGGGCTCCGGCGACATTCAGGAACTGCACAAGGACGTGAAAATTACTGCCACGCTGCGCCGCGCGATGCTGCCGAAAGTGAAGGCCGACGCGCCGTTTGGACAATTGAACCGGTTCTTCATCACGCTGAAGGGCGACCGCGTGACCGTGGTGCTTAATGACCAGACGGCGAGCGACAACGCGGAACTTCCTGGCATTCCCGCGGAGGGTCCCATCGCCCTGCAATATCACGGCGACGAAGTGGAATTCGCGAACGTCTTCATCCACGTGCTGCCTTCAGACATCCGCCAGTCCACCTCCCCGAGTCGCGGGGCACCGAAAGCCAGTTCACGCTTTGGCCTCGCTACAGCACGGCTGGCTCGAAAGCGCAGGAGGTCGGAAAGAGTCCGTTCCTTGGACGGACCGCGCTCTTATAGCACTGACCGACCCGAAGCAAACACGCCGGCGAATTTACCGTACGCGTTCGAGCGGACGGAACTGGTCGAGAATTGCGGTCTGCGCCACCATGGCGAGCTAATGCGCGCCGTGCGTGTCTTTGCGCGCCGCGACGATCTGCACTTTCCGCCATGAACATCGAGAACGCAGGACCGCGCGACCCATCATTCTGGGTGTGGAGGGAATGGTCGTTGGACTGGATGCGCCTAGTGTTTTGGCTGACCGCCGCGGGACTGTTACTCCGTTGCTATCACTACGGGCGCAATCCGTCCATGTGGCACGATGAAGCCGCAACGGTCATCAATGTGCTCCACAAAAGCTTCGGCGGATTGCTGGGGCCGCTCGAAGTTTCC
The DNA here is from genome assembly GCA_038228205.1 of Chthoniobacterales bacterium. Classification (GTDB taxonomy): domain Bacteria; phylum Verrucomicrobiota; class Verrucomicrobiia; order Chthoniobacterales; family Chthoniobacteraceae; genus Chthoniobacter. The sequence continues at coordinate 22,546 of JBBRPL010000071.1, forward strand.
GCGACCGGACCACCCGTGTTTCTGTGGATCCAGAAATGCGTCACCCTTTGTCTCGGTGATGGCACCTACGCGCTCCGGCTGGTTTCCTTTCTCGCAAGCTGCGCCGGCCTGGTCTTGTTCGCACGCTTCGCACGGCGCGAACTTTCCCCGATTCCTGCCGCGTGCGGCACGCTACTGGTGGCGTGCTCGGACCGAGTGCTGTGGCACGCGGCAGAGGCGCGGCATTATTCCACAGACTTTCTGATCGCTGCGGGATTGCTCGCGCTTCTTGCCGCGACGCGAACGTGGCCGCTGTCCCGACGCGGGTGTTTTTTCGCCTTGCTTGCGCCCCCCCGTGATCTTCGCGTCGTATCCCGGCGTTTTTCTCCTCGGTGGCATTTTCGCCGCATTGCTGCCGGAACTTCGGCACGAGCCCCGTGTGAAGGCGTGGCTGGCCTGCGGTCTGTTCGGAATCGTGACCGCTGGCGCATTCGCGATTTTCTATTTTGTGACCGTTTGCGCCCAACGCAGCGCGGCGATGGACGCGGCGTGGGTGCAGACCTTTCCGCATTGGGATCGACCATGGACCGTGCCGCTGTGGGCGCTGACTTCGACCGTCAGCGTCGTTGCTTACATGTGCCGGCCGATCGGCGGAATTCTCATCGTGCCCGCGATCGTCGGTGCCGTGCGTTATTGGCGCGGGGAGCGCCGCGAGTTGGTGCTGTTTGCGTTGACACCGATGCTCCTGGCCATGATCGCGGCGTTGCCGAAATGCTATCCGTACACCGGTGCGCGGACGATGGTCTTCGCCATGCCCGGCCTGGTCCTGCTCATCGCCGCCGGCATCGGGCAAATCTTGGAGTGGGCGTGTTCACGCGGAGCGCGGGGCATGCTTGCGGTCGCGCTCGTCACCATTTCGCTGGCTGCGACGCTGGGCTGGTCGCTTTACCGGACAGTGGTGCCGTGGCCGCGTGCGGACACCTCTGGAGCTTCGGCCTACGTGCTGGCCCATCGGCATCCGGATGAGCCGGTCACTGCCAATCATTGGGAATACATTTACTATTTCCGCAGTCTGGGCGCCTCCTTTTCCCCCGATCTGCGGTTACTCAATGCTGCGGAATCCCCGGAACGTTTGTGGGTTGTCATGACCGCCGCTGATCCGCGCGACCGACAACCCGTCCTGGGCAGGCTGAGCAAATGGCAACTCATCGAACAGCGGGAATTTATGCGCACGACGGTTTTTCTGTTGTCGCGGAAGAAACCTTGAACGGTGCAATCATTGGCGGTTCAGGCCGAACCGCCTGAGCGGCAGTGCGGTCACGGACGACAGCTTTTTCCAAATCCGGTGGTGCGTGATGGATTGTCTAAGTTTGACGAGATGGTGAGGCTCATGCCCGCTCCATCCGTCAATGACCACGGCAGTGCGATCGGCGTGCTGGGGAGTTCCGCCAAGCATGAGCCAGGCAACAAAAGCATCGAACATTCGCGGCCATTTCCTGACGGAAAACAGGTGTTGCGTCGTCTCGATTTCGAATGGCGCGTCGGTCGCTGGACCGGCCCCAATCAGAGCGGCGCCAATCGAGCCAGGGCAACTGGGGGCCCGGTGACCACCGGCAAGGGCACCGACGCTTCGATGCGCGGATGGGTACGCCGCAGGTCGGCGATCTGCGCGTCCAAGCCGAGCAGCCAGACCGCCCCTGGCTGTTCGACGGCAGTTTCCGGCGATACGACCCTGACATCAGCGCCGAGATAGGCGGCGACGTTGTGGGCAGGAAAGATCAGTTGAACCCGTGCCGGCCTCTCTGCAATTGCGTGAGCCATCGCGCGCGCGGCGTCACGATTGCGCGTGAACGGAGCGGGCAGCAGCGTCATTACGCCGAGGACCGTGATCAGCTGAAAAGCAGCTGCTCCCGCCCCGATCGTGACGGCCATCGCCAGCAGTCGCGGACGGGTTGCGCGCAGGGAGTGAAAGCCCAGGCCGCACGCCGCTGCGACGGCTGGCAAAGCGGGTAGCGCATAGCGCGCCCGGGCACCCGGCCAGGCGACGAGCACGAGGGTAATCGTGCCCGCGTAGAGCAGCAGGGCGAGGGGCAGATCGCGGTCGCCTTCCGGCTTGCGGAACATCCCCCGCCACAGCGGCGCGGCGAAGAGGAGGGGCGGCAGCCATTCGAGGAGGACCTGCCCGGCGAAGCGCGTCTGTGCGACGACGAAAGGCCACGACTCGACGCGGCTGGAAAGGCGCATTTCGGAAAGCCACCGCGAAGAGTCGCCGGGCTGCAGAGTAAGCGCGACCCAGGCGGCGAACGCCGCCACCGGAAATAACGTAACAAAAGCCACGCCGCCAAGTTCCGCCCAACGCCGGCGCACCACCGCAAACAGACCGGCCCCGGCCAGGAAATAGGCGCAGGGTTGCGGCCCCTTGAAGCCGCAGACCGCCGTCATCAACAAACCACAGACAACCCATCGCCCCCAACCAACACTTCCCTGACGGATGCCAGCGAACCAGACGACAAACGCTGCGAAGGAGAGCGCCATGATCGCGGTGTCGGGTTCGCCAAGCCGCAGGCGCGGAATGATGGCGATGCTGGTCAGAAACGCCGCCGCCGCGAAGGAGGCTGCTCGCCGATCGGCAGCGCCGCGCACGACGTGATAGACGAGGATGAGCGTGCCGAGCACCGAGATGAGTGCCGGCAACCGGACGGCCCATTCGTCGACCTCGCCGACGATCGCGGCAAAACTGCGGACGGCCCACGGCTGCAGCGGCAGGCGAACCACGAAACGCTCTCCGGCCACCGTGCCGGCGACCCATCCGCCGCTCTCGATCAAGGCCATGGCATGGAGCGCGTTGCGGCCCTCCTCGAAATGGAAGGCGCGCAGACTGAGATTGGGCAGGCTCAACGCCGCCCACATCAGCAGGACGACGACCAGCGAGAGACGACTGGAGACCGTCGCCGTCCGTGCGCACCACCATGATGCCAAAGCGCCGGGCGTCATACGCACCCCGTGAATAGGGAGACGAAGGTTTTGCGCAGCGATGGCATCCTTACCGTCAGCCAGCGGAGTTGGGCGACGCTACACAGCTCTGCGTCACCAACTGCGAAAATGGAAAGCGTGGGATTCACGGTTTGCGACGATGGGCAATATATCGGCCCACGGGCAATGGTTTTCAGAATCCTGAAGTGCGGCGGTGAAATTTCGCTCCGGATGGCTTTCTGTTCGGCGTTGCTGAGCCGACCAAGACGTCGCCGATTTGGCGGCGCTCAATTCCACGCGAAGCATCGGGACAATCCACACGGCTGGTCCATTCACCCCGCTGCATTTGAGTCTGATCATCAAAGCTCAAAAGCCGATGGCCTTCATGGGAAACGACACTTAGAACCAAACCCCGATCTCATAAAAACGCTCGTCATCATCCCGACCTACAACGAACGCGACAATATCGCGGAACTCATCCGCGCCATCCGCACCCATACGCCGGAAGCAGATGTGCTGGTCGTCGATGATGGCTCACCGGACGGGACTGGCCAGCTTGTCCGCACGATCGGTGAAACCGACTCGCGGGTGGGCATCTTGCAACGGGGTGGCAAGCTCGGACTGGGCACGGCTTACATCGAAGGATTCCGCCACGCCCTGCGCGAGGGGTATAATTGCGTGGTCGGAATGGATGCGGATTTTTCTCACGATCCGGCGTGCCTGCCGCAGTTCATCGCCGCGGCTGCGCAGTGCGATCTTGTCATCGGTTCACGCTACGTTCCGGGCGGCTCGACGCCGGATTGGAAAATCCACCGGCGCCTGATCAGCCGGTTCGGCAACTGGATCGCGCGCACGGTCCTGGAGATTCCTGTGCGCGACTGCACGACCGCCTATCGATGCTACCGCCGCGAGGCATTGGCGGCGCTCGACCTCGATGCGATCGACGTGGTCGGGTATAGCTTTCTCATCGAAACCACCCGGCAGTGCTTCGCCGCCGGTCTGCGCTTCCGCGAAATTCCGATCACCTTCATCGACCGGCGCGAGGGCAAGTCGAAGATGTCCGGGACGATCATTTTCGAGGCGCTTCGATACATTGTTTTCCGATGCTGGCAGCGCAATCGGCGCACCTGACCTTGTCTGCGCGCTCTCAAAGACGCAGCTTGGCTATGGGATCGCACGAGGGAGCGCTACCCCACCGACTCAATTTCCGCGCTGCCTTGGCAAAAATCGAAGTTGGGGGAGCCTCCGCGTGACCCGGAACCGAGATTAGACATGATTTTCCAAACGCACCCTGGTTATCGCCTGTTCGCCGCTCCTCGGGCCCGCGTGGCGTGCGGAGACTCAGGCCCATCATGAATGAGGCTGGCGGTCAGGAACGAAGATGTCTCGACCGGCGGATCACGTTGATCGTGCTTCTCGCCGCAGTGGTGGTGGCAATGCTGAGCGCGCGACCTTTTGCTGGAAGCTGGAATGATGGAAGCCGACTCGCGGCGGTCGAATCGCTTGTCGATCATCGGACTTGGGCGATCGACGAGTCGATTTTTGTGAAGGTGCCACAGAGCACGGACATCGCCGCGCCGTATCCTCGCTCCGAACCGGGGCTGATGCGCCACGGCACGCAGGACAAGATGTGGATCGCCGGCCATTTTTATTCGGACAAATCTCCCGTTCCTTTGCTGTTCATGGCGGTGGTTTACGAGGTCGTGCAACGGACAACCGGATTGGTCGCGCGGGACCATCCGGACTGGTTCTGTTTCGTGATGACGCTGCTCTTTAGCGGCGCGGCCTACGTGGTCTCCGTCTGTTGCATTGATCGCCTCGCGGTCGCGACGGATCTGCCACCGCGCCAGCGGATCTTGCTGACCGCCAGCTTTGCGCTCGGAACGATCGCGCTGCCCTACACGCGGCAGGTGAACAATCACATCCTGTTGCTGGCGGTGTGCAGCGCTCTGATGCTCGCCCTTTCACGATTGGAACAATTCCCGCCGCGCCGCCTGCTGGTGATCGGCACGCTCATCGGGGCTGGCTACACGATCGATCTCGGAATCGGCCCGGTGCTAGTGGTCTGCGACGTTGCGTTCGTCGCCTGGAAAGCGCGCGGTATTCGCCAGCCCGTCGTCGTGCTTGCCGTGGCCTTTCCGTGGTTCGTCCTCCATCACGCGCTTAACTATCGGCTCGGCGGATCCTTTCTGCCCGCGAATACCAATGCCGCCTATTTCCTGTGGGCGGGATCCCGGATCGATCCGGCGGATCTCACCGGAGCATGGCCCCACGCCAGCGCCAGCAAGTTCGTCGGTTACGCTCTCGATTTGCTCTCGGGAAGACGCGGATTTCTGACGCACAACCTCGCGCTTTTCCTCGCATTGCCGGGGGCGATAGTGCTGCTCCGCGCGCGAGTCCTCGAAACTCGCGAGATTCTTTTCGCCATCGGTTTTAGTTTGGGATCGTGGTTTCTCTATGCAGCAACCTCCAGCAATCATGCCGGCCTCTGCTGTTCCGTTCGCTGGTTTGTGCCGCTGCTCGCTCCGGGTTTCTACATCCTCGCGCTGTCGCTGCGTCATGATCCCCGCTGCGAGCCCGACCTGACGATTCTGTCAACAGGCGGCGTGGTCCTGGGTGCGCTCATGTGGTGGAAGGGTCCATGGATGGCGCATTTGGTCCCGGGGTTCTGGTTTATTCTGAGCGCCACGCTGTTAGCGTGGCTCGCTTTTCACCTCAGGCGGTCGCGGGCGGAATCGCGAAAGTCGTAGATGAAAAATGTCATGGTCCGATCGGTCGGCTGCCGCGCCCGGAAAAAGGCGACGGCCTCGCGGAGGGATCCGGAGCTTTTCCCAAAGGCGCCGTACAAAAGCGTTGTGCTAACGGCGACGACCTTGCCTTCGACGCTCTCCGCCACCTTGGCACCCTCGACTCGGTGGAGCGGGAGTTCGCGCAAGGGCGGGACATGCACGGACGGGTCGGTACCGAAATACCAGACGTCCACGACGTCCGCTCCGTGGCGACTTGGCCATGCCCGCAGATCATTGAGGCCTTGTCCCCAGTCGTAATTCGAATCGCTCAGCCAAAGGTAACCTTGGCCCGTTCCACCCCATGCGGCATTCGTGAAGCAGATTCCATTGGGCCAGGCCCTCCACGCCGCCAGCGCGCTTGCGGATATTCCCAGCGCGAGCCACACGGCAAAGCCATGGCGTTTCCAGCCCGCCAACTCGCGCAAGGTCGTCGCCGCCGCCGCGCCCAAACCGACGCAGGCAAACGCCATGAGGGGAAACATGAAGCGGACGCCAATCTGCACCCGGCACGTCACGCTGTAGAAAAGCAGGGCCGCGGCCGCGAGACACGCCCAGTTCCTGAGCGCCCGCGGGCGCGTCGCGGCGATCACCAGCGGGAGAGCGAGCAGGGGGAGAGTCGTCTTGATGGTGAGCGCGACGGGGAAGTAGAACCAGACCGCGCGGGCGTATTCGCGTCCCAGCAGGTAGGCGCCGTGGCCGCGAAGGTTGTGTTTGATCTGCTGCGCGAGGCCTTCGCCGGCGTTGGTGAAAATCCGCAGATGCCCGGCGATCCAGAGCATCGTGTCGTGGAATGTTCCGGGGGGCAGCGTTTGCGCCCATTCGCCAAAAGTCCGCTCGGTCGTCCAATCGCTGCCGCAGTAGAGAAATGTCAGCGCGAGGCCGCCGGCCATGATCTTCCAGGCATCGCGCCAGAAGAGTCGCGCCCGTTCGCGCCACCCATTCGCCCCGCCCTGGAATGGGCCTTCCCTCCACGCGCGCTCGAATTCGATGACCAGCAGGCAGAGCGGTCCGAAAACCAGCGCCGACGCCTTGGCCAGGATCGCCGCGCCATAGAGGACCGCGGGCAAAGCCACTCGGCGCGGCCAGCGCCTGCCGCGACCGGCGCGAAACTCGAACGCCAATGCCAGAAGGAACGCCGCCACCGCAATGTCCGTCGTCGCCAACGCCGCGTGCCCGAGCAAAACCGGTTCGCAGGCGAGCAGAGCGACCGCGATGCGACCACCCCAATGCCCCGACAGCGCCCGGCCCGCGCGCAGCGCATAGATGAGCAAGGCCCACCAAAAAATGAGATTGCCGGCGCGCGCCACCCGCAACGCCGGCGCGAACTCAACCGGTTCGCCGCGCCAGCGTTCCCACCAGTACAAAGGGAGCGTTTGCACGTCCACTGGGAGCGGCATCGTCCCGAGCCGCATGAGCTGCTTGTAACTTCCCGTCCGCCAGTGCTCGAGGCCACAGCGAAGATAAGTCGGTTCATCAAACGTTGCGCTCAGTTCTCGCGCCGCCAGCACGCACCAGACTGTGGACACGACACCGAAAAGCAGCAGCCAAATCCCATCGGCAAGCAAATCGCGGCGTGTCATCTCCCGGTCCTCGTCAAAGTCGGCGCTGCGTTCAGTGTCGTCTCGATGACGTAACGACAAATGGCCTCGAAGGTATGATGCCGCAACACATGCTCGTGGCCCGCGGCGGCCATCGTTCGAAGCCGGTCACGGTCCATCAGGGCCCGTCGCACCACGGCGGCCAGGTCGTCCCCTTCTGCATCGTAGTAAAAACAATGCACTCCCTCCTCGAGTGGCTGATGGCGAATCCTCGGCGCCCGATTGATGACCGGCACCGCATGGCACAGCGGCGCCTCGTAGTGGCGGAAACAGTCCTGGCCAAAGCCCTCGGGCGACCAAACGAGCCACGCCCGGGCGCATCGTTCCAGGTATTCCGACAGCGGCATTCGCTCTCCGATCTCGACCCGAATTCCGTCCCGGCGCAACGCCAGCAACTGCTCCATGCCGCGACGACGCGCGGGAGGAAAATCAACCCGGCCCGAAAAAAAAATGTCCACCGTTTTTTCCAAAGCGGAAGTCGGTGCAGCCGCGACCCGTTCCGGACTCAAGCCCAGGGACAACGAATGCACCTTGCCGGGGATGCCCGCGCGCGCCCGGTCCCGGTCGGCGCGGCGGAAGAACAGCGTCGAGGCGTCCGATGGCAGCTCGCGTTTGAAAAAGGCCTGGCAACGATCGAGCAGCGGGAAGTCCTGTGGGTCGATTTGCGGGGCGTCATGCGGATCCAGCACGGCGAGCGGGATTCCGGGCGCCTGCTCGATCAACCGTCGCGCGAGACGGCGACTCGGATTGAAAAGACGGGACGGCAGGAAGTTCCAACAGAAAAGGTGGACCGGCGTCGGCCGGCATGGCGGTACGCCCCAAGCCAGGTGAACCAGCAAATCAAACTCGTCGCGAGCCAGCGCGTCTTCCAGCCGGGGCAGATCCTTCTCGGTCACGAATGGCTGGGTCTGAGCCGGGACCGAAGTTTTTCCCGGACGACCCCGCGGGCAAAGCCAGGTCACGCGCTCGGGCCAGGTCCGTTTGAAAGGGCAGAAATGGCCGATTTCGAGAATGCGCAGGTCCACGTCAGCGAGTGAAGCGGATCTCCGGATCGCTCACGATCTTCTTTCGCGCCTCTCGATGGCAGGGAACGGATCGCGGTGATGGAGATCGCGACGCAGACTGCGGATGCAGACGTTTCATCGCGACCCTTGGAGCATCCTCCGGCACGCGTCGAGCGTTTGGCCGACGGTGATCTCGCTCAGGCACTGACAGTCGGTGCCGCGCTTGCACCTCTGGAGATGCCGGCAGGGGCGGAACTCGCAGGGCGAAAATAGCGTGACGGCTCGATCGCTCATCGGGCCCTGGCACAACGGACTCCGACCGAGCAGGCAGACCACCGGTGTGCCCAGAGCGAACGCGCAGTGGACCAGCCCCGATTCATTGCCGATCGCCAACTGACAACGCTGGAGGCAGGCGATCGCGAGACTTAGCGAGGTGCGGCCGGCAATAAGGAGCGGTGCGGACTGCATCCTCGCCGCCAGTTGTTCAACGCGGCGGCGCTCGCGAGGGCTGCCAAAGATCATGCAGCGTGCGCCGGTCTCGGCGGCCAGCGTGTCGCCTACTTCCGCGAAGCGCTCGATCGGCCACTCGCGTTGGGCAGTCGAAGCAAAGGGCAGCAGCGCCACGAGCGGGGTTTCTTCCTTCACCTTCAGCTTCTGCCACAAGGCGGCGGCCGCCGCCCGGTCTTCGGGGCCGACGAAAACTTCGGGCGCGTAATCGTCTCGGTCGAGTCCGAGGTCGGCGCATTGATCCAAGTAAATCTGGGAGATGTAACGCGCTTCGCTGAAAGACGGCATGAGGTGGGTGTGGAAGAGGCGGCTTCCCTCACGGCTTTCCGCGCGTCCGATGCGCACTGGCGAATTGGTCACCCAGGTCACCAGCCCGCTCTTCAACAGGCACTGAAGATCCACCGTGATGTCGTACTGTCCGCGGACACGTCGCCACAATTTCACCCACGAATCGGGTCGAGGGACATCGAGCACCACGATCTCGTCGAGGTGCGGATTGTGTTGAACGCAGGGCAATGCGAATGGCTGCACGACCCAGGTCAGGTGGCAGTCGGGATGCGCGCGTTTGATCTGCCGGGCAACCGGAGTGCATTGGATCGTATCCCCGATCGATGAGAGGCGGACGATAAGGATTCGCTTGCTCATTTGACGTTGCCGGGTTGACCGGCTCGGCCGCTCCAGAGTTCTCGCACCCGTTCCGCCCACGCTGCGGTAGCGTACTGCTCGCGCACGAGTTGCCGCCCCCGCGTCGCGAGAGCTGCCCCCACGGAATCGTCCGAGAGCACTCGTCGAAGCGCCTCGCACCATTCGAAATCGGACGACGCCGCGAGTGCGGCCCCGGCGCGAATGATTTCGGCCTGAGTCCCGACCGGCGAGGCGACGGCAGGGATCCCCGCAGCGAGATATTGCAGGAGGCGCAGCCCGCATTTTCCCCGCGTCCAGGCATCATCGGGCAGCGGCGCCAATCCGGCACGCAGCCGTTTCAGATCTCGCGCTTCGGTCGTCGCCGCCCAGGGAATTAGCTCGACTCGCGTGCTGCCCAAATCCGGTGCCTGATCGGCGATCACCCGAATCGTCAGTCCGACGAACTCCGCGCTCAGCGTTTCCAACGGACGCCGAAGCGGTTCCAAATAGGGCAACGTCCACCGCCCACCGATCCAGCCGACGATGGGCGCGGCTTCCGTCTGCGCCGGTTCGCGATCGTAATTTTCCAACTCCAAAGTGGTCGGCACGATGCTAACGCACGCCTCTGGCGCCTCGTGGAGTGCGAGTTCCGCGAGGTAGGAGTTGCCGGCGGAAATGGCATCGCAGCAGCGCATCATCGCGCGGAATCGCCACCCACGTTGCAGCAACCAGCGCGGTCGGCCCCGCGTGGATTCCGCGTAGATGATGGCGTCGTCGAAGTCATAGACCAATCGCTTGGCCCGCTGGCGGATTTGCCGCAGCCATCGCCGAGGCGGCAGATAACGTTGGAACAAAACGGCATCGGCCGCCGTCACCGATTCCAGCAGGTGCGCTTGATCCGCGGCCAGGCGCGGCCAGGGGAACGTCTCCACATGGATTTGGTGCTGGAGCAGGTACGGTTCGAATTGGGTGACGCGATACCGCGTGGATACCGCACAGCCCGGATCAGTGATCGCCAATAAACGGAAGGCCATGGATCGCTGATCTTTCCTCAATCGCCGGTCAACCATGCCAGGACCCGGCGCGCGTGGTCGGCAAAATCAAGGTCCGGGCGCAGGGCTATTGCAGCGGCGCGCAATTCGACCAGCTTCTCCCGATCTTCCAGGCGGAGGAGAGCCGCGGCCAATGCGTCGATGTCGCGCGGATCGTCCACGACGAAGCCGTGGCGTCCGGAGACCATCAATTCGGCGGCGCCGTTGTGCCGCGTGGTGATGACCGGCACCCCGCTCGCCAGGGCTTCCAGCACCACCAGCGAGCAGTGATCGGCGAACGTCGGATGGAGCAGCGCATCGCTCTTTCGATAAAGCTCACCGATCGTTCCGCCGCCGACGTGGCCGCAAAACCGGACGTGCTTACCCAGCCCGAGCCCCTCGGCGAGGGCTTTGAATTCGCGAATCGCGCCATCACCGGCGACGGTCAAATCAAACTGCAATCCTCGCCGCCCGGCGCTGCTCAGGGCACGGAGTAAACAGTGCAGTCCCTTCAGGCGAAAATTGTGTCCCACGAAAAGCAGTTGAAGTTTCTCCGCACGCTGGGCGGCGGCTGGGTCGGGGTGAAATTCCGTCAGATTCACGCCCGGCGGAATCGTCACCACGTTCGCCGCTGGCGACTGACTGAGGATTTGATTCCGGGCCGCGGTGGACAGGGTGAGAATCTGGAGCGGCGGTGTGCGGGCCAGCAATTTCTCCTGGGCTGCCAGCCGCTGTTGGCGCTGGAGATTCAAGCGATTGCCCAAGCGGTAGAAACGCTGCTGAAGACCGGGATCGAAAGAAGCGCGCTCCGACTCGAAGCCGGTGCGATAAAGGCCCGACGGTGAAAAGTAATGGGTCACTGCGGGAATCACTAATGGCAGGGTCGAAAAGACAATGTCGACCGTTCCCGCAAGGCTGCGCTGGACGGAGCGGGCGAAAGCCCATTCGCGCAGAACACTCGGGCCGATCGAGGTCGGGACGACCTCGGCATCGACAGCCGATGGACTAATGCCGGGACAGCGAAGAAAAGCGCGAATCGGGTGACCCGCGTCAGCGAAGGACTGCACCAGATCAGCCAGGTGACTTTCCGCCCCACCGCGGCGGCGATCCAACGAGTCGGTAATCAGGCAGATCTGACGCTTCATGGCTGGATGCAGCTTGCCTCGAAGGTTGGAAAGACCGCGGGATGCATCCGTCGGGTCAGCTCGCCACTTGCCTGCTCAATCGCTGAGAGAGATTCCGGCCAAGCGCTTGCAGGCGGCTGGTGGGCGATGTGAGGTCGTAGTGATAGACTGCGGCAATGCGCGTCGTTTCCGTGGAGCATTGAATCACCGGCATTTCGCGCGCCACCGGGCGGGTCTGCCGCGCTGCTTCTTTCAGAATGGTTGGGGCGGCCGGCAGTTGGAGAAACTGAAACACTTGCGAGATCTCGTCTTCGGTCTGCCGGCAGAAATCCTCGTAGCGCAAACTATGGACGCGACCGGGATGCTTTTCACGGAGCGACAAGACCTGCTGCTCGTGGAACGTCCAACGTTCAACCTTCTCCTCGGGCGTCAGCCCCAGCCAAAAATCCCCGTTGCGAGTCGCATTGAAGCGCTCCGAACTCATCGCCACCGCAAATGGGTGACGGACGATGTGGAGGAAATGCGCGTCGGGAAAATGCTCGAGGACGAAATCCAAAAGTTGCGGGTCGGTGTGCTGGAAGGGCTTCTTGTCGCCGACCCAGAGCAGTTCGGTTTTCTTCTGGGCCGGGAGGAAAGGCGTGCCGATTTCCATCAGTCGCTGCTGCACGGCCAGGAAATTCTCGCGCGGGCTTTGCTCGCGACGGAACAAGTCTCCGCAAGTTTCCACGGTGTGACGCAGCCCGAGGTCCGAGTCCCAAGGGTGGGCGTGAAATGGCTCGGTCCGGGCGAACTGGTAGAGAGCCCAGATGATGTCCGATTCATGGGAGACAAAGACCTGCGGGTGCAGGTTCAGCACCCGGACCAGTTGTGAGGTGCCAGAGCGTTTGTTCCCGATGATGAAGACAGGCCGAATCACGACGATCACCCTACGCGGTCCGCTCCGCACTGTCGGCATAAATGCGCCGCGCATCCGGTCTCGACGCCAGCGAAACCGCGGGCTCGGCGTCTTGACAAAATCAAGGCCGGCACGGCTAGCTTTCGCGTGCTGCCTGACGTTCATGTGAAGGACAATTCCACCTCGCGCGCAGCGTCTGAGGTGGAGCGCGCGACCTCGCGCGTTTTGCTCTACAACCTCGGTTTGCTCATCGCCGCACCGCTGCTCTTCGCTGCGTTTGTGGTGCACGGAATCTTCGACCGACGCGTGCGCGAAGGACATGCGTTTCGCTGGGGCCGGAGGCTCCCTCCGAAGCCGCGCCGGACCGCCGTGTGGCTGCACGCGGTGAGTGTGGGCGAGGTCAGCAGCGTCCAACGCCTGATTGGGATGATCCTCGCGGCGGGTCACTACGAGGTCTATCTCTCCACCACGACCGCGACAGGCTTCGCCATGGCGCAACGGACCTACCAAAACGAGGTGACGCTGTTTTACTTTCCGGTGGATCTCCGCTTCGTCATCCGGCGTTTCTTCGACGCCATTCGACCTGCGGCGGTGATCATCGCCGAGGTGGAGATCTGGCCGAACTTTCTCGACATCGCCCGCCACCGGAACGTCCCGGTCTTTCTCGTCAATGGGCGAATTGGGAAGAAGGAACTGGCTGGCTACCGCCCACTCCGCTGGTTCTTTGCGCCCTTCTTTTTGATGTACCGAAAGGTGCTCGCGCAAAGCGAGGGTGACCGGGCGCGCATGATCGAAATCGGCATGCCGGCAGGATCGATCGCGGTGACCAGAAACCTCAAGGGCGACGCGTCCTTCTCCCTCGACCCCGACCGTCTGGCGGTCATCCAGCGGCTCATCCCGGCAGGCCGCACAGTCGTCGTGGCCGGCAGCACCCACGCGCCGGAAGAACGGCATATCCTTCAGGCCTACCGGTCGCTTCCGCGCGGCGCGTCCTTTCTCGTCATTGCGCCGCGGCACATCGACCGCGGGGAAGAGATCCGGACACTGTGCACCGCGCACGGCCTTAATACCGCGCTCTTCGGCGAGGCCGGTGCAAGTCAGTCCGCCGCGGGCACCTCGGGCGACGCGCTCGTGATGATTACGATGGGAGATCTGCCCTACCTCTACCAGTGCGCGGACATCGTCATCATGGGTGGCAGTTTCTCGCCGGACGTCGGAGGACACAATTTCCTCGAGCCGCTGTTTTTTGGAAAAGCGGTCATTGTCGGACCGTGCATGCAGAACTTCCTCGACCTCGACCGCCACTATGCTTCCCACGGCGGCACCTGCAAGATCAACGGTGTGGAACAGATCGGACCAACCCTCGAAGCCTTGATCCGCGACCCCGCGAGACGCGAGTCCCTCGGGGCAAAAGGGCACGAACTCTTCCTCGCGGGTCGTGGGGGTAGCGAAGAAATTTACGCGGCGATCTTCGGCGCCTCGGGACTCGTGGATGTGCCTTAAGAGGGCGTCGAAAAAGTGCGTCGGCGCGCTGCCGATTGTAGGGCAGGCGCTCCGCCTGCCCGGTGGGCAACCGAAGCGGTTGCCCTACAATGCGCGAGGCCGAGCACTTTTTAGACGCCCTCTAAGCCAATCGGCGTCCGACCATCGCTTCGAGCACCTTGATGGGAGCGCGCGCGGGCTCGGCCATCGCGTCGATGTCGTGATGGAACGTTTGTTCGAGCACGAACTGCCCCGACAGGACCGCGTGCATCACCTGATCGGTGAAGCAAAGCCAGGTCGATCCGGGCGGAAATTGCAGCTCGGTTTTGGACGTGCGGGCCTGGTAGTCCGGGTCGAGCTTGGCGCGGTCATGCAAGCCGAGCATGAGACTGTCGTAGGCGCTGCGCACGCCGCGCGTCGCGCCGATCACCGCGAGAAACCACGGCTTGAATATCACGGGTTCGTTCACGAGCGGCAGCAATTTGGCCGCCATCTGCGCGAACGGTTCGCCCACCGTCCACACCCGCGGCACACCACCGGGATGAACATTGCTGAAGAGCCGCAGGATTCGCCGGCCCCGCAGGGGTCGCGCCGGGAAGGCATCGACATGCAGGAGCGTGTCATCAGTGACGCGCGCAGAACGTCTGCCCGCGATTTCCACGGGGCGAAAAGACGTGCGGGCGCGCTCCAGCTTTGGCGCATAACTCGGAAAGAGATCCCCGAGCAGCGCGTGGGCGCTTTTGGCGAAGCGTTCCATCATCTCCGGCAGGAGCGTGCGTGCCTCACGCGAGAGCTTCGCATTCTCGAGCCGGCCCGATGGATCGAGGCTGATATTCTTGGAGCGACCGCTCGAGAGCGCCGGTGAAAGTAATAAGCGCTCGGACGGCAGCAGGCGAAACGCAAGGTGCGGGAAAAACAGCACCTGGCCAGACTCCAGCGCGGTGATCGCTTCGAGGTGATCGCTCGGCCCGAGCGGGCCACTCCAGGCGTCAAACGGGAACGATTTCAGAACATCCATCGGGAGAGGAGGGTATCACCAGCGAAGCCGCCGATGCTGGCGCACGCGCCACTGGGGGTGAGTTCATTCACCTGACTCGACGTAGGTTCAATCACGCAACGACGGCCAATGCTGGAGGTTTCTGCCCACGGCGAGCGTCACCACTTGCCGAGTCGCACTCTGTCGCGGATCGCGCAAAACGGAATGCACCGTGAGGGACTCAAAACGGGTCTTTAGATCTTCACCGATGCTTTGCGGTTCGCCCTGAATAATGATCAGGGAATCTTCGCCGAGGTGAGCTGCGGGAGTTTCCCAAAGGTCGTGCTGAGATCTGATCACGTGGGGAGTTTCGTTGTAGAGATACACCCGGGGGTGGTCGGGCAGATAGAAAGCTAACTCGCTCGTCATCGAGCGATGGCCCTGTGTGACCAGGGTCATGGCATGGCCGCCCGGCAATTCCCGGCGTGCCGCATCGACGTCGCGGGCGAGTTGCGACCAGCCGCGAAGTCGCGCGGTGGGATCGAGTCCGGGCAAACTGACCATGCCGAATGAAAGCGCGAAGACCGCCCCGTGGACCGCCACCGCCATCCCGATGGCGATTTTAAGGCCGGGCTTAAATGTCCCGCGCCAACCATCCAGCTTCCGATCGAGAGACCATTTCCCGGCGGCCCAGCCCACGAGCAGGATGCTGGTCGAGGCGTAGAAGACGGCCGGCCAGTTCGGCTGAATGCGTTGCTGCAAGCCCAGCAACAAAATGATCAGCAGGGCTGGACCGCCGAAAATCCAAAGAAAGCGTTCACGATCATCCTGCCGTTTCCAGCACCACGGCACGGCCACGACCAACCCCATGAGGAGAAGGAAAAGCACCGGCGTGAGGATGCCGCACTGCGCGCCGAGGTACTCGAAGAAGCGCCCCGCCTGTCTGCCGAGCGAGACGCCGCCAGGCTCAAAGTGATGCATCGTGTGGCGAACGGTGAGCCAGTCGTTCCGCTGATTCCACCAGAGCGTCGGCAGCCACGCGAGGAGCGAACCGAGCAGGACGAACCACAGGCCGGGTCGCCGAAGCTGGGCCCGACGCTCTTTTGAAAAAGTGAGGAACAAGACGGCCAGGGGAAGGAACGCCAGCATCATCTGCTTGCTCAGCATGCCACCGGCGAGGCCCAGAAACAGGAGCAGGCCCCATTTGAGGCGCGTTCCGTCTGACCCCAGGCTGGCGTCGCTGAACTCCCAAAACGCCCAGAGACTCAGGATCCAAAAAAACATGAGCGGTGCATCGATGGTGAGCACGAGGTTGAGGGCGGCGTTGGCCGGATTGGCGACGAAGACGATGCCGGTGATGGTGGCCACGGCCGGGCCGTAGAGACGCCAGGCGAGCTGGACGAGACAAATCAGACTGCCGGTGCCGAGAATGGCGGCGAACATTCGGATGCCGAAAGTCGTGTCGCCTCCGACCTTGCTGGCGAGCGCCATTAACCAGGCGATGCCCGGCGGCTTGCTGGAATACCCCCAGTCCAGATGCTGACCCCATTCCCAGTAGTAGGCTTCGTCGCCGGAGAGGTCGATGGGGACCACCGCGAGCACCCACAGCCGAAACCCGAAAAGGAGGATCGCAAAAATCCAGAACGCCCGGCGCACGGATTCCTTCGGCAAGGATTCCCAATAGTCGAACGATAGTCGGGAAGGTGCCTGATTCTCCATGAAAGGGGCTGCGCGTGGTGCGGCGGGAGGGTCGTCTACCGCATTGAGCATGGGGTGGGATCGCTTAAGCCGGTATCCTGCCCGCGACTCGCGACGAGGGAGATGGTCCGTTCGCTTCCACTTCCTGCAAAATCCGCGAGGCAACCCGTTCGATGACTCCTTCTGCGCCGAGGAGCGAGCGGACTGCGCGCAACCGAGCGCGAATGGTGGCAGCGCGTTGGGGGCTCTCCAAAATATCCAAAACAGCCGCTGCCAACTTTGCCGGCGTGGCGTCGTTCTGCATCAGTTCGGGCACGGCGGGTTCATTCAAAAGTATGTTCGGCAGCGCGACATACGGAGTCATGTTCAGCTTTCGGCCAATCCAACAACTCACCGGGTCGAGTCGATAGGCGACGACCATGGGAACCTCCAACAGCGCGGCTTCCAAAGTGGAGGTGCCGGAGGTGGTCAAGACGACCGAGCATCGGCTGAGGCAGGTATAGACGTTCTCGCAGATGATTTGGAAGTATTGGGTCATCCCGGCTTCCTCGATTTTCTTTTGCAGTAACGGGCGTAAGTGAGGCGCCGCCAGCGGCAAAAGGAAGCGCATCCCGGGGTGCCGACTCTGGATAATGCGCGCGGCTTCGAGCATCGGGCCGGCAAGCTTCCGGAGTTCCTGGGCACGACTTCCCGGCATCACCGCCATCAGTGGCCGCGTCGCGTCGATGCCCATTTTCGCGAGAATCGAGTCGGTATCCGCGTTCGGCTTGACGATGTCCACCAGCGGATGTCCCAAGTAAATAGCCCGGCCGCCATGCCGACAGTAAATTTCCGCCTCACGTGCAAATGCGGAGATGATGAGGTGCGTCACTCGGGCTATGGAAGACGCGAACAAGAAGCTGCCCATCCATACCTGCGGTGGAAAATAATAAATTACCGGGATTCCCGCGCTGCGGAGGTGGCGCGCGAGCGCATAATTGAACCCAAGATTATCAATCAAAATTGCCAGTTGAGGCCGTTCGGATTGAATCAGCCTCCGCAACTTCCGGAAAATTTGCTGCGTCGGCCACATGTAGCGCAGCGGTTCCAAAATGCCGACGGACGCAAAATGGGTCGTCTCGACTTCGAGTTCCACGCCCGCAGCACGCATCTGCTGACCGCCGGCTCCGAAGATCTGCAGTTCCGGCGCCTGCATCCGGAGTGCACGGGCCAGATATGCACCTTGAAAGTCGCCGGAGATCTCGCCCGCAACCATCAGTATTCTCACCGGAGAGTCTTTCCGAATGGTTGGCTCAAGCACGTTCATGGAAGCGCGAAGCCAATCAGGCCCATTTCACTTTTCCACTCATTTTATTTCTCCCTGCGTCGCGCCGTCGCGATCGTTTCCGAGCAATTTATTTCAATGCAGTGGCGCGCCGCGCCCGCGCAAAACCCCGTGTGCCACCCGCGAAAAATTCCAGAAAACGCCGCGTTTCCGCGCTCGTATGGTTCTCCTCCCGCAGCGTATTCGCCGCGATTTTACGGATGTTGCCAGGCGTGAAATACACCACATGGAACGCCCTTTTCAGTTCGGCAATGGCCGCGCGGCTGAATCCACGCCGCCGGAGTCCGAGGAGATTCAGTCCGATGACTTCGTCGCGTTCTGCCACCATCGTGAAATGCCCCACGTCGCGGCTGATCGAAGCATGGCCGGAGACCATCACGCTCTCCCCGATGCGGCAATATTGGTGAACTCCCGCCCCGCCCCCAAGAAAGCTGTAATCACCCACGCTGACATGACCGCCGAGGAGTACGGCATTGGCTAAAACGACGTTGTTTCCCACCGCACAGTCGTGAGCGACATGACTCCCTGCCATCAGAAAACAGCTCTCGCCCACCGTCGTAAAACCTCCCGCATGGATGGAGCGATTGATCGTCACGTACTCGCGAAGAATTGTCCCCGCTCCCACGCGCACTCGGGCATCCGAGGCTCGGTCAAACTGCAAATGCTGTGGATCGCCGCCGATGACCGCAAATGGATGGACGACGACGCTGGCCCCCAATTCGCAGTGCCTCGTGACGACGGCATAAGGCATGATTTCGCAGTCCTCACCGACTTGCGCGCCGGCTTCGACAATTGCGGTCGGATGAATCGTGGTCGGAATGCGGTTAGGATTTTGCGCAGCGCTACCCGACCGTACGGTCTGTCCTCGCGTCGGGTTTCACAGCTTTCGGAATATCGACACGTTAGGAGCCGGGTCACGCGTCGTCGATGCTGAGTAGTGTATTAGTTTGGACGGAAATTGTAGGGCAACCGCTTCGGTTGCCAGGGCAGGCGGAGCGCCCGCCCTACAACTACGGCAAACTGATACACCACCCGATGCTGCAATTCCGGACTCCGCGATCACGGGATGGTTCGCGGCTTAACCAGTCCCGCCGCGCCTGACAATTTCCTTCTGGCGCCCCGCGCGCCACCCGGCTGCTCCATTGCGCGCGGCGTGCGGCGTGATACTCCTCGCGGATGCGCATCATCTGGCGTTGCCTCCTGGCTCTCGTGGTCATCTGGTCGCTTGCGGCCGGAGCCCTCCTGCTCGTCGAGCGGTCACGCCCGACGCCGCAGAAATTCATGAGCTATGTGGCCGAGCATCCGCTCGAAGGGCTCGACGCGTCCCACCGCGCGGTGATTATCGATCGTGCGGGGCGACTGTTGAATGGGCTGAATACGGAGCAACGGCGGGAGCTAAAAAAAAGCGGTGTGTTGCGGGCCTTCTTCACGAAGCTCACTCGGGAAGAACGCCGCCGTTTTGCGGAACTAACCCTGCCGGCCGGGTTCCGCCAAATGGTCAAAGCGCTCAACAAAATGGCTCCTGCAGAACGGAAAAAAGTCGTCGAGCGGACCCTGCGCGATCTGCGGCGGCAAAGTGGCGTCGCCAGCGAACTCAGCGGAGAGGATGACATCCGCGCCATGATTTCCGGCGGCTCCACGATCTTTGAGGCCGAGGCTGATCCGCAGGTGAAACTCGATTTCGCGCCGGTCTTCGAGGAATACCGGCGAATGCAAAACAATCCTGCGGTCGGCGTGGCTCCGCCGAAGTTGTGACGACCGTGGTCGTGGTGCGTTTTCCCTTCCGCCCACTTCCTCCCCCGCTAGGTTTCGGGTGCTTTGTGAATGACGCGCGAATCCTTAATCTCCATCCCCATCGAGGCCGTGGCGCCTGAGAGACTGTGTAAAAAGTCGGCGCGGGTCGTGGGGGGGGGGGGGGGGGGGGGGGGGGGGGGGGGGGGGGGGGGGGGGGGGGGGGGGCGCCCCCCGCCGGCCGGGGGCCGCCCACGCACCCCGCCCGCCGCGACGAGGCACGGCACGGGATCGTAGAATCCCTCGAGCTTCCAGCGATCCGACGGAATCTCGCTGATGGCATCGACGCCGTCCGCGAGCAGACGCCAAAAGCTCTCCGGGCCATTCGCACCGCCCGGAAATCGGCAGCCGA
>JBBRPL010000072.1:0-42518 GCA_038228205.1 Chthoniobacterales bacterium
CCAGTGATCACGTTGAAGCTGACTGCGGCGTCCTCGTTCGTCGTCACCGTGTCGCTGGTAATGTCCACCACCGGTGTCACCGTGATCGCAATCGTGTCCGTATCCGTCAGCACCCCGTCACTGGTCGCCACGGTGATCTGCGCGGGGCCGTTGTAGTCCGCCGTGTTCGTGTAGGTCAGGCCCGTCAGCGCCGCATTGATCTGCGCCGCCGTCCCGGAAATCGTCACGGTGTTCGTGCCGTTGCCTCCGATCGTCGCTCCACCTCCAGCGGTCACGCTCGCCGTACCGTTGGTGATCGTCAGCGTCGTCGTCAGCGCCGCGCTGTCGATGTCCGCCACGCTCACTCCGGCAATCGCCTTCGCCGTGTCTTCCGGTGTCGTTTGCGCCCCAGGCACCGTGTTCACCGGGGCATCATTGACCGGCGTTACGTTTAGCGTCACCGTCGCCGTTTCCGTCACTCCGCCCGAGGTCACTGTGTAGGTGAAGCTCGTCGAACCGTTATAGTTCGCCGTCGGCGTATACGTCACTCCGCCGTTCGTCGCTACGGTGATCGTACCACCCGTAATCGCGATCGGCGTCCCCGCCGTGAACGCCACTCCGTTGATCGACGTGACTGTCGGCGATGCTCCTTCAAAGCTGTCCGCCGTCCCTCCGCCAGTTCCAGTGATCACGTTGAAGCTGACTGCGGCGTCCTCGTTCGTCGTCACCGTGTCGTTGGTGATATCCACCACCGGCGTCACCGTGATCGCAATCGTGTCCGTATCCGTCAGCGCCCCATCACTGGTCGCCACCGTAATCTGCGCCGCCCCGTTGTAGTCCGGCGTGTTCGTGTAGGTCAGGCCCGTCAGCGCCGCATTGATCTGCGCCGCCGTCCCAGAAATCGTCACGGTGTTCGTCCCGTTGCCTCCGATCGTCGCTCCACCACCGGCGGTCACGCTCGCCGTGCCGTTGGTGATCGTCAGCGTCGTCGTCAGCGCCGCGCTGTCGATGTCCGCCACGCTCACTCCGGCAATCGCCTTCGCGGTGTCTTCCGGCGTCGTTTGCGCCCCAGGCACCGTGTTCACCGGGGCATCATTGACCGGCGTTACGTTTAGCGTCACCGTCGCCGTTTCCGTCACTCCGCCCGAGGTCACTGTGTAGGTAAAGCTCGTCGAACCGTTATAGTTCGCCGTCGGCGTAAACGTCACCCCGCCGTTCGTCGCCACGGTGATCGTCCCACCCGTGATCGCAATCGGCGTTCCCGCCGTAAACGCCGCTCCATTGATCGACGTGACTATCGGCGATGCCCCTTCAAAGCTGTCCGCCGTCGCTCCACCAGTGCCCGTCATCACGTTGAAACTCGCCGCGGTGTCCTCGTTCGTCGTCACCGTGTCATTGGTGATGTCCACCACCGGCGTCACCGTGATGGTCGAGCTATCCGAATCGACTCCAATACCGTCCGTCGTCGTCATCGAGAGCGACACGGTGCCGTTCGCGTCCCCGACAGGCACAAACCGCAAGCCAGTCGCATTGGCCAGCGTGGCGTTGATCGCATTGACCGAGGCCGTGATCGTCACGGTGCCGGTTCCGTTCCCACTGACCTGGCCGCCCGTCACACCTCCGCCCACGGAGGTTGAAAGATTGAGCACGCCCGAGCCCGCGGCCAGCGTCACCGTCACCACCCGCGTCGGATCTGGATTGGAAATACTGATGCCGGAGAGCGTCAGAGTCCCATCTTCCGGCGTGCTGTAGGTCGCCGGCAAGGTGTCGACCGGGCGGTCGTCATTGGTCCCGCCAGTGCCCGTCCCATCATCCTTGATCGTCCCGACACCAGTGCCCGTGGCGATCGTGGCATTGACCGGGCTGCTCAAGACCACGCTGAACGTCTCCGAACCTTCGTAAACGGTGTCGTTGATGATCGGCACCGTAAACGTCTGGGTCAGCGTGCCCGGCGTGAATGTCAGCGTTCCGCTGGAGTTCGTATAGTCCGCCGGGGACGTCGCCGTGCCGTTGCTCGTCGCGTATCCCACGGTCACCGTTTGGCCGCTCGCCGCGTTCAAGGTCACCGTGAAAACGGCGTTGCCGGTCGCTTCGTTGACCGTCACGCTATTGATCGTCAGCGAAGGAGTTGGGTCATCGTCCACGATCGTGCCCGTCCCAACCGCGGATGTATTCGTAGTCACCCCTGCGGTTCGTGTCGCAGTGAGCGTAAAGGTCTCCGAACTTTCGTCGAGGGCATCATTAATGATCGGCGTGCGCACGAGAATGCTCGTGGTGCCGGCCGCAAAGGTCGCGGTGCTTGCATTCACCCACGATCCGGCGACGAAGACTTGCAAGTTGGTCACGCCAGCCGCCCCATAATCGGTGCCTCCACCCGTCGCGGTGGCATCGGCGAGGGCCAGGCTCACGCTGATCGCGCTCGAGGCCGCGTTACTGAGCGTCAGGGTAAAGACCGCGAAGCTGTCGGTTCCCTCGGTGGCGGTGACATTGCTCAC
Organism: Chthoniobacterales bacterium; assembly: GCA_038228205.1. Classification (GTDB taxonomy): domain Bacteria; phylum Verrucomicrobiota; class Verrucomicrobiia; order Chthoniobacterales; family Chthoniobacteraceae; genus Chthoniobacter. The sequence continues at coordinate 2,475 of JBBRPL010000072.1, forward strand.
CGCCAGGGTCGGCTTGGGCCCGATGGTGAGTGCATAGTCTTCGACTTCGCCGAAGCCCCCGGTGCCAATCGAACGCTCGTCGATCGTCGCCGTGCCAGCGGTGTCGGTCAGCGTCGTATCCGTGAGACGAAGCCGGACATAGCTCGAGCCCGCGGTCAACGCCGGGAGGCTGCTCCAGGTAAGGGTGACGTTTTGCTGCAGGGTGTTGGTGGGAACGGAAGCCGTGGCAAACTCCCCGGCTTCGAAAGTGCCGTCGCCATTGAAATCGATCCACCCGTTGAGCGTTTTCGCCGAACCCGTATTATTGAAGGTCGAGACGACCAGAGAATAAGTGGTGTCACCCACATTCAAAACCGGCTCGGTGGCGAGACCGTCTTCGTCGTTCACAGTCCCTAGGGAATCGTCGCCAGTCGCACCGGCGCCGCTGGCCGCACTGGCTTCGGCGTCCTCCAGCAAGCCCAGGCGCAACGTGGAGGACAGGGCCTCCCGGGCCGCAGTCGCAGAGGAGCTCTCATAACTGGCCGGCGCGTCGCCGTAGTCATAAACGTTGAGGTTAAAAGCGATAACGATGTGGGTGTCATTTGTCCCGTTGGACTTGCTGGTGTCCTTGCCCGGCGGGGTTCCGATCACGCTACTCGGGATGTCGCTCGAGTGAACGGTAGTGGCGAGGTAGGTAAGACCAGTCGCAGCGCTGTAGACCACATGGCCCTGGCCAACCAAATCACCGGTCTGGCCAAGGTAATCGTTACTCGAACCGCCGATGTAGGTCGCATAGTCCTTGGTCGTGAGATCGCCGCTCATGGTCGCCACGAAGATGTCCCAGGTGCCACCACCGTAAGTGCCATCGTAATAGTTGCTCGCGGGCGTGGTGTTCAGCACAGGAAAGGAGCCAGCCGTAGTGCCGAAGATCAGAAGTTGATTCGCGCGCGAATCATAGGCGATACCACCGATGTTGTCCTCTTTGGAGCCACCGAGATAGGTGCTTTGAAAACCGCTACCCGCGCTCCCGTTGAGCGCAATGCGCGACACGAACACATCGTAGTTACCCCCGCCATTGGTCGTCTGCGCGCCCCCTGCGGTGCCGGGCAGATTCGTCGAATTCGTGTTACCCGCCACATAGAAGTAGCTATTGGTCGCGGTGACGACCACGGCGGTGGTATTGGAGGCGAGGTCGCCCTCGTCGCCGCTACCGCCCAGGAAAGAAAACACGCTAAACGCCGCCGGCACCGTCGCCTGGTTCGCGATAACACCCACGAGCAGTTCCGTGCCGGAAATCGTCGAATCCACGGCATTCACCAACGCGGAAAAGCCCGTAGTGCTGGCCGTGGTCGTGGCGAAAACCAATTTCGTATTGTCGGGCGTCATGGCGATGGCGGTAAAATACTCGTCACCGCTGCCGCCCACATAAGTCGCCCAATCTGCGGTCGGCGTGGTCGTGGCGCCCGAATAGCGAACAATCACCCCTTCGAGGCCCAGGGTCCCACCGGCGTAGGTCGAGTCCGGCCCGAGTTTGGCCAGGGGAATCTGCCCGACTGGTATCGCCGCGGAGACCCGTCCACCTACGTAAAAGGTGTTGTTATCGACAATCGCCAGTGAATTCAGCGTATCCAATGTCACCGGCTCACCGCTGTAGGAACGCGTCGAGAGGTCGGCGGAATAAATTTGGACCCGGCCCGAGGTGAATCCCGCCAGCACGCGTCCATCCGGGAACATTTCGAGATCCGCCGGTGCGTCGGTGAGCGTCTGATTGCTGACCATGCCCGTGGTCGATGTGATGCCAGTGCTCGTCCACGCGGTGATATTCATTCCCGTGGGGTCCAACCGGTAAATGTACGCCTGATTGGCGACCGTGCCTTGCGAAAAGCCCGCGTTCACCTGCATGTAGGTGCCGAAAGCGGCATTGGTGACGACCTCTTTCACCCAGCCAAACGCATAGACTCCGTTGGCATTGGCGTTGACCGCGAAGAGATACGAATCGAATGGCGTCGTGCTGTCGTTCAAGTCAAAATAGGTGGACCACGCAACGTTCGGGTCGATGACCAATGCCTTGTCCGCCACGATGTCCCCGGTAATGGAGTAGCGCATCTCGTTGGGTGAGGCGCCGGCCACCATTTGGGCGCCCAGGGCGCGCTTCGCGCCGTCGATGACTTGATAGGTCTCCGGCATCTTGAGCGAAATATCCTGGTAGCGCAGATCGAGCGTCACCGATCCGTCATTTCCGTAGGTAATGCCATCCTGGCCATTGAACTGCATGCCGATTTTCGTGTAGTCCTGCGCGCGAGCGACAATCCAGTCAAACTCCAGCACGCCGTTGGCGGCAGAGTAGAGCCGCAGATCGATGCCGTCGTAGACATTGCGCAGGGTGAGTTCCTTGTAAATGTTCGGCTGCAGCGATGAGCCATCGGCTTGCTGATAGGATCCACCGACGCCCGAGGATGCGCCGGTCACGAGTTGCCAATCTGCCGTTGAGCCCGTGAAATGGATGTCGATCGCTTGCACGCCCACTTGTCCAGTGACGGGATCCTTTTGATTGGCGATCAACTGCAAGTGGTCGTCGTAGACGAGCACGGAGCCGAAGCTCGTGTGAAAGCCAAAGCGCACGCCTTCGGCGAACTGGCCAACATTATTTTCAAACCAAATCTGATTCGTCGAATCGCGGATGACACTTTCCACCGCGGCGCGCTGTTCGTCGGTGAGTTGATCGAGGGCGCCGGCCACCTGTGGGTCAGTAGAGGCGGTAGCGGTGGCCGTACTGGCGCTGGCGTTCGTACTGTGCGCCGCCGTGGCACCCGCAGTGGAAGCAGCCGGAGGAACCACTACCGGAGGAGGAGCTACTGGAGTCTCCACGGCCGGCGCGGAGGTGGCGGGTGGGGCCACTGCGGGCGGCGGGGCGACTGGAGTCTCGGTGGCCGGCGCTACGGTGGCAGGCGCTTGCTTATGGTCTGCCGGTGGGGCAGTCGGCGGCACTGTGGCGCTGCAGAGGATGCGGTCTTCGCAGGATTCGAGGAGGAGTTCGCGGCGTGACATAAATGAGAGTCGGAGGGCAGGAATCGATAAATAAATGAGAGCGATTCGAGAGAGCAGGAAGGGAGCTAGCTAAGTAGTTTCCCCCAATTTCTGCGGGTTTTCCCGTGTTTTACGTGTCGTCACGTAATTATTTCCCCTCGTGGCTTCACGATTGCTAAGGACGGGGTCCAGCCCCATGCAAACCATTCGCTTCCAATCACCATGGTCACTCTCGTTTTTGAGAACATGGCCATGCCATCTGCTTATCACTCTCTCCCTGAGCTTTACGGTACGGAGCCAGACCGTAGAGGAACTGCCAGTCGCCGATCCAGCGGCCGCTAAATTCGATTTTGGGGATTACCAACGGCAGGTCGGCGCCATGTCCACCCACCCGCGCTCATTCGCGAAAACGCAGCCCCCGGCGAAGGTTCCCTCCGATTTCGCGCCATGGTGGATTCGCGGTCAGCGCGCGACCATCGGCGATCACGGCGGCGCTCGCACCTTCACCGTCGAGGAACTCTACGAACGGGCCCTCCGCAATTCGAAACAGATCCGCGTTTTCAGCGATCTGCCGCTCATCCGCGAAACCGGCATCCAGGAAGCCAAGGGCGCGTTCGACACGAATACCTACCTCGACAGCAAGTTCGACCACAAGAACGACCCCGTGGGCAATACCCTTACCACGGGTGGCGCCGACCGGTTCAAGCAGGACCAGTGGAGCTTCGAAGCGGGTGCGAAGAAAAAATTCGTGACGGGCACCGAGGTGACCCTCTCGCAGAACGTGGGGCGCATTGACAACAACTCGATCTACTTCGTGCCGAATCCCCAATCGACGGCCACCCTGTCGCTGTCCGTCGTCCAGCCACTGCTCAAGGGCGCCGGCGTCAACTACAACCGTTCGATCATGCGGATCGCCAAGCTCGATTCGCAGGTCGCAATGAGCGAATTCATTCGCCAGAGCGAATCGCACCTCCTCGAAATCACCCGCACCTACTGGGCGCTCTATGCCGCCCGCGTGATGTACTTGCAGAAAGCGAAGCTCGTGGATGACACGGGCAAGGTGGTGGATGAACTGCGGGCCCGCCAGCAGGTCGATGCCCGCAAGACCCAACTCTTCCGGGCGCAGAGCGCCCTCGCTTCGCGCCGCAGCGATCTCATTCGCGCCGAGGCCGCCGTCCGCAATGCGCAGGATCGTCTCCGCGCCCTGACGAGCGATCCGGAGCTTCTCAACTCTCCCGAAAGCGAAATCATTCCCGGCGACCGGCTCATCCTGTCGTCTTCACTGGTCGATCCCCAGGCGGCAGCGCAGGCCGCGCTCCAGAACCGCCCGGAAATCACCCAGGCCTTCCTCCAACTCCAGGCCGCGGGCCTCCGCGAGAACATGGCACGCAACGAACTCATGCCCGAATTGAACCTCGTCCTCCAGGGTTCGCTCGGCGGCTTGAGCGGCTCGGACACGGGCGCCTACGGACGCCAGTACGACAGCGGCCCCGGGTATGGCATTGGGTTCGTTCTGTCCTTCCCGCTCGAAAACAACATCGCCAAATCGCACCTCGAACGCCGCCGCATCGAAACCCGCCAGCAGATCAGCCAGATCAAGACGACCATCGATACCGTCCTGCTCGAGGTGAAGCAGAGCGCCCGCGAAGTCGCCACCGGCTATCGGGAAACGCAGGCCAAATACGAGGCCGTCCGCGCATTTACCGAAGACGTGGACACGCTCCAGGCGCGCCGGCCCGTGCAGGATCTGCGCGACGACGTGCAGGCGGCCAGCTTCCTGGATACGATGCTCGACGCGCAGGATCGCCAGGCCAACGCCGAGGAAGAATTCATCCGCGCGGCCGCCAACTACCAGATCGCCATCGTGAATCTGGAACGCGCCAAGGGCCACCTCCTCGCCTATTCCGACGTGAGCGTCATCCGCGGCCGGGACGACAAGAATCTCCCGCAGCTCACGCTGGAAAAAGGCGCGCACGGCGGCAAGACGATCTACGACAGCAAGTCCGGACACTAACCCACCCCACGCCCATGCTCTTCGCCTTCGACTTTCTAGCCAATCTGCGCGGTCCGGCGCGGCAGGATGCCGCCGTGGCCCTGGGCAGGGCGACGGCGCGACTGGCCGAGTTGGGCGGCGAGTCCGATCTCCGCCTGCGCGAACGCACCGACCTCCTGCGGCGTCATCTCGATCCCGTCGAAGCGGTCGCCGTGGTGGCGGAGAGTGTGCGCCGATCCCATGGGCTCACCGCCCACGGGGTGCAGTTGCGCGCGGGCCTGGCCCTGGCCGAGGGCGAGCTCGTGGAAATGGCCACCGGCGAAGGCAAGACGCTCGTCGCGCTCTTGCCGGCCTTCTGCTTCGCGTTGCGCGGACGCGGCGCGCATGTCGCTACCGTCAACCCCTACCTCGCCGAGCGCGACGCTGAATTCGCGCGCCCGGTCTTCGCCCGCCTCGGCCTGACGGTCGGCCTCCTCCGCGAGAATGAGGCGAGTCTCGCGACCAAACGCGCCGCTTATCAATGCGACGTGACCTACGGGGTCGGCACCGAGTTTGGCTTCGACTATCTACGCGATCAACTGGCCATTCGGGCCGCCGGCCGCACTGAGCCGCGATTCCACGAAATCCTCCTGCGCCGGCCGCCACCCACGCCCTCGCTGCGCCAGCGGGGCCTGGCTTTTGCCGTGATCGATGAAGCAGACAGCGTCCTCCTCGATGAAGCGCGCAGTCCGCTCATCATCGCGATCGGAGAACGCCGCCCGAATGCTACGCCGGAAGTTTACCGTTTGGCCGACGGGATCGCAGGCGACCTGCAACTCGGCAGACATTTCAGCCGCGAGGGCCGCTCCACGCGATTGACGCTCACCGCCGAGGGGGAACGCCTCGCCTTCGCCCGGCTCACCGATGCCGCTCTCCTTCAGCTCCGCCGCACCTGGCCGCAATACCTCGAACAGGCCCTCCAGTTCCGGCATCACTTTCGGCGCGATGTCCATTACGTGGTCGAAGACGACCGGGTGATGATCGTCGACGAATTCACGGGGCGGCTCTGTCCCGATCGCACGTGGCGCGATGGCCTGCACCAAGCCGCGGAGGCACGCGCCGGCGTCACCATCACCGAGGAGAATTGCTCCGAGGCCACCATCTGCCGGCCCGCCTATTTTCAACTCTACGAGCGCACCTGCGGGCTGACCGGCACGGCCGCGGAGGCCGCACCCGAGTTGCGCGAAACGTATCGTCTGAACACAGTCATTGTCCCGCCCCATCGCCCCTGCCAGCGGGTGTTGCTCCCGGACCGGATCTTCAGCACGCGCGCGGCCAAGCATGCCGCCGTGGCGCGCGAAGTCGCCGCCCGGCACGCCACCGGGCAGCCGATTCTCATCGGCACCCGCACCATCGAAAACAGCGAGGCGCTGGTCGAAGCGCTCGTCCCCCTTGGCCTCATCCTCCGGGTGCTGAACGCCAAGCAGGACGCCGAGGAAGCCGCCATCATCGAGCGCGCGGGCGATCCCGGCGCGATCACCATCGCGACGAACATGGCCGGTCGCGGCGCGCACATCCCCGTGCCGGCGGAAAGCGAGAAGGCGGGCGGACTGCACGTCATCGGCCTCGAACGGCATGAAAGCGCGCGCATCGATCGCCAGTTGATCGGCCGCACGGCCCGACAGGGCCAGCCCGGCAGCGCCCAGTTTTTCCTCAGCCTGGAGGATGACCTGCTCGTGCGACACAATCCCACCATCGCGAGCCGCCGCGCACGAGCGTCCTCGAAAGAGGAACTGCCGACCCGGCATGCCATTCACTTCCGCCGCGCCCAACGGAAAGTCGAAACGCTCGATCTCGTGCAGCGCCGCGCCCTCGCCAAGCACCATCGCTGGCTCGATGAGCTCAAGCACGCGCTGTGAGAAAAGATCCGGAATCCGAGACCATCCAATCATGAACCGCCATTTGAAATTCTCCGCGCGCCTGGGCTTGTTTCTTTTCATCCTGGCCGCTGTGCGCGCGGAGGAACCCTCCATCCTTGGCTACGCGGAACCCTTCAAGACGATCAACATGTCGTCCGCTGAACAGGGTGTCATTGCCGAGATGCTGGTGGAGGAAGGGGCATCTGTTAAAAAGACGCAGGTGCTGGCCCGTCTCGATACGGCGACATTGCAAGCGGAGCTGGATATCGCGAAGGCCGAGGCCAAGCTTCAGGCCACCCGGCTCAAGCGCCTCGAGGAACTCTCTTCCGCCAATCGTTCCACGCCCGAGGAGCTCGATCGCGCCCGCACGGACCTCACGATCAAAGACGCCCAGACGCGCAAAATCGAGGCGCAGATCGAAGTCCGCACGCTTCGCTCGCCGGTGGACGGGATTGTGACGGAAATCAAGCGCGACCCCAGCGAAGCGGTTTCCGCGGCGAATCCTCACGTCCTGACCGTGGTCCAGGTGGACAAGCTGATCGTGAATCTTTTCCTCCCACCCACCCGCGCCGTCTGTTTCAAGGTCGGCACCACCGTCAACCTGCAGCTTCTCGACGAGAAAACGACCACGCCCGCCAATGTCGAATTCGTGAGTCCGGTCACCGACTCCGCGAGCGGGACGGTGCGCGTGAAATTTGTCATCGAGAACAGCACCGGAGCCCATCGCTCCGGGGGTCGGTGCACGCTGGCGGAATGACGTGGCTCATGCCGCCCTCCGAGGCGGCGGTCAAGGTGCTGGCGGGGGCAGGTGTCTTTGGTTGGGCGATCAGCGTTGATTCAGGGTCGCGGCAGCGATGTGCCCCAGCCACACGGCCAGCAGACAGAGCGCGACAGAAAGGATGATATTCCAGCCCGCCCGCCCCCACTCACCGGCGGCCAACAGGTTGAGCGTCTGCAGGCTGAACGATGAGAATGTGGTGAACCCGCCAAGCACGCCGATCATCACCACCTGGCGCGCGAGCGGCGAGGTGAGAAACATTCCATCGGGACCGGTGACCGCCGCGAAAAGGCCGATGACGAAACAGCCGGACACATTCACGACGAGCGTACCCACGGGAAAGGTCTCACCATATTTCACCGCCATCCAACTCGAGAGCCACATGCGCAGGCCGGTGCCAAACGCGCCGCCCAGCATGACGGCGAGGTACGATTTCAATAACAGCGGCATGGAATGACGAATAACGGATCAGAGGCGTGAGGCAAGCCGGGGCGCGGGCATTGCGCCAGCGCGCTTTCCGCTGGAGCGCTCACTTTGCCGCCAGCTTCCGAGGCCCCAAAAACGCGGGCCTATGGTCAGTGCGCAGAATGACACCGGGGAGGATGCTGAAAAGATATGGGGAATGCTCAGGACGGAACGCTGCCCTCCAGCGCTTCACTCATCGCTTCGGAACCATCGCAAGCGCGCGGCGAAGAGGTAGTAGAGCACGGGCAGGATAAAGAGGGTGAGCACCGTGGCGACAAGCAGCCCGCAAATATGCACAGCCGTGAGCGGGCGCCACAATTCACCGCCCGTCAGCGCCAGCGGGACGAGACCGCCCGCGGTCGCCAGGACGGTCACGAGCACTGGACGCATGCGAACGAGCCCGGCCTGGACCAACGCGGCCTGAAGCTCCAGGCCTTCGGCCCGGGCTTCCTCGATCGCATCGGACAACACGATGATGTGGCTGACGATGACGCCGGCCAGACTCACGACCGCGAGCATGGCCATGAACCCGAGCGGGGCCTGAAAGAGCGTGAGGCCGATCAGCGCGCCGATCAGACCCAGCGGAACGGTGAGCATGACGACGAAGGATTTCATCACCGAGTTGAACTGGATGACCATGGAAAGCGCGATCAGCGCGAGGGAGATGGCCATCACCTGCCCCATCTCATCGCGGCTTTGCTTCAGTTCCTTCGCTTCGCCCACATATTCCAGCCGGCAGCCGGAGGGAAGCGCGATTCGGTCGAGCGCCGGCCGGGCGCGCTCCAGGACGGTCGAAGGCAACTCACCGACCACCGAGTACGATTTCAAATTGACCGCGCGCTGCTGGCCGAAATGCCCGATCGTGGCGTATTCCGGCCTGGTGTTCACTTCCGCAAACTCGCGCAACGGCACGAGCGCACCGCTCAGCGACTCGACTGGCAATTCGCGGATCTTTGACTCGTCATTGCCCTCCTCCGGACGCACCCGCAACAACACCGGGACAAGGTGTGCCGCCTCCCGCAACTCGGTGATTTTCACCTCGGCAAATGCCGTGCGCACGAGCACCGCGATCGAGGCGTGGACCACGCCGAGGGCACTGGCGCGATTCTGGTCGATCGCCAGGTCCAGCGTCGGGACGCGGCGTCCGAGATCGTCATGCACCTTGTAGCCGCCGGCCTCGCGCAACGCAGCGGAGGCCTGGTCAGCGAGGTCGCGCAGCGTGTCGAGATCATCGCCGGTCAGGCGGAGTTGGATGGGAGTGTCCACGGGCGGACCCTGTTCGAGCCGTTTCACCAAGCAACGGGCGTGCGGGACGTCGCGATCCAGCTCGGTCCGGAGCCTCGCCACCAGGCCCGGCACATCTTCCGCGCGCCGCGTATTGACGAGGCACTGCGCGAGGTGATCGCCCGGCGCTTTCGGCGTGACGTTGTAGTAGAAACGCGGCGCGGTGCCCCCCATGAAAACCGCGCCCGACACGATCTCCTCGTGCCCCTGGAGAATGCGGACGACGTCGTCACAGACCAGCCGGGTCTGCGCGAGCGAGGCGGACTCGGGCAGCGCCAGATCGATCAACAACTGGCTGCGTTCCGCGGGAGGAAAGAACTGACGCCCGAGCCGGGGAGCGAGCGCCAGGCTGCCCGCGAGCAAAAGGTAGGCGCCGAAGACCGCGAGCCATGGAGACCTGAGCGCGCCTTCGAGCAGCGAGCGATAGATCGGCAGGACGGCCAGAAGCGCGCGATCGATGAGCGAGGCCGGAAACCATCGCCGCACTTCCCCGCCCTCATCGAAGCCACGCTGCCCGCGAAGCAGGTAAAAGCCGAGCAGCGGGATAAAGGTCATCGAGACGATGCGCGACGCAACGAGCGAAAGCGTGACGACCACGGGCAGCGCGTAGATGAAGTACTTCTTGTCGCCCGGCAGCAGCACTAGCGGGAGGAAGGCAAAGATGTTGATGAGCGTGGCGAAGAGAATGGGGCGGCGCAGCTTCCACGGCCCGGTCCACGCGGCAACGCCGGGCGGACTGCCAGTGGCGAGTTCGCGGTTGATGCCATCGGACGCCACCACGGGATCGTCCACGAGCATTCCGAGCGCGATGACCAGCGCCGCGATGGATACCTGGTGCAAAGGAATGCCGCAAAGTTGCATGCCGCCGACAGTCATCGCCACGGTGAGTGGAATCGCCAGGGCCACGATCAGCGCCGCGCGCCATTCCATCAGCAACAGCGCCACGACGATGACGACGAGGACGGCTTCGCCAAAGCATTGGCTGAAAAGCCGTATCCGGTCCTTCACCGACTTTGGCTGATTGGAAATCGTCACGACCTCCACTCCCAGCGCGAGTTTGGGCCGGAGCCGGGCGATGGCCGCGTCCACATCTCGCGAGAAGTCACCGATGTTCTGACCCGACTTCATTTCCACGGCGAGCATCACGGAATGCTGCCGGGCCAGTTCGCCGCCGGCAGGCGGGCGGCGGAGAACATCCACATTGTATGGAATCGGTTCCTCGTACCCGCGGCGAACGTCGAAAACGTCTCCGAGACGGATCGGCTGACCATCCTTGGTGGAACCGACAATGGCCTTCCGCAGATCACTCTCGTCGCGGAATTCCCCGGAGACCTGCACCGCGACGTTTTCCGCGGGCTTCCGAAGATCGCCGCCGGCGATCAACTGGTTGCGCTGCTTGATGGCTTCCACCACCCGCATGGTGGAAAGACCGAGGCGATTGACCCCTGCCGGCGAGAAGGTCATTTGCACCGCCTCTCGAACCACCCCGAGCTGGCGCGTGCGCCCGGCGCTGGCGATCAGCTTCAACTCGTCCTCCAACTTCACCGCGGAAACCTCGAGCGTGCGATAGCTCGTTTCGTCCGTGCCCGTGACCGCGAGCAAGAGCGTGACGACGTCGCCAAAATCCGTTTGCAGTTGCGGCGGCAGGCAATCCTCGGGCAGCACGATCTCGCCCAGCTTGGCCCGCAGTTTGTCCCACTCCTGGTCGACTTTGGCCTGGCTGGCAGGCTGTTGACCCAGCGTGATGACTGCCACGCCCGCCCGCGACTCGCTGCTCATCTCGTCGATCGTCTCCAATTCGGCGATCTTCTTTTCGATCCGCCGGGTGACCAATTCCTCCACATTCAGTGCGGTGGCACCCGGCAGGACACAGACGACCCGAGCGATGCGCTCCGGCAAGACGGCATCCTCCTGCTGGGGCAGGAAGAAATACGAAACGATCCCCCAGATGAGCACGGCGAAAAGCGCCATCCAACCCACTTCACGGTGCTCGACGAAATAGCGCGCGAGGCCTCCCTGCGCGGGCAAAGATTCAGGCTCGGAACGAAGGCTCATGCGGCGGGTTCACGCACATGTGTTTAGCGGGCGGCGAGGATGAGGAAATGCGGAAATGCCAGGAAGGGTGACGGCGCTGGCGCTCGGAGCAAGCGGCACCCCATCATCGTGCGCTGCACTCGTCACGAGGCGGCCAAGGCACCCAGTGCAGAATGGCGTTTCTCGATCGCCACCGGCACCAACGTGAAATCCAACATCTCCACCGTCAACCCCGGACCGAACGCCAAGGCGCGACCCGGCCGCGGGTCCATCGCCCCCATCTCCCGCTGCAATAGATCGCGCAGGATGAACATGATGCTGGCGGAAGACATGTTGCCGAAGCGGCGCAGCACTTCGCGCGAGAGTTCCATCTGCGCATCGGTCAACCCGCAGGCATCCTGGACGCTGGTCAGGATCAAGCGGCCGCCGGGGTGAATCGCCCAGAGCATCCGCGCGGGATCGAAGTCCGGCGTGGAAAGTTCCTTGCTCGCCCGGAACCATTGGCGGATGCGCGCGGGAAGCCGGGAGTCGAGGGTCATGGCAAAACCGTGATCCTCGATATGCCAGGCCATGCGCTCGGCATCCTCGAGGCTCAGATGGCTGGTGCACTCATCGAGACGCAGGCCCTGCGGCCGTGCGGTGATCAAGGAAGCGGCGCATCCATCGGCAAAGAGCAGGAACGAAACGAGCCGGTCCATGCGTTCCGTTTGCTGGAGGTGCAGACTGCACAATTCCAGGTTCACCATGAGCACGACAGCGTCGGGATCAGCTTCGACGATCTGCTTCGCATGGCGCAAACCGATGAGCGCGGCGTGGCAGCCCATGAAACCGATGACCGTGCGCTGGACCGAAGGCGCGAGGCCCTGGTCGCGAACGATATCAATGTCGAGACCGGGCGCGTAAAACCCGGTGCAAGTGGTCACAATGAGATGCGTGACGGCGTCGAGAGGGCCGGCCTGTTGCCGCAGTCCTTCCAGCGCGGTCGCGGCGAGCTTGGGAGCTTCGCGTTGATACACCTTCATGCGCTCGCCGGTGCTGGGAAACGCGCCGGGTTGATAGAATCCCGCAGGACCGAAAGGTTCCGGCAAGACCGTATAGCGCTCATCGATCTGGGCCCCGGCGACGATTTGGCGGAGCTTTTCCGCTACGTCCGGCGGTCCCACCCAGCGGGGCAATGACTCCAGGAACACACCCTGCCGTTCGTAGGGCGGCACAGCGCAGGCAACGTGATTCAGGTAGGCGGACATGGAATCTAAAACGACACAGCATGCCGGGCGATGAGCGCAAGACCGCGGGCGGGTGAATAGCTGTTCCCCACGATGCCGATGAACGAGTCGGCCACCGCCTGGCGCTGCGAGAGAAGTTTCAGGATCGTATTGGCCAGCCACGGCCGGCGGATGACGTATTGAAAAATCTCGCAGAGGGCGGACTTGGCGCCCTGTCCACGCGCCCGGGCGCGGGCGTAGCGCGAAAGCGCCGCCGGCAGATCACCCCAACCCGCGGATGTGCAGCGCACCAATTCCTCCGCGTGCCACAGCGCGCCGTAGATCCCCTCTCCTGTCAGCGGGTCGATGTAGCCCGAGGCATCGCCGACGAGCGCGGCGTCGTGGGTGGCTGCGCTCCGGACGCGGGCATTCGTCGGAAAAGTGGCCACGGGCCTGGCTTCGGGGGGAAGCGGCTCGACCAGTTCCCGCAGATGCGGGCTGCGCGCGATGTGCTCGTTGATGAAATCCACGACCGCTCGTTTGCGGAGGGCGTCCGGGTCGCAAACGACGGAGAGGTTCACCGTGCCGGTGGCGATCGGATCGATCCCGATATACGCGCCATCGTCGAAGACATGCATCTGGCCCAGTGGCGGCGTCGCGAACCGCGCCGGCCGGTCGATGTGGATGGCTGTGCGTGAGCGCCGCGCGGGTCGCGTCAGACCGAGGAGGCGGGCCGTGGATGATTTGCGGCCATCCGCGCCGACGAGCAACCGCGCCTCCACGGACTCGCCACCGGGGAGCGTCGCGCGCCAGCCACCGGCGGTGCGTTCGATCGCGGTCGGGCGCGCACCCATTCGCACATTCGCACCCGCGGCGCAGGCGAGGTCGAGCAGCGCGTTATCGAGCTGTGGGCGCAGGAGCGCCAGACCGTGATCGGGAAGCCCGTCCCCTTGCGGAAAGTGTGTCTCCAGCCGCCGGAAATTCGGCGCCACCATGACCATGCCGCGCAAGGGCCGCGCCCCGTTCCTCACCGTGCCCAGCACTCCCAATCGGTCCAACAAGCCCACCCCGGCCGGGCATAAGTACATCCCGCACACGCGCTCCGGCAGCACGGCGTACGACTCGCACAGGACCACGCCATGACCGGCCTTGGCGAAAAGCAGCGCCGACATCGCGCCGGCGGGACCGCCGCCCAGGATCAGCACATCCGCTTTCATCCTTTTGCGCCGTCTTTCTTGAGCACGACGTGGACGTTCACGTCGACCGTATCCTTCACCTTGATCAGGCCGGCGGCGGCCTTGGGCGGCTCGAGATGGAACGCCTTGAGCGAAACCTGGAATGACAGGTCAAACGAGCCGCGGGCCGGCGCCTCCGTGACATTGGTCACAACCCCGTTCACGGTGCCGCGCGTTCCGGCGATCGTGAGGGTCACGGGCATGGAGCCAGGTTTGCCGCCGCTGGGATGCAAGATCTGTTCGGAGGTCTCGGGCACCTCCACCTTGATGACGCGATATTTCGTCTGCTGGAACATGGTCCACATACTCACATCGCGCTTGTCTTCGGCGGTGGTCATTTCCTTCACGGGTGCGTCCGAGGTCGCGCTGACCATGCGGCCATTAGCGCCGGGCCGGACCGAGACTGTGAGCGGGACTTGCTTCACGGTGCCGTCGAAATCGTGCAGGGTCGAATAGCCGCGAAACTTCACGTCCGAAGTGCCGGTCCAGGTCTCGTCGGCGCGGACGAGCGACGGGAGGGAGAGGAAGATGAAGAGGGAGATTCCGAGGCGAAGCATGGACAGTTAATTTGGGAGGAGGAAGCGGCGGATGCGATTGAGCGCGGGGATGTATTGCCAGTAGGGCTTGCGGAAAGGGAGGTGGCTCATGACACGGAGTGCGACCTGGGTGACGGCACTATGTCCTTCGCACGAGAGCATCACGTGCGGATGTATTCTTTGGAAGGCGCGCAGCCTCGCCTCCAGCCACTCCGGCGGTGTGGCGTGCGAATAGAAGAAATCCAATTCCGGCAATTCCGTGCGCCGCCGGAGGTCCTCTTTCGCAAACAGCCCGGCGTCGGCATCGTCACCGATGGGGCTGCCGGGATACACGCGGATGCCGCTGGTGATATACACGGCGTGCGGTGAATGAACACGCTCCTCGATGAACGACAGGGTCTCCTCCACCGTCTGCGCGGTCTCGTCCGGACCGCCGATGAGGAAGACCCAGAGCCCGGTGATGTCGTGCTTCTCGAGCAGGTCCGCGGCCTCATAGAGCCGGGCGCGTTTGTAGTTCTTCTGGTAGCTGGCCAGCATCGTGTCCGAGGCGCTCTCCGCCGTGAGGATGACGCTGCGGAAACCGACCGCGCGCATCGCCCCGAGCAACTCATCGGGGAGTTTCGAAGGGTTGAGTCCGGTGCCGACATAATTGGCCACCAGCCCGCGCTTCGAGATGGCATCCAGGATTTCCAGGGCATGGCGCGGCGGCAGATTGAAGGTGCTGTCCACGAACTCGAAATCGCGCACTCCGCGATTCATCGCGCCTTCCACTTCATCGGCGATAGACTGCGGGTCCAGGAAGCGGTAGCGCGTTCCCTCGATCCGCCCGTAGGTGCAATAGCTGCACTTCAGCGGGCAGCCGCGCTTGGTCTGAAGCGGGTAGCCCGCGTCGCCGCGCAGGTAGGGCCGCAAATTCTCCACCCATTCATAAAGCCGGGGCGCGGGCAACCGCCCCGCCTCCAGGACGCGAAACGGCGTCTTCCCTTCTTCATCCGCGCCGATGACGACCGGCAATTTCTCTCCGGCTTCGAGCCGGGCGATGATCCGCGGCAGACTTTCTTCTCCCTCTCCGAGCAAAATGTAATCCGGGTTGACCAACCGCCGCACGAGTTCCGGGTCCACCGTCGCCGCTGGACCGCCCAGGATGATGCGCAATTCCGGACGCGCCAAACGCGCCTCGGCCACCAGTTCCGCCGGTCGGCGCAGATAGCTCTCGAACGCGTGGAAATCGCTGTTGTCGAGATTGCGGACCCCGACCGCGAGGTAATCCGCCGGCCACCCGGCGATCATCTTCCGAAACGCTGCTCGCTGCGCCGCAGTCTCGGGGTAATCGAGAAATCGCACGTCGTGCCCGGCCGCCCGCACCGCGCTGGCGACAAAGGCCAGGCCCAGCGGGGCCACGCGATAGGGCTTCATCGTCTCGTTCGCGTTCAGAAAGAGCACGCGACGCGACGTGACCTGCGAGCTGGAGTGGCCGTTGCTAATAGTCACAGATGGGCGTGAGAATAGCGGCAATCCTTGGACAAGCAACCCGCGGTAGTGAATCGCGCCGGGCTGACAGTGCCAGGTGAACAGCCAGTTGAAAAAACCAAACGAAGCGTGTCTTTTCGTATCTCAATAGCCTGTTAAACTTCCGCCATGAGTGTCACCCCCCATTTCGCATTGTTCATCGCTGGCCTGTCCAGCCTGACCATTTCCACCTCCGCACGCGCCGCCGACGGTCCGCTGCAACTTCACCTCCGGGCGCGAACGAAAGATGCCGTCCGCGAGGAAACCGTGGCCTGGGAGCCAAAGAAGACGGCACTGATCATCTGCGATATGTGGGATGACCACTGGTGCAAATCCGCGGCCCGGCGCGTGGGCGAGATGGTGGGGCCCCTCAACGACGCCGTGAAGGCGGCGCGCGCGAAGGGCGTATTCATCATTCACGCCCCGAGCACCTGCACGGATTTTTACAAGGATACGCCGCAGCGCCGGCGTGCGCAGACGGCGCCACTGGCCCTGACCCCCGTGCCGCTCGTCACCACCGAGCGCTGGGGCACGGCGTGGTACTGGATCGATGGCCTGCGCGAAGGCGTGCTACCGATCGATGACTCAGATATGGGCTGCTCCTGCACCGGCCAGAAATGCGAGATCCGATCCGCGTGGACGCGGCAGATTGCCACCATCGAGATCGCGGAGGCGGACGCCATCACGGACAACGGCCAGGAGACCTGGAATCTCCTCGCGTCGCGCGGCATCGACAACGTGATCCTCTGCGGCGTGCACCTCAATATGTGCGTGCTCGGCCGGCCGTTTGCAATCCGGCAGATGGTGACCCTCGGCAAGCGCGTCGCCCTCATGCGCGACATGACGGACACGATGTACAATCCCGATCGCCCGCCCGGCGTCAGTCACTTCGCGGGCACCGATCTCGTGGTCGAGCACGTGGAAAAGTACTGGTGCCCATCGTTCACGAGCACGGACCTCACCGGTTCCGCGCCGTTCCGGTTCAAAGGATCTACTCGCGATTGAAGCGGTGGACGCGGCCGTAGAGGTTGTATTCCGAGACGAAGACGTCGCCGTGATCATTGAACGCGACCCCGTGCGGCGCGGTGACAAAGCCCGGGCGCCATTTGTCCGGCTCGGTCTTATTCGTGCCGACTTCATCCGCGTTCGTATTGGCTCCGAATTGCGCGACGATCGCACCCGCCTTGTCGAGGACGGTCACACGGCCCTTGATCTCACCGATCACGGCTAGATCGCCGTGAATCGCGACCGCCGCTGGATTGAGCAAATCCTTGGCAATGACTCCGAGGATCTGGCCGTCCAGCGACAGATGGACGACGCGCTTGTTCTCGCGATCGCAGCAGATGATGCGCGGAGGATCGAAGCGGGTATCGATGGCAATCTTGTGCAGGGTGCTGAAGTTGTACGGCTCCTTCTTGCCCCCGAAGGATCTGAGGTATTTTCCGGTCTTGTCGAAGACGTGGATGTTGCTGCTCGAGTAGCCGTCGGTGACGTAAAGATCGCCGTTCGGGGCGACGTCCATCGCGGTCAGGCGCACGATGGGTTTGCCTTCCTTGTCCTTGTTCTTGAATTCGTCGGGGATGGCAGACGCGGGAATGTTTAGGACCTCCTGGCCGTCGAGGGTCAACTTGAGGATGACTCCCGCGCCCAACCGGGGACCGTAGATGAATTCGCCGCCCGCTTCCTTGTGGATGACGAACCCGTGAAAGTCGGCAGGAGCATTCGGCACGAGGCGCAGGAATTTACCGTCCGGCGCATAGACCTGGAGGCTGGCCTTTGGGTCCATCACGCTGACGTAGACTTCGCCCTTGGAACTGACGGCGATGTCCCCGTGCATATTGCCCATCTGGGAGCGCCCTTCGGGCAGTTTATACCAATCGGGCACCACCTTATAATCGGCGGCGAAGGCGCTGCTCAGGAGCGCGGTGAGAGCAAGGGTGGTGAGTAGGGCGAAGGGGCTGGGGTGTTTCATTGGGTGGCGATGGGAACGATCATCTGATGCTCGTCTATCTTAGGCGCGCAGATTTGCCGGCGTGCCTGGCTGGACGGTTTCGTTTACTTTTTCCGCAGATCCTTCAGGCAGGCCGGATCGGCAGCAACGGGCTGGCCAATGGTCTCCACGGGCTGGGTGAAGAGATATTTCCAGACCGCTTCGTGCACGAATTGCCCGGAGGCATCCTTCACCGCCGCGCCGCCGGGGACAACGGAACTGTGCGCGCGTTTGGCATCGCCCTTCACGTCCGCGGCCGTGATCAAGCGGCGCGAATTGCCGAAGGGCGCGGGGACTTTATCCACATCGACGATAGGCCCAAACTGATGCAGACCGATGAGCTCCCACGAGCGGCAATAGTGGCCGCCCGACCAGCCGCCATCGAGCACATGGCTGAAGCCGAAGTAGCGGTTGGCCGGGGTGGCGGAGGGCAATCCCTGCCAGGTTTCATATTGATCGCGCGGGCCGCAGAACATGACCACCCGATCGACGCGCACCTGCTTGGCAAACCGCGCCGCCGTGGTGGATCCGTGCGAGGCGCCGGAGATGATGACCTTTTCCCAATTCAGGCCCTTTCCATCGGCCGCGAGGAAATAATCCCACCGGCCCTGAGGATTCTCTTTCGCGAGCCATTTCACGAGTTGATAGGCGCGCTCCATCATTCCATCGGGTTTCGGGATGTTGACCTGGTCGCTGAAATCTTCGCCGGTCGCCGCTTCGAGCCGGATCTTGCCGAGGAATTTGTCATCCGGCGGTGGCGGCTCCTTCCCGAATTTATCGAACCATCCGTTCGCATAGCTCACTTGAATCGCATGGAGGCCGTAGCTGTTCACGTGTTCGAAGAGCGTCCCGCTGTAGCCCATGAGCCAGACGACCAGCTTCCCCTGCGGCGCCACGCGGGTATCCACCGACGCGTGCTCGGTGTCCGCCGGCTTGCCGTCTTTTTCCAGGAGGAAATTGATTTCCGGATGCGACTGCACGCGCGGATCCACCTGGCTGGCGCGCGCGGTCAGATCGTAGCGATGCGGTGAGGGGTCGGCAAATTTCAAGGGGGCCGCCGGGGGTTCGGCGGCCTGGAGCACGGCGAACGGCGCCAGCAGAAGGGCGAGGAGGGAACGATTCATGGCCTCAGACTAAATACATCGGTCGTGATCGATACAGACTGAACTTTCGCCAGGGATGCGACTCGTGCGGAGCGCCACGTTCGGTCACGTCTCTCGTGGGTTCCAGTGGCTATCCACGCTGGAGCTTGGAGGCAACGGCATGTAGATCATAGTGCCATGCCGGTGAAAACCGGACTCCGCGCCCGCTCCCCCAAGATTTTCCCGATGAAGCTGAAAGCTCTCCCCCTCCTCATCCTCGTTTCGTCCTCGCTGCTTTTCGCACCAACAACGCCTCTCACCGCTGCGGACGCACCGTGGGCGCCGTTCATCGAGCCGAACTTCCCCTTCTTCTCCTCCTCGCTCGATCTGCGACGGGAGAATCCCAACGCCATGCCCGCGAACATCACGCCGCGCGGCCTCGTGCTGAATCTCGGCCATGACTGCTGGGCGTGCTTTGACACCGATCTCTTGCGCATTGCCGCCATCTGGCAGGGCAAGTGCGTCTCGGAGGACGCGCTCGCGCAAATCTCCTATCAAAATGGAGACGTCAAGACCGTCGGCGGCCAAAGCCGTCTACCGAAACCGGAAGGTCCGGTGTGGGTGATCAATGGCGTCTACCCCGGTTGGCAGGTCGGAGAAAAGATTTCGCTCGAAGACGCGCGCGAACCGCAGCCGAGCAAAGAGGAGCCCGGGCGCGGCCCGATCCCGCCGGAAGCCGGTCAATTCAAAGCCGTGCGCCTGGCCGGTCGGGAAGTCGTGCTGGAATATACCGTGGCCGGCTCCCTGGTGCAGGAATGGATCACCGCCACGTCGCGTGACGAGGTGCGCACAGTGCAGCGAAATTTTCGCCTCGCCCCCTGCGCCAGACCGGTGTCGCTGATGCTCGGGCTCAAGGCAGGCAGCCCGCACGCCACGTTCACCCTTTCCGATGATCCCGCCCACCGCGCGGTGCTGATGGACGATCAGGAAACATGGTCGGTCCGCGTTCCGGCGCACCCGATGGCGGTGGAGTTTTCGGTCGCGATCGGCAATGGCGCAACCACCCCGACGCTCGTCGCGGCGCATCCGCCGGCCTTCGGCGAACCGAGTCCGCCCCGCTGGCCGGAAGAGATCGCGACGCACGCCCTCCTCTCCACGGCCAAGGACGCCTATGTGGTGGATGACATCCCGCTACCGCTCAAGAATCCGTGGCGCCGCAACGTGCGACTGGCTGACGTGGAGTTTTTCAAGGATGGAACCGCCGCCGCCGCGGTGACCGTCGATGGCGATGTCTGGATCATTCACGGGTTGCGCGAAAATCTCGGAGAAGTGCATTGGAAACGCTTCGCCTCCGGGTTGCACGAACCGATGGGCCTCGCTATCCGCGACGAGCAAATTTACGTCTTCGACCGAAATGGAATCTGGCGGTTGCGCGACACCAACGGCGACGGCCAGGCCGATGTACACGAACTTTTCTCGAACGTCTTCCCGCAGTCCGCGGAAAGCCGGGAATTTCCCAACACGATCAAGCTCGCGCCGGACGGTTCGTTTGTCATCGCCAAGGGCGGCCAGCAGGCCTCGACGATCAGCGCGCTGAACGGCAGCGTGCTGCGCGTCTCGCCCGATGGGCAAAGCTTCGCGGTGCTCGGGCACGGGTTTCGGCAGCCATTCGCCGGAGTGAATCCACGCACGGGCATGGTCACGACGAGCGATCAGGAAGGCCAGTACACGCCCACGACACCGCTGCACTTTTTGCGGAAGGACGAGTTTCACGGCTTTCTCAGCGAACTGCTGCCCAAGGAGAAATACCCGGCGCCCATCGCCGATCCCCTCACCTGGATTCCGCACCAGATCAACCCCTCGGCCTCCTCGCAGGTGTGGCTCATCGGCGCGCGGATGGGTCCGCTCAACGATGCGCTGGTCCACGTCGGCTTCAATCGGCCGGAACTGTTCCGCGTGCTGCTCAACGAGCGCGCCTCCCGATTGCAGGCCGCCGTCGTGAGCATCGTGCGCGATTTCGATGTCCCGGCCCTCAATGCCGCGGTGAATCCCGCCGACGGCTGGGTCTACGTGACGGGGTTTCAAGTGATCGGCTGGGGAACCACGGCGAAGCGCATCAGCGGGCTGGCGCGCGTGCGCTACACGGGCGCCACCTGTGCGCTGCCGCGCGAAGTGGTGCCGATGGACAAAGGGGTGCTGCTGCGTTTCGACGTGGCGCTGGACCCGCAAAAGGCCACCGATCCCGCGAGCTTCTCCCTCGAAAGCTGGCACTACCAGCGCACCTGGAAATACGGCTCGCCTCACCTCAAGGCCGATGGCACGCCCGGCCAGGATTGGATCATGCCGAGCAGCGCGTATCTCGCCAAGGACGGCAAGAGCGTCTTCGTCGGCGTGCCCGACATGAAGCCGGTGGAGCAGATGCGGATCGGCTGGGCGCTGGCCACGCCCGAGGGCGCAAAGGTCGAGGAAAACGCCTATTTCACGCCCTACGAACTCGTGAAATTCGATCCAGCCGTCGAAGGCTTCGGCGCGATCACCGTCGACCTCACGCCACGCGCGGCCATCTCCAGGACATCCACCCCGGCGAGCGTCGAGGAGGGGCGCCGGCTCTACCAACTCATGGGCTGCATGGCCTGCCACGCCACGGACGATTCGGTGCAACCCAAGATCGGTCCGAGTTGGAAAGGGCTTTTCGGCAAGGAACGGGAGTTTGCCAAAGCCCCGAAAACGGTGGCCGATGAAGCGTACCTCCGGGAGTCGATCCTCGCGCCGGCGGCGAAGGTGGTGAAAGGTTACGAGAAGGTCGAAGCCGGGATGCCTGTTTACGCGGGCGTGTTGACGGACTCGCAGATCGAGTCGCTGATTTTGTTCATCAAGAGCCTGCGGTGAGGGTGGGCAAACGAAAGGTGAAAACGTCTCCCTTCTATAGTAACCAACCGCGGCGACCGAGCTTGGTTCGCCGCCCCTCATCATGAAACACGTCCGTTCTTTCCTGTTCCTGCTGCTTTCCATCGCCGGTCCCGTGCGCGCTCAAACCGACGTGCCGCCGGACCAGCGCGTGTTCGTGTGCGCCCACAGTTTCATGATCTTCACATCGCGGCTCCTCCCGCCGATGGCGGAAGCCGCAGGGATCCACTACGTCCCCGCGGGATGGCAGATGCTGGGCGGCTCACGCGTGATCCAGCATTGGAACCTGCCGGATGACAAAAATCTGGCGAAAGCCGCGTTGCTCGCCGGGAGGGTGGATGTCCTCACGGTTTCACCCCACATCCTGTTGCCGGATGAAGGCATCGACAACTTCACCAAGCTCGGGCTCGAACACAATCCGAGGCTCCATGTCCTCGTGCAGGCTTCCTGGCCGGCCTTCGATGGCGTCTTGAACAAGCCCTTCCGCAACGAAGAACGCAACGCGTCCACGGTGGAAAGCCTTCGGGCCATGAACTCCGGGCATCGCGCCCGCTGGCTCGACGCGCTGGAAAAGCAGGTCCGCACGCTCAACAGCACCGCGGGTCGTGAAGCGGTCTTCATCGTGCCCGTGAGCGATGCCGTCTTTGCCTTGCGCGAGCGCATCGCCGAGGGCACGGCGCCGGGCCTGGCGAAGCAGACCGATTTATTTCGCGACGACCTCGGCCACCCGCAGCCCACGCTTGCGGAACTGGTGACCTATTGTCACTTCGCCACCATCTACGGCCGCAGCCCGGAAGGCCTGCCCGTGCCCGCCGATCTGCGAAATGTGCCGCAGGCCGAGGCGCTGAACCGATTGCTCGAGCAACTCGCCTGGCGGGCTGTGTCCGGTTATCCGATGAGCGGCGTGAAGGTGGTGGCGCCGGCGGCTACCGGGCAGTAGCGCAGCGCGGTCCCCTCCGCAGCGGAACGTAGAAGCGGCAGGATGCCGCTTTCCGTGTCACGCCTAAAGCGGCAGGAGGCCGCTTCTACTTTGTCCCTTCGCCGAGCAGTTTGGTCAGCATGGGCTCGAGTTCGCTCGCCCAGATTTCGTAGCCCTTGGCCGTGGGATGGAGAAAATCTCCCATTGTCTCCCGCAGGATGCTGCCATCGGGCTCTATAAATTTCGCGCCGATGTCGAGAAACGTGACGCTCCCCTCCTTCGCGACGGATTCCGCCACGAGCTTGTTCAGCACATCGACTTTGGCGCGCGTGGCGTCGGGCTTGGCGCCCCGCGGGAAGACGGCCATGAGCACAATCCTGGCAGCCGGCTGACGCTGGCGCACTTCCGCACGGATGGCGCTGATCCCCGCCACGATTTCCTCGGGCGTGTTCCGGTTGATATTATTGGTGCCGATCATGATGACGACCACCTTCGCCGCCGCGCCGTCCAGTTCTCCGTGCCGCAAGCGCCAGAGCGTATTTTCCACGAAGTCGTATCCAAACCCGAGATTCACCACGCTGCGTTTCCCGTAATACTTTTCCCACACGTCCTTGCCGGGCTGCCCGCGGTCGTGAGGGTCGCCGCCGAACATTTGGGTGATCGAATCGCCGATGAAAACGAGGGATGCCTTCCGCTCTGTGGCGAGTTGCGTGACAGCGGCGTGACGTTTCGCCCAATCGTAAACGGGCCAATCGCGATCCTGCGTGCAAGGGACCAACGTCGAGGGGAGCGGCGTGGCGCCGGGCACCGGCTCGACCTTGAGTTCCGCCGGCGCGCTCTTCAGCTTGCGATCTTCCGTAAACGCCCGGGCCTTCACGAGCCCACCCGCAGGCAGGAGGACCGAAGCCAGATAGGGTCCTGTCTTGGGCCCGGGATCGGAACCGTCGATGCTGTAGCGGATGACCGCGCCCGGCGTGGCGCACGTGATCGTCACCACGCCTTCCGTGCTCCGGGCGATGACCGGAGCGGCGAGATCGACCACGGGCGCGACGACCGGGGCGGCCGGGGCTTGGGCGCGCAATTCGAGGGAAAGAAGATTCAGCGCGACCAGAGTCGCGACGGCTAGCGAGGAGGGAACCAGGTTCATGGGCTGTCAATCTAGGCATGGCCCGTCACGGAACGCGAGGACGGGTACCGCGGCGGGGAGAGAGGTCAGTTTTTGCTCGGGCGTCGATTTTGAATTCGAGACCGTCCGGTGGGAACGGCGCGGGACCAATCGGGAGGCGCCCCTCGCGCCAGCGAGCGCAGCCCTCCCCATACCTATTTCCCAGGCGTCACTTCGGTGCCGGCGAAGGGCAGTTTCGTGGTAGCGACGCCGAGCAGGGGGCCGAGTTCATAGACGTTGGTATAGCCGTAGGTGGCGAGGGCGATGTAGGTCGAGATGTTGAGCGACGCGGGCGCCGCCTTGGTGGCCAGCGATTTGGGCGCTCCCCGAAAGTTGTTGTTGCAGTAGATCAGCACTCGCGTGGTCTTTGTCGGAAGGACGCTGGCCAGGGATTCTTCGGTGAAGTCGGTGAATGGGAGGTTGATCGCTCCTGCGATGTGGCGCATGGCGTACTTGTCGGCGCTCCGCGCATCGAGCACCACCGTGCCCGGTTCGGAGGCCATGGCCGCGAATTGCTCCTCGGTCACCCGATGCTGTTCGCGCAAGGGTTCGACCTGCGCGGCGATCAGCCGATAGCGAACGAAGTCGATGAGGGGATTGCGGGACTGGGCTTCGACGTGCCGTGGGGCACGGGGGAAACCCGGCTGTGCCGTGAGTTGCTGAAGCTGCTGTGCATCTTCGCTGGGCATCATGTAGGGCTGGTCGGCGGCGTTCAGGAAAGGCGCGGCGATGAGGAGAGCGGTGAGCAGGGTGGTCTTCATGAAGCCACGGTAGATCGCCGCGCCGGGAGATGTGTCAGGACACGGTGCGGGATTTGTCAAAATGATGTGAGACGGACTCACGACAACGACCGAAGTTGAATGCAGAGGTCCAACGCGGGAGGGCGGCAGCAGAATGATTTTGAACGGAAGAAAACTCCTTTGCCCGCGTCGTCAGCCGGATGGCGCTCGTGCCACATTGCGGGCGCCCCCCAATTCGTCACCCTGAGGAACGAAGGGCCTCTGATCTCCTCCGGTCATCCGCAATTTGGCGTGTGAGGAAAGGCAGAGATCACAGGTCCTTCGCAAGCTCAGGATGACCCACGAGGGGGAGACGCTTCCCTTTTGGCGAAGCGTCCCGCTTTCGTCCTCATTCTTTCCGCACCGCCAGCGCCTGCTGCACCGCCGTCATCAGCCGCGGCTCGCTGCCGGGGGCGACCCAGTACCAGTCGCTCAGATTGGTGTCGCGCTCGGCGATGTAGCGCTCGGTCGGCAGATAGCCCGTCGCGCCGTCGCCATAGCCCGCCACGCAGATGAATTGATCGGGCCGCATCTGCTGCGCGGCGAGCTGGTACTCGACGTAGCTTTCGCCGGGGAGGAGGACGATTTGCGCCGGACCGAAATCGATCGAGGGGATTTCGAGGGGGCGCCCGGTGGCCACCCGCTCGCGCCAGCTCAGGCCCATGGCGGCGAGGCATTGCGCGAAGGGCTTGGCGTCGGGCGTCAGTTGCCCTTCCAGCTCCGCCTGGCTGAAACCGGCCCCGCCGCGCGGCTCGAGATGCAATGGCGCCACGCGATAGGTGAAGCCCCGCACGGGCTGGCGCTGCGTCGCGCTCCACGCGGCGGCGAGACCGTCGTAGAGGCGCCCGGCCAGCGCGGCGCGATTGTCCCGCGCGCCGGTGTTGTACTTGCCGGCCGTCACGTTGCCACTGCAACCGGAACAGTAGATCTGCGCGGCTCCCGGTGTCTCGGCCTGCCGGCGCCGCCGGGCGATTCCGGGAAAATCGGCGGAAACTTCGCCCTGCCCGTAATAGCTCATCGGATGCACGGCGTAGAAGCTGAGCGCGGCGAGCGGCTCGTCGCCATTCCAGAAGCTGATCGTCCGAAGCCACGGATCGATCCCTCCTTCCCCCGCGTTCGTGGCGATGGGGTTGGTCGTGCGGCTGAAACGATCGAAGCGGACCTCTCCCTCCGGCGTGACGTAGCGGCGCAAGGAGGCGATCCGTTCCACCTTGGCCATGCCGGTCCCAAGTTGGGTCACCGGACGCGCCCCGCCGAGGCTCGCGCGCAGGGCCTGCGCCACGGCTTGCACCGCGCGCTCGTGAAAATCGGGGTCACAGACGGTCCCCTTCAGCCCCCGGCTGCGGAGGATCCGCTCCGCGGCCAGGTCGGCCACCGGGGCATCGTGTTGATGCACGGTCGTGATCATGACCCGCTCGGGCTTGGTGCCAGCCGCTTCCGCCAACACCGTCTGCCAGCGCGCGTAGGCTTCGTTGCGGATTTCGCACCAATCGACCGAGACCATGACCACCGGGGCCTCCGCCCCGAGAAATATGACCCCGTGGGCCTCCAGCGGATCCGCAATGCTTTTCGACAGCCACGAGCCGCCCATCATGCCGTGCCCGAGAGGAACCGTGACATCCGCGGTGAAAGAGGCCACCCGGAAGGCTGGCTCCGCGGCCTGCCCGCGGACCGGCACGAGTTGCATCGCGCCGGTGAGCAGCCCGAGACGCCGCAGTGCGGCACGCCGTGAAATGAGGAGGGAAGTCGTCATGGATTTGCCCGAGCTTTACATCCCTCTCTCCCGATGTCTTCCAAATATCGCGCGGCGGAATCGCGCCGCATCTACCCGGCGGGCGTCACCGACGCGCGCAGAAAGGCCTGCTCGCCGTTGCGCCAGCGCGTCCAGCATGCCGGATCGCGGAGCGCCTCAGCCAGGGCGGTGCCCAATTCGTAGATCGTGTGATCGAAGCCCAGTTGCGCGTACTGCTCCGCTCCCTGGATCATCGCCTCCGTCAAGGCCCGGTACAAAGCGCGATCGTGCGCGGCGGGAGTTTCGAGATCCGTCGGGTGGTCGAAGGTGTACTGGCATGCGGCCAGGTCCTGCGAATGGTGCCGGCGGCAGGAGTGCGGGCGC
The DNA here is from genome assembly GCA_038228205.1 of Chthoniobacterales bacterium. Classification (GTDB taxonomy): domain Bacteria; phylum Verrucomicrobiota; class Verrucomicrobiia; order Chthoniobacterales; family Chthoniobacteraceae; genus Chthoniobacter. Next base: position 29,376 of record JBBRPL010000072.1, read on the forward strand.
GCCGCATAGACGCCACAAAAATTGCCGCGCAGCAAGGGGCAGCGGACGTTCGTCGTAGCGTGCTCGTAGGGGGTCATGGGCAACACCCGCCCTTCGTGCGCTTCCAAACGCTCCAGGAGGGCCGCGAGTTCCTCCCCGGAAAAATGGGACCATATATGGTGCGCGAGGAGAAAGACCTCGTGGGCAAAGACATCGACCCGGAGCGAGCAGCACACGGAGCAACCCGCGCCGCAGGCGAGCTTCACTCCCGTGGTTTCGATGATCCGTTCGTTCAGCGCGTCGAAGGATTGCAGCGCCTCCCGTGCGGCCCGATCAAAGTCGCCGACGGTCTTCGCGTGGTGAAGGTTGTCAGCAAGTATTTGCGCCGGATCATGAGACATCGCCGCGAGCGTCGTGGGTCGCGAGGGGATCGTCCAGCGGAAGTGCGTTCACTCATCGGCGCGTCCTCGTGTTTTAATCCTCAGAATGACCCCGAGGAGGATGGTAGAAAGTTGGCGGTCGACGCCCGGTCATTCACGACGACCACCGCGCCTGTCGACACGGACGACCGAAGGTCGCATTCTCACCCGATGCGTTTTTTCCGCAGATCTCTCCGAATTATCGCCGTTGTGCAGACGCTCCTGGCCACATGCCTGGCCGGGGACGACGCCGTCCTCAATCTCCTTTGCTGGACGGAGTACGTTCCGGAAAAGGTGATCGCGGGCTTTGGCCGAAAGACCGGCGCCAAAGTCGTGACGGTGAACTACAATTCCAACGAGCAGATGCTCGCGATGCTCAAAGCAAAACCCGGGTTCTACGATCTCGTGCAACCGAGCCAGGCCTACGTCGCGGCGCTCATGCAAGCGCACGGCCTGGAGCCCATCGACCGGGCGCGGATTCCGAATTGGCGAAACATCGATCCCAAGTATCTCGGGCTGCCCCATGACCCAGGAGGCAAATTCAGCGTGCCGTGGCTCGCCGGCACGGTCGGCATCGTCGTGGATACCGCGCAAATCACGGAACCCATTGAGACTTGGGCGGATGTCTTCTCCGGGAAGTATCGCGGGCGCATTGTCGTGGTGGATGACCCGCGCGAGATGGCCGCCTGGGCGCTCGCTTCTCTGGGTCTGCCCATCACCGACGTGGGCAATGAAAACCTCGCCCGGATCAAGCCGGTCTTGAACCAATGGCTTCCGCAGGTGGCCGTCTTTGATTCCGATAGCCCCCATACCGCATTGCTGGACGGGAAGGCCGTGATCGGGATCGTGTGGAGTGGGGAAGCGGCCTTGCTCTGGCAGCGGGATCACAAATTCCAATACGTGCTGCCCGCCGCGGGGGCGCACATGTTTCTCGACAGCCTGGCCATTCCCGCCGGGGCTCCGCACCAGCGGCTGGCTGAAGACTTCATCAACTACTGCCTGGACCCGGAGATCGGCGTCCTCATCAGCAATGCGTATCCCTACACGAATCCGAATCGAGCGGCCCGCGCCCGCCTGAAGGCGGAACAGCTCGCCAACCCGGCGAGCTATCCACCCGGCGACCGCGCGCTATCCCCGCTGCGCAACGTCGGGAACGAAACGAAGACGGTGGAAGAATTCGTGCGGCGCATCCGTTCCGGCTTGGGAAAGGGAAACTAAAGACTGAGCGCCTGGGCGGTCACGTCGACGCGCGTGGCCAGGTTGCCGTGGAAGAAGACGGTGGTGCGAATGATCATCGGTTTCTTCGTCTCGGGTTCGCTGTCCCGCGGGAGGCCGCTGAAGCTGCCCGCGCCGGGACTTCCGCCGTGATCCGACTCGTCCATGAGCGTCAGACTATCCCCTCTCTTCTTCACCCACACCCACGCGTCCTCGCCATTGATGGAAGTGACTTGCGTGGGGTCCACTCCCATCGTCAGGCGAATCTGCTCGCGAGTCATCCCCGCCACGGGAGCGTGATCCACCAGCCGGCCTGCCGCTATGATCTTGCGATGCTCCGCGGATAATTCCGGATGCTGATTGACGTAGGCCTGCTGCGGCGTGGCGCACCCCGAAAGCGAAGCGACGAAGGCGAGGAGCAGGACGAGGGTCGATTTCTTGATCATGCGGAGACGATTCTGAAAGAGGTCATTTGTATCGGATGGCATTGAGCAATTGCGCCAGATGACAGGCCCCTTTGGCCAGTTGGATTTTGGCGCGCGCGGTTTGAATCTCATCGTAACGGTCGGGCAGCGTGATCTCGATGCGAGCGATGGTCTTGTCCTCGTTGAGCGTCGCCTGGCCGAATTGAATGCCCTTGTAGGCGTTGATCGCTTCCCCAGCGGACTCCCCCACCCACTTCGCGGCCCACTGGTGATAGTCGCCCGCCGTCGCCCACGTCTGCACGGTCAAGCCGGTCGCCACTTGATGCGCGAGGGTTTCTTTTGGCTGCGCCCGCTGCACCTTTTGCGGCATCTTCTTGTCCCAGTAGGCGTGGAGTTCGAGCGACTTCCCGTAGAAGAGCTGGTTGGCCCCCCGATCATCGGGCCGGCCCACCGCGGCCGTGCCGTCCGCGATCAATTTGGGATGAGCCAGGTCGCCCAGATCGTAGTAGCCGGCAATGGTGTGCATCGGCTGGTGCGCATCCCCGACCAGGTGGATGAGCGTCCGCAGGGCCTGCACGGGATTAAGGTCCGCCGCCCGGCCTTCCAGCACGTCGACGCAATGATTGATCGCGTGGACAATGTCGTTTTTCGAAGCGAAGGGACTGGTCTCAGAATACACGGAGACACCCACCGGGAGGTTCACGTAGTGCCACTCGCCGTTTTCGGGGAAGTTGGCGTTGAACGCCCTGGCCTCGGGGTCGTTCTTGAGCGGGCCCACCGAATGTCTGAGAGCGTTGCGGACGTCATCGAGCCAGCTCGCCACAGTGGGCAATCCATCCTTGCCCAGGATCGCGTCGGTCTTCGCTTTGACCTCGGGCGTGAGCATCCCTTGCGCGACCTCAGCAATGGCCACATGGCCCTCCGCGGCCCACGGATAGGCGCGCGGCGCCGCGACCAGGACAAGACACAGCAACGGAAGGAAAATTCTCATGATCTCGGCGGGGCGGCAGTGTCGTGTGGATGTGTGGAAATGCAATCGTCATCGCCGCCCGAGGGCGCGCGGGTGTGGTGAAATGCGGCGATGGACGCGGCAGGGGCGTTCCTGGCTTCCGTGGACTTTGGGCACGAGGCAACCTGATTTTTCCCGTGTCTGCGGCGTTGCTCTCGGACGCGGAGCCACTACAACACTCGCATGGCAGATTCCCCAGAAGTTCCCGAAGCAAAAGACCCCTTCGAACGCAGAGTCGCGCTGACGATCGCCATCATCGCGATCACGCTCTCCCTGGTGGGGAATCTCGGGGACAATGCGAAAACCGACGCGATCATCAAGACGAACGAGGCCACGAACAACTGGGGATACTTTCAGGCCAAGAGCATCAAGAGCCAGTTAAGCACTCTGCACGCGGATCTGCTCACTCGATTGTCGGGTCAGAATGTTTCCGAGGAAACCAAGGGTGAGGCCGAGCGGCTGCGCAAAGTGGCTGAGCGCTACGATGAGGAGAAGGGGGAGATCAAGAAGGAAGCTGAGACGCTCGTGCGCGAGGCCAAACATCTTTCGGCGATCAACGATCGGTGCGACCAATCGTCCCTGTTCCTTCAGATTGCCGTGGTCGTGTGCTCGGTCTCGATTCTCGCCAAATCCCACAAGTTCTGGTGGGCGGGAATCGCCCTCGGCGGCGTCGGAATCGCCGTCGGCGTCACCGCGTTCCTATTGTGACTCAAAGTCGACAGCGAGGAGCCCTCGGCGCCGTCCCACTCTGAAGAGGTGCCAGGTCAAACAGCAAAGAGCAAAATTTTCACCCGCAAAAATTACCTTTCCTACTTTTCTGTCATCTCGATATAAGGGTCGAACTTATGAAAAACTCCCTAGCACTCCTGCTTGGCGGCCTCCTCATGGTTGGCGGCATTGCTCCCACCACGGCGAACGCCACTACCATCGTCATCGAATCCGGTCACGATCATCACCATCATCACCATGGGCATCGCATCTGGATTCCAGCCCACAAGGAATGGCGGCACGGTCATCGCATCTGGATTTCGGGTCACTACGCCTGGACGTGATCCGATAGGCAGCTTCCGGCCGGGCTACCGTACCGCGACCGGATCTGTCTGATTCCGTTCATCATCGCCGCCTCTGCCCTTTCGCGGGTGGAGGCGGCGATTTTGTTGAACGGTGACTTCGACGACGGATGAGGGACCTTCGGCGTTTGTAAGTAGCTGGAACACAATCGAAAGGTGAAGATGAAGAGGGAGAGCCTCCGAGGGCCACACGTCAGCTCCGCACTGGTCATTGCGCCCGCGTTTTTGGGTCTCGGATTGGCTGCAAAAGGGAGGTTTTCAAACACTCCCTCGTCCGGCAGCCGTCCTCAGCGGTCGGGCTCGATCGAGTGCGTCCCCTCTTCGGTCGGTTCGACCGCAGGAGACGACGCTCCGCTTTCCACGTCGGAAACCCGGAAGCCGGCCTGGGCGATGAGCCCACGGAACTGCGCAAGGGTGATCCGCTCGGGATCATATCGGATGGCGACCCGATTATCGACAAAGGTCAGAGATGCCACGCCGGGCAGCTTGCCGAAGGCGCTCTCGATCGTTTGGTGATCGGCGGGAGAGATCCGCCCTTCGAGCGCGATCTCCGCATCCACCCAGACCTGGAGCTCCGGCGGGACTGGATCGACGGGATCATTTTCCATGCGGTCACCATAGCCGTCGGGGGAAGCGAGATCACCATTTTTTGTTTTTCGTTGAAGATTTTCGGGGAGCGCAGGCGTTTTTGGAGTGCGTCGCTGCTGCCCCGCGCTCCAAAACGCTACCGCGCCGTTCCGTATTCTCCCCTCCGCGCCGATTAAGCAGCCGACCCACCCGCACGATCGCGCGCGGCAAGCTGGGTTTCCAGATCCGCGATGCGCGCCTTCAACGGGGCGATATGGCTCTCGATCTCCGCGGCGGTGAAGCGCGGGGTGATGTACTGGGGGCAGTTCCAGTCGTAGGAAATGACCTGGACGAGGAACAAGCGCTCGACCTTGGCGCGCAACGGCTCGGGAGCCAGTTGGGCGACCAGGTCGGGGTGCTCGTGCGCATCGAGCACGCGGGCGTGCCCGAGCAACTTGAGTCGCTCGCGGCGCGGGTAGTCCATCATGAAGAGGGCCACGCGATCGCTGACGTCGAGGTTTCCCGCAGTGAGGAGCTGGCGATTTCCTTTAAGATCCGCAAAGCCAATGAGGTTCGGCCCCAGGACCTTCACGAATCCCGGCGGTCCCCCGCGATGTTGCACGTAAGGCCAGCCAGTCTCCGTGACGGTCGCCATGTAAAAGCTGTCGCGGCCGTCGATAAAGGCGACTTCTTCCGGGGTCAGCGCATCGGTCTCTGGAGCGCCCTCCACGACCTGGTGCTTCCCGAAATATCGATCCTGCACCCGCTGCACGGCGGGCGTGAGCATGATCTGCATGTATTTTTGGGCCATGGCGTCTTGAGCATGCTATCGCGTCGCGTTGGGCCTGTCGCTACGGAAGGAGCCGAAAGGGCCAGCGAATCACACGAATGGGGGAATTCGTCATTCGTGTCATTCGTGTCATTCGAGTGATTCGATGGCCCCCTCTTCTGAGTTTCTGAGGTTCCGTTGGCGGGTTAAAGAAAGAGCGCCAGCGCGCCGGTGAGGAGCACCGCATGGGCCCAAATGGAGAAGATCTGGACCTTACTGTAGGCACGCGAACTCTGTCCCTCGCTCGGCATGGTCGGGTCCACGCCAAACAGTGTCTGGAAGTTCTTCAAGAGGAAACCGCCCGCGACCAGCGTTCCCACGAAGAGAAGGGCGAACACGATTCGGAAGAAGAGGAAGGTTTGCATAGAATTGGTGTTTTTCCCTTCCTTATCACGTGGCGTGCCAGACATGCTTCAGTGGATGCAACTGTCTATTCGATAGTTATTTGCGACATTCCATCGCGTGTCATAATTCGATACGAATATTCGTAATTTACGAAATATCGTTATAAGTCTTACGAAATTGCGTATACTCGCCCTGTGAATCCAGCCCTCCTTCCGAGTGTCATGGTCTCGGTCGCGCAATGCCGCACGCACCACGACGTGCTGCGGACGATCGTGAACGGAATCGCCGGCTGCGATAATGTGGCGCTCGCCCGCATCTGGCTGCTCGCGCCGGGCGATCAGTGCGTCACGTGCCGCTTGCGCCCGCAGTGCCCGGATCAAAGCCGCTGCCTGCACCTCGCGGCGAGCGCGGGGAATTCCCGCGATCCGGCCGCCGATCTCACGGGGATCGAGGGCGCGTATCGCCGGCTGCCGATCGGCTTCGGCAAGGTCAGCGCCGCGGATTCGGGGGAGCCCGTCCTCTTGCAGGAACTCACCGGGGAGGAAGAGTGGATCGCCGACCGCCCATGGTTTCGCCGGGAAGGCGTTCGCACTTTCGCCGGCCAGCCGCTGGTCTTTCATGGCGCCGCGCTCGGCGTGCTCGCGATCTTCGACCGCGGCGTGCTGACCAGGACCGATTTCGACTGGCTGCGCATCTTTGCGGACTACGCGGCAGTCAGCCTCGCCAATGTGAATGCCTTCGAGGAAATCGCCTACCTCAAGGAGCGGCTCGAGGAAGAGAACATCCAACTCCGCGAAGAGGTGAGCATCGCGCGCGGGTCGGGCGCGCTGGTGGGCGAAAGCCCCGCCCTGCGGAAGGTGCTCGAGCAAATCGAACTCGTGGCGGAGACGGACGCCACGGTGCTCATCACCGGGGAAAGCGGGACCGGCAAGGAACTCGTGGCCCAGGCCATCCACGAACGCAGCGCGCGCAAGGATCGCCCGCTCATCAAGGTGAACTGCGGAGCCATCCCCGAGCCGCTCTTCGAAAGCGAATTTTTCGGCCACGTGAAAGGCGCCTTCACCGGGGCGCTCCGGGACAAACCCGGCCGCTTCGAACTGGCCGACGGCGGCACGCTCTTCCTGGATGAAATCGGCGAAGTGCCGCTGGCCATGCAGGCCAAACTGCTGCGGGTGCTCCAGGAGCAGGAGGTCGAGCGCATCGGCGAAGCGCGCTCGCGCCAACTCAACGTCCGCATCCTCGCCGCGACGAACCGCGATCTGGCCGCCGAAGTCGCCGCCGGCACCTTCCGGCAGGACCTCTTCTATCGCCTGAGCGTATTTCCGATCGAGTGCCCACCGCTGCGCGAACGCCGCGAAGACATTCCCCGTCTCGCCGAGCATTTCATCCGCGAAGCCGCGCGCCGCCTGAATCGGCGCCCGCCCCGGCTGGCCGAGAGCGTCGCCCGGCAACTCGCCGCGCACGACTGGCCAGGCAACATCCGCGAATTGCAAAACGCGATCGAACGCGCCGTCATCCTGTCGCGCGGGGGTCCGCTCCAGTTCGACATTCCGCTCTCCGCGAAATCCTCCCTTCCCGCTGCGGCCAACCCCGCCGAAGGCCGCCTTTTCCTCACGAGGCACGAACGCAAGCAGCGCGAGCGCGAAGACATCGCGGCCGCCCTGGCCCGGACCGGCGGCAAGGTGTCCGGTCCGGCCGGCGCCGCGGCGCTGCTCGGGATGAAACCGACCACGCTCTACTCGCGAATCGGCGCCCTCGGGTTGAAGCGGAAAGTTGGCTAGCCAGGAGGAAACCCGTCGTTCTCACCGGGGGATGGCAGATCTTTTTTCGAAGCGCTCACCCCATCCGCAATTCGCCCCACCACTTCCCCGGCGGCGGCCAGGCCAAAGGCTGCGGTGATGTGGGTGGCGGTGCCGAAGCCGCTCGCGCAGTCCAGCCGCAGGCTGCTCCCAGGCTCGGGGTCGGCGGAGCATGTGCCATCGGCCCATGGGTAGACCGGCTTCTCGGGCGAATAGACGCATGGCACGCCGAACGGCGCGCTCTGCTCTCGCGGAAAGCCGTGGTCGCGGCGGAGCTTGCGGCGGACCTGGCGCAGCAACTCATCCTGAACGCTATGCGCGAGATCGACCACACGGATCGCAGTGCCGTCCCGTTTGCCGCCGGCGCCGCCCACGGTGAGGACCGGAATGTTCCGCTCACGGCTGGCGGTGATGATCAGGCACTTGTTCGACAGTTTATCGGTGGCATCGATAACGAAGTCGAATCCCGGTTCCAGGAGGTGCGCAGCGCTCGCCGCGGTGAAGAATTCCATGATCGCGACGACGCGGCACCCGGGGTTGATGAGCCGGACCCGGTCGGCAAGCGCTTCGACTTTGGGACGTCCGATCTGCCCATCGAGGGCATGGAGTTGCCGGTTCACATTGGTCACGCACACGTCATCGAGATCGATCATCGTCAGCGCGCCGACCCCGGATCGCGCGAGCGCCTCGATGGTCCATGACCCGACGCCACCCACGCCGATGACGCAGACGTGCGCCACCCGCAGGCGCTGCAACCCGTCCCGGCCATAGAGCCGGGCGATTCCGCCGAAGCGTTGCTCGTATTCTTCGCCGGCGGCCACCATCACTCCTTCGCCGCCACGTAGGCCTCGAGCGCCTCGCGCGTGACCGTGTGCCGGGCGCCACACCGCGGGCAACTGATCTTGAGAACGGGATCGTCGCCGAACAGCCCTTCGGGATCCGTCTTCATCACGGAGGCGAGAACGGCGAACATGCGCGCCTGGGTGCAACCGCATTCCCAGCGGTAGTGGCGGCGCTCGAGCAGGCTGAGTTGCTCGGTCTGGTCGATCGTCAAAATGGCGGCTTCGTCGAGTTGCTCCAGCCACGCGAGATCACATTGCGGCTGGGCCGAGATGAACACAAAATCCTCCGGGCCATGCTGGAAATAGCGGCCGATCCGCTGCTCGCTCTGGACGTAGTATTGCTCCACCGCCCGAAAGATATCGTTGCCCGTGAACTCGACCGCACTGCGGCGCGATTCCGCCCGCTCGCGGACCACATCGGCGATGAAAAGCTGCGCCGCGTCTTCCTTCACATTCTCGGTGAAGAGCTGGCCGACGATCGCGCCGCGCCGATTGTCACCGGTCATGAAGAGGTTCAGCAGTGGATCCTGAAGGTGAATCGTCCAGGCGGCCGATTCATTCCACGGGCGGCTGGCCGCGTGCAGGGTGATGGCGGCCAGGCCCTGCTTGAGAAGTCCGTCATGCGCCGGCTCGTGCTGGTAGCCGTGCTGTCCCTGGTGCAGGTAATAATCGACATACAATTCGCCGAAATCCGCGCGGGTCAGGAGCGCGTTGCGCCCGCGGATGAAATAACTGCGGACTTCCAGGTCGGTGGTGGGTGTCGATTCGTCGGCTGCCATCGTAGAATTTACACGGTCTGGCCCCAGCGCGAGTACGGATTTTTCAACAAATTCGAATTGTAGTAGCGGGGCTCTCCCGTGACTTCTTTCCCAATCCACCCCGGGAAGTCAATGGGTTGATCCGCGAAAGCCAATTCCACCTCGGCCACGATCAATCCGGTATTTTCGCCGAGAAACTCGTCCACTTCCCAGGTCAGCCCGGCGCGCGGAATGCGGGAGCGGCGTTTCTCCAGAAGCGGCTGCAAGCAGAGGAGGTCGAGCATCTCCCGCGCATCGGAGGCCGGGATTTCGTATTCATATTCGCGGCGGCTGGCGCCGACCGTCAGGCCTTTGACCGTGATCCATGCGCGATCGCCCGCCACCCGAACCCGGACGGTCCGGTCCGGATCGTCCGCCAGATAGCCCTGGCACAAATGGACGGGCTCGGCCAAGGCGCGCCAAGCGTCGCCAGTGACGAGAAATTTTCGTTCGATCTCTTCGGCCATGACGGCGGGGAGGAAAGGTCGCCGCATCCGCGGCGAACGCAACGCTACTTCCCGCCGGGACCGTAACCGGCTTTGGGCGTGCCGTCCTCATTGAGCTTGTCGCAAGCCCAGAGCAAACCGCGCGTCACGAGATCGAGGTAAACCGGACTCGACATCGTGTCGTTACTGTGGCCGAGCGTGGTCGAGAAGACCTTCGCCTTGCCGTAGGTGTTCACCCAGATATTCACGTGATCCATCTTCGTGTCCTCGCCGTAGCTTTTGGCCAGCGGCGTGGCGGTCGGCCAGATTTTCTCGTTCTTGTAGAGTTCGTCCGCCGACGGGTCTTTCCACTCGGCCGGAAAACCCTTCATGACCGGATGGTCCGGCAGGAGATTCTTGACGACCAGATCGCGGATCTTCTCGTGACTGCGGGAGGTAATGCCGACACACATCCGCCATTCGTCCGTCTCAGCCGCCCGGTAGCTGTGCGAGGAGCAATGGAGCATGACGGCGGGCAGGCCGGCCTTGTGGGGCGCCGCGATTCCTTCGACAAAGGCCACGTCATTGACCGTCCCAAAGCATTCGTTGTGGACGACGATGTCGTAGCCTTTTGACCAGTCGGGCTTCTCGTAAATACTGACCCGAACATCGCGCGCATCCGTCCCACCCTTTATCGGAATGCCCTCATGGACAATCGTCCATTCCACATTGGCGCGCGCCGTGATGCCCTCGCTGAGGATCTTCTTTTGTGCCTCGTAGTCATGGCAGCAGCCACCGCAGACCATCAGCGCCTTGATCGGGCGGGGTTTGTCCTCGGCGAGGGCCGTGGCGGCCAAAGCCGCGGCGAACAAAAGTGGAAGCACGCGCAGGATTTTCATGAAAGTGAAGTTGGGTCAGCCAGAGTCAAAAGTTCCATGCCGGGATGTGGCTGGGTGTGTGTTCGCGGGTCATGATGTCACGGATCTGGGCGACGACGTCGGGATTCTCCGCGGCCACGTCGTGCGCTTCGGCAGCATCCACCGCCAGATTGTAAAGTTCGAGAGGCGCGTCCGGATTTTTCTTCACCCCGTTGCGGACGCCTTTCCAGTCACCCAGGCGCACTGCGACCCGCCCACCCTGGCTGTGATATTCCCAGTAGAGGAAGTCGTGCCTCATTTGCCCCGGCTGGCCCAGGAGCGTCGGCAGGAAACTCAGGCCGTCGGTCCCGGCTGGCGCGGCCGCACCGATGAGTTCGGCCATGGTCGGCAGGAAATCCCAGAATGCGGAAACATGATCACTCACATTCCCAGCCCTCACGTGGCCCGGCCAGCGGGCGAGCAGCGGCGTGCGAATGCCTCCCTCGTAGAGATCCTGCTTGAAGCCGCGAAAGCCACCCGTGCTATGGAAAAATTCCGGGTCGGTGCCGGAAAGTGGAAAGACGGCACCGTTGTCGCTCGAGAAAAATACGAGCGTATTGTCATCGAGGCCGAGTTCCTGAAGCAGAGTCATGAGCCGGCCGACATCGCGGTCCATGCGGGTGATCATCGCCGCGTAGGATGCGCGGGGCGCGTCGTTATTCGCGTAGTGTTTGGAGTTGGTAAATGGCGTCTCCGACCACCCTTTGTCCCGATACTCGGCCAGGGAATCCTCCGGAACCTGCAGCGACAGGTGCGGGATGGTGAAGGCAAGGTAGAGGAAGAACGGCTTGTCCTTTTGCGCGCGCACCCACCGCAGGGCATCGTCCGCCATGAGATCGTGAGAGTAGACCTGGCCGCCGGAATCGATGACGCCCTTCATGCTGGCGTCATAAGGCGGATTGCCGGGAAGCATTTCGCGCTGATCATTCCGCCACATGTGCGGCGGGTAGTAGGTATGCGCCACGCCCTGGCACAGGTATCCGTAATAATAGTCGAATCCAAAATTGCTCGGACTGCTCTTGTCCTCCGGCATGCCGAGTCCCCACTTCCCAATCATGCCCGTGGCGTACCCGGCCTGCTTCAAGAGTTGCGCGACCGTGAATGTCGACTCGGGCATCGGGGTCTGCCCTTCAGAGTTGGGCGCGCGCTGGGCATTGTCGCGAACGACCGCATGCCCCATGTGTTTACCCGTCATCAGGGCACACCGACTCGGCGCGCAGACGCTGTTGCCGGTGTAGTGCTGCGTAAACCGCAAGCCCTCGGCCGCCAGTCGGTCGATATTGGGCGTGCGGATCTTTTCCTGTCCGTAACAACCGAGATCGCCGATGCCGAGATCATCCGCGAGGATGTAGATAACGTTGGGTCGGGCGGGGGCAGCGTCGGCGCAGCCGACGAAGACCGCGAGGAGGAGCGCGGAGAATCGCAGCATGGGTGGGGGGATTTTAGGAGTGACGGTTATTTTCCGCCGGGCCCGTAGCCCGGCTTCGGCTTGCCGTCTTCGCCGAGTTTATCGGTCGCCCACAGCACGCCGTTGGTCACGAGATCGAGGTAGCGGGGATCGGCCACAGTGTCGTTGTTGTGTCCAATGGTGGTGCTGAACACGCGGGTCTTGCCCATGTAGGTGTTGGTCCAGGCAACCACGAAGTCGTTTTCCTTGTCCTTCACCATCTGCTTGCCATGCGCCAGCGGCTTGGCGGTCTCGAAGATCTTGATGTTGTTGTAGTGCTCTTCCTTGATCGTAGTCCAATCGCTCAGACCCTTGGCGATCGGGCTCCCCTTGTCCGTAAAGCTGATGCTGATCGGCTCCTGAGGACCGTGGCCGCTCGATTGCAGGCCGAGGTATTCGAACCAGAAGCCATGGGGCGTCCCGAGTTCCGTTACAGCGTCATTGGGATTCCCGATCCGATAGCAGTGCATGGCGCAATGCAGGTTGACGCCGGGAATGCCCGCGCGATGCGGCGCGAGCACCGCTTCCACCACTGCCTGGTCGTTAATCCCGGCAGAGCATTCGTCGTGTATCACGAGGTCGTAGCCCTTGGCGTAATCCGCGTTGCCGTAAATCGGGAGGGGCGGCTTGGTGCTCTTGTCGTCGGTATGAATCTGATCGACGACCACGTTGGCCCGGGCCTCGAGACCGGTTTTCAGAATGTCCTTCTGCTTTGCGTAATCGTGGCAGCAACCGCCGGTAATGAGCAAAATCTTCAGCGGTTTCGGAGCGTCAGCGGCGCGTAGCGAGGCCTGGGCGGCAAAGGCAAGGGTGATGGCGAGCAGGGCGGGGCGGAGGCGGAGCTTCATGGGAAAGTGGCGGCGAGGGTACGGGTAAGAACCCATGAGTCCAGCCAATGTTAGCGGCACCCTTGGCCTGGGGCGTGATTCAAACCCGGTCCAAAGGTTCAAGCAGCGAGAGGCCAGAGTTGGGCCCATTGGTTGTTGGAGCGCAGGACGCGCAACTGGGCGATGGACTCAGCGTTGGCCGGCAGCCAGGCGGCACCGGAGAGTTTGAGC